>JBKQNU010000068.1:0-7382 GCA_052145815.1 Occallatibacter sp.
CCACGATCCAGCGCCCACAACACACGCTCACGCAAATCCTGCGAATACGATTGCATCCTGCCTCCTCTCTGCCGGCAGGAATATTATCGCACAAAATGTAAATAGTTAAATTAGAAATGCTCTAGATCTTAAAGCAGGAGAAGTTGAAACATTAAACGGAATCGGCGGAGCTGACGTGAGCTGGCTTCACGACATAACGCTGTACGTATTCGGAGGCCCAATTAAAATCAGGGCCGGATTCAAAGAGAACCTTCCAATCGCAGCCCTTCTTGGAATGAATGGATTCTTCGATCACTTCAATATCACATTTGAAGGTGCTACTCAGAGGTGCATTCTGGATCGCATCCGCGCCAACTAGACCGGGCAACGCACCCTTAGGACACAACCTGCCCCACCTGATAATCGGGACCGCTCTTCCTTCTACAATGGACTGATGCCCGAGCTTCCGGAAGTGGAGACCATTGCGCGTGGAGTGGATGCGCGCGTTCGCGACGACCAGATCGTCGAAGCATGGTTTGGCACACATCGTGAGCCTTTCAAGACGCCGCTGGCGCGACAGGCCAGGGGACTCGAAGGCCGCGTGATTCTCGGCGTGCATCGCACCGGAAAACACATTGTCTGCGAACTGGGCCCCGGGGACGAAAGCAATCCCATTCCAGACGCGCAATGGATCGTGCACCTGGGCATGACAGGGCGCTTGCTGGTTACGACGCCCGATGGTCCAGTAGCAAACCACACCCATGCGCGGCTCCTGCTCAAGAGCGGGCGGGAGATTCGCTTTGTTGACCCGCGCCGGTTCGGGCGCCTGGAGCTTCGCGAACTGGGACGGACAGCCGGCTTCACGGGCGCTGGAAAAGAGCCGCTCAGCATTGGCGCGGAAGACTTTGCGGTGCTGTTTCGCGGGCGTAAGCTGGCCATCAAGGCAGCGCTGCTCAATCAATCTCTGCTGACCGGGGTGGGCAACATTTATGCCGACGAGAGCCTGTTCCGGGCCGGGATCAGGCCGCGGCGGCGCGCGGGCCGCCTGACCAGGGCAGAACTGGAGCGGTTGCGGCTGGCCGTGCGCGAAGTTCTCGAGCACGCCATTCGCCTGGGAGGGTCGTCGGTATCGGATTATGTGGACGCGGACGGAGTGCGCGGGTTCTTCCAGCTGGAGCATTGCGTCTACCTGCGCACGGGGCAGCCATGCCGGGTGTGCGGGAGAGCGATCCGGCGGATCTTGATCGCCGGGAGAGGTACGCACTACTGTCCACAATGCCAGCGCTGAAAGCGGTTGTATTATTTTTTGTATTTTTTATTCGCTTTGGATTCCAGAATACAGACGATTGCCTTTCTTACTCGGGCGCAAGTGATTCAAAACAAACAGCAGTACAAACGGTCCGCGAATTGCTATTTAGAGGGTGCCAGTGATGTACCGGCTGCTGGAAAATATCCCGGCCAGCCCAAAGAACAGCAGGATCCGGCAAGAGCCACCGCCAACGAAGCGGCCCTCAAAAGGGGAAACCGGCCGGAAGAACCTGCAGATGGCGCGGTGGATATAACCACCGCCCTCAATCGACTTGGGAGGCCAGTGACCAGCGCAGGACAGCGAAACGCCACTCCGATGAGAGTGGCGTTTCGTGTATCTGGCGCATTTTGACAGACGGCAGCCCCTGCTAGACCAGTTGCCGCAAACTGTACTTGCCAGCTACGGCGCTTGCCTGTAGTATCAGACTTGCCTATCAAGCGGCTGACGCGAGCCACCCCAACCGGGCAGAGCGCGCTCGCCGCCGAGCAAGGATGTTTCGCCGCACTGTTCATTCCTTAGTCAGGCACTGGTGGCGGAAACTCCCTTAGGAAGGGCATTACCAGAGGAAAGCACCTGCCGCAGCCAATCGATTCAGAAGAGCCGGAGGGAACTCCTGCGGGGTTTCTGGGTAGGTGCTGGCAAGGCAGCAAAAGGGGCCATTCTTCCGGGGATCGTGGCAGATTGCACTGCAGCGGAGTTGCGGCGCAGCGTGCCGGATGCCCTCAAGTGACCAGATCGCGGGCCGAAGTGTTCCCCGTCCGAATCAGGATGGGCGGCCGGCAAAAGAAACTCAGCAGCGGGACCAGGGCGGCTGAGCGCAGAAACGCAATGCACCAAAAAGCACATTGCCAGGATGTACACGCATGACGACAGAATCGACGCAGCCCCAGACTGAACTGGGGCCAGCCCCGGCAAATGGCCAGGGACAGTCGCAAGGGCATCGGCGCCGCCGGCGCCGCCGCAAGAACAAGAGCAGCCAACAGAACCCGCAGCAAGCTCAGCAGGGGCAGATACAGCCCCAGGCGCCGCTGCCGGCGCAGCCTGTCGCGCAGGCCGCAACTCCCCCTCCGCCCAAAGCGATGCACCAGGGCCACCAGGGGCAGGGCCAGGGCCGGAAGAAGAAGAAGTTCTTCCAGAAGGGCTCCGGGGGTTCGGGCCAGCCCGGCAACAACGTTGCCTCGCACTCGCCCGGGAATTCGCAGGCCGGCTCGCAGGGCAAGCGCAAGGGCAAGCAGAAAGGCCCGCGCGAGTTTGTCGGTCCCATGGATCACAGCTATCGCGCTGTGAACGGGAACGTCGCGGACGGCCCTCCGTCGACGATTCAGATCACCAGCAACAACGGCCATGGCGGCGGCTACTACCTGGACGCTTATGCTCCGCCAGCGGCTGCGGTTGTGGCGCGGGACGACGCGCCGACGCGCATCTTCTGCTTCATCGACGATCTGTTCTTTCAGGCCAAGATCAACGAAACCTCTAAGAAGCTGGGCGTGAAGGTGGAGTTCGTCAAGAATGACAAGGATTCAGTAGCCAAGCTCACGGATGTCGCCGAAGCCGACCGGCCCACCCTGGTGGTGTTCGACCTGAACAATCTGAATGCCAAGCCGCTCACCCTGATTCCCAAGTTCAAAGCCAAGCTGAAGAAGGCGACCTCGATCATCGGGTTCCTGAATCATCTGCAGGGCGACCTGAAGCTGAAGGCCATTGAGGCTGGTTGCGATACGGTGATGCCGCGCTCGGCGTTCTCGCAGAGCCTGCCGAACCTGCTTCGCCGCTATGGCCTGGAAGAGGAAGAAGACAATTATCAACAGCCGGTGTAAGCGGATCAGGAATCTCGCCGCTCACGGCTTCCAGACAAATGTGGCCACCGTCCCCACAGGCAGGGTGGTGGCTGCTGTCTTTCCGCGGAATCCTATGCGCACTTCCTGGCTGGTTGCGCCGGCGTTGAGCGTGTAGAGCACGACTGTCCCGTTGGGGTTGCGGAAGGCCACATCTTTCAGCCACGTCCCCGGAGGCTCGTCGGAAGCGATGCGAACCGCGCCCGGCAGCAGGAATTTGCTCGCCTGGCCGAGGACATAATAGTCGAGCTCAGGCTTAACCGCCGCTCTCTCCGGACTTGATAAATCGATGGTCAGCAGGCCGCGGCAGGTGTCGCATCCGCCTACGAAGGGTCCATGGTTCTGGTCCGTAGCCAGCGCCCAGAGTACATAGCTCCTTGACCAGTTGCGGGTCACAGCGATGAGCTCAGCGGCCTCTTCGGCAAGAATGTTTCCCATCTTACCCGGCCCGGTTTGGCCGATCCCTTTTTGCCATGTCCCGCCGGCCGCTTCAGTGACCCACTGGTCCTTCTGCGGGAATTGCTCGTGGAATCCGTTCATCACGGAGGGGTTGCCGGCATAGTGGTGCCAGGCGGTTCCGGCGGCAAGCGCGCCAGCCTTGGGGTCTTTCAGGACGGTTTCCGGATAGTCCGGCCGGTCCCAGTTGTGGTCGTAGGCCATCACCTTCGGCTTAAGCCCTGCGGCAGCCAGCGCCGGCCCCAGCGCATCGCCGAGGAAGGTGGCTTGCTCATTGGCCAGCATCTGCATGGCGCTGTAGTCCGTTTGAGCGGCCAGCGGCTCATTCTGCACGCTTAGAGCCCACACGGGAACGCCGGCGGCCTGATAACCCTGAATGCTCTTGACCAGATAGCTGGCAAACGCAGGGTAAAACTCCGGCCGCAGGCTGGACGGCTGCGGCTTGCCATTCGCGCCCAAAGTGGGCATGACCCCCAGCATCGATCCTGAGGTCTTCATCCAGCCGGGCGGGCTCCACGGCGTCAGCATCACGTGGATTGCGGGGTTCAGGTCGAGCGCCTTCCTGAGCAGCGGCAAAATGTACTCCTGGTCGTGGGCGATGGAGAAATGCTCGAGGCTGGGGTCGGACACACCGGGCGGAGTGATGCAGGCTTTCGTGGTCTGCTGGCAGAGATCGTCGAATGAGTAGAAGGTCACTGCCAGGTCCGACGAGCCGATGGGCTGGCGAAGAAAACTGAGGGCGATGCCGTTCTTGCGGCTGAAAAGGGACTTGAAGGCGGCATCGGTCTGGGCTGGGGTGAGCTTTTTCGCGAAGAGCCATGCCGCCGCGTCAGTCAGTGAGGCGCCAAAGCCGTCGATCTCCTGGAAACGCTGGGCGTCGTCGACGGTGATGATGGGGGCCGCTGCGGCGCTGCCGGGCACGGTCGAGAAGCGCAGCGTCGCCCGCTCGGAAAGTGCTTCGAGGAGATCGGGAGTGGTCTGGAAAACAGAAACCGATTGGCCGGCGGCTCCGGTGACCGCAAGGAATATGGCTCCCAAGTAGATCAAGGCAAAGCGATGCATCAAGGCTCCTTCAACGGGAAGGAGAATCGTAGCGCACGGACGCTCCGCGCGGAAAGCAACTATGCGAATTGAATGAGAGAGCGGGCGTCGGCTGCCAGGCGGGTGAACGAACGGGTGCTCCGCCCGCGGCCGCTACATGGACCGGTGGTCCTGCGCGCTGGCCGGAGGGTCGTTGAATGGGAGCGTCGAATTGAGCGCCCCGGCCTGTGTGGCGGCGTTGAGGTCGCGCATCAGTTCAATGAAGATCGCCTCGATGTCAGCGCAATCGGCGCTGCTGATGGGGAATTCGGGATTGGGGAAGTTTGCCATTTTTTGACCCCCAGGATTTGCTGCTCCAGTTACTGCTCCTATCGGTAAGAACACCAACAGGGTATAGCAAGTTGCGCTCTTTTCTTCTCCCACATTCCGGGGAGACTCCCTGCTCATTGGATGCACGGGGACTTTCTTAGGGCCCGACCAAGAATCCAAGATCAACGGGGGCCGGTGGGGGTTTGTGGCCTCCCACCCATTCGCAAAGAAGGCGAATGGATGGGGCACGGATCCTTTGCACGGATCCTTTGTGCCGGTTTGGAGGCGGGCAAATGCCAGTTTTTGGATAGGTTCTCGATTCTCCTAAGGCGCGCCGGGGCGCAAGCCGGGGTTCTTCTGCAAGCTGTTCAGGCGTTGCCGCGCCTGTAGTCTCCGCTCTTGCCGCCGGATTTGGATTCGAGCTGAATGCTGCGGATGACGATGGATTTGTCCAGCGCCTTGGTCATGTCGTAGACGGTAAGGGCGGCGATAGAGGCAGCGGTGAGCGCCTCCATCTCTACGCCCGTGGGTCCGGTGGTTGCTGCTGAAGCGGTGATGCGCACACCCCCATCCACCACCTCCGCCTGCACATCGACGTGGGTGAGCGGAAGCGGATGGCACATGGGAATCAGGTCGGCAGTGCGTTTGGCCGCCTGGATGCCGGCAAAGCGCGCCACTTCCAGCGGGTTGCCCTTGGGGTTGTTGGGCAGCGCAGCGAGCACCGCCGCGGACAGCTCGACGAAGGCCGAAGCGGTTGCGGTGCGGCGCGTGGCCTGCTTGGCGCTGACGTCAACCATTGAGGCTTGGCCGGAGGCGTCGAAGTGGGAGAGTTCAGACATGGAGATTCCTCTTGAACGAGGGTTGATTGGGGTTCATGACATCCCACCCATCCGCGATGAGGCCGCGGATGGATGGGGCACAGCGACTTTTCTCGCCAGCGGGGCTGGGTTCAAGGTAGAAGAATACGCACGATTTCACCCGCTGGAATACTCGAAGTCTCTTCCGGAATCACCAGAAAGCAGTTCGAGCGGGCCAGCGCCGCCAGGTCGCCCGACCCCTGCCAGGGCACCATCACGACTTCCGGAAGCTGCCGGGCGCCCGGGTTGAAGTTGCAATAGGCGGGCAGAAACCGCGTCAGCCCAGGCTTGTTGCGCCTGTCGGTCTCAGCGGCCAATCGCGCCAGCGCAAAGCGTGGGCCGCATTCCCGGCTCCCCGCGAGCGCGCCCAACACCTGCGCGCCAAAAAGCAGAAAGGTCACGGCAGAAGAAACCGGATTCCCGGGCAGCCCGAAGAATGGCACAGAAGCAGTTGCGGCGCCTGGCAGTTCCCCGAAGACCAGCGGCTTTCCCGGCTGAATGCGAACGCCGGTGAAGTGGAAGCGCGCGCCCATGCGGGCCAGCGCCGGCTCAACCAGGTCGAATTTCCCCGCCGAGACGCCACCGGAGATGAGCACCATATCCGCCTTTGCGGCCTCCGCCAGCGCAGCATTCAGGGATTCAGCCTCGTCCTTCGCTGCCGGCAGCACCCACGCCTCGCCTCCAGCAGCCGCAACCATGGCTGCCAGCATGGGAGCGTTTGAGTTGCGGATCTTCCCGGCAGCGGGCGAGGACTCCACGGAAACAAGTTCATCGCCGGTGGTGAGGATGGCCACGCGCGGCCTGACAAACACTTCGAGCATCGAGCATCCGCATGTGGCAGCAAGCGCAATTTGCGCGAAGGTGATTGCCGCGCCTGCAGGGAGCACTTCGTCGCCCTCACGCGCCTGTGCACCTTGGGCAACAATGTTCTCGCCTGATTTCACCTTGCGCTCCGGACACAGCCGAACGTGGCCGCCGGACACCTGCACGTGTTCGATCATCACCACGGCGTCGGCTGCTGCTGGAACCGGCGCGCCGGTCATGATCTCCCAGGCGGCGCCTTTCGGCAGGGGTCCGATGGGAGCCTCTCCAGCATGCGTGGAGCCCGCGATGCGGAGAGCCTGATGCTTCGAGGCTTCAGCGGCGCGGCACGCAAACCCATCGCGCGTGGAGCGGGCGAACGGCGGCTGGTCCTGATCGGCACGGATCGGCTGAGAGAGCACACGCCCGGCCGCCGCGCCAAGCTGGATACGCTCGACCAAAGGCCGCCTCTCTGCCAGTCGCGCCGCGCGGGAAGCAACCAGGTGAGCAGCTTGCTCGTAGCTGGGAAGTGGACCGCCTTGCAGAGGAGAACTCATGGAATGGATTGTAGAGGGTTCAGCGATGGCCGGCTGCGCGGATTTCTAACAAGAAAGGGATTGGAAGGTGGCCGAGGGTTAGGCTTTGTGGTCTCCCACCCATCGAGCAAAAGACGCTCGATGGATGGGGCACAGTTTTATCTTCAGTGGGTCGGCTTCGCCGGTGGGGGACTAGAAAGAAACAAGGACGGGAATTACCCGAGCTTGGCCTTTGGTCTCCCACCCATCGAGCAAAAGA
>JBKQNU010000069.1:0-46148 GCA_052145815.1 Occallatibacter sp.
ACTACTTCAATGCGCTCCTGCATGTGCCGCTCGCGGGCCGCGTGGAAATCTTGGTAGTGCCGGCGGTTGTGTTCGCGCTTGCTGTAATGCTCTACCGCTCACTGCTGCGGCGCGGGGCTTATTGGAGCGCACTGGTGGTCTTTCCGGCAGCGTGGGTTTCTTTCGAATACATCTTCAATCTGACTTCCCCGCACGGCACGGCAATCAGCCTTTCCTATTCGGAACTCAATTTTCTGCCGGTGTTGCAACTGGCATCCATCACGGGTCCGTGGGGCATCAGTTTTGTGGTGCTGTCTTTTTCATCCGCGCTGGCCATCGGTATTCACCTGCGCAGCACTGCACCCAAGCAGGCGATTCGTATTGTAAGTGCGACGCTCGGCGTAGTCGCAGCGGTTTTGGTCTTCGGCACAGTCCGCCTGGCGCTGCCACCGCCACTGGGACATACCGTGCGCGTGGGCCTTGTGGCTTCCGACCTGCCGGAAAATACCGATGTAGCCGCTCCTGGCGCCGACACCGACCGAGTGCTGCGCGACTATGCTGCACACGCTGAATCCCTTGCCGCACAAGGCGCGAAGTTGATTGTGCTGCCGGAGCATTTGGGTTCGATCGTGGATCCGAATACGACAAATATCGATTCGATTTTCCAGTCCTTCGCCGACAAAACCGGATCAACAATCGTTGTGGGCGTCGGCCACATATCGCCGCAGGTCGAGTACAACCAGGCGCGTGTCTACTCGCCCGATGCGCAGGTTATGAGCTACAACAAACATCATCTGCTACCTCCTTTTGAATCAATATTCACGCCGGGCAACGATCTTGTGGCGAAGACGGAACGAACCGACAATTTGGGCGTTGCCATTTGCAAAGACATGGACTTTACCGGCCTCTCGCGCCGCTATGGCAATGCCGGAACGGGCCTGCTGCTTGTGCCGGCATGGGATTTCGTTCTTGATCGCTTTTCGCATGGCCACATCGCCGTTATGCGGGGTGTGGAAGACGGCTTTGGCATTGCTCGTGCGGCGCGGCGCGGCTATCTCACGGTAAGCGACAACCGCGGCCGGATTCTGGCCGAGATGCAAAGCAATTCCGCGCCATTCGCAACGTTGATCGCGGATGTGCCCGCAGTACACGACACAACCCTCTATCTAAAACTGGGCAACTGGTTCGCGTGGCTGACGCTGGCCATCCTGGCATTCACGCTGCTGCGGCTCGTCCAGCTTGCTTTGTTCAACCGCCAACCAGCGCACTAACCAGACTGAACATTCGTTCCTCCTGCTCTTGGATCGACTCGACGAGCTTGAACTGCGTGCGACAGCGGTCAAGGTTCTGCGCGTCGCGATGCACCTTGTAGTAGATGTCTCCGGCAAGATAGTCAGCAAGAAAGCGAATCCCCTGCTCGAAGGTGATCAGTTTTCCGGCGAATGCCAAGTGCTGCTTCTCGGCCCTGGTAAGGAAGCTGCCCGCCGAGCTCAGGTAACCTCGCGCCAGCGCCTCAAACTTGGGGAACTGCATCGTCACGAGAGATAGGTTCCGCTCGTCTTCCATAACCGCACTGGTCGTAGTTCGCACCATGTCGCCGAAATCGTAAAGCGCGAGGCCCGGCATCACTGTATCGAGATCGATCACGCAGAGCCCCTCGCCAGTCGAGTCATCGAGCAGGACATTGTTGAACTTGGTGTCGTTATGCGTAATGCGCTCAGGAAGGCTAGCGTCAAGCAACACGTTGACGATGGGTTGGTGCGCGAAAGCAAATTCAATCTCCGCACGTGCATTGGCCGCGCGATGGGCCGCGTCCGCAGCGAGAGCCTGCTCGAAGTCTGCGAATCGTTTGGGCGTGTTATGAAAGTCGGGAATTGTATCGTGCAGCCGCGGCGCGGGCAAATCCACAAGCAGCTTCTGGAATTCTCCAAACGCTTTGGCCGCCTCATACGCCTGCTGCGGAGACTCGACAGCATCGTATGCCCGTGCTTTCTCGATGAAGCGATACGCACGCCAGAAGCTGCTCTCCGCATCCGCGTGCCAAGGCAGCCCATCGCGTGCCGGAATCAGTGTGAGCACGCGGCGCTCGCTATCCGGCTCGCCCGCCAGTGTTGAAGCCAGATGCGACGTCACGCGCTGGATATTCTCCATCAGCGCTGCGGGGTTCTTGAAGATGGCAGTGTTGATACGCTGCAGGATGTACCGCGCCGGCACGCCAGCATCATTGAAGACTGCGCAGTATGTGTCGTTGATGTGCCCGGAGCCGTAAGGTGCGACCGCAGACAACCCGCCCTCAATCTGGAATTGGCGCACGACTTCGGCACTGCGCAGTTGCTCGTTCATCGCGTGAATCCAACAGGGATAATAAATGGCTCGAATGAGACAATGAATTCGGCGGATTCTAGGAGAGTTCTACAGGCCACTGGGCACGTAAGCCGGCAGCGTGAAGTGAAACCGGCTGCCTTTGCCCGGCGTGCTTTCCGCCCAGATGCGCCCGCCATGCTGCTCCACGATGCTGCGGCAGAGGGCGAGGCCCAGCCCGGTGCCGCCCAGCGCGCGCGAGTCTGAAGCGTCACCCTGCTGGAAGCGTTCGAAGATGCGTTCCAACTTCTCGGGAGCGATGCCGCGGCCCTGGTCTTCGACGGTGAAGCAGATCTCATCCCGTCTGTCCGGGTCCCGCCTCTCGTCCGCGGAGCTGTCGGTGGCCGCAGGCACGGGCAGAGCGGAGAGGCGAATGGAAGTGTTGGGCGGCGAGAACTTGATGGCGTTGACAACCAGCTCGTTCAGCACCTGCAGGGCGCGCTCTTCGTCGGCCAGCACCTGCGCGGGGGGAGCTTCAACGTGGACGCTGATATGCCTCTGGTTGGCCGCGCCGTAGGCCACGTCGGCGGCGCGGCGGAGCAGGTCAATCGCCTCCACCGGCTGGCGATCGAACGCCAGCTTTCCCTTCTCGACCTTCTCAAAGTCCAGAATGTCATTGACCAGGCGAATGAGCCGGTCGGAGTTGCCGATGGCCATGTCCAGCATCTGCCGCTGCTTCTCCGGACGCTTGTCCAGCGTGCCCGAGGAGATGAGCCCCAGAGACGCACGAAGAGAGGTGAGCGGCGTGCGCAGTTCGTGGCTCACGGTAGAGATGAACTCGTCCTTCATGCGCTCCAGCCGGCGCCGCCCGGAGACGTCCTGGAAGGCGATCACCATGCCGGAAATGAGCCCCTCTTCAATGAGAGGGTTGGCGCTGTATTCAACGGGGAATGAGGAGCCGTCGTGACGCCAGAAGACCTCGTCGCGCATGCGGATGGACTCGCACCGGCGCAGCGCCTGCAAAATCGGATTCGTCGACTTCGAGTAAGGCGTCCCGTCAGCGTGGCTGTGGTGAATGACTTCATGCAGATCGCGGCCAGTCAACTGCTCAGGCGTGTACCCCAGTGCATGCGCACCGGCCTGGTTGATAAAGGTCAGGCGGCCTTCAAGGTCGATACCATAGATGCCGTCGCCCACCGATTCGAGGATCAGCTCGCGCTGCCTTGTGGCCAGATGCAGCGCCTGCTCCGCCTCGTGCTGCTCGGTCACGTCGGTACCGTGGATCAGGATGAAGGGCCGCTCCCCGGGCAGTTCCATGCGCCGGCTGCGGCAGGCAATGCGGCGATACACACCGTCGCTGCGGCGCAGTGTCAAGGCGCCCTGCCACTCGTCTTTCATTTCCAGCGTGCGCAGGCAATCTTGAAAGGCAGCAAGGCCTTTCGCATCCAGAAGCTCGGAAACAAAGCGGCCCATCAAAGCTTCTGAGCGGTAGCCGAGCGTCTCGGCTGTAAACGCATTCAGCGAAGTGAGCCGTCCCTCCAGCGAGCAGGTAAAGACGAAGCCGAGTGAATGCTCAACCACTTCGCGATAGCGCGCTTCGCTTGAGTGCAGCGCCATTTCCACCTGGCGCTGGTCGGTCACATCCTGGCCGCTGACAATCAGGTACTGAATCTCGCCGTCGGGCCCCTGCAGCGGGCGCAGCGTCCAACTCACGCGCCGGCTAAGCCCCCCCACCACCCGCCAGGCGGTTTCGTGCGGGCCTGAAACCTGTCCGTTGACGGCCTCACGTAGCCTGGCATCGGCCCAGGAGCGGTCGTCGGGTTGCAAAAACTCGTCGACAAAAGGCCGGCCAACCGCGTCGGCCAGGCCCAGCCCCGTAAGTTGCGCGCAGGATTGATTCAGCCGCACCGTCCGTCCCGCAGTATCGAGAACGACGACCAACGCAGGGATCGAGTCCAGCGTCGCCGCAACGAAGCAACGCTCGATGGCCAGGGCGCGTTCCATGCGCTGGCGGGAGCGCTGCGCCTGTTCCTGTGCGCGCATGCGGGCATAGAGTTCCAGGCGCGTGACCACTTGCCGCCCCAGCACCTCAAGCAACGTGATGTGCTCCTGATTAAAACTCCCTGGCTCGCGCGCCAGCACCGCCAGGGTTCCCACTACCTGCTGAGAACTCGAGATGAGCGGAACGCCCGCATAGGAGCGGCATGGCTTTGCGCCCAGCAGCGGAATCCCAGTTGGAGGGAAACGGTTGTCCCGGCTGGCATCGCGAATCAGCAGCGGCTGACCCTTCTCCAGCAGCCACTGGTCGGCGGTGGCGGTGCGCGGCTGCTCCTGCGATTTGAAACCGAATCGCGACTTGAACCAGAGGCGATTGAAATCCATCCAGCCGATGTAGGCGTAGTCAGCGTTACACAGCACGGCGGAGAGCTCAGTAAGCTCGTCCAGCGCAGGGTCCGGGTTGCGATCGAAGATCTCGAATTCTTGCCGCAAAGCTACTGCGAGATGATCGACGGGATATTGACCCTGCATTGTGTCCATAAGATACACGATCACCCTCCGCAAGTATCGAGTATGTAGCGGAGATTGGCCCTGCCACAAAGATGGGAGTTTTAGTACTCGCGAATTACGACCTAAGTAATTGAGATTTCCGCACAGATGCTCGCTTAAGAGTTACTTTGAGAAGGCAAGAATCGCGGACAATGTGTTACCTGTGGAGGTTACTGGCGACACCGGAGAACGGAAGTGCGCGTGTACTTTTCGGACCAACGTTTGGCGCCGCTCATGGCAACGGGATGCGATAGAGATTGCGGCGCGTGTTGCTTCGAGTGTAGGCGTAGATCGACGGGCTGATGGCTGACTCCACATACCAGGGAATCGGAGTATTCGTCTTCGGATTGGTGAAGTCCTCGACGCGCACGATTCCAGTCGGCGGGACCTTTGGAAGCCCGGTGGGCTCCATCAGCGGGACAGAATAACTGCTCGTGAGCGGGGTCGGGTATGAAATAAAGGCATATCTTCCCGCCGCGTCAAAATGAACCGCGCAATAACCGAGACACAAAGGCAATGCACCACTCCCGTCCAACGCGAAGGCCTTGATTGCAGCGGTATGTTCTTCGTCCGGGTTCGGGGTCGAAGCAAGCACCCAGCGTCCGTCAGGCGATACGGCATCGCTATCCAGAATGGGGCCGGGGATCGCCTTGCGGCGATCGGTTCCATCCGCCTTCATGCGATAGAGAAAGTTGGAGGCGCCTTCGACGGCGCGGAAGATCAAGTCTCCATTGGGCAGGAAGAAAGGAGAATCCTCAGGAACCGCGGAGACAATGTGCACCGGCGACGAGCGGCGATTGGTTGGCGCAATCCAGAGGTTTGAACGGCCGGCTTCGTCTTTCATGGCAAAGGCAATCTCCTTCCCGTCCGCGGATAGACTGTAGGTCTGAATGGGGTAATCAGTCAGGACCTTCTCCAGTGATCCGCTGTCCAAATCCTTGGCCCACAGTTCCTGGCTATGGCTGCTGCCGTTGGCCATCATGAAATAAAGTTTATGGCCGTCGGGCGAAAACGTTGGGTCGGAAGTATTGCCTTCGGAGGAGATCTGGTGGTCACCGTCTTTGTCGTGCATCCAAACTGTGTGGTCCTCTGAACCGACGGATGTGATTACCGACTTGCCGTCGGGCGCCATGGCAATCCCATCCTGCGAAGTGGGACCAAAAGTGATTTGCTCCGGTTCTCCGTCCGGAAAGCGCTGCCGCCAAAGATGAAAATCGTCTGTCTTGGCAGTGACGTAGATCCAATTGCCGTCCGGCGACCATGCGCCGGCATGACATACGCCCATGGGAGGGCCCACCACTTTTATCTTGCCTTGTCCCGAGAATGGAACTACTCGGCAGGGCAGGATTTCACCTCGACTGTCCATCTGAACAATGAGCACCCATCGTCCATCGGGGGAAAGATAGGAGTGATGGGCCATGCTGCGATTCCCCGCCGGCACATAGACATCTTGCTCGTGCCCTCTGTCCTCATCGGTGGTGACAATCGCCATGTGCAGTCCCTCTTTGATCTCGGAAAAGAGCAGCCGCTTGCCGCCTTCAATCCACGTCACTGATGAGGAATTAGGTAGAAGCAGATGAGAGTCGCCACCGAGAGCGGGCACTTCGTAGGTGTCCCACGGTCCGACGACGCTATAAGCGATGCGGGAATTATCCGGCGAGAATGAGGGGGCCAGTTTCTTCTTCGAATCATGCGTGAGTTGGACCGGCTCGCCGCTTGGCAGCAGCTTGACGTAGACATCCCCGGCTCCAAAGAAAGAATTCTCTCCGCGAATGAAGGCGAGCATGCGCCCGTCCGACGAGAGAGCCGGGTACACCGCCGAATCGGTAAAGAAAGTGAGCTGTTCCCACTCGCTGCTGGCGGGCAAATGGGTAGGCGATGAACGATGGACGAAGTATGCCGCAACAGCGATTGCCAGAACGACGAATGCGGCTGCAATGACGTAATAGCTTTTCCACGCTGTTGTCTTTGCCGGCATTGCCGATTGAGCACTTCCTTTTTCACGTTCCATCCGATCCGATGACAACGCATTCAGCTGGCTGCTGTCGCGCCTCAACCGCTGCAGATCGGAGCGCAGGTCAGCGGCATGCTGATAACGCAGATTGCGATCCTTCTCCAGCGCTTTATCGATGACCCGTTCCAGTTCTTCCGGTACGTCGGGGTTCAAACGCACGACAGCGACCGGATCGCGGTTCAGGATAGCCTCACAGGTCACGCCGACGCTTTCGCCGCGAAACGGCAATGTGCCCGTCGCCATTTCATACATCACGGTGCCGAATGAAAACAGATCTGAGCGGGCATCCAGATCTTTGCCGCGCACCTGCTCTGGCGACATGTACGCCACGGTTCCCAGAACGGTGCCGGGACTTGTGAGATAGTCCGCAGTCACCGTCCCCTTTTCGGCCGGCTTTGTCGCTGAATCCTGACCATTGCCCGTTGCAGGCAACATTTTGGCCAGGCCGAAATCCAAAATCTTGGCCCTGCCTCGTTTGGTCACGAAGATGTTTGCCGGCTTGATATCGCGATGAACGACGCCGGCAGTGTGGGCCGCTTCAAGCGCGTCGGCTACGTCGATGGCGATGGAGAGTAGCTCTTCCATTTCCATTGCCCGGCCAGCGATGCGATGGCGGAGCGTCATTCCGTCAAGAAATTCCATCACGATGAACGGACGGCCGTCTTGCTCGCCGATTTCGTATATCGTGCAAATATTGGGATGATTGAGAGCCGAAGCCGCCAGCGCTTCACGCTGAAAACGCGACAGCGCCTGAGAGTCCTGGATGACATTGTCGGGAAGAAACTTGAGAGCCACAAAGCGATGGAGAGTCAGATCCTCGGCCTTGTAAACAACGCCCATCCCGCCGCCGCCCACTTTCTCAACGATGCGGTAGCGCGAGACGGTCTGGCCAAACATTCCAAAACACCCCGGCAGTCGGATTGTTTCAATCTTAGGGAGGCGATCTCAGGGCGTCAACGAACGAAAACGTTCGAAAGCCCGGCGATTTTCAGTTGCCCGTCGGCACCTTGCAGCAGTCGCCGGCCGCGGCCGGTTCGTTGCTCCCGGCATCCAGCACCACCTTCCAGTTCCCGTCGGGCTGTCTGCGCCAGATGGTCATGTAGCGGCCGCTGGTGGTCACGGGATTGCCGTTCGCGTCCTTGCTGTGCCCTTCATAGTGACCCCACGTATAGCCCATATCCCCGGACGGTCCCATGGCGGCGTCGGTCGGTGCCCAGGTGAGCTGGTAATCCTTTGCCGACCAGTTAGCGGATTTGACGATGGCCACCTTGCCCACCAGCGGAGCCTGCCCGTTGTTCAGCGCCACGCCGTCCTCGGCGAACCAGTCGGCAAAGGCCGCCCCGCCGCGCTGGGCTACATCTTTGGCAAAGCGCGCTTCCAGGTCGAAAAGGATCATTTTGCCGGGCTTGACGGTGGTGTCGGAGAGCGGATTGGGCCCGCTGGGCGCCGCGCCCGGTTCCGGCAACTGCGCGCGAAGCAGGGTGGGCAAGCCAAGCCCCACCACCAATATTCCCGTCAAAATCGCTTTGGCCGAAAGTGCATTGGAAGTCGTGCGCACGATTCCCACCCCCTTGTGACCCTCTTCATCGCAATCCTACAACCCCCCGGTTGCCGGGCCGCACAGGAAGAACCGGAGTTCCCGGTTACCCATTTGACCCTGGAGCATCAAATCCGTCAGAACAATCGGTCTCGGATGACGCGTCCGATTGGTATACTTGCGGATTGATATACTTAAGGACGGCTTCGGGCGGCATATTTTCAGGGGTTACCGGCCTTGGAAAGTGTCAGGGCCGGCAAGTGACTGTATCGTACTGCGTTCAAAGAGCCTTTCGGCGGTTCATGACGCAGATTGAGGGCACTTTTCTGCTCGCGGCTTGATTTTCGTTCGACTGGGGAAGTTTGTGCAGGACACCCGGCCAAGTTCCGGGGGAAGGAAAAACATGGGAGCATTGCTGGAATCCATCCACTCGCCCGCGGACCTGAAGCGCCTGAGTTTTGCGCAGATGGCGGAGCTGGCGGAGGAGATCCGCGCATTCCTGATCCAGACGCTGGCCAAGACCGGTGGTCACCTGGGCCCCAATCTCGGGGTGGTCGAGCTGACGATGGCGCTTCACACCGTCTTCAATACCCCTGAGGACAAGATTCTCTTCGACGTCAGCCACCAGGCGTATATTCACAAAATCCTGACCGGCCGGCTCGACCGCTTCGCAACCATCCGCCAGCCAGGCGGGCTGAACGGCTTCATGCTTCGCACCGAGAGCGAGCACGATTGTTTTGGAGCGGGGCACGCCGGTACCGCCCTCTCCGCCGCTTTGGGAATGGCGGTGGCACGGGACCTGGCCGGCGGCACCGAGCACGTTGTCGCCGTGGCCGGCGACGCAGCCTTCACCAACGGCATTTCGTTTGAAGCACTGAACAACATCGGGGAGCAGACCCGGCGCCTGATCATCGTGCTCAATGACAACGAGTGGTCCATCGACCGCAATGTGGGCGCCATTGCCCGCTATTTCCACAAGATCGTTACCAATGAGCACTACCAGCATCTGCACGAGTCGGCCAAGCGCATTGTGCAGAAGATCGGCGGCAAGACGGCTGTAACCCTGGCGCGGCGCGCGGAAGAGGCAGCCAAGAGCATGCTCTGGCCCTCCATTCTGTTTGAGGAGTTTGGCCTGGAATACTTTGGTCCCATTGACGGCCACAATCTGCCGCTCCTGGTGGACACGTTCAAGTTCCTGAAGGGCATGGATCGCCCTGTGCTTCTCCATGTCCTGACGCAGAAAGGCCGCGGCTATCAGCCCGCGCTCGATGGTCAGAAGAAATTCCACGGCCTGGGACCCTACGATCCAGAGACCGGCAAAACCAAGGCTGGACAGCAGACCTACTCTGAGGTTTTTGCCAACACCCTTGTCGACCTGGCCAACGAGAACGACCGCATCGTGGCCATCACCGCCGCCATGCCCAACGGCACGGCGCTCGATCTGTTCCGCCCGCACCACCCCAAGCGCTATTTCGATGTGGGCATCGCCGAGGAACATGCAGTGGTGTTTGCCGCCGGCATGGCCACGCGCGGTTTCCGGCCGGTGTGCGCCATCTATTCCACATTCCTGCAGCGTGCCTTCGATCCGATTGTGCACGACGTGTGCCTGCAAAAATTGCCTGTTGTTTTCTGCATGGATCGCGCCGGCCTCTCCGGCGACGATGGCCCCACGCATCATGGTTTGTTCGATATCAGCTACCTGCGGGGCATTCCGGAGATTGTGCTGATGGCTCCCAAAGACGAGGACGAACTGGCCGACATGATGACTACGGCCATTCAGCTTCCGGGCCCTTGCGCCATTCGCTATCCGCGCGGCAACGTGGCTGGCGTCGAGCGCAAGCCGGAACCGCAAGCGCTCGCCATCGGCAAAGCTGAGGTCCTTGAGGACGGCTCCGACGTGGCTATCCTCGGCCTGGGTCCCATGATCGCGCTCGCCAAAGAACTGGGCGCCCGCCTCGAGCGCGACGGCTACTCCGCCGCGGTCATCAATCCGCGCTTCGTCAAGCCGCTGGACCGCGAGCTGCTCGCGGCCTATGCGCGCCGCGTGGCGGCATTCGTCACCTTTGAAGATCACGTCAAGATGGGCGGTTTCGGCACGGCGGTCGTCGAAGCGCTCGAAGAGATGGGGATCCATGTCCCGGTGGTGCGCATCGGCTGGCCCGATCAGTTCATCGAGCACGGCAAGGTGGACGATCTGCGCGCCAAATACGGCCTGACCGTGGAAGCTGCGCAGGCCCAGGTGCTGCCGCTTCTCGCACATCGGCGGAGGGCCACGCTGGTGGCCAGTTAGATCGTGGCGGCGCGCAAAACCTGGGACACGAATTGCTACCGGCGATCTTGCTCGTGCGCAAGCAGGCCTCGATGATGGCCCGAAACAAGACGCTGTGCGACAATCCTGATCAGACCCATTCAACTATGCGATTCGTTCGGGACCTTGCGATTTGCTTGTGGATAACGACTCTGGCCGGAGTGTTGGTGTGGGCTCAGCCACAGGCTCCCTCGAATCTCAAGCCTCCAGCCGCACCTCAAAACATTCTGGTTCTCTCCGGCGGCACCGTGGTCGATGTCACCGAGTGGGGCCACTCCGCAAAAGACCTGCAGGATTCGATCGTAATCATCCGCGACGGCCGCATCACCGACGTCGGTTCACGCTTCACCATCCCCATTCCCAAAGGCGCGCGCGTCCTTGACTTCACGGGAAAGTACCTGATCCCCGGCCTCGTCGATGGCTTTGCCGGGATGAATTCGCAAGGCCAGGCCAGCGCCAATCTCTACATGGGCGTCACCACCGTGGTGGCGTCGAGCGACGACCGCCGCGGCGCCATTGATTTCACCGCCAACCCAACTCCGCACATTTATCTGCTCGACTCCGTAGGCACCACCGATAACTGGAGCCTGCTGGCCCACCGCCCCGAGTGGGCTGCAAAGCTGAAAGAAGGTCCGCGTCCTGCAGAGCTCAACCCACAGGACACCGCCCGCCAGATTACCGAAACGGCGCAGCTGGGAACGCGCGTGTTGTGGCTGGGCCACAACCTCACCGCGGCCAACACCCAGTGGATCATCGCGCGCGCTCATCAAATGGGCCTGGTCACCTACGGCGAGTTCGTGTCCACTCCTTATGCGGTTGGCATCGATGCGGACGTCGATGCGTTGCTGCACATGAGCCGTTACGAGCTGGGCGTAATTCCCGATGAACTGCAGCGTCCGCTGGTGGATGATCCCGAAGGCGCTCCCGCCAGCACCGCGTACGACTACTCGGAGCGCCTGCCGCCCACCGATGCCCATTGGCGCACCTATGCGCAGTTCCTGGCCGCGCACCACGCCGCGCTGATGCCCACTTTCAGCATCTATTACGCGCGATTGCCGGACCATAGAAACCTGTGGAAGGAGCCCGCCGCTGCGCTGCTTGACCCGAAGAATATGTCTTCTCCTCCGGACCGCGCCACGGGCGAATTGAATTATCCGCTGCCTTCGTGGACGCGCCACCTGCCCGCGATCGGCCAGCGCTACATGGAAGAAGGCCAGCGCAAGAAGGCCGATCAATCTGCCATGCGGCTGTGGCGCATCAATCAAACCATCTTCGCCGCCTTCCCGCATTACCTCGCGGCTTCAGGAGCTGCGGTGTTCGGTTCCATGCCCGGCATTTCCATGCATACCGAGCTGGAGATGCTAGTGCGGCTCGGCCTGTCTCCGCGCGAGGCACTGGCCGCAGCCACCAACAACTACGCCTTGCAATTTGGATGGAATGAGCTCGGCCAGATTGCGCCCGGCCGCCGCGCCGATATTCTTGTCATCGATGGCGATCCGACAACGAATATCTGGAATGCACGCCACATCTCCGGCCTGATTGTCGACGGCAATGTGATCGACCGCGAAGCCTTGCTGAATGGGAAAAAATGAAGCAAACCATTCAATGGTTTCGCTGCAAGTCTGCGTGCATGGGAAGAGAAAAAGACAGCCGGAAGACTGCGGAAAAACGTGCGTAAACCGCAGCGCTGGGTTTCTTCCGGCTGGAGGAGCGAAGGGAATTGAAGGAGCACCAGTCATATTCGACTACAACCAATCAACGCGCCAGCTTGGCGCCGGGATTGGATCAGGTTTCCCGCGACCGCGATTGGGCGAACCCAGCGGCATCGTTTAACGTATCGATAGGACACCTGGTTGCAACCGGGCACGCATGGCAGAAGAAAAAGGCGATTCTCCATCGAGCACCACCATCAAAAAACCCCACCACAACCGGTGGCTCATGCTCATTGCGGCCTTCAAGGTGGCTCAGGCTCTGCTGTTTATCGCTATCGGCGTGGGTGCGCTGCGACTGGTGGGCAAGGATCTCGGCGACATTCTGCTCAAGCTGGCCTACCACATGCGCTTCAACCCTGAGTCGCGCTTCGTGAACTTCGTGCTCGACCGGGCCGAGTTCGTCACGGACCGGGTGCTGCGCCGGTTCAGCATCGGGCTTTTTGCCTACGCCGCGCTTGGGATGACGGAGGGCATCGGGCTTTATCTCGAAAAAGGTTGGGCCGAATACATGACCTTGGGAATCACTGCATCGTTCCTGCCCTGGGAGATCTACGAGGTCTTCCGCCATGGCACGGCCGTTCGCTCCGGCCTGTTGGTGGTCAACATGCTCGTGTTTCTCTATCTTTTGAAGGTCGTTGTGGAGCGGGGCAAGCAAAAACGAGGCGACGAACCACCCACGGAATGAACCTTGCTCCGGACCCTACGATCCGCTAACGCGCCATCCCGTCATCGCGCAAAGCTGGCTAACTTACTGAATTGATTGAAACAAAAGGCTAAGTGTATTGGCTTTGATTACGGCTTCGCTTTTTGTTCGCTTTATCACGCCGTTGCGCTTCTGTCCAGTGGTAGAACCAAAGGCATAAACACTACATATTGTGGTGCCTGATTTTTCTTAGACTATTAGCCGAATTTCCCACAGCCGACCTAGGACTTTCCAGCTTTATCGCTGATTTTTTCATGGCTCGACATCAAGAACGGCTGTACTATCGCACATGTGGAGCTAAGTGGAGCGAGGTAGAGTCCAGTGGAGTTCAGCGGCTCTTCAAGTAGAAGAAACCGCTGCACTGACACAAAAACAAGTCTACTCGCAAATGCTTCCATCCACGGGGCGCCAGGCATTTGGGGAACCAGCCTGGCTAACGGCAGCAGGGAAGTTCGAAGCGGGAAACGGGAAGCGGCGCGGGATTCGAAATCGGCCGCGGACGGGCAAGAGGCAGATCGGTGTTTCGGGGAAACAATCCGGCCAAAGTAGACGACAAGGGCAGATTGAAGATCCCCTCTGGGTTCAAAACGCTGCTGGACGCGGCCAATGTTACCCAGCTGTACATCACTTCAGCGGATGGCAAGAGTGCCCAGATCTGGCCATTGCAGGAGTGGGAGAAGCGGGAAAAGGTTTTGATGGCGCACAGCGCGATGAACGACGCGGTGGAGAACTTCCTGAACCTGACCAGCTATTACGGTCAGCAGGTGGAGATCGACAGCCAGGCGCGGGTGGTGTTGCCGCAGAAGCTGCGCGACAAGGCAAAGCTGAACGCAGAAGTTGTGGTGCTGGGCAAGGTGGCATATCTCGAAGTGCAGAACGAGAAGGAATTTGAGGCGCGTCTTGCCGGATACGAAATGACCCCGGATGACCGCAGAGTAGTGGCGGACCTGATCAGCAAGGTCAGTTGAAGGGCAACCACCCCGCAGGGGGGCACATGACGAAGACGAGTGAGCGCCATGTGCCGGTGTTGTTCAACGAAGCGATTGATTTCTTAAGGGTGCGGGCAGGCGGGACCTACGTTGATTGCACCCTCGGGCTTGCAGGACACGCAGAGGGAATTGTCAGGCAGTTAGGGCCGAAGGGGCATTTGATTGGATTCGACCGCGACCCCGAGGCTCTTGAATTAGCACGAGAACGGCTGGCAGGAGTTTTGAGTGAGTTAGGGAGTGAGGCGCCGCAAGTGACGCTGGTGGACCAGGCCTTCAGTTCCATAGCTGCGCATGTGAAGCCGGCATCGGTAGACGGGTTACTGGCGGATTTTGGGGTTAGCAGCCTGCAGTTTGACGAGGCGCACAGGGGATTCAGTTTTCAGGCAGATGGTCCGTTGGAAATGCGTATGGATACGCGCCAGGGGCCAACCGCCGCACAAGTGGTGAATGAGGCGAACGAGCGCGAGCTTGCCGACCTCATTTACGAGTACGGAGAGGAAAGGAGGTCGCGGAGAATCGCCAGAGCCATTGTTCGGGGGAGGCCGGTTACAACCACGGCGCAGTTAGCACGGATTGTAACTCAAGCCGCCCCGACAATGAAACAAGAACGCATTCATCCAGCGACCAGGACCTTTCAAGCTCTTCGTATTTATGTGAATCGTGAGTTAGATGAGATCAAGGCATTGTTCGAGGCCGCACCTGGGTTGCTTAAGCCCTCTGCAAGGCTGGTGGTCATCAGCTTTCACTCACTGGAAGACCGCATCGCGAAAGACAGTCTGCGGGAAGGCGCGCAGAAGGGAATCTGGGAGATACTGACCAGAAAACCAGTCACCGCAGGCGAAGAAGAGATGGATAGAAACCCGCGCTCGCGCAGCGCCAAGCTGAGAGCGGCGGAGAGGCAATAGAAGGGCTATTGGCCAGGAGGGGGATTATGGCGGCAATTGCGGCAACCTATTTTGAAGCGGGCCGAAGCCTGAGCCAGCGGATCCGCGAACGGAACGCTGAGCTTCTGGCTCAGCAACCGTTGCGCCGGCGCGGCGCGCGGACGCCGGAGTTTCACTTCTCCCGCCACTTTGATAACTCCCGACTTGTGAAGGCACCGGACCCGGTGCGGGTGCGCGAGATGCGCCTGTTTGCGTCGGCCATCACCGTGCTCTTCTCCCTGGTAATGATCTACGGTCTGCAGCACTTCTACGCTATCGAGAGCGGCTACCGCGTGGAAGCAGAGAAGCTGACATTGGAACAATTGCGTGAAGAGAACCGCCAGTTGCGCTTGTCCGAGGCACAGCTTACCCAGCCCGGCCGCATTGACTCGATGGCTCGTCAGTTAGGCCTTGCGGAACCAACGCCTGGCCAGGTTGTCCATCCTAATGCCCGGCCCGATGCAACGGGACCTGTTCTCGCCAGGCTGACTCCTCCTGCACCGGTTCAGTAGTTAGAAGGGAAGTTATGAACTTGGATCTGAGTTACTAAGTTCATCCCGGGAGCAAGGGACTGAAAAACTTGATGTGGCTGAAAGCCGAAAGCTGGAAGCTGGGAGTTTAAAACTACAAAAGTTCCCGGAGCAATTTCCCATGCAGTTACCCGCACGAGCCAACCGGAGCCGCAACAACGCGACACGCGTTATCCCTCTCAAGCGGGCCCGCTTCTGGATTATTTGCCTCTTCTTTTCTATTTGGGCTGTGGCCATCGGCAGCCGCCTGTTTTGGCTGCAGGTGGTTCGCCACAAGGAATTTCAGGAGCGCGCCGAAAAGCAGCAGTTGCGCACGTTTGAGGTGGCGCCACGGCGCGGCGTGCTCTACGACCGCAACCTGCACGAGTTGGCCATGACGGTGCAGGCGGACTCGTTCTACGCCGTTCCCAGCGAGATTGACGATAAGCAGCGTGCGGGCTGGGTGGAAAGCACCGCGCATGCGCTGGCCGCCGTGGTGCACACCGACCCCGACGATGCTCTCACCAGCGAGGCCGAGATTGCCGAGCGCCTTAACAACGGGCGCAGCTTCGCATGGGTGGCGCGCCGGGTGACTCCGGAAGTTGCGGCGCGCGTGAAGGCGCTCTCCATCAAGGGAGTTTATTCGCAGAAGGAGTTTGAGCGCTTCTATCCCGACAACGAAATCGCCGCGCAGGTATTGGGTTACGTAGGGGTAGACGACAACGGCCTGGGCGGTTTGGAACAGAAATACGAGCCGCAGTTGCACGGCGCTCCGGGCCGGATGTATACGGCCATGGACGCGCGCCGCAAGGTGCTTGGATCGAGCGAGCACGAGCCGGAGCCGGGGCAGAATATGGTGCTCACCATCGACGAGAATATTCAGTTCCTCGCCGAGCGCGCGCTTGACCATGTGATGGCCACGACCCACGCGGACAACGGGACCGTTGTGGTGCAGGACGTGCATACCGGCCAGATTCTCGCCCTCGCGATTCGTCCTACGTTCGATCCCAACCAGGCGCGCAAGACCACGCCTGCACTGCTCAAGAATCACGCTGTCAGCGACGTATACGAACCCGGCTCGGTCTTTAAACTCGTGACCTATTCGGCTGCGCTGGAGCAGCACGTGACTTTTCCAGACGACAAGATCGACTGCCAGGGCGGGCAGATGGCGCTTCCCGGCCGCATCATTCACGACGACAAGTCCGACCACTACGGCGTGATCACTGTGCACGAGGCACTTGAGCACTCAAGCGACGTGGCCGCAGTGAAACTGGCACAAAAGGTTGGCCAGGAAAAGTTCTACGAGTACATTCGCAAGTTTGGCTTTGGCGCGCGCAGCGGTTTGGAATTGCCCGGTGAGACGCGCGGCTTGCTGCAGCCGATAAGCAGGTGGGGAACAACGTCCTATGCATCGATCGCCATTGGACAAGAGGTGGGCGTAACCCCGCTGCAACTTGTTTCGATGGTTTCAACGATTGCCAATGGGGGCACCTACCTGCCGCCTCACGTGCTGATGCCGGGCCAGGTTGGAAACGGGGCGCACGCGGAGGGCCCACTGCAGCCCGCGCCTTTCAAACCAGGACAAGATCTGCCCAATCCGCTTCCCTCCGGGGCGCACCGCGTGCTTTCCGAGATGACCGCGGCGCAGATGCGCAAGATGATGGAAGGCGTGGTGCTCTACGGCACCGGCAAGCCGGCGCAATTGAACGGATACTCTTCCGGCGGCAAGACCGGTACCGCGCAGAAGATCGATCCCACGACGCACACATATTCGAAGACAATGCACATCGCCTCCTTCGCGGGCATTGCGCCGGTTAACAATCCGGTCATCTCGGTCGCGGTCGTGATCGACAATCCGCGTGGCGGCTCGTATTACGGCACTGCGGTTTCCGCGCCGGTGTTTGCGGAGGTGGCTCAGCAAGTGCTTGAATACCTCGGCGTGCCGCACGATATTGAAGTGCAGGCGCCACGGGAGAAAGCGAAGCCTGAGCCGACCATTGCCGAAGACGATGCACATGAGCAGGGCGACGTGAACGCCATGTTTGCTGCCATCAACGATCTGCCCGGCGACGACCCTCTGCGCGCGCCGCCGGCCCAACCCAGCGATCCGGCGCAAGCGTCCGCGCAGCCAGTGAAGCAAGCGGCGAATGTGGCATTGAGCGCCGCCGGGCATGGCAAAACTGACGGCGCGCAGCCCGCAGCTGTGGCAGAGAAGGCCGCTTCACGCGAGGGCGCGGCGCCCGCGCAAACGGCGACAAACGAGGTCACAGTAAGCGACGCCAAAAAGTTAAAGGTGCCATCACTCGTTGGCCTGCCCGTGCGCCAGGTAGTTGTTCAGGCTGCCGCCGCCGGCCTGGGAGTGCAGATCAGCGGCAGCGGCACAGTGCGCGAACAGGCGCCTGTTGCCGGCACCATGGTTGCTGCCGGCACGCAGATTGCTGTGCGCTGCGGCCGCTAGTACCGCGACCGTGTGGATAGGTGGTCTCCCAGGTCTCAAAGACGAGACCTGGGGCACCCAGAGCTTGATGATTAATTACAAAATCACGCAGCCGCGGTGTTAGAGCCCTTCCGGCCAGCGATCGGTTCCTTCCAGAGCTTCCCCGGTTTCGAGAAGGCTCTTAAGGCTGGCGAGAATGTTTGGCCATCCGTTCGAAACCATCTTGACCAGCAAGGAGTCTTTCCTCTCCATTGTGTGCGTGACGGTCAGCTTGACGGTCCCGCCCTTCGCATCGAGTTCATAGGTCATGCGCGAAAAACCTTCCGCCGTCGCCTGCGGAAAAAGATGGTTCTGCCATGTGAGCACCAGCTTGCGCGGCGGATCGATCTCTACCACTTTGCCGGCATCGGCCACGCGACCGTCCGGGGCCAGCATCTTCCACGCCGCGCCGGCCTTCCATTCGCATTCCTGGACGGTGCCCACCCAGAACTTGCGCGTAAACTCCGGCTCCGTCAATGCGCGCCAGAGTTTTTCCGGCGTGGTGCGGATATAGGTCACATATACAAACTCGGATTCAGCCATCGGTGTCTTCCTCCAGTTTCGATTTCAATTCGGCCAGCG
The DNA here is from genome assembly GCA_052145815.1 of Occallatibacter sp. GTDB lineage: Bacteria > Acidobacteriota > Terriglobia > Terriglobales > Acidobacteriaceae > Telmatobacter. The sequence goes on from JBKQNU010000069.1 coordinate 18,581, forward strand.
CACGCAAACGGCCGCGCTCATATTTGCCAATCCAGCGTTCGGCAATCTCGTGAATGGGCATGGGGTTGAGGTAATGAAGTTTTTCGCGTCCCCGCCAGATGGTTGCCACCAGCGATGCTTCTTCAAGCAGCTTCAAGTGGCGCGTGACCGCCTGCCGTGTCATGTCCAAGTGCTGGCAGAGTTCGGAAAGCGTCTGCCCGTTTTCGGCGCGCAGGCGGTCGAGCAGCAACCGTCGTTCCGGGGCTGCGAGCGCCTTGAACACCTTATCGACATCCGCACCCATTGGCAGAATATTATGCAACATTTTAGTTGCATGTCAAGTATTTTGTGGACTTGAGTATGGATCGACGGCCGATTTGCGGAATGAATGCTCGACAATTGATTTTGTCCCAGCCATCTACAATGGAACTCGACATGAATTGGAAAGAGCTAGCAGCGGAAGTAACAGCCGTCGGCGCGGGCGGCAGTTCGGAGGAGCCTGTCAAAGGCGTCGAGTACGATTCGCGCAAAGTCAAGCCGGGCGCGGTGTTTGTGGCCATGAAGGGCGGGTCGACGGACGGCAATCGCTACGTTGACAAGGCCATCGCCGCAGGTGCACTGGGCATCATTACGGATTCGTCGAATACCTTCGATCATCTGCTCGTCTATCAGGTGGGCACTCCGGTTCTGGAAGTGGAACATGGACGGCGCGCGCTGGCTGAGGCTTCGGCCGCGTTCTTCGGACACCCTGACCGCAAGCTTGCGGCGACTGGCATCACCGGGACCAATGGCAAGACCACGACAGCCTATCTCACCGAAGCGCTGCTCAACGCTGCTGCGCGCATCACGGTGTTGGTGGGGACGATTGAATACCACGTAGCAGGCGAGGTGCGGGCGAGCGTGCATACCACGCCGGAGTCGCGCGATCTGTTTGAGTTGATGGCCGAGGGCGCAGCGCGCGGAGCCACAGAGTTAGTGACAGAAGTATCAAGCCACGGTCTCGATCAGGGGCGCGCGCTCGGCCTGCATTTCGATGTGGCCGTGTTTACGAACCTGACTCGCGACCATCTCGACTATCACCAGACCATGGAGAAATACTTTGCAGCCAAGAAGCTTCTGTTTGACGGCACAGTGTATCCAGCTCCTCGCGTGGCGGTGATCAACGCGATGGATGCACGCGCTGCGGAACTTGCCGATGCCGCGCGCAAGGCCGGGGCTGAAGTGCGGACCTATGGAATCGGTGCAGGGGACTGGCGCGCTGCGAATTACACGCTCACTCCCGGCGGAGCGGTTATCGATCTCGAAACACCCGTGGGCGCGGCGCGCGTGACGTCGAAGCTGGCCGGCGAAGTGAACGTTCTGAATCTGCTGGCGGCCTTCACGGCCGCACACGCACGCGGTATCTCATTCGAAAAACTGGTCGAGGCCGTTCCGCATCTCCAACCGGTTCCAGGCCGCTTTCAGCCAGTGAACGGGGGCCAGCCCTTCACCGTGATTGTGGACTACGCGCACACCGACGACGCGTTGCGCAACTTGATCGTTCTTGCTCGCCAGATGACTCAGCAAACCAATCGCCGTGTAATCACCATGTTCGGCTGCGGCGGGGACCGCGATCGAACCAAGCGGCCCAAGATGAGCCAGGCCGCCGGCGCGGGAAGCGACTTTGTGGTAGCCACCAGCGACAATCCTCGATCAGAAGATCCGCTCGCAATTTTGGCCGAGATCGAACCCGGATTGAAGGCCAGCGGGGTCAAATACACAATCGAACCAGACCGGGCCGCGGCCATCGGCGTCGCCCTCAAGGCCGCGCAGCCTGGCGATGTGGTTTTGCTGGCCGGCAAAGGGCATGAGAAGGAACAGATTCTGGCCGGGCGCACCATTCCTTTCGACGATGCGCAGATTGCGCTTTCAGTGCTGAAAGAATTGGGCTATGGTGGATTGCAATGAACCTGACATTGGCAGAGGCGGCAATCGGCGCGGGCGCGGTGCTTGAAGCTCCGTCGGACGTGGCCAATGCCGGCGCTCTCATGTTGAGCGGCTACTCCATTGACTCGCGAACGGTGGGTGCGGGCGAACTGTTTTTTGCCGTTCGAGGTGACCGGCACGATGGGCACGACTTTGCCGCCTGCGCGCTGGAGCGCGGTGCGGTAGCGGCCGTTGTGTCGCGGGCGCGCGTGGCATCGCTGCCTGACGCGGTGCTTGCGAGCCCACTGCTCATCGCTGAAGATCCGCTGATTGCATTGCAGGCCCTCGCTGCTCATGTGCGCAGGCGATGGGGCAAGCGGGTGGTGGCCATTACCGGCTCGGCGGGAAAGACGACTACCAAAGAAGCCGTAGCCGCGGCGCTGGGCGCAAAATTCAATGTGCTCAAGTCGCGCGGAAATCTTAACAACGGATTCGGCTTGCCGCTGGAGTTGCTTCGTCTGGAACCGGAGCACGATATTGCCGTGGTCGAGATGGGCATGAACCACGCAGGCGAGATCGCCGCGCTGGCGCGCATTGCCGCGCCTGATTGGGGCGTAGTGACTAACGTGGGAACTGCGCACATTGAAAACTTTGCCGACGGCCAGGCAGGCATTGCCCGCGCCAAGTTTGAATTGGTTGAGGCGCTGCCCGCGAACGGCGTAGCCTTCCTCAATTGCGACGACCAGTACGTTTCTCAGTTTGGCCGCGACTTTCCCGGCCGCGTGGTTTACTTTGGCGCAGGTCCGTGTGCCGATCCGCAGACGGTGGAAACGAGCGAGGATGCGGCGGGGCTGCACATCCGCTATCGCGCCGGTGAACATACCGGGGAACTCACGATGCAATTGCTTGGCAAGCACAACGCATCGAACGCCATGGCTGGGTTGGCTGTTGCCATGGAAGCGGGCGTTGAACTTGACAACGCTGTTGGCGCGCTCGTCAAGCTCACCGCGGGAGACAAGCGCGGACAAGTGATCGAGATTGACGGCGTGACCATTCTGAACGACAGCTACAACTCGAATCCGGAGGCGCTGCGCTCCATGATTCGCACACTGGCTGCGCGGCCTGCCGAGCGCCGAATCCTGGTGGCCGGCGAGATGCTTGAGCTCGGAGAGTATGGTTCCTCGATGCACGCCGCTTGCGGCTTCGCCGCTGCCGAGGCGGGTATCGACCTGGTGGCCGGTGTGCAGGGCAACGCCGTGCATCTGGCCGCCGCGGCATGTGCCGGCGGTGTGGCATCGCTGTTCTTGCCCAACGCCGAAGAGGCAGGCCTGTGGCTCAAGCAGACGTTGCGGCCCGGAGACGTGGTGCTGGTGAAAGGCTCGCGCGGCGTGCACCTGGAGCGGGCCATCGAAATCGTCAGCGGGGCCGCAGCGGTGAACCAGCAATGACTCATCACAAAAGGACGGCCATCGTCGCCGTCGTGCTTGCATTTTTCTTGGGCCTCTCCGCGCATGCTGTCGATCCAGCATGGACCAGGCCCATCCAACCATTCCGCATCGCGGGCAACCTCTATTACGTGGGCAGCGAAGATCTGGCTGCTTACCTGGTCGCCACACCCAAGGGCGACATACTTATCAACAGCACCCTCGCCGCCAACGTGCCCCTCATCAGGAGAAACGTGCAAGCGCTCGGCTTCCACTTCAGAGACATCAAGATATTACTTATCAGCCACGCGCATTATGACCACTGCGGCGGCAGTGCGCGGATCAAGCAACTGACCGGCGCAAAGTACTTTGTCATGGATGGCGATGTTCCAGTTGTCGAATCCGGCGGCAGGGAAGACTATCAATATGCGCACGACGCGACCATGTATTTCGCGCCCGCCAAAGTCGATCGCGTGCTGCACGACGGCGACACGGTGAGGCTGGGCGAGATGGTTCTGACCGCACACCTGACTGCCGGCCACACCCGCGGCACCACCACCTGGACCTTCGACGAAGTTGAGGCTGGGAAGCCGTTGCATGTGGTCATCGTCGGCGGACCCAATTTGAATCCGCACACTACGCTGGTGGGCAACCGCGCCTACCCGCATATCGCCGCCGACTTCGAGCATGGCTTTGCGGTCATGAAGAGCCTACCGTGCGATGTGTTTCTAGGCGCTCACGGCAGCTAATTCGATTTGACGGAGAAGCTTGCCCGGATGAAAAACGGTGAGCACGACGTCTTTATCGATCCCCAAGGCTATCAAGCCTATATAGCCGATCGCCAGCAGGCATTCGAGGTGGAGCTAAAGCGGCAACAGGCAACCAAGCAATAGGTGCACTTGCACAGCCCCGGCCCTGTAAAATCACTCTCAAACCCGCCTCGTTTTGGCTCTGGAGGCCACTTGCTTTACTGGCTGCTGTACGAAAAGCTCTACCCGTTCTTCCGCCCTTTTCGCATCTTCCGTTATCTCACCGTTCGCACCGCCTTTGCTTCGCTCACGGCGCTGCTGATTGCGCTGTTTATCGGCCCGTGGGTCATTCAAAAGCTGCGCGAGTTTCAGATTGGCCAGTTCATCCGTGACGATGGTCCGCAGTCGCACCTGAAGAAGACCGGCACGCCCACCATGGGCGGCATTCTGATTGTGATTGCGATCCTGCTGCCCACAGTGCTCTGGACCGATCCCTCGAATCCTTTTGTCTGGGTGGCCGTGTTTTCCACCCTCGCCTTCGGGGCAATCGGTTTTGCCGACGACTACATCAAGGTGGTCAAGCGCCGCAGCCTGGGGTTGACGGCGCGCGCCAAGCTGTTTTGGCAATCCCTTGCGGGCGCTGCCGTGGCCGTTGCGCTCGTTGTTCTTGAGCAGTTCAGAGTTTTTTCTACGCGTTTGACTGTACCCTTTGTGAAGCAGTGGCGGCCGGATCTCGAGTGGCACCTGTGGCCCGCAACTCTGCCCACCCTGGCGCTGCTGGTCTTTGTGCCGTTCGTTCTGTGGGTGATCGTTTTCCTGATGGCCACCACCAACGCGGTCAATCTCACCGACGGTCTTGACGGCCTGGCCATCGGGTGCACCATCATCGCCGCCGGTGCGCTTACGGTCCTCACCTACGTCAGCGGCAACGTGGTCTTTGCCGACTACCTCGAACTGCAGCACATGCCGCGCGTTGCCGAGGTGACCGTCTTTTGCGGGTCCATGGTGGGCGCTTCCATTGGATTCCTCTGGTATAACGCCCATCCTGCCGAGATTTTCATGGGCGACGTCGGTTCTTTGGCGCTGGGCGGCGCCATCGGCACCGTGGCCATCATCGTCCGCCAGGAACTTCTGCTGCCCTTTATTGGCGGCATCTTCGTGCTGGAAACACTGTCGGTAATTTTGCAGGTGGGCAGTTACAAGCTGCGCCACGGAAAGCGTATCTTCAAGATGGCGCCGTTGCATCATCACTTCGAGCAGTTGGGCTGGAGCGAGTCCAAAGTCATCGCCCGCTTCTGGATCGGCGCCCTGGTGTTTGCATTGTTTGCACTCACCACGTTGAAACTCCGCTAGACACGGCCCGCGCGCGGCGATCAACGGTGCACAATAAGAGAGTCGCGCAGGCCAGAGGAAAGATCCCAATGATGGAACTCAAAGGCAAGAAGGTTCTGGTTGTGGGCCTGGGCAAATCCGGCCTGGCGGCAGCCCTGTTTCTGCGCCGGCGCGGCGCACATGTTACCGTCTCCGACATTCGCAGCGCCGAAGCATTGGCCAAGGACATTCCCGCATTGCTCGACGAGGGCATCATGGTTGAGACCGGCGGTCACGGCCTGCTCACCTTCCGCCGCCAAGACCTCATCGTCGTCAGCCCCGGCGTGCCATTGAATACCCCGGAGCTGGCGCAGGTCAAGAGCTTTGGCTTGCCGGTGATTGGAGAGCTGGAACTGGCCGCGCGCTTCCTCAAGGGCAAAACGCTGGCCATTACCGGCTCCAACGGCAAAACTACCACCACCGCGCTGGTGGGAGAGATTCTTGAGAAGGCCGGCATCCCCACGCTGGTTGGCGGCAACATCGGCGTCCCCGTGGTTGCGCTTATCGAGCAAAGCAGCGACGAAACCTGGTCAGTCCTTGAGGTATCGAGCTTCCAGCTAGAGAGCACAGAGCGGTTCCATCCCGTGATCGCCGTAATCCTGAACATCACGCCCGATCACCTCGACCGTCACGGCAGCTTTGAAAACTATGCGCTGGCCAAGGAGCGCATCTTCGCGGCGCAAAATGAGAATGACTTCGTCATTCTGAACGCCGACAACGCGCGCGCCGCACAGGCCGCCGCCCGCTCCGTGGCCAAGGTCTACTTCTTTTCCGTCGAGCACTCGGTGCTGCAAGGCGCATGGGTGGAAGACGGCTTTCTGGTCTACCGCGGAACCAAAGGCGATCCGATTGAGAAGATCATGCCGCTGAGCGGCGTTCCGCTCAAAGGCGCGCACAACGTGGAGAATGTGCTGGCCGCGGTCTGCGCGTCACGCCTGGCCGGGGCCACCGCAGAGCAGGTTCGCAGCGGCGTGGAAAGCTTTCAGGCGGTCGAGCATCGCCTCGAGTTCGTCGCTAAAATCAATGGCGTCGATTTCTACAACGACTCCAAGGCCACCAACGTGGATGCAACGGCGAAGGCAATCGCTTCGTTCTCGTCAGGCATTCACGTGATTCTGGGCGGCAAGGACAAGAACTCGGACTACACGCAACTTGCGCAACTGCTGCGCGAGCGGGTACGGGCTGTCTACACCATCGGTTCGGCGGCGGCAAAAATCGAAAATGAGCTTCGCGGCGTGGTCCCCATTCTTTCCTGCGAAACGCTGGACAACGCGGTCTGCGCCGCAGGCTCCGCCGCACGGCCCGGCGAGGTGGTTCTACTGGCGCCCGCCTGCTCCAGCTTCGACCAGTTTGAAAACTACGAGCAGCGCGGCAAGGTATTCAAGGAACTCGTCAACGAGCGGCGGGGGTGGAAGGTATGGCAGCACGCGTAGGGGTCGACAAATGGCTGTTCTTCACCACGCTGCTGCTGGTGGTGGTGGGCCTCGTCATGGTGTTTTCCGCCTCGGCCGTGGTAGCGCAGGAGCGCTTCAACTCGCCCTATGCGTCGGTCATTCGCCAGGCTGGCTGGGCGGTGGCCGGCGTGCTGGCCATGCTCGTTCTGATGAAGGTCGACTCCAATCATTACAAGTCCAAACAGTTCATCTATGCCGCCCTGGGCCTGACCACACTGTTGCTGGTGGCGGCGTTCCTTTTTCCTGCATCGCATAACACGCATCGCTGGATTCACTTTGGAGGCGTCTTTAGCTTTCAGCCCTCTGAACTGGCCAAGCCGGTCGCTGTGTTGTTTCTCGCCTGGTTTCTGCACACACGCCTCGATGCAATGCGCGACTGGAAGCACACGCTGCTGAGAGCCGCGGCCATGCCGGTCTTGTTCATCTTGCTCATCGTCAAGGAGCCGGACCTGGGCACCGCGCTTGTCATCTTTGGCGTCACCGGCCTCATGCTGTTGCTCGCTGGCATGGAGTGGAAGTATCTGCTGGTGGGGCTGGGAGTGTCGATTCCCCCTCTAGCGGCGCTGCTGATACTGGTTCCCTGGCGGTTCCGGCGCTTGCTCGTGTTCTTCAATCCCGAAGCCGATCCGCAAGGCGCAGGCTTCCACATCAACCAATCGCTTATCGCTGTCGGCACCGGCGGTCTCACTGGCCGCGGCTACATGGAAGGCATGCAGAAGCTCTTCTATCTTCCCGAAGCCTCAACTGACTTCATTTTCGCCAACATTGCCGAAGAACTTGGCTTCATCGGCGCGATTCTGATCGTGCTGCTGTTCGTGGTCTTTGGCGCACGCGGCCTCCGCGCCGCTTTCCGCTCGCAGGATCCATTCGCGCGCCTGGTCGCCTTCGGCATCACCACCACCATCCTGCTGCAGGCTTTCTTCAACATCAGCGTGGTGCTGTCGCTGGTGCCGACCAAGGGAATTCCGCTGCCCCTGATCTCGTCAGGCGGGACTTCGGTCTTTGTAACTTTGGCCAGCATCGGCATTCTGCTCAACATCACGCGAAAAGCCGAGTGAAAAGGACAGGGAACAAGGATTAGGGAGCGGGGACCAAAGGGGCGTTAGGCTATGCTCGGGCTCAATTTGCGCATTCTCAGGTTCTATATCGGCGGGGTTTTCGCTATCGCATTCCTGATTTGTGTTTTCATGGCCTTTTGGATCATCCAGCGCACATTTCGCTTTCAAACGGAGTACGCGTTCCCGCATCCAAGGGTTTTCCTTATCGATGCGATTTTCCCGGCTATGGCCGTCATTTACGCCTTAGCTTTTTGGACCATCTGGAAAGAAATGCCTTCGGCGAGGCGTTGGGGAATCGCGGCAAGCATCCTGCAAATTCTGACTCCCCTTTGGCATATCATCCGCTTCCCACAATCTGTACACAGTTACACCTTTCTTATGTTGACTATCGGAATTGCCGGCCTGGTCGTTTTCTCGATGCGCGACAAGGCGCCGACCGAAGCGGACGACCCACTTCCGGAAGACACCCACCTTAGAGGAATTTGATTGGCGAATCTGCGCGTACTCATCGCCGGCGGCGGTACCGGCGGCCATATCATCCCAGCGCTGGCCGTTGCGCGAGAACTGGTGAAGCGCCACGAGGCCGAAGTCCTCTTCGTCGGCACGTCCCGCGGAATGGAGAACCGCCTGGTTCCTGCCGCGGGCTTCCGGCTGGAGCTGATCCGCGTGGGCCAGCTCAAAAACGTCTCACTGATGACCCGTTTGCGTACGCTGTCCGATTTACCCCGCAGCATCGCCGCGTGCCGCCAGTTGATCCACGACTTCCAGCCCGGCGTCGTTTTCGGCGTGGGCGGATACGCTTCCGGGCCGGCAATGGCAGCGGCGCTCTGGATGCATGTTCCGGCCATGGCCTTCGAGCCTAACGCCATGCCTGGTCTGGCCAACCGCCTGGTGGGCAAACGCGTGCAAGCCGCGGCCGTCAACTTTCCCGCTGCGTGCAAATGGTTCCGCAACTGCGAAGTCACGGGAATCCCAGTGCGCCCGGAGTTTTTTGCGCTGGAACCTCCCAGCGCCGCCGCGCCCCACCTGCTGGTTTTTGGAGGCTCACAGGGTGCTCGCATCTTCAACACGAGTTTGCCGCAGATTATCCGAGCGTTGCTAGAGGCTGTTCCCGGCCTTACAGTTCTGCATCAAAGCGGCGCTCGTCACCTTGAGTCGACCCAGGAGGCGTATGCAGCGACGGGCGCCGATCCTGCCCGATGGCAGGTGCAGGCATTCCTTGATGACATGCCGGCGCGCTTTGCCGAAGCCCACCTGGTCATGGCGCGCAGCGGAGCCTCGTCCGTGGCTGAGCTGGCCGCAGCCGGCAAGCCAAGCCTGCTGGTTCCGTTCGCCGCCGCCGCCGATCAGCACCAGAAGCGCAACGCTGAAGCCATGGTTCAAGCCGGAGCCGCCGCGATGCTGGAAGAACCCGACCTCGCGGTGCAGGGACTGCTGCTTAAGGCTTTAACCGGCCTGCTCAACAACCCGGAACGCCTGATAGCCATGGGAACCGCAGCCCGAACGCAGGCCCATCCCGATGCCGCCGAGCGCATCGCCGACTGGCTGGCTACGCTGGGACAACCGTCCGCCCGGACAACCCCTTAAATCCAATACAAATAACCCCAGAAACACAAGGCCCGCCTGCCGAAGCAGACGGGCCTTGTTTGCATTCCGCAGAGATCTGGGGTCAGCTGCGGAGCACTATCTTACCGGTGACCACCGCCACCATGGCCGCCGCCACCACCGTGGAAGCCTCCGCCACCACCGAACCCGCCGCGTGCAGCCGGCGCCGCTCCGCGAGCTCCACCAGCGTAACCACCGCGAGCCGCTCCACCGGCGTAACCCCGTGCTACGCCACCGTAAGCTCCGCGTCCCGCATATCCACCGCGGGCGCCGTATGCGTAGCCGCCACGGCCGTAGCCGTATCCGCCGCGTCCATAAAAGCCGCGTCCGTGTCCCCATCCATGTCCCCAGCCCCAGCCGTACCACGGGCCGACGCCCAGGAACACGCCGCCGTAGAACCACTGCGGACCGTAATACCCGTAAGGCGCGCAGGCATAGGGATAATAGGAGTAATAACCCCATTCACATGCCGGAGGACCGTAATCCACGGGAGCGTCAACCACTGCGGGGCCAACTCCAACCCCGACACCAACTTGGGCATTCGCTGCCGTTGCCGCGAACGGCATAGCCATGAGCATCGTTGCAAACAGAACCAGGCGTAATCTCTGCATAAATCCTCCTTGTGCTCTCAATGATGCCCTGTCCTGTTCGATTGGACCCGGGGACCCGGAGTCATCTTCCGCGTCAGCACTTGCCGGCTTCCGGGCTTCCTCACCCCTCACCGGCTTCTGGTATTTAGAACAGCAAATGTGCAGATAAGTTGCGGTCCTTTCAGAAAGAATCGTTCATCGCAGGTTAAAGGGCAAGGACTATTCGCCGAATTGCTGCCGCCAGGGGAATCCTGGATGCTGTGGGCGGGCTGAGAACTTCAACAAATCTCAAAGATTAAGTGCCGTCCAAAACCCGAATTCAAAGACGGCCAGTTGAGGTTTGCGGTCTCCCACCCATTCGCAAAGAACGCGAATGGATGGGGCACGGATCTTTTGTGCCGATGTGGAGGCGGGCAATTCCAGTTTTTGATAGGTCTAAGAGATTCGGCCAGCGCGACTTACAATCCCTGGAATCAGCTTCCAGTGCGCACCCAAAAAGCGGCCCCTCCATGTGAGGAGGGGCCGTGTCTTCAAAAGCAGGCAATCAGGCAGAGAGCTTACCTGCGGAAGTGTTCATGACCGCGGTCGAAATGCTGGTCAAATCCACGGCCGTAGAGCCCGCGATCGTAGCGGACCACCGGGCCGACATAGTGGCCGCCGCCAATGTGCCAGTACCCCGGAACCCAGTAGCCATTGGCCACGTAGCCGGCCGTCCAGATGTATCCCGGTCCTGGGCAGGGCGGAACGTAAGCCACCGGTCCGCGCACATAAACCCCAAACTCGGCTGCCTGCGCCGTTCCAGTTCCCACGGCCGCCAAGCCAGCCACCATCGCCGCACCCAACATCCAATTGCGCATGCTGCCCATAACCCCTACCTTCCGCCGGCTCAACTAACAGATCAGAGATCTGGGACCAGTGATCAGAGCTTGACGCCCGGCCCGGCTTCTGTCCGCTTGGGGCTTGGCTCTTGCTGCCCTTGCGGCGTGCCGGTTATGTACTGATTCAACAGAGTTTGCAGGAAAAGGTTGCGGGCGAAAGCGAGAATAAACAGGCGCAACTTTCGCGATAACTTGGGGTCTTGAGCGCGCTTATCTGCATGGGGAATTCAAACCGAATCGAGAGTCGGATCCGAATGGTACCCTGAATACTCGTCCCCCATGTTCACAACGTCTCAGCACGCGCACTTCATCGGAATCGGCGGCATCGGCATGAGCGGCATTGCCGAGATTCTGCTCAGCCTGGGGATGAAGGTTTCCGGCTCCGATCTGCGCCGCGGGCCGGTAACGGACCGCCTGGCCACGCTCGGCGCAACAATCTATGAAGGCCACGATGCGAGCCACGTGGGAGCAGCCACGGTGGTAGTCACCAGTTCGGCCGTGAGCCCGCTGAACCCCGAAGTGCTGGAGGCCAATGCCCACAAGATTCCTGTCATTCAGCGCGCGGAGATGCTGGCCGAGTTGATGCGCCTCAAGTACGGCATCGCCATCGCCGGGATGCACGGCAAAACCACTACCACATCCATGGTGGCATCAGTGCTCACGGCTGGTGGACTCGATCCGACGGTTGTGGTGGGCGGACGCGTGGATGCGCTCGGCTCCAATGCCCGTCTCGGCACCACTCAATTCCTGGTGGCCGAGGCCGATGAAAGCGACCGCAGCTTTCTCAAGCTCTCGCCCATCCTCGCTGTCGTCACCAACCTCGACCGCGAGCACATGGATTGCTACAAGGATATGGCCGATGTGGAGCGCGCCTTCCTCGACTTCATGGACAAGGTTCCGTTTTACGGCGCCGTGACGGCCTGCGTGGACAACGCGCTGCTCAAGGGAATTCTGCCCCGGACCCGCCGCCGCGTTTTCACCTATGGAGTCGCCCACGATGCCGACTATCGCCTCGAGTTTCTCGCTGCTCCCCAAGGCCGCTTCGCGCAGTTCCTGGTTCACACCGCAGCCGGGCCAATGGGTCCGTTTGAACTGCACGTGCCTGGCCGCCACAATGTGCTCAACGCAACCGCAGCCGTGGCCATCGCCCGCCAGCTTGAAGTTCCCGCCGACAAAATCGCCGAGGGCCTCAATCGCTTTCGCGGCGTCGATCGCCGCTTTCAGATGCGTGGCCAGGTCCGCGGTATTACCGTTGTCGACGATTACGGTCACCACCCCACCGAGATTCGCGCCACGCTGGCCGCCGCGCGGGAGTGTGGTTACAACCGTATCCACGTGGTCTTCCAGCCGCACCGCTACACGCGAACCTTGGATCTACTTGACCAGTTCGGCACCGCGTTTGCGGATGCAGATACAGTGACAGTGCTACCCATCTATGCAGCCAGCGAAGAACCCATTCCCGGCGTGACGGCGGAGGTGCTTACCGCAAAGATCGAAGGCCCACAGAAGAGGTTCGTCCCCGATTTCGCCGCAGCCATCGCCGCCGTAGTCCTCTCCGCCCACGAAGGCGATCTGATTCTCACGCTCGGCGCCGGCAACGTCAGCCAGTTAGGCCCGCAGATTCTTGCCGCTCTCAAAAAAGCCTGAAGGGTCAAGTCTCGCCAATTGATCTCTGATCCCTGATCTCCGATCATTGATCTCTGATCCCTGATCTCCGATCTCTGTTGCTACCCCGTTACAACCTGGATTCCCCCCTCTCTGACTGCGGAAAAAAGCCCATAGAACGCGGCCTATAGTGAAGGCTGGCGGCTCTCCACGACCCCTGCTCAGGCGTGAATAACCAAGGTAGAAACCAATCTCGGCCTCTAATTTTTGAGGATGAAGCGCCCGGCGAATCCCGCTTTCGCCGCGTGCAGGCAGGTGTGCCTCCCAAAGGGCGCGTACTCCCCGGGATGCCCCTGGAAATGAATGACCCCGACGACGAGGATTTTCCTCGCGGTTCGGGGGAACGTTTCGGGGCCAGCGCAGATCGATTTGCCGAGCCGAGCGGCCCGTGGTGGCGGCCTGCTTCCACCGTTGGTCGCGTTTTTCTCGGACTGGGGATTCTGGTAGTCCTTGGCGGACTTACTGCGGGAGCGATGGTTCTCAAAACTTATCTGGGCCGCGACTCCCGTTTCCGTATCACCGGCGCCGGCAACATTGAGGCCAACGGGCTCACCGAGGTCAGCCGTGCGGAGATGCTGCCTGTCTTCGGCGAAGATATTGGCCGCAACATCTTCTTCGTTCCGCTGAACGAGCGCCGCAAACAGCTTGAAGCCATTCCCTGGGTACAGCGGGCTACCGTCATGCGCCTGCTTCCAGACCAGATTCACGTGACCATTGTGGAGCGCCAGCCAGTAGCGTTCGTTCGCCAGGGCCAGCAGGTCGGCCTGGTGGACGCGGACGGAGTGCTGCTCACCATGCCGCCGGCAATGATGGCGCAGCACAACTACTCGTTCCCGGTGGTCACGGGAATCGATCCTAGCCAGCCACTCGCCATGCGCAAGGCGCGCATGGCAGTTTACGAGCGACTGCTTGGGGAACTCGATGCCAACAACCAGCACCTCTCCGAACAGATCTCCGAAATCGACTTGACTGATCCGCAGGACGCCCGCGTGTTGATGCCTGAGCAGGGAACGGACATACTGGGCCACTTCGGCGACGACCGTTTTCTGGAGCGCTACCAGCGTTACAAGGCGCATATTGCCGAGTGGCGGCAGCAGTATCCCAAGCTGGCCGCGGTGGATTTGCGCTATGAAAGCCAGGTGGTGCTGGAGATGACGCCAGGCACCAATGCAGTGGCTGCAGCGGTTGGCGACAGCGCGTCCACTGCAGGACCGGACGCAAAAGCAGCCGTCGGCCCTGCCAAGCCCTCAGCAGGAAAAACAATCGCCGACGCCTCTACAACGCAGACCGCCGCAAGCAAACCGGTCTCAATGAAACCGGATGCGACCAAGCCTGAAGCCAGCGTGGAGGAAGCCGCCGCCGCAAATCCTCCAATACCAGGAGTGAAGCAAGCGCCCGAAAAGCAATCGCCTGTGAGTCAAACCGCAGCGATTGGGCCGAAGAAATCAACGCAAAAGGCAGTATCTGTCGAAGCGCTTGCCGCCAAACAGCGTGCAGCCCGGGCACGTGCGGCGAAGCTAAGAGCCGCGCATGAGAAGGCGCTGCGAGAAAAGAAGCGCGCGGCCGCACAGCGCACCGCCTTGAATACCAAGAAGAGTTCCACCTCAACGCATGCGGCCACGGCCGCGGCGCAGGGACAGTGAGCGAATGAGCCAGAAGCAGGACAACATGATCGTGGTACTGGACATTGGCAGCGCGCACACGCGTGTTCTTGCGGCCGACCTCAATGAAGGCTCGCTGCGCTATCGCGGTCACGGCGTGGTGGAATCGGCGGGCATGCGCAAAGGGCTCATCAGCGATCTTTCTCCGGCGGCCAAGGCCGTTAAGGCGGCCAACGAAGAGGCGGAACTCCGGGCTCGCGCCAACATTGACACGTGCGTGGTGGGCGTGGGTGGGCCGCACATTCGCGGCATTAATACCAATGGCGGATTCGAGTTGGGCAGCCGCATGCGCGAGATCACGCGCGACGATGTGCGCACTGCGGTCGAACGTGCACGCGCCGTCGAGCGGCCTCCCGATCGCGAGATTCTCCATCTGCTGCCGCGCCAGTTCATCCTCGATGGACAGCCGGGAATCTTCGATCCCGTGGGCATGGTGGGCGCGCGTCTTGAAGTCGATCTGCACATTGCCACTTGCTCCGGCAGTGCCCTGCAAAGCACTATTACCTGCGCCAACCGCGCCGGACTTGAAGTCACCGAAGCTGTACTTGAATCAATCGCGTCTGCCGAGGCGACGCTCTCCGCCGACGAGCGCGAGTTGGGTGTCTGCCTGCTCGATATCGGTTCACACTCCAGCGATCTGGCGGTGTTTTTCGAGGGCGCCGTGGCGCATACGGCATCGGTCCCCATCGGCGGCTCGCATTTTACCAACGATCTCGCGGTTGGTCTGCAGATGCCGGTGGCGCAGGCGGAAGAGCTCAAGTGCCAGTACGGGCACGTGGTAGTGACTTCCATTCCTCAGTTGGCGGAAATCGAGATCGCCAACCCTGAACGGCAATCCCTGCGCCTGCGCGCGATCGCGGAAATTCTCGAGCCGCGTGCACGCGAGCTTCTTTATTTCGTCAAGGAGAGCTTGCGCCAGGGTGCTGTATTCGAGGCACTGGGCGCGGGCTGCGTGCTCACGGGCGGCGGAGCCATGATGCCCGGCATGCTGGATGTGACGGAAAGTCAGTTGAGGGTCCCGGCACGAACGGGATTGCCGGTGCGTTTGTCGCACATGCCCGGTGAGTTGGTGCACCCGGGCTTTTCGACAGCCATCGGCATGCTTTTATATGCCCACCGCACACGCGTGACGCGGGCGGCGGAAAACAACGGATTGCGCGCTAAATTGCGCGCCATTTTTGCAGCAAGTTTCTAAGCCAACAGGAGGCGGAGGCGCTATGGAAAACGAAAACATGCAAGCCAGTGAGATGCGCATTCAATATCACGACGAGCCCGTGCGCGGCGCCCGCATCAAGGTGATCGGCGTCGGCGGCGGAGGAGGCAACGCAGTCAACCGCATGATCCAGGCCCGGATGGAGGGCGTGGAGTTCATTGCCGCCAATACCGATGTTCAGGCCCTCAAGCTGTCGCAGGCGCCGGTGAAACTGCAGCTCGGCGTACGCCTCACGCAGGGACTGGGCGCGGGCGCGAACCCCGACGTGGGCCGCCGCGCAGCTCTTGAAGATTCCGAAAAGATCATTGAGGCGCTGGAAGGCGCGGACATGGTCTTCGTAACTGCCGGCCTCGGTGGCGGCACAGGGACCGGCGCTGCGCCGGTCATCGCGTCGCTGGCTAGCGAGATGGGCATTCTGACCGTCGCTGTCATTACGCGGCCGTTTGCATTCGAAGGCAAGCGCCGCCTGCAGCAGGCCGAGCGCGGCATGAAGGAACTGCTCGAGAGCGTCGACACCATGATCGTCATCCCCAATGAGAAATTGTTGGTGGTGGCGCAGGATGCCGGCTTCTTCGAGAGTTTCCGCATCGCCGACGACGTGCTGCGCCAGGGTGTGCAGGGCATCAGCGACATCATCACCATCAGCGGCATCATCAACCGCGACTTTGCCGACGTGAAGACCACCATGGCCGGCATGGGCCACGCGGTCATGGGCACGGCCGTCCGGTCCGGGAGCCATCGTGCTGTCGAAGCGGCGCAGGCGGCCATGGCTTCTCCGCTGCTTGAAGCCGGAGCAATCGACGGAGCGCGCGGCATCCTCATCAACATCACCGGCTCCAGTTCGCTGAAGCTGTCTGAAGTCAACGAGGCTTCCTCGCTGATTCAATCGGCCGCGCACGAGGACGCCAACATCATCTTCGGCGCGGTGCTCGACGAGCAGATGGGCGACGAGGTCAAGATCACCGTCATCGCCACCGGCTTCCGCGACCAGATGCCGGAACGCCGCGCGCGCATGTTGAGCATTGGCGAAGTAGTGGTTGCCGAGGAGCCAGTGGTATCAGTGCCGGTCGTAGCCAACAGCAAGTGGATGAACGAGCCCGCCGTGCCGGTGGTTGCCAAGGCCAACGCCCCGGCGCCCTTCATGAGCGAGATGGAAGACGACGAGATGGCCGCGGAATCGGAAGGATCGCTCTTCTTCGCCTCGTCACCTGCGTCAATGGCCGGTAGCGGAAGCCCGGCGCCCAAAGTGCCGGACGTCGCAGCGATTCCCGAACCTGACTTCGACGACGACTTCAGTTCCGGATTTGGAAACAGAGAACCGGAACTGGTAGCCGCCGCGGCGAGGCCGCAGTTTGCCGAAATGTCAGAAGAGCCCTCCTATACACCGCTTCCCCGGGATTACGCATCCGATTTCGGCAGCGGCGTGGGCGGAGGCGCAAGCGCCGAAGAGCATCGAGCCCAACCGGCGGCCGCACTGTTTCCCGATTCGGAAGAAGTGGCCCAGCGAGACCTGGACACGCCCACTTTTCTCAGGCGGTTACGTTTCTAGAGGTATTCTTGGGAAAATTCCACTGCGGATTTTCCTCTTTGGAAACCGGGAGTTATGGTTGTATAGTGAAGCGGAAACAGGGAACAACACTGTTCTGGCCCGGAAGTGCCATATCGGAACTGTTGCTTTTCCGTTTAGTGTGCATCTAAGCACCGGCTTGGCTTTGCGGTGACTTTAATCACACATCGATACGGAGAGTCGCGATAGAGTTAGATTCATTCGCGGCAGCAACTGAAACAGCACGCGGAATGGCCGATAGGGAACAAGTGCGCCGCTCCCAATTGGGCGCAAGCCACGAACTTCATGGTGGAGAGGATATTTGCTGAATGAAGATTTCGCGCGTTTGGGCAATTGGGTTGCTCCCGGGCCTGGTGTTTACCGTCTTGGGGACCGCCGGCGCGGCAACGCTGGACGTTCCTCACGCCTTGCATCACGTCAAAACAGGGCCCCCTCGCCTGACGGAGTCTCATAAGCACCACGCAGGCTCGCACGCCGCCGCCCCTGCCGAGAAGCCCACAGCCCGTACAGCCAACCGCAACGGGGCAACAAAATCTGCACCGGCTTCACAGCAAGCCAGGTTGACTTCACGAGGCGCTGCCAGGGCCGAATTGCGCCGGACGTCGCTCACCACCCGCCGCCATCATTTCTATGAGCGCTTCACGGCAAGTTCCTTCGCCAACGGAGACATTTTTGCCGGAGACGTCACCGCCGGCGAAGATCCGGTCGTCCGCCAGGCAGCCATCGATGCGCTCGACGGGATGAACGGCACCGCCGTGGTCATCGACCCATCCAACGGCCGCATCCTGACCATGGTCAACCAGAAGCTGGCTCTGTCTCCCGGCGCCGAGCCCTGTTCTACCATCAAGATCACCGTGGCCATGGCCGCACTCTCTGAAGGCCTTGTCACCCGCGATACCATGGTGCAATTGGACGGCTTCCGCATGAACATGACCCAGGCGCTGGCCAAGAGCAACAACCTCTATTTTGAAGAGCTGGGCCGTGAACTCGGCTTCGAGCGAGTTCGCTACTATGCCAACCAGTTTGGCCTCGGTGAGCTGGCCGGCTATAACATTCCCGGCGAGCAGCTGGGCGTCTATCCAGACCAGGAACTGCCCGCATCGGAAGGCGGCGTAGGCCGCATGTGCAGCTTTGGTCAGGGCGTGTCCTTGACTCCCTTGCAACTGGGCGCGTATGTGGCTGCGCTGGCCAACGGCGGAACCCTCTACTACCTGCAGCACCCCACCACCCAGGAAGAAGCTCTCGCCCTCGTCCCCAAGGTCAAGCGGACCCTGGACATCGCCAGGTACGTTCCCGATCTGCAGGACGGCATGGCCGGTGCGGTGGAGTACGGAACCGCACGCAGGTTAAGCGCAACCTTCCACGATTTTCCCGTCTTCGGCAAGACCGGAACCTGCTCGAACAATGGAACGCGTTACGGCTGGTTTGCCTCCTTTGCGGATTCACCGCAGGGCGGCCTGGTGACGGTCTTCTTCCTCGAAGGCGGCCGGCCCACCTTTGGTCCTCGGGCGGCGGAGTTGACCGGAGCGTTCTACAAGAACCTATCCGACCGCAACTACTTTGCCTACAAGAGTCAGCAGGAAGCCCAGGGCATGACGCCGGTGGCCTCTGCTCAGCCAGCGAGCGAGGAGCTTTCCACACCTCAGGCCGGAGCGCAGCAACTTCCGCGCTAAACCAGCAGGTGAATGCTCGATAAGACAGAGAGCCGCCTTCGGGCGGCTTTTCTGCTGCTTGCCCCCACTTTTCTCTTTGCTTGAAGCGATTTCGCGCTTCAAACATCAGATAGGATGAGACATTCCCCGTTCTCACCAGCCACCCCTTCGGCTGGCAGGCGAGACAAGGCAGTCTGATTCCCCGCACGGACCACAGGACGCTCCCATGGCACTGCCGACCCACATTCTATTGACCTACGGGTACTTGTTGCTGTTCTCCTGGGTGCTGGTGGAGCAGTTCGGAATTCCTCTGCCCGCCACGCCGGTGCTGCTGGCTGCCGGCGCCCTCTCGGCCGAGGGACAAATCAGTTTCCCGCTCGCGCTGCTGCTGGGAGTCGCCGGAGCGCTCATCGCCGATAGCACCTGGTTCCTGGTCGGACGCCGCTACGGCCATCACGTCCTGCGCCTGCTTTGCAAAATGTCGATGGAGCCAACCATCTGCGTGCGCCGCACCCAGGATTCGTTCGGCCGCCGTCGCGGTATCACGCTGATGATTGCCAAATTCGTGCCCGGCCTGGCCACGCTGGCCCCGCCCGTAGCCGGCGAGAATGGCATGAGCTTCCCGCAATTCCTGTTCTTCGACGGAATCGGCGCCACAGCATGGGTGCTTGCCCTGCTCACCGCGGGCAGGCTGTTCGGCGACGCCCTCAAGCGCGATCCCAGCCTGCTCAACTGGGTGGGCCGCTTCTCCGGCTTGCTGCTGGTCTTGGGCATTCTCGGCTTCTTCATTGCCCGTCTCGTGCGACGCCGGCGGTTCCTCAGGGAACTAATCAAGGCGCGCCTGGAGCCCGAAGATCTGAAAAAGCAGCTCGATGCCGGCGAGCCGGTCTACATTGTAGATCTGCGCCATCCGCTGGAGTTGCTGCCGGACCCGTTTACGCTGCCCGGCGCGCTGCACTTCTCGCCCGATTCGCTGGCCGCGCGGCATAACGAGATTCCTCGCGACCGCGACGTGGTGCTTTTCTGCACCTGCCCCAGCGAGGCTACAGCCGCCAAAACTGCCATGACCTTGATCAAGCTGGGCATCGAGCGCGTGCGCCCTCTGCGCGGCGGTTACGACGAGTGGAAGCGGCTCGGATTCCCGGTCGATGCGGTGCAATTGGCAAGGCCGCCCCTCGCACCCGCCCGAACGCTTTAAGCTAGAGGGTTGATGTGCGGGATCCTCCGCACCGGAGCAAACCCTTGGCTTACGACGATTTGCGCGACTGGATCAAAGCACTCGAAAAAGCCGGCGAACTGAAGCGCATTCAGGAAGAAGTTTCGCCGGACCTCGAAATCACCGAAATCACCGACCGCGTGTCGAAGATCGGCGCGCGTGGCGATCAGCAGGCCGGAGCAGGGAAGTTCCCACCCGGCGGTCCGGCGTTGCTGTTCGAGAACATCAAGGGTCATCCCGGCCACAAGGTATTTATCAACCAGTTCGGCAGCCAGCGGCGGATGGCGATGGCCCTGAACGTGGAACGCCTCGACGAGATTGCCGAGCGCATCAAGGGCCTGATGAACATGAAGGCGCCGACGGGCGGCTTTCTCGACAAGCTCAAGATGCTGCCGCAGCTCGGCGCGCTCACCGCGGCATTCCCCAAGACGCTGAGCGCGAAAGAAGCCCGCTGCAAGGAAGTCATTCTCAAAGACGGATTCGATCTCAATCAATTCCCAATTCTAAAATGCTGGCCGCACGATGGGGGCCGCTTCATTACGCTCCCCTGCGTGCATACCCGCGACCCGCGCACCGGCAAGCGCAACATCGGCATGTATCGCATGCAGGTTTACGACGGACAGACCACCGGCATGCACTGGCAGCGGCAGAAAGTCGCTGCCGAGCATTATCGCGAAGCCATGCGCAACGCAGCAGCCGGCGCTTCAGATGCCGATCCGCTGGTTGCCCGCGTCGCCGCAATGGCTGAGTCGGCGGGCGGCGCAGTCACCATTCCCGACGGCCCCATCGGCGGAATGCCGCAGGTAGCGCTCGGCAATCTGAAAGGCTCGCGCCTCGAAGTTGCGGTTGCAATCGGCACCGATCCGGCGGTCACCTTTTCGGCCATCGTTCCCGCACCACCTGAAATCGAGGAGTTCATGATTGCCGGCTTTCTGCGCGGCAAGTCAGTGGAAATCGTCAAGTGCGAGACGGTCGATCTCGAAGTCCCGGCGCACGCTGAAATCATTCTCGAGGGCTACGTCGAATTGGGCGAACTGCGCAGCGAGGGTCCATTCGGCGACCATACCGGCTTCTACACCATGACCGACGAGTACCCGGTCTTCCATCTCACCTGCATCACTCATCGCAAGGACCCCATCTACGCAGCAACCATCGTCGGCAAACCGCCGATGGAGGACGCATGGATGGGCAAAGCCGTCGAGCGCGTTTTCCTGCCGGCGATGAAGATGACCATCCCTGAGATTGTCGACATCAACCTGCCTGTCGAGGGCGTCTTCCACAACCTCATGCTGGTATCAATCAAAAAGTCCTACCCCGGCCAGGCGCGCAAGGTGATGAACGCCATCTGGTCGCTCGGCCAGGCCATGTTCACCAAGTGCATCATTCTTGTGGACGAAGACTGCGACGTGCAGGACATCGGCGAAGTGACCCTCCGCGTAACAAACAACATCGACCCCGAGCGCGACATTCAATTCACGCTCGGCCCCATCGACTCGCTCGACCACTCCTCGCGCCTGCCGAATTACGGTTCGAAGATGGGGATAGACGCCACGCGCAAGTGGAAGGCCGAAGGCTTCGACCGCCCCTGGCCGGCCATGATCGAGATGGACCGCGCCACCAAAGCCAGGGTGGACGCGCTGTGGGCCAAGCTGGGCCTTTGAGGCCAACAAGGGACGTCACATCCAAGGCGGACCTCACTTTGGTAGAATCCCCTCAGGTCGAGCCGTAAATCAATGCTTCGAAGCAGATTCCTCCGCTGTCTCTTTCCATTTGCGCTGCTTTTCGCTCTAACTCAAGCTCAAGCCGCGCCGACGGATTTCGGCACAGACCTGCACGGCCAGCCCATTCGCGAACTGACCGGCCCTGGTGTGCACGTCGTGGTGCTCATCTTCGCCGCTAGCGACTGTCCTATCTGCAACCGATACGTGCCTGAAATCGCACGGATCTCCGGCAAATTCGCTCCGCAAGGGGTCCGTTTCTGGTGGGTGTATCCCAACAGCGGTGACAGCGCGGCGGTCGTCGAGCAGCACAATCGCGATTTTTCCATCACCGGTGCATCTTTGCTCGATGGCAGACAAACCCTTGTAGCGTTCGCCCACGCAACCGTCACGCCTGAGTCCGCTGTCTTCGTGGTCGAAGCCAGCGGACTGCGCGAGGTATACCATGGCCGCATCGACGACCGCTATATCTCGCTCGGCCAGGAGCGCCCGCAGGCCCAACACCACGATCTGGAGACGGCGATCAGCGCGGCCCTGGCCGGCAAACCGGTCCTACAACCCGGAGGCCCGCCCGTCGGCTGCTCCATCGTCTTCCTGCAGAAATGAAGATCCTCCGTGCCACCCTCGTCGTGCTTCCCGTTTTGGCAGCATTCCTAACCCTGCTCTGCCGCCCACTCGCAAGCATGCACGCGGCTGCCGCGAGACCCGAGCCAGACCAGACTTTCATCCGCGCAGCAGCCTCGGCAACCGGCCAGACCTTTGAAACCCAGGCGAACCCAGCAACCGCCTCAGAAACCTGGTCTCACGACGTTGCACCGGTGCTCTATGCTCACTGCGCCACCTGTCACCATCCCGGCGGCGCCGGACCGTTCAGCTTGCTGACCTATCAGGATGCCCGCCGCTGGGCTCCGCAAATCCTCAACGTTACTCAGTCGCGGTTCATGCCGCCCTGGCTTCCCGAACCGGGCTACGGCGATTTTGCCGATGTGCGCCGCCTCTCCGACGACGACCAGGCACTGCTGAAGCGGTGGATCACCGGCGGCATGGCGCAAGGCGACCTGAAATCCGCGCCGCTCGCGCCACACTACGACGCAACCTGGCAGATGGGCAAGCCTGACCTGATTCTGAAAGTCGCTCAACCCTTCACGCTTCCGCCCGGCGGCACAGACACGTTTCGCAACCTCATCCTGCCCTATCCGCTCAAAGAGACCCACTACATCCGCGCCATGGAGATCCGCCCCGGCGCGCCCCAGGTGGTGCACCACGCAAACCTGGTAATCGACCGCACCGCCGGCCTGCGCCGCCTGCATCCTGACGATTGGCAGAGCGGCGTCCCGGGCATGGAGCTCTTCGTCGATTCCGGCAACCGCTTCGAGCCCGACAGCCATTTCCTCTTCTGGAAACCCGACACCCCGGCCCTGATTGAGCCGCAGGGAATGCCGTGGCGCCTCGATCCAGGCAACGACGTTATTCTCAACATCCATCTCAAGCCTTCCGGCAAGCCTGAAACCCTGGACGCCGAAATAGGCCTCTACTTCACTCCCGACCCGCCCACCAAGCAGCCCATGCTGATTGCCCTGGAGCGCGACGATCAGCTCGACATTCCAGCAGGCGACGCAAATTTTTCCATTGAGGACTCGCTCACGCTGCCGGTTGACGTAAATGTGCTCGGCGCTTATCCGCATGCGCACTATCTGGGCCACGACATGCAGGGCTGGGCTATTCTGCCGAGCGGCGAAAAGAAATGGCTGGTCTGGATTCGCAGCTGGGACATCGACCGCCAAAGCGTGTATCGCTACAAGGAGCCGATCTTTTTGCCCAAGGGCACCGTGCTCCACATGCACTACATCTACGACAACTCCGCCGCCAACCCGCACAATCCGCATGTGCCGCCCATCCGGGTGCGCGCCGGCAACCGTTCCGAAGACGAGATGGGCCACCTCTGGCTGCAGGTGCTGCCGGTGAATACGCCTGCCAACGCTCCCGACCCGCGCCTGCTTCTGGAAGAAGCGTGGATGCGCAGACGGCTAGAGAAGACTCCGGCAGACGAGATCGACATGTACAACCTGGCGGGCGCGCTGGCCGGACAGGAAAAATACGCGGAAGCCGCCCAGGTCTATGAACAGGAACTGAAGCTGGACCCCAACAACGCGCGTTCGCTCACTGCCCTGGGTGCGGCTCTGGAGGGCGTGGGCCAGTTCGACCAGGCGCGTGAGCGCTATCGCCGCGCCATCGCCCTGGCCTCGACAACCGATTCAGGCGGATGCGATGCCCGTTTCGATCTCGCCCGGCTGGGCGTGCGCCGGGCAGAGTACGCTGAGGCGGAAACGGAATTCCGCGCCTTGCTTGCTTCCTGCCGGGAAGATGCAGAATCCCGCAGCGGCTTGGGCGCGGCACTGTTGGGCGCGGGCCGCACAGACGAGGCAACGCGCGAGTTCCAGCGCGCGCTCGAACTCGATCCCGGCGACTTCACTGCGCTTTACAACCTGGGCGCGATGGACGCCGACGCGGGCCAAGCTGAGCCCGCCGCCAAGCTACTCGAAGCCGCTCTGCGCTCCTGGCCTGCCTCGCCCGACGCTCATGAAAAGCTTGCCGCCGCCTACGCGCAATTGGGCCGCCCCAACGATGCGCTGACGCAGCTTCGCGCCGCTTCCGCTCTTGCTCCAGACGACGCAAAGATTCATTCTTCGCTGTCTCAGGTTCTCGATGCGCTGGGTCAGTCGGAAGAGGCTTTCGCCGAACAGAAGCGCGCCCTCCAGCTCGACCCGCAGGACGCCGACGGCTGGAACAACCTGGGCGCCCTACTTGCCCGTGGAGGCCAGACCGCCGCTGCCCGCAATGCTTTTGAGCACGCCTTGCAAATCGAGCCCGGCCACGCCCAGGCCAAAGCCAACCTGGCCCGGCTTTCGACTTCCAACTGACCTTACCGCGCATATTTGCGAACCAGAACCGGCAATGGCCCATGGCCTGTTCCCCATCGCGCTCTGGTATACCTGAATTCATGCGGGTCGTTTCCCCTTGGCGCGTTGCTGTTCTGCTTTTCTCCTTTTTCGCCGTCTTATCCCCACTCCAAGCGCAGACCACCGATCCCTTCCGCTGGATGGACTTTCACTCGGACAAGGACCAGGACGTCATCGTCTGGGTGACGCGATCTCTCGCGGTCGAGAACTGGACCGCGATCCGCGAGATCGGTGTGCAGTATGACGCGGCGCTGGTCGTGACCAGCAATCGCGCCACGCCGCAAACGTCGCCCGATACTGACACATTCACCATTTGGAGCGTTTCGCTTACCAACCATTCGCTTACGCTTCTGCTCAAGGGCGTGAACCTTCGCTGGCTCGACTGGATGACGTTTGCTGAGGGTGAACCCCAGGAACTGGCGGCTCTCTACGACAACTGCGCCGAGTGCACGCCCGACACCTATTTCACCGCCTTTCACTACGATCCGCGCGCACACACCTGGGCGTCCCGCTGGATGCGCGGCGGCCAGGCGGTGCCGCTGTGGAGCGCCAACGGCCCGCCCGGCGTGGACTGGACCCAGGTGTACGCAGGCCTGGCCGAACCCAATGGGCGCGACTTTATTTGTACCTGGAGCCACTTCGACTATGGGAAGGAGAAGATGGCGGAAGACGTTGTCTACCGCTTCGATCTGGACCCAGTGAGCGGACTGGAACGCACCCAGTTGCTCAGCGGCAAGGATGCCGA
This sequence comes from Occallatibacter sp., assembly GCA_052145815.1. GTDB lineage: Bacteria > Acidobacteriota > Terriglobia > Terriglobales > Acidobacteriaceae > Telmatobacter. Next base: position 43,991 of record JBKQNU010000069.1, read on the forward strand.
CGCCATGAAGCTGCGCGTCTGCCGCGCCGGCGATTCTTTGCCCGGCCTGGCCCGAGGACAAGACTCCCCGCTCTGTCAGCAGCTTGTGAATCCGCACCCGGCGCGCAAGCCCGTCACCAGCCCGCCAGCCAACAACCGCGGCAAATCCACACCGGGCGGGCACCACTAACCCATTCCTGTTGAAAAACCTTCCATTTCGAAATCCACCTGCCTGAGGGCCCGCCGGTTTTAAACTCGAAAGCCGCGCATCGCATCTAACTTTGCTGGAGAGAAAGTCCATGAGCCATTTGTTCCGAACTACGCCTTTTGCTCTCGCGCTCGGCGTGTTGCTCGCAACCGCCGGATGCAAATCGAATTCGAACGCCGATAATGGCCAGACCGCCGCCGTGGACAATAGCGCCACGGGTGCGCAGGATTCAGCTTCAGATCCCGCCGAGGCTAACCTCGCTCCCGTTTCCAACGCTCAGGCTGCGGCCCCTCAGGGCTCCGACCAGGGATCGGACCAGACAGCGGACGATGCCAGCTATTACAGGGAACAGCCTGACGAGTATGCACCTCAGCCGCCACCTGCCTTGCCTGAATACGACCAGCCTCCGGCTCCAGGCGACGACTATCTCTGGACCCCCGGCTACTGGAACTATGCTTCCGCCGGCTACTACTGGGTTCCGGGTGTCTGGGTGCAGGCTCCCTATCAAGGCGCGCTTTGGACTCCCGGCTATTGGGGGTGGACGCACGGCCGCTACGGCTGGTTCCATGGCTATTGGGGCCCGCACATCGGCTTCTACGGCGGAATCAACTACGGCTTCGGTTACGTGGGGGTCGGCTACCAGGGAGGATACTGGAACTCAGGACACTTCTACTACAATCGCGCCGTCAACAACATCAACGTCACCACCATCCATAACGTCTACAACCGCACCGTCATCGTCAACAACAATGTACGCGTAGCCTACAACGGACCGGGAGGAATCCAGGTGCGTCCTCGTCCGGCTGAACTCGTGGCGCTGCGCGAACCGCACGCTCCGCCGATGACCGCCCAAGTGCAAATTGTCCATACTGCCGCCGCCGACCGGGCGAGCTTTGTCAACGTCAACCACGGCCGCCCGGCGAGTCCAGTAGTCGCACGGCCCCTGGTCGCCGATCGCGACGTTCATCCGGTCGCGCCGCCACCCATGCGTAATCAACCCGCTCCGCAGCAACGCGGCGCCGCAGCGCCTCAACCGGAAGCAAGGCCGAACGCGGCTCCTCCAGCACGCGCCAACGAGCCGGCCAGGAGTGCACCGGAACGGCTCACGCCAACGCCTGCTCATCAGGCTCCAGCCCCGGTCGCGCACCCAGAAGCTCGGCCGGCTCCAGCGCCGGCGCGGCCTGAAGCCCGTCCGGCTCCAGAGGCTCGGCCAGCTCCCCAGGCCCGTCCTGAGGAGCGGCCCGCACCCCATGCCGCTCCTCCACCCAAGCCCGCGCCGCGCCCCGAGCCCAAACCGGAGGAAAAGAGGAGGCCTGAGTAGAGCACCACGCTAGTTTTGCGGGGGTCTCAGGGTGCACAATTATTCCGCCGTCCGCACCCGGGTGGCCACAAGGTTGTGCACCCAGCGGGCCGGCCGCTTTTCTCCCGTCGTCACCAGTTGCATCGGCCCGGTTGCGCCAATCGGTTTTCCGTCCATGGTGTCGGCCACCATCACCGTACCGTCGTGTACGTCGGGAGTAACTTTCGCCTCCTGCGGCGGGTTGAACGCCGCCGCCGGATCCGGATCGTCGCCCAGCACCGCCTCGAGGCGAGCAATATCGAGCTGCACCGTGGCGAGGTCGCCGCGGAAATGATTGCGCTCGGCCTCGTTGATGGTGGGGTCGAGCTCGATCAGGACCTCCCCGGCGGTGACGGGTTGGCCATCCTGGACGTGGATCGCGCGTACCACCCCGGTCTCAAACGGTTGCACCACCTTGGTGCGCCCGCTGGGCACGATCTTTCCGGTCGCGGATGCGACGATATCGATATGGCCGAAACATGCCCAGGCGAGCGCCACGCTGAACATGGCGATGATGGCGACGCCGACGGCGTGGCCGACCGCTGAAGGAGGCGTCTCCACGATCTCAAGGGCGGCCGGCAGGAACGCGAGCTCTTCCTGGCCGCGTGACACCCGCTTGGTCGGAACGACTG
>JBKQNU010000070.1:0-23874 GCA_052145815.1 Occallatibacter sp.
ACCTCACCAAGCCCTTCGCCGTGGATGAGCTTTCGACCGTGCTCGACCGCGCCGCGCAGAGCCACCTGACCGACACCGCCACCCGCCAGTTGCGCGAGCGGCTGCGGCTGTCGCAAGGCCTGGGAGCTATGATCGGCCGCTCCGGCGAGATGGAGAAGCTCTATCGCATTCTCTCCAAAGTGGCCCAGTCCACGCACCCCGTCCTGGTGCTCGGCGAGAGCGGCACCGGCAAAGAACTGGTGGCGCGCACCATCCACGCCTACGGACCCAACTCGCAAAAGCCGTTCCTGCCCGTCGACTGCGGCTCGCTGGTGCCCACGCTCATTGAGAGCGAGCTGTTCGGCTACGTCAAGGGCGCCTTTACCGGAGCCAACCGGTCCAAGGACGGATTATTGGTTTCGGCCGAAGGGGGCACGGTGTTTCTCGACGAGATTGGCGAGCTCTCCATCGACCTGCAGGCCAAGCTGCTGCGCGCCCTGCAGGAGAAGGAAGTCCGCCCCGTCGGCGCTACGCATCGCGTGCCCATCAAGGCGCGCATCGTCGCCGCCACCAACCGCGATCTGGCCGATATGGTCGAGAAGGGCACCTTCCGCAAGGATCTCTTCTACCGGCTCAACGTGGTCAACCTGCGCCTGCCGTCGCTGCGCGACCGCCGCGAGGACATACCGCTCCTGGCAGCCCACTTTCTTGACCGCATCAGCCGCGAACACGGCAGCAAGTTCATCCTCAGCGACGAGGCTCTGCGCACCATGATGCGCCACGATTGGCCGGGCAACGTGCGCGAGCTCGAAAACTCCCTGGAACGGGCCTGCGCCCTGTCTTCCGGCCCCCTGCTCCACCTCGGCGTCCTGCCCACGCAGTTGCAGCAGCAAGGCCTGGAAGCCCGGCGCACAGTCGCCGCAAATGGTGAACCGGTGCCGGTAGGCAACGAGCCCGGCGTGAAGACCCTCGCCGACTTGGAACGAGACGCCATTCTGGGCGCTATCCGCACCCTGAACGGCGACAAACTGCAGGCTGCCAGGCTGCTCGGCATCGGCAAAACTACGCTCTACCGCAAGCTGAAGGAATACGGGATCGCCGACCCGCTTCATGAAGACTGACTCCGGCGCGCTGCGGCCTGAACACCTCTTGCCGCCTCAAAATGCGGGATAGCTCTCGACGCACGCAAGCAACACCTACGCACCCAAAAGATCGAAATTGGACGCCCGGACGATCGACTCGGCCGGCGCCGAACCAGGAGTCTGAAACCGGGAGTCTGAAACCGGGAGTCTGAAACCAGGAGTCTGAAACCAGGAGTCTGAAATGAGCATTCTGATCGTGACCGGAATTGAAGGCGCCCACAATTGCGCGGCCGTGGTGGCTACGCAGCTAGGCATGGACGTCGAGGTTGCAGAGGGGCGCAAATCCGCGCTGACCGCCTTGCGGCGCCGCGAGTTTTCCGCCGTGGTGGTGGATGAAACCATGGCCGAATGCGATCCATCCGCAGCCGAAGCCATCTGGGAGCGCGCCGGCCTCGCCATCCCTTTGCAGATCAACTTCGCCCTCTCCGGAGCGCCGCGCCTGATCCGCGAGATTCGCTCCGCCCTGCATCGCCGCGAACGCGAGCAGACCATGGCCCGCCGTGCGGCGGCCGCGGTCTTCGAGAGCGAGCTCAAGAGCACTGTCGCCGGGCTGCTGCTGCAATCGCAGCCGGCCCTTTCGGGGAGCGAGGCGTCTTCTCCCATGACGGACAGGCTGCGCCTGATGGCAGAATTGGCCGGCAGCCTGCGCGAGCAGTTGAATGTGCCGTCGGCGCTCCGCGGTGATACGGCCGCCTGAGGCCAAACGCCGTCCAGAGCATTTCTAATTTAACTATTTACATTTTGTGCGATAATATTCCTGCCGGCAGAGAGGAGGCAGGATGCAATCGTATTCGCAGGATTTGCGTGAGCGTGTGTTGTGGGCGCTGGATCGTGGCGAGAGGCCAACTTCGATTGCGCGTCGTCTGGAAGTAAGCCGCGTCTGGGTCTATCAGGTTCGTGATCGCGAGCAGAAGTCGGGCAGGCGGACCAGTTTTCAGATCGGCGGACATCGCCGTTCCCGGGTAGCTGAGATGGAGTCGGTGCTGCGCGCCTGGATCGAGCGAGAGCCTGATCTTGCGTTGTGGGAATTGTCCGAGCGGTTGGCCAAGCAGGGTGTTTTGATCAAGCCCGGCGCGCTGTGGCATCAGTTGAACAAATGGAATCTGACCTTCAAAAAAAACCCTGCACGCCAGCGAGCAAGAACGCGAGGACGTGCAGCAGGAGCGGCGAGCATGGGTTGAAGCATTGCCGGAGATGGATGTAGAAAAGCTGGCATTCATCGATGAAACATGGACCTCGACCAGCATGACGCGGCGCTGCGGACGATCTGCAAAGGGTAAGCGCTGTATCGGCTCAGCACCGCATGGGCACTGGAAGACGACTACCTTTGTCGGTGCTCTGCGACGCCGCCGATTGACCGCGCCGATGGTTACTGACGGACCAATGGACGGAGAGATGTTTCTCGCCTATGTGCGCGGATTCCTGTGTCCAACGCTGCAGCCGGGAGACATCGTTGTCCTGGACAACCTAAGCAGCCACAAGGTTTCAGGCGTTGCCGAAGCAATCCGGGCGACAGGCGCCACTCTGCTCTACCTGCCGCCCTACTCTCCCGACTTCAACCCCATCGAGAAGTTCTTTTCCAAGCTGAAAGCACTGCTCCGCAAGGCAGCCAAACGATCCATCGATGCCCTGTGGAAGGAAATCGGTGACCTCCTCAATGCCGTTACGCCAGACGAATGCTCGAACTTCTTTGCCTCATGCGGATATGTAAACACTTAAATCGAACACGCTCTAGTCCAATCGCGGTAGCAAGATTGGCATGAAAAAGACAGCGAGTTGCGCCAGAGTCAATAAGTGCCTCGAATCGCTTTGTGCGGGGCGAACTTGCGCTTGGGAGCCCGATCTGTATTGGTAAGAATGCGGCATAGGTGGCCAAGCCCTGCTTGTCTGGATAAATTCGATATTGGATTGTAAAAGGCACACTTAGACCGAAAACGAAGTCCAGGATATTGGCGTCTTCAAGATAAGAACATCGCCCTCCCCAGACGCATCCGCTTTATCGGAAACCTCGCTGTAGTCCCGCCCAACTGCGACGATGCGAGATTCGTCTTCCGATAGCGCGATCCAACTATCGAGTGGTGCGGACCGAAGAACTTTCAGTCGGATGGCTGCTTCAGGAGACATAGAACACCTCTAATGCCTTGACGTTTAGCTATACCTAAAGGATTCTTCGGCGTCAATTGCAAATCAGATCACTCACCGGCCACGCGGAAGTTGTAAGCCCTGCCTCCTTAGCCGGGGTTACTCGCGGGGTCTTATGAACCCTGCAAAGAGTTGTAGTATGCAAACCAAAGATAATAAGCAGCTTGGAGGTTCTCCCACTTCTTCGAGAATGCATTCGTGAGGCGTGTCATGCGGCGCATCCCATTCTGACACTAAGGTTCTGTCTTTCTATATGTGAGACATGCAAATTCTTTCTCTGACCTGTCGCCGCATGATTTCGTATGGGACAGAATCCACAACCCGGCGTGGCTGTAACGCTGCTCATCTCCCCGCAATAAGCCATGGGCCCTGACAAGCTCGTCAAGCTGGGATGATGACGGGACCTCAACGTGGACCGGCGGTTTCAATCCCCGTAGTCTTCCTTCTCGCGGTCTCTTTCCTCAGCGACTCGGGGCTGGCGAGCACCCCACCTTTCCAGGTACAGCAATCCCAGACCCAGCCCGGCCACAAACACGCCCACAGAGGAATACTCCATGAGGTCGAGCTTGCGGTCCTCTGCGGCGGTCTGATAAACCACAATGCCGTGGATGTTGCGAGGTACCGTACGCAGTTCCTCAGGCGAGGGCCAGCGCGGCATCGTGTCGAGATAATGGACAGAGAACATGGCAGAGACGATTAATCCCGCCAATCCAGGCAGCAGGAATGCCAACGAGATGGCCTTCAACATCCGCAACTGCGTGGATTTCACGGTGACGTCCTCGCCCCTGTTGGATTCATGAGCAGGCTTCGACGCCAATACAGGGATCGAGCCGGCATCGAAAAGTGCATCGATTCGCATGGATTGATCCAGCCTCCCAAGCTCCCCAGCCTTGGCCAGTTCAATGTTCCCCGGTGCAAAAGGAAGGAAAACGCAAGCACCTGTACTCGGAGTGTATAGCAGAATGTGCGCCGCAAAGCACGATGCAATTCACGCGATCGCTTGCCCTAAGTAACCGATTGATTATTCAAGAGTAACGGCTCGTCTCTCCAGCCGTGGTCACGTTACTTATGCTCACTGTGTTCCCCGGGTTCACGAATCTTGCTCACCTCAAAGCTCACAATCTTCCAAGCACCCTGCGCATCTTTCACATACACGCGCGTGTAGCGATAATTGCCCGAGACTGCCCCATCGCTTGTCGTGCCCTGCACCGTCGCCAACGATGTCACCAGGGCCGTGGTGCCGTAAAAGCGCACTTTACGGTCAGATATATCGAGCGTGGTGAAGTGGATTCGACCCGCACTGAGGCTGGCCAGGGCCTGCTCCTTGGTTTGTAGCATTCCTGAAGCAGTAATGGCCATGTAGTCGTCGGCAAGCAGGCTATCCATGACCTTGATGTTCGACTTGAGGATTGCATCGCGCCACGTCTCTTCAAGCTGGTCAATCTCGTGGCGGCTCTCATGTTTCTGTCCACGAGGCATTCCCGCAGTGAACGCAGCCGGCGCCGCGCACGCCAGGATCAGAAGCGCTGCGACCACAATAGGTACATGCACGATCCTGCGCGGCTTCATTCTGCTGCGTCCTGCATGCAGAGGGTTGGTTATTGCACGGGGCATTGGCGTATCGGATAGTAGTCCGGAACAGGCGCGCCGGTCAATGCGACCTGAGTCACACGGTCCCGCCGCGGAAGTACCGCGACCCGAATTCAGCGCCGATTTCCGCATTTGGACACTCATCGCCGGTTGGACTGAGAGCGCGCCTCAAACGAGAGCGACCAGGTTTTCGACGCTTCGTTCCCGCATTTTCTGGTAGAGCCCGCCAACCGCATGCTTCTTGAAGTGATCCGACTCGCGGTGCGCGGCAAGGGCCTTCTGGTCCACATACTGCTCATAGATAAGCACCGTGTCGGGATCGTCCTCAAGCCGGTGCGGAATGTAGCTGACACATCCCGGCTCCTGGCGGGTGGCAGCCGCAAGCAAACGCAGGGTTTCCGCCACGTCGGCGCGATCGTCCTGATTGAAAGTAAGACGTACGATGAAACTCACCATATTGTTGGTTTCTCTCTCGCCTCGAGCGATTCGTCCCTGCACCCTGCTCAGGCCGCACCTCTAGTCTAGCCGTGAATGCTGTCCAGGGCTTGGGCAAATTCCGCAAGCACCATGGTCTGGTCGCGGTCCGGCCCGGTTGAGACCATGCCGATCTGCGCTCCGCTCTCTCTCTCCTGGAACCTCAAATACTCCTGCGCCGCCCGGGGCAGTTGCTCGAAATCCGTAATTCCCTCGGTGGATTCCTGCCATCCCTTCAGCGTCGTATAAACAGGTTTGATGCGTTCCAGGCCATCCACATCGGCGGGAATTTCGTCTGTCGTCCTGCCGTCAATCTCGTACCCCACGCAAATCGGGATCTCCGCCAGTGTATCCAGAACATCGAGCTTCGTAATCACCAGCCATTCCGCGCCATTGACTTGATTGGAATAGCGCAGCAGGGGAATATCGAGCCATCCGCAGCGCCGTGGCCTCCCGGTCACCGCGCCGTATTCGTTGCCGCGCGCGCGCAACTCCTCGCCGGCTGCGTCGTGAATCTCGGTAGGGAACGGTCCCCCGCCCACGCGCGTTACATACGCCTTGGTCACGGAGATCACCGTCCCGATCGCCGTCGGCCCCACCCCGGTTCCCGTTGCCGCGCCGCCTGCCGTGGCCGAGGAAGAAGTCACAAAAGGATAGGTGCCATGGTCGATGTCCAGCATTGTCCCCTGGGCTCCCTCGAACATCACGCTGCCGCCCTCAGCCAGAATCTTGTTGAGCATGCGCCCGGTATCGGCCACAAAGGGCCGCACGTGCTCGGCTGCCGCTGCATACTCGTCGTACATCTTCTCCGCATCCAGAGGCGCCGTCCCCGTACCGAACAGCGCCCGCGCAATGGCGTTCTTTTCCGCGCAGGCAGCTTCAATGTGCGTCTTGAGCAGATTCGGCCTGAGCAAATCCACCACGCGCAATCCGCTACGCGCCATCTTGTCTTCATAGGCTGGTCCAATTCCGCGGCTGGTGGTGCCGATTTTTTGCCGGCCCGGCGCGCTCTCCGCCGCCAGCTCGATCATGCGGTGGTAGGGCAAGATGACCTGAGCCCGGTTCGATACAAAAAGCTGCCCATCGACGGTCACGCCCAGCTGGCGAAGCTTCTCCACTTCCTTCAGGAACGCAATCGGGTCGAGCACCACTCCATTGCCGATGATGCCCCGGCAACCCGGCCGCAGCACGCCGCAGGGGATGAGTTGCAGAACAAAGCGCTGTCCGCCGATAACGACTGTATGCCCGGCGTTATGGCCGCCCGCGTACCGTGCCACCGCGGCGAAACGCTCGCTCAGCACGTCCACGATCTTTCCCTTGCCCTCGTCACCCCACTGGGCGCCCAGCACTACCGCCGTCTTAGCTCGCATCTTCCGTCCGTTTCTGGCTCAATTTCGCAGGAATCTACCAAACCCCCAGAAGTGTCATCCTGAGCGAAGCGTTCTTCAGCGGAGTCGAAGGACCAGCCTCTTTCTTCTTCCATTGAGTGGGTTTCGATCCGCTACCCGCCATTTCCGATTCTAAACCCTGTGTGCATCCATAGGGGCAGAGCGCCCCGTAGACCTGCCGGGGCCAGAGATGTCGCTCCAATATCAGAGCCTGTGAATATTTCTTCGCAACTAACCCCCCGGTTCCGTGTCTAGTCTAGACGTCCCGTTCATCGTCTGTAGGCCAGGTTGGCCGGCAGACATCGAACGAGCACGTCTCGCGTCGAGGCACGTTCAATGCCTCAGTGAGGGAATATGAATCCGCAGTCCTGCCTGCGCCCGTGGCGCGCCGCATCGCATTCCTACCGTTTGGCGGACTGTGCCGCGCCCGCCTCTTTCGCGCCTTGGTACGCGAAACTCGCCTTGCTGGCCCTGGTTCTGCCTCTTGCCGCTTCTGCTGGGCAGGTGCTTCAAGCTCAGGGATACCCCAGCTACGCCCCCAATCCTCAGTACCAGCAACCCTACCCGGTTCAGCAGTATGCACAGCAGCCGCAATACGCCGCCCAGCCGCAGTATGACCAGCAGCCCTATGCGAATCCAGGAGCGAATTTAGGACCCGGCGATCCCCAGTACGCCGTTCCCCAGCAGGACTATTCGCAGCTGCAGCTGGCCGCCCAGCCTTTCGCCGCGCAGCAGCTTGAGCAACTCGTCGCTCCCATTGCTCTCTATCCCGATTCGCTGGTCGCGCAGATCCTGGCCGCCTCCACCTACCCGGCGCAGGTTATCGCCGCCGACAACTGGTTGCACGCACAGGGCTATGCTTCACCCGACCAAATCGCTTACGGCGCCGACGCGCAAACCAACTGGGACCCCAGCGTCAAAGCGCTCACTGCGTTCCCGCAGGTGATGGACCTGATGAACCGCGATCTGCGCTGGACCACCGACCTCGGCAACGCCTATTACAACCAGCCACAGGACATCCTCCAGACCATCCAGGTACTGCGCCAGCGCGCCGAAGATGCCGGAACCCTGCAAAGCACACCGCAAGAAGAAGTCTCCTACAACCAGGGTTACATCCAGCTTGCTCCGCCCGATCCCCAGGTCGTCTACGTCCCCGCCTACAATCCCTGGACCGCCTACGGCCAGCCGGTTTCTCCCTATCCCGGCTTTTCGTTCAGCGGCGTTTTGGGTGCCATTGGCTCGGTTCTCGGAACCGGAATGCGCTTCGGTTCTGGCATTGGAATGGCGGCATTCAGCCACACGCCCTTTGGCTGGGCGGGCTGGGTGCTGAACTGGCTGGCATCCAACATCCTCTTCCACCAGTCGCCTTACCAGTCGCAAAGTACCTCGGTAGCCCACTGGGGCAATTCGGGCGGCGGTTATTACGGCGGGCAGGGTGGCGGCATCAATCGTAACCCCAACCGTTTCCCGCAACCGCTGCAAAGCAATAACCGGCTCGGCAATGGTTACGTTCAGGGCAACGGATACGCGCGCGGAAACGAATACGCCCACGGAAATGAATACGCGCGGACCAACGGTTACGTCCAGCCAGGGTTCGCTCGCCCGCCGGTTCGCACGGAAAATTACGCCTACAACCGGCCTGTGGAAACACAGAACCGCGCCTACGGCGGCAATTATGGCGGCTACGTTCGTCCGGCGCAACAGAACTACGCCTACAGTCGTCCACAGCCCCAACCTGCCCGCGTAGAATCCTACGCGCGCCCCGCTATGCCCTATTCCGGACAGCCGGCGTGGCGCGCTCCTGCCTCTGCCTACCAGCGCAACGATTTCGCGCAGCACTCCTACGCCGAGCCGCGCTCTTATGGCGGTAGCCGCAACTTTGCCGAATCTGCTCCCAAACAGTCCGGCGGATTCCACATGTTCGGCGGCGGGCACGGCGAGGGGCACTACCACGCTCCCAAGGCCATGAAAGCTCCCAAGGCGCCCCATAGGTCAGGTGGTGGCGGTGGCCATCACGGCGGCGGCCTCTTTGGACACCACGGGCGGTAGACTACCGAGGAATTCCAACAGCGCTTTCTGCTGGCCTTTTCGCGATGGTGCAAACCCTCAAGACCGATCGCCTGATCCTGCGCCGCTGGCGCGAATCCGATCGCGAACCCTTCCAGGCTCATAACGCCGATCCGCGCGTGATGGAGTTCTTCCCCTCCACACTCACGGCAGAAGAATCAGACCAGGCCATTGCGCGGATCGAACAGCACTTCGACCAGCACGGCTTCAGCCTCTACGCCGCCGAACTCATCGAGACGAATGCCTTCATCGGCTTCGTCGGCATCAGCGTTCCCATTTTTGACGCACCATTCATGCCCGCCGTAGAGATCGGCTGGCGGCTGGCCTACGACCATTCGGGTCGCGGCCTGGCCACGGAAGCCGCCCGCGCTGTTGTCCGTCACGGCTTCGAGACGCTCAAGCTTCCCGGACTGGTCTCTTTCACGGTCCCGGCAAACCTCCGCTCACGCCGCGTGATGGAACGCATCGGCATGATCCACGACCCAGCCGATGACTTCGACCACCCTCGCTTACCCCATGGCCATCCGCTGCGCAGACACGTCCTCTACCGGCTCAGCGCGTATGCGAGCGAGTAGGAGCCCAGTGCCGGACTCGCGCAGCAAGCACGCTACGAATGAGAAGTCTGCAGCTGATTCGATTGCTTGGGGCGGTTGGTATTCGAGCTTGTGAACGGAGTGTCTTCGGGCTGGTTGTTGCGCGAGCCTCCGTCATTGAGCGGCCTGTTCATTCCGCGCCGCAAGTTGGCGATAATTTCCCGTGCCAGTTCGATCCGGCTCTTCTTCTTCTTCATTACGAAAATCCCCTTTGAGTTTTTAGATTGTCATGCTGCGATGCGCATTTGAAACGCCTGACCGAAGACCGCGATTGGAGTGCGAGCCCTGCCGGATGCAGGGTCTCTTTATGTCGGGAACCTATTGTGTGGGGTTATTACCCTCTAGCCTCAAACCATTTGATATTTCCTGCCGCCATTTAGTTGCTCTCGATTTCCTCATCCGGATTCTGCCCGGCCCTCGCCGGCAATGGGGCCGGAGCCGCAGCCTTCAGAGAGAATTGTGGAAGCTCTACCGGTCTCTTCCTGCCGCGTCCGTGATCCACTACGCATCATCTTATGAAGCGTGCCGTCGCCATGAATGCTCAAATTCGACCACCGCGAGCATTGGATTGTCACTGCAAACCGCAATCCGTCATTGGTGATCGGTCGTCTGTTGTAACCGGTCATCGGCTTTCGCCAGCGCGTCCGCCACAAGAGACGCTTCCACAGCGGCCCGTACGCGGTGCACGCGCACGATCGATGCTCCATGCAGAATCGATGCCACCAGCCCCGCAACGCTGGCCGTTTCCCGCGCATTCGCCGGTGCGGTCTTCCCGCCATACAGCGGCGCCAGCGCCCTGCCTAGAAACGACTTTCGGCTCACGCCCGCCAGCAGCGGGCGTCCCAGGACGAGCAGCTCGGCCTGTCTCGCCAGCAGGGTAAGATTCTCATCTCCCCGCTTGCCGAACCCATATCCTGGGTCCAGCACAATGGCCTCCGCCGCAATTCCCGCCGCCGCAGCCTTGTCCAGGCTCCTCTGCAACCCGGCTAGGACCGTTTCAAGCAGCTCATCCGGCGCAAGTTGCGCTTGCGTGGACCATTCCTGCGGCCGTCCTCGCGTATGCATCAGGACGATGCCGCATCCCGCCTCCGCGCACACGCTGGCCAGCCCCGAATCCCAGCCAAAACCGCTAACATCGTTGATGATTTCCGCACCGGCCGCCAACGCTGCTCGTGCTGTCTCCGCCTTGTAAGTGTCGACGGAAATAATGGCATCGGGACGAACCTTGAGGACGCCCTCCAGCACCGGCAAGAGCCGAGCCATCTCTTCTTCGGCGCTGACTGCCGGCAGCGCACCCACCCCATCGGCCCTGCTTACTCGAGACCCCGGCCGCGTACTCTCCGCGCCCAGGTCCAGCAGCTCGGCGCCTTCAGAGAGCAAGCTGAGCGCATGGGCCACGGCGGTCTCAGGATCAAGGAAGCAACCGCCATCGCTGAATGAGTCGGGCGTGATGTTCACCACGCCCATGACCAGCGTTCGGCGGCCAAGCTCGACCGTGCGGCTGCGGAGGCGCCAATTCGCCACACCACGAATCAACGGGGCGGTCACGAGACTATCGGGCACTCTGTTGCGCCGCAGTTCCCCGATGTGCGCGCGACACAGCTTGTGAGGGCTTTCTCTTGTTCTGCCGGGCCGTCCGGGCATGGGCCATTGCCGGGCCTACCAGCAAATCCACGGGAATGCACAGGCCATGGTGCAAGCGGCGAATCATCGGCAGGGTCAAGGCACGTTTGCCAGTGAGAATCTCAGACACCCGGGCACGGCTGCCGATCATCGGCTCCAGGTCCTTGCGGCTCAGTCCCTGCTGTTCCATTTGGAACTTGATCACTGCAACCGGGTCGGGTGCGGCAGTGGGAAAGTGCTTCGCTTCATAGGCATCGACCAGCGTGACAAGAATCTCCAGTTCATCGCTTGCTTCCGAACCCGGCTCCGCACCCATAAGTTGCGTAATACGGGCCACGGCCGCATCGTGGTCTGCTTCAGTACGAACCGGCTGAATCCGCATAGCGCTCCTTGTAAAACCCTTACGCGGTGAACTCACCTTTTCCAGTCCCGACACGCGACTGAAGGTGGCAATCCTTGCCAACGCAGGGACCGATTAGGTGGTTAACGATTGGAGCTTTCTCGCGCTCTCCGTCAATTGTGACAGAAGCTCTGACTTCTCAGGCGCTTTTCCTTCGCGGAGCGCAGACTCGACGTCGTCCCAGAGTGTGTGAACTACTTTGGGCGAACTCATGCTGTAGCCGCCCTGAGCATGTCGCTCGAATTCATAGGCAAGCCACGTTACTTCGCCGTTTCCCGACGATTGTGGGCTCATTGGGGGAAGTTCGGAGAAAAAGGAACCATCCGTTGCAACGAAAAACCGCTTTCCCCAGCGACGGAAGATCGGAACCTTGAGGGCAAGCTGCGGCATCAAGCGCTTCTGTGCGGAGGATCGAAAGTCGGGGCGACGCTTTCCGTCAGTTGAAAGCTCCCCAGTGCGTACGTATTGGTCGAAGGCGGGGCGAATGCTCGCGCCGGATATGTAGACCGCTTGCACCTCAAGAGCTGCGAAATCAACAGCTTTTCCCTCTTCCACATGAACTAGCAAAAAATCGACTTTTCCGATTTTCTTGCGCTTTCCGTCTCTAAACACCTCTAGTACACGAACCTCCGGCACTGCAACGCAACTCACACCTTTGCCGAACGCAACAAGGAATTGTTTGTAGAATTGACCGATGGCGAAGAGAAAGCAAGATTCCGGCATCAGCGGCAGCAGGAATCTCTGTACCGTGCTCCGAAGGCACCTCGGACAGCGGACGGTCCTTGGGGTGGCAATTCCCGTCCTTGTAGACCACGTTCGCGCCGCTAGGGCGGGACGGGTCGCCGGTGGTCTCACGGAAAAGGAGATTGCGGAAGGCTTCAGCCAGTTGGCTTCACAGTTCATACACAGCGATTACCATCCCACATACACCATACGAGGCCTCGGCGAAAGAGGATTCCTAGAGCGGTCGAACGGAAGGTACGGGCTTCGCCACTCCCTGCTCGTGGGCACGACTCTTGAGGAACTCGATCAACTCAAGGAAGAGCTTCTTCAGTCGCTGCGATCAGCGTTTGAGCAGCGCCAGGGAGCCATCAGGAAGCTGGAAGTGATATGCTCTTTGCCGCCCGATAGGGTTGGGGAACGCCTGACGCTTGTGGAGGAATATCTCTCCCACTTGTCCGGCAATCGTGGTGAAATGTTCGAGGTCGTGTCTTTCGCGGTGCTGCGCGAGTATTTCCGAACTTTTGGATTTTCGTTGCAAAGGTTCTCAACGACTCACGCCAATGACGGGGGGATGGATTTCTTTGCGTCTGATGCCATTTATCAGGTCACAACAGATGAGAGCATCGAAAAGCTCCGGAGAGATCTGAGGAAGGCGCCCGGAACGAAGCGAGTCTTGGTAAGGCCGACCGTCACCGAAGAAATTCTTGCTTTGGGCGAAGATAAGGTGCTCGAAACAATTGAACTGAAGGATCTTCTGGGCCATTTCATTGAATGGCTCCTGCGCCGGGACAAGCGATCCAGGCAATCCAATCACTTACAGCGCGTTCTTCTAATTGCCTTGGAGGAATTCCGCCGCGAAGACAGGGCGGAAATCGCTGACAGACCAGTTGAATTCATTCGAGGGTGACCCATGAACGTGAGGATTTGGACGGTGGCAGCGGACGACGAGGGCGGCACACGGGCGACGGTGCACTCGACCGAAAAGAGTGCCTACCTGCAATGGTTGGAGTGGCAGTTTCGCGGTGAGCTCGACGATGACGAGAAGTTGGAAATGAAGGACGCCGCTGCCTTCATTGAGAGCGGAGATTACGCCGGGATGTGGGTGTGGAAGGGCGACCGTGAGTTCGGGGAACCGCTTGATACCTACGTAATCGAAGAGCACGAGATAGAAGTTCCGGTGGGCTAAGGGATTGGCACTGCCGCCGGGCTGGTGCTGATGACCTACGACGATTGCCCCGAGGCGGTTGAAATGGTAAACCGTCAGGGCTTCCTGGTAAAACGTATTCCGGTGAAGAACACCCATCACGAGAAGAAGTACGAGTTGCTCGTATCCAATTGCGGTCGCCCCGCGTAATCGGCGAATTGAAATTAAAGCTCCGCTGTTAGACTTCCAGCATGCACGCCCTCAGGCGAATCTCAATGCTTTTCCTGGCAGCAGCGCTCCTCGCCATCGGCGTCCAAGCTCAATCCCACCGCCGCGACCCCAAGCCGGCCGCCGCTCCCAGGCCGCAACTTGCCGACCGTCTCCACGATTTACTCGCCGACCCGGCGCTGAGCCATGCCCAGTTTGGCATCAGCGTCAAGACTCTCGACGGCCAAATTCTCTATAGCTACAACGACGGCCTGCTCTTTACGCCCGCCTCGAACGCCAAGCTGCTCACCACTGCCGCCGCCTACGCTTTGCTGCCCGTCCAGGACCTCAGATTTGTTACCAATGTGGTCGCTGGCGGCGTGATTGATCCTGCAGGCGTGCTGCACGGAGATCTCATCCTGCTTGGCAGCGGTGACCCGACCCTCAGCAAGCGCATTTACCCCTACCATCCGCCGCAGGCCATGCCCGCAACCCCAGCCGCAGCCTCCGCCGAGCCGGTTACGCCGCCCAAGGACATGGACGTCCTGGACAAGCTCGCGCAGCAGGTGGAGCAATCGGGCGTCCGCACCGTCGATGGCGCCGTGATCGGCGACGACAGCTTCTACCTCGATGAGCCGTGGGGCGAATCCTGGGGCTGGGACGACCTGCAATGGAGTTATGGCGCTCCCATCTCCGCACTCAGCTTCGCTGACAACACCATCGAGCTCAACATCACCGACGACCCGGCAAAACCCTCGGCAACCGTTGCCCAGTGGGCTCCCGACGTGGATTACTACACGCTGGAAAACACCATGGTTCCCACCCCGGCTGGCCAGACTGCGCATCCTGGCATCAATCGCCGCCCCGGCTCCTTGCTGGTGCGCGCCTGGGGCACGACGCCTGACGGCGGCACGCATGTTGGACTCGCTGTCGAGGACCCCGCGGAATTCACCGCGACAGCGTTCAAGCAGGCGCTCGTGGCCCGGGGCGTTGCGGTCAACGGCTCCGCCATCTCCATGCACAAGTCCTCCTCATCCACCGTCGAATTCAACGACGAACGTTCCCAGCCGCTTCATCTCAGTCCTTCGCAGCAGGACAGGCTTGCCGCGCCCCTCCAGGAACGCCGCGTTCTGGCTACGCATGTCTCCATTCCATTGGCCCAGGACATTACCGTCACCAACAAGACCAGCCAGAATCTGCACGCCGAGCTGCTTTTCCGGTTGCTGGGCAAGATATTCGGTAGCGACGGCAGCTTCGCCGAGGGCGCGCGCGTCGAACGGCAGTTTCTGCTCGACTCCGGCGTAAACGACGCCGATTTTTTTCTTTATGACGGCTCCGGCATGAGTCCCAACGACCGCGTCGCGCCGCGCGCCTACGCGCAATTGCTCAGCTACGCCTCGCGCACCGGTTGGGGCGCTGCTTGGCGCGAAACCTTCCCCATCGCCGGAGTGGACGGGACCCTGGCAAATCGTTTCAAGACATCCCCGCTCAAGGGCCGGCTCTGGGCGAAAACCGGCACCCTAAACGAAACCAATTGCCTGAGCGGCTACCTGACCGCGGCCAGCGGCAAGGTGCTTGCATTTTCCATCATGGTCAACGGGCGCCGCCCCGGCAGCGACGCCGAAATTCAGGCCATCGACCACATAGCCGAGGCTATCGCGGCATCGGAATAGCGCCTGTATCATCGAAGCAACATGCGCACTTCATCCTCAACAGCCTGTGGTGAAAGTCAGGTTTTGAAAGGGCACGACTTTAGTCGTGCCGCAAACGGTTCATAATGAACGATGGGCTTTAGCCCCTGAGGGTTGTTTTTGGGTAATTTGGACTTTCACCACAAGCTTTCATCCATTTCGATTGTTCTTCTGCTGGCCTGTTGCGCTGTTTTGGCCGGATGCCGATCCCTGCCGCCTTCAAAGCCCGAGGCGCAGTGGACGGCAGAGGAAGCCAGGGGCGCCGTCGTCTATCGTCAGAAATGCGCCAGGTGCCACCGCCCCAACGATACGCATCCGCTGAATGGCCCGGGCCTGCAGGCGCTAACCAAGGTCAAGGCCATGCCGTCTGGCGCGCCGCCGACCGACGAGCGGCTGACGTCGGTGATCCTGCACGGCCGCAACATGATGCCGGCGACGCCGCTCACCGACGATCAGCTCAGCGACCTGCTGGCTTACCTGCGCACGTTATGACCAAGGGAGCCGGTCCGAGCGATAACCAGTCGAACCAATCCGGCGCCGCCCAGCCGCAGCCGCCAAGCCGCGATCTGCTTCCGCTCCCCGGCCTGGTGGCCATCGGCCTTTATCTGCTGCTGCTGGCCGGAGTCGTGATTCTTGGCGTGGTTGCTGGACGTCACTATCCGCCGTTGTTTCTCTTGTTTGCTGCAGGCTTCATCTCCGCGAGCGCAGGGCTGCTGAAGCTGTTCCGCTGGGCGTGGGCGCTGGCGCTGGCTGCGGTTTTTCTGCTGGTGATCTACAACCTGTGGATTTTTTCCACCCAGCATCAGGGAGCCGCCTTGGTCCAGGGCCTGCTCAATCTGGTCTTCTTTCTCTACCTGGTGCGGCCGGAAGTCCGCGAGCGGCTGCGGTAATGCGAACCAACAATCCGTTTGCCTGATCGCCGGAGAGTGGTAGTCTCTGCCCATGCTGTTCAAAGCCTTGAAGCAACTCATGTGCATTGGGCCGGGCCCGGAGCGCCTGCCTTACCGGACCTTGCGGGCGACACCAACGACAGAAGCCGCGAAATCTGATCGATGCAGAACCCTGCTGAAAGGAGGTCAGGCCAAATGAAGCTGATCTTCATCTATGGAATGCCGGCCTCGGGCAAATTGACCGTCGCCCAGGAACTTGTTGCCATAACCGGCTACAAACTTTTCCACAACCACCTGGTGGTGGACCTGTTGCAGACCGTCTTCGAATTCGGCAGTCCCGAGTTTGTCGCTCTGCGCGAGGAGTTCTGGCTTTCCGTCTTCGACCGGGCCAGCCGCAGCCCTCTGCCCGGCATGATCTTCACCTTCAATCCGGAATCGACCGTGCGCCCGGAATTTATTAGCAACGTGAAGAAAATTGTGGCCGAAGCGGGAGGCGAACTCCATTTCATTGAACTTACCGCTCCTCTTCCAGAACTGAAGCGCCGCATGGGCACCCTGTCAAGGCTGCAATACAAGAAACTGGCCTCTGTCCCGCTCTTCGAGCAACTGCACCAGGAGGGCGTCTTTGCAGTGGACTACATGCCCAAGCCCGAGCTATCCATCGACACCAGCATTCATCAGCCGGCGCGCGCTGCGCTGCAGATTGCGCGAGCTCTCAATCTGCTGCCCGTGGATTGATGCAGGCCATCCTGCCGAAGCCCGGCTCGGGTGATTTTGCGCGCCGCACTTCGCATCCAAACCGCGCGGATTCGGCTGCGGATACAATGAAAGCTGTGATTGACCTGGTGCAGATTTCCCCGGCGCAAAAAAGGCCCGCCCCCAAGCCCGAGTGGCTCAAGGCGCGCGCCCCCATGGGCGAAAACTACCATGACCTGAAGCGCCTGGCGCGCTCGCTCAACCTGCACACCGTGTGCGAGAGCGCCCACTGCCCCAACATCGGCGAGTGCTGGCATTCGAAGACCGCCACCTTCATGATGCTGGGCAACCTGTGCACGCGCCGCTGCGGCTTTTGCGCCGTGCCCAAGGGCCGCCCCGAACCCATCGACTTCGATGAGCCTCGCCGCGTGGCTGAGGCCGTGGCCGCGCTCGGCCTGCAGCACGCCGTGATCACCAGCGTCAATCGCGACGACGATCTGCTCGGCGGCGCACGCGCCTTCGCCCTCGTCATTGACGAGATTCGCCGCCAGGCTCCCGGCTGCCGTGTCGAGGTGCTCATCCCCGATTTCCAGGGCAACCCCGAGGCCATCCGCATCGTCGTCGATGCCCGCCCCGACGTGCTCAACCACAACACCGAGTCGGTGCCGCGCCTCTATCGCGTGGTGCGGTCCGGCGCGCGTTACGAGCGGACTCTCGAGTTGCTGCGCTACGCGAAGGAACTGCGGCCCGAAGGCCCCACCAAGTCTGGCGTCATGGTTGGCCTGGGCGAGGAAACCTCCGAGCTGCTGCAGGTCTTCCGCGACCTCGCCGCCGTGCACTGCGACATTCTCACCATCGGCCAGTATCTGCGCCCCTCACGCGACCACCTGCCCATGGCCCGGCTCTACACCCCTCGTGAGTTTGCCGAATTGAAAATCGAAGCCCTCAAAATGGGCTTCCGCCACGTGGAATCGGGGCCATTGGTGCGGTCGAGCTATCACGCCCATGAGCAGGCCGCCTCCACGGGCTTGACCGTGGTGGCTTAGGGGCTACGCTTCGAAGGCAACGAAGTCCGCTGGAGTAAGGATGCGGATGTGCTGAAATGGTTCAAGCCCCAGCAGGTCTTGTCGCCGGTACTGGTCCCTTCAAAGCTCGATCCCGGCCTGGGCCGCAATGCTCCCGGAGGGAGCGGGTGAGCATAGCCCAGGGGAACCCTGAGCCCGGCGAAGGGGCACCCCTGGGAACGCGTTGCAGCCCAGATGCCCCGCCCTGGAGGGGCGGAACGAACCCAGCCGGCGCCCTCGATCCTCATTCATGCGATCACCCTGGAATTGTCTCACCCCGAGCGCGCCCCGCCCCAGCCATTCCGTTAATATATTGTTTTAGAAGGAACGAGGAGAACGATGGCAGTCTCAGTCATGGCCGGTCATCCGGCGCTCAAAGAACTCTCCGCCGACCTCAAGCGGCGCATGGATCAGGCCGTAGCCACATTCCAGGCCAACCTGGCCTCCACGCGCACCGGCCGCGCCAGCGTGCACATGCTCGACCAGGTCAAGGTGGACTACTACGGCACCCACATGCCCATCAACCAGCTCGCCCAGGTCTCCACGCCCGAGGCGCAGTTGATCCTCATCTCCCCTTACGACCCCACGGTCATCAAGGAGATTGAGAAGGCTCTGCAGGCCGCCGACCTGGGCCTCAACCCTCAAAGCGACGGCAAGGTCGTCCGCGTGCCCGTACCGCCCATGACCGAGGAGCGCCGACGCGACGTCGTCAAGCACCTTAATCGGGTTCTTGAGGAGCACCGTACCGCCATCCGCAATGTTCGCCGCGACGGCAACGACGTGCTGAAAAAGCTCGCCAAGGAAAAGAAGATCAGCGAGGATGAGGAAAAGCGCGCCCTCGAAGAAGTGCAGAAGATGACCGACGAAGAGATCCGCCGCATGGAAGAGCTTTCCCGCAAGAAGGAAGCCGAAGTGATGCAAGTCTGAGCACTATCGTCCCACAGTAATTCAGAGCGCCTTCGCACAGCGCTCAAGTCATGTTCGGGAAGCCGGTCTTTCGTTCCTGATCCAAACTCGGTGGGTGACTCGGCAACAGTCGAGTGGTTCCAGTGGGCCGGCACCTACCGGGGCAGCGCTCTTTTTGACCGCGCGTTGAAGTCTCCCGGTGCGGCAAAGGCATAGACTGAAATTCAGATTTGCGGTCGCCTCTTGAGGCGTGGGTGGCCCAATGAGACTTGCCCCGGCGATTCGAAACCTGCGTTCTTTTGAGCGCCGCTTTCGTCAGGCCCGAATGACCGCACGCATGATTCATAGGAGCCGTTACCCGGTCCTTGCCCATATCATTCCCATCCGCCGCTGCAATCTTTCCTGCGCCTACTGCAACGAGTACGATAAGGTCTCTAACCCTGTGCCAACCGCGGAGATGCTGCGCCGTATCGATCTCCTGGCAGCCCTGGGCACGGGGATCATTACCTTCAGCGGCGGTGAACCGTTGCTGCATCCGGACCTGGACGAGATGATTCGACGCATCCGGGCGCACGGCATCGTCGCTACCCTCATCACCAATGGGTATCTGCTAAGTCCCGACCGGATCAAGCAGTTGAACCGCGCCGGTCTGGAACAGTTGCAGATCAGCATCGACAACGTGCAGCCCGACAATATCTCGAAAAAAAGCCTGAAGGTTCTGGACAAGAAACTCCAATGGCTGGCCGATTATGCACACTTTGAAGTGAACATCAATACCGTAATCGGAGCGGGCATCGAGAATCCCCAGGATGCACGCACCATCGCCCACCGCGCGCTGCAACTGGGATTCGATACGACTGTGGGCATTGTTCATGACCACGGCGGCCAGGTGCGGCCTTTGCGGGACGAGGAGCGTCTCGTTTACGAGCAGATCCAGGCGGAGAAAAAGCCTGGATTCATGGCGTTCGCCTACGACAACATCTTCCATAAGAACCTGGCGCTTGGCAAGCCGAACGACTGGCACTGTCGCGCGGGAAGCCGCTACCTTTACATCTGCGAAGACGGTCTGGTTCACTATTGCAGCCAGCGACGGGGATACCCGGCGATCCCGCTGGAGCGATACGGGAGCGAGGACCTTGAGCGCGAGTATTGGACCCAGAAACCCTGTGCTCCTTATTGCACCATCTCCTGTGTCCACCGCGTGGCGATGATCGATCTGGTCAGGGAGAGCCCGCGCGAGGCGCTCACGCAGTTCTTTCCGCCCGCGTCGCCGGGCGAACCCGCCAGGCTTCCTCTGGGAGTGAGCTTTCTCGCTCAGTTATTTCTCCCCCCTGAGAACGGCAAGCCTCAAAGCGCTGTGGTAAAGACTATGGCCGCCGGCGTAAGAAGGCTTCTGGGAATCAAGTGAGTGCCCCAGGCGGCGAGGACGATCAACGCCACCGCAGCTCCCAGCCACACATCGACGGCATAGTGGTATCCGCCCACAATGGCCGCAACCCCGATCCAGATGGCAATCACAAGAAAGACCACGCCGGCAACCGGAACGTAATGCAGCATCACAAACGAGATGGCAAGCGCGCAGGCGACATGGGCGCTGGGGAATGAAATCGCATGTATGCTTGCGTACTGCTGGATCCAGAGATTGAAGACGCGGCTCTTGGTTCGTGCTCCCGCGGCGCTCGCCTTTCCGCTAATGTCCCGCGGCGGCAGCGCCGGCACCAGCGGCGTGAGCGCATAGCAGACATAGGTTGGCAGCAGCACGATGGGCCAGTACGTAAGTGCGTAGCGCCTCATCCCCGCCGCGTAGAGCACCGCAAGTCCGGCCACGGGTAGCACGTAGCAGAGGGAATAAGCCCACTCCATCGAGAGCCGTGTGTAGCGGCCGAAAGCCACGACCCCGGGGTGCAGGAGCTTCGCGAGGCGATGGTCGGACTCCACCAGCCAGCCCTGGATCTTCTGGTTCGGCCCGGTGAAAAACTGGCCTGTCTGCCAATACGGCACCAGCATCAGAGCCACCGGCAGCCAGTCGCGGAGAATCGAGGCCTGGCGCGGCGCGAGAACGTAAACCGAAAAGCGACCCAGCAGAACGGCAGCTACTGCGAACCCTGCGAGCATGGCGATAACTGCCCGGCGTCTGGGCGCGAGCGGGCGAATCCACGCAGCCAGAACAAGGATGACGGCAAAACCTGCCTGTATCCATTCGGAAGTTCGCATCGACCGTCCTGTGTACAGCCCGGATTCCAGCCCGGATTCCAGCCCGGAGCGACTCTTACAACACACACAAGTCCCGCTCTCACTTTAGACGAGAAGGATTACGGTTGCGGGAAGAGATTGTAAAAAAAGAGAATAGCGAATGAAAATGTTCAATCGAACTACAAGCAGCAAAGACGAAGAGAAGCGGAATCTCGAAGAAGCGCAGAAGATGACCGGCGAAGAGATCCGCCGCATGGAAGAGCTTTCCCGCAAAGAGGAAACCGAAGTCATGCAGGTCTGAGCATCGCCGCCAAACAAAAACCTCAAGCCTGTCCGCACAGCAATCAAATTATGTTCGAGAAGCCGGCTTTTCGTTATGTATTTGCCGTCGACGAGTGATTTGGTGATTTGGCGTCAAGCGAGAAAAGCCTTAGGCAGCGCCGGCATTTCCCGGCAATGACCGTGCGGCACACGGCTGGGTCTTTGGCTTTGGAATCGATGCAAGAAAGATTGCGAGTGGAGGCAAACGGGGATATATTGGTTCGGAGCCGAAGGGCAAAACGGAGATTCCGGTCAAGAATACTCCCTTGAATGCGACGCGATCGATGTGTTACCTCATGGAATGCGCGCAAGACTGGCGGAACGATTGACGCCGAAATTCACCATGGCACTTTTTATCGGAGCACTCGCAGGGGTTGCGGCCTTTGCCGAGACTCCGGACGTTTCTTATCATCGCCCAGTGGCGGTCGAGCTTCTCTCCTACGTGGATGTCCACTACTATCATCCGGGCTCACCGGTCTATGTGAAGCTCCAGATGCCTTGGATGGGGTTGGGTTGCTACCTTTTTGACGGCCAGGTCCTTCAAGGTAGGGTTGAGCTGGCGACTCCGCGCGGCAAAGGCCAAAAGGAATCCCAGCTGGCAATCTCCTTTCCCAACGTGGCGTGCTCCGCAAACAAATCCAAGATGAGTCTGGTGTTGGCCGCCGTCGAATGGGACACCGGTGTGACCGGGGTTCCACACGCACAGTTCCCCGTAGTGAATTACCACATGGCGCAAACCGGTAGCGTTTCGACCATCCAGGGCAGCTTCAACATGGGCGGGATTTTGCTGATGGCTCTGAGCGAGCGGCAGAAGAACCAGATTCCCCTCAAGCTCGGTGACGTGCTGGGCCTCGCTGACGTGACCCTGGAAATTGGCAAAGGTCCGGAAGGGAGTTCGCTGCTGAAGTCGGCCAAGCGGGATGTGCATCTGGAAAAGGAATCGCTGCTGCTGCTGATACCGGATAGCGTCGCGTTCTCGAAAGGACACGAGGTAGAAGGAGCGCGGGTGCTGGAGAGGCCGTCCGTTGCGGATACGACGGAACCGGGCCCTCCAGCGGATGCGGACGTGCCGCTGCCAGCGCAGCCGCTGCCTTCGCCGGTGGAGTTCCAGCCATGCGAGCCGCCGGCCTGCGCTGTGGATTTGCCGTCGAGCGACCAAGAGACGCACGGAACGCCATCGAAATCCATCGGAATCCGCGAATTGGGCTACGCGCCGCGTCCGCAGCAGGAGTTGGATGACCTGAATGACGATGTGGCGCTGGCATGGCTGGGCCCGCAGCAGCTCCTTGTAGCTTTCAATCCGCACACGCTGGTGGAGCGCTACGGGCAACCGTCAACGGGCGCGCCGGTTCGGCGAATTCACGCAGTGGTGCTCGATCTGGCGACCAGCAAGGTGCTGAGCAGCGCCGAATGGTTCCTTCCCGATGCGGGCGAGTTCCTGTGGCAACTTTGCGGCGGGCGCGTGCTGGTCCATGTAGGCAACGAGCTTCGAATCTACGGCGAGGGAATGCAGCTCGAGCGGCAGATTCCGCTGGACGGGCCGCTCAAGTTTGTGCGCCTTTCACCTGACGGAGAACTGATTGCGATTGCCATCATGCGGGAGACGCACACACCGGAACAACATGCGAGCCTGCGAGAAAGCCTGGGCATGGAGCCGCCGGAGAATGTAGAGATTCGCGTGCTTGATAAGGACTTCAAGACAAAAGCGCAGACCACCACGTCTTCGCAGATTATCCCTCCGACACTGCTGAACGAAGGGCAGGTGCAACTGCTGGCCAGGCCAAATAATCGGTACCGGCTGACGCTGGCGCCGTTGAACGGCGAGACGGCGACGGTGGCGCGATTCCCATCGGCCTGCATTCCTGAAGTCTCGAGCTTCGCGCCGGACTTGCTCCTGGTTAGTACATGCGAACCGAACACCGGAGAGCATGAGTATCGCGTGCTGCGGCCGAATGGCAAGTTGGTTTTGCGGGGACGAACCGACCCGCAGGCGATGGGCCAGTCGGCGCAAGGCAACGGACGGGACTTTGCAGTGAGGAGTCTCCACGCCACTCAGGTGATGGCGTATGGATCGGTCTTTCACGGATCGGATCTCGATTACGAGGAGGTGCGGGTCTTTCAGTCCGGCGACGGGCGGCGGTTGACGTCTGTGCGGCTGCAGGCTCCGCCGCCGAGCCATGGGGCCTATGCGCTGTCGCCGGACGGGGCGCAGCTCGCAATAATCGCGGATGCGAAGGTGAACCTGTTCGCCGTGCCAGTGCCGTGAGCCCGCTGGAACGCGTGGGGCATCGGCGAGCATTGCTCGGTGGGGCAGTACACGTTGCTGCTGGTGCTGCCCATTCTGTACGACCTCGCGAGCCGGATGCCGGGTGCCCCGGATCCGGACTCTCGGACCTGAGAGGCAATCGCGCCTCTCCAAACAACCCCGCCTGAAGAGTCAGCTCGCGCCAACAGGCCAATGCACTCATTGACAGCCGGTTACGCGCGATTGACTGGATTATTCCTCGAAACGCCCTAGCGTCCTGTCTCCAATGTTCATATCAAAAAAGACCTGTCATCCTGAGCGAAGCGTTCTTCAGCGGAGCCGAAAGCCTGCCCTGAGCGTAGTCGAAGGGGACCTGCTTTTCGGGAAGCTCGCGGC
>JBKQNU010000071.1:0-2619 GCA_052145815.1 Occallatibacter sp.
GCCTTTCCTTTCACTCAAGGTTGACCCGCTCGCAAGACAGCCAGACCACGGCGGCTGCACCCGACGGCTTGACGATGCAAGGCGAGGCGATTGCACATACTAGCTTCTGGATTACTCCCAACCTCAAGCCTGAACAACGCATGGTCGAAACCGACCAACTCGAGCCGACTGGCGTAAAGTTCCGCGCGGTGTTGCGCGCAGTCAATGAAGGCGGGCAGGTTGAGGTCTCCGGAAATGAATTGGTTGTTTCAAATGCCGATGCCGTGACGCTGCTGCTTGTTGCGGCAACGGACCATCGTGGCGGCGATTCTGCCACAGCATGTGATCGGTACATGGAGCGTGCCTCAAAGCCATATGCAACCCTTAAGTCTGCCCACATTGCCGACCACGAGAAACTCTTCCGCCGTGTGGAGCTTGAGATGACGCCTGCCACCAATGCATCCGAGATCGAGAGTCTTCCGATTGACGAGCGCATTGCGCGGGTCAAGCAGGGCAAGGACGATCCCGGACTCGCCGCTCTCTACTTTCAATTCGGCAGATACTTGCTGATGGGCAGCAGCCGGCCAGGGACGATGGCGGCTAACCTGCAGGGCATTTGGAATGACAGCATGGCTCCGCCGTGGGACAGCAAGTACACCACGAACATCAATGTGGAGATGAATTACTGGCCAGCGGAAGTGGGCAATCTGCCGGAGACGACCCTGCCATTTTTTGATTTAGTGAAGATGTCGCTCGACAGCGGACGACGCACCGCGAAGGAGATGTACGGCGCGCGAGGCTTCGTGTTCCACCACAATATTGATGCGTGGGGCGACACGGCTCCGGTCGATTACGGATATGTTGGCGTTTGGCCGATGGGCGGCGCATGGATGGCGCTACACTATTGGGAACATTACCAATACGGTTTGGACCGCGCGTTCCTGAGTCGCGAAGCGTATCCGATCATGAAGGAAGCGACGCAGTTCCTGCTGGACTTCATGGTCGACGACGGCAAGGGCCATCTGGTCACGAATCCGTCGTACTCGCCTGAAAACAGCTATCGCATGGCCGACGGCACGATCGGCCGACAGACCGTTGGCGCCACGATGGACTACGAGATCATCTACGCGCTCTTGCATGCGACCATGGACGCCTCGCGTATTTTGGGAATCGATGCCCCGTATCGCGCGCAGATTGACGGAGCCCTCAAGCGCATTCCTGATCTGAAAATCGGAAAGCATGGCCAGTTACAGGAATGGAGCGAAGATTACGACGAGCCGACTCCGGGGATGAGCCACGTGTCGCATCTATTTGCGCTGTTTCCTTCCGACGAGATCACGCTTCGCGGAACACCGGAACTGGCAAATGCCGCGCGCATCTCCCTTGAACGAAGAGAAGAAAACGGGGGCGGTAGGGGCGGCTGGCCGAGCGCCTGGTATGCGAACCTCTGGGCCAGGCTCGACGACGGGGACCGGGCGAATAGGCACATCCAGGATCTGCTGGCTACATCCGCGGAGAGTTTGCTGAACGCGAATCGCCGTTGGTTTCAGATCGATGCGAATCTTGGCGGCGCCTCCGGCATCGCAGAGATGCTGCTTCAGAGCCATTCCGGCGAAATCGCGTTCCTGCCCGCGCTTCCTTCCGCCTGGTCTGAAGGGCATTTCCGCGGACTGAAGGCCCGGGGTGACGTAGAAGTGGATGTAAGCTGGCAGGCAAACAAGGCGCTAAGCGCCGCGTTGCGCCCTGCCGTTGCAGGTGAGTTCAAGCTGCGCCCTCCGCACGGACAGCACATTGCGAAGGTGGAGACTGGTGGGCACGCAGTCGCAATCACCGAAGTAAACGGCAACTGGCGCGTCCACCTGGAGCCCCACAAGGAATATACGATCACGTTCGAATGAGAATGCGTCGGACTCTGCGAGAGAGCCATTGCCGCTGCCGCGCTACCGATGATCGCGCAGCGTCGAGTGCCAAAAGACCTAAACGGGGTCGGGGGATTCAATTACCGATCTGCCGAAACCATCGGCCACGCTGAATTCTGCCTTCAATACATTCCTTCGGTCATGGAGCGAGATCTGGATTACGCGGCGCGACTCCAGTTGAATCTGGTCCGTGCCTTTGTCCCTTACGCGGCGTGCGATGGCGAAGCCTCGGCAAACGTCAGCCTTGCCGGTGATTCGGGCGTTGCGTATACGCAGCAGGGTATCGGCGCCATATCGCTTCGCTCAAAAGGACTAGACACGTACCTGCCGGTGCGTCCAAGACGAAGTCTGCCGGCCTTCACTCTTCGATAATAGCCAGGTCCCATGGCGCCAGCGTTAGACCCGCACCGTGCGCCAAAGTGCTTCCGTCGAGCAGATTCGTGCCTGAGGCGTAGGCGTAGTTGAATTTCACTTCGACACTGGAATAATTGAAGTAATAGTGGAGTCGCTTGCCTAGGCGGTTGACACCGTGCTGCACGTGGACCGATGCGGGCAGTTGCTGGTCGGGACCAGTCAAGCCGATCTTTTCAAGCTCCCCCTTGAACACCGCGGTCTGAATCTTGTCTGAAACATAGGTTCCCTCGTAGAGCAGCATTCCGGCGCCGAACTCGTTTTCGGTGATGGCTGGCCACTTGCCGAAGAATGGATGGTCGTAGTACGC
>JBKQNU010000072.1:0-13593 GCA_052145815.1 Occallatibacter sp.
AGGAACCGGGCTGGTAATAGGTGACGGTTCCGTGCACCCTGACTCTTTGCGATAAGACTCGCACATGGTAGCCCATCAGGATCTGGTCCATCGGTGTGATCGGGAGAGCGTCCGACCTGGTGTCAGCGCGTTTGAGCACCTTGACGCCGTCCCATGATTGAACATGCAAGATAATTCCGGTTTGTTGCATCTTGCCGTCGAATCTGCCCGCGTCTGCCCCCGTGATCTCGACATCGGCATCCAGCAGTCCCTCGAACTGCTTCGAGTCGGCGCTGTCGATGCCCGCCTCAATGGTTCCACCGTCGGTGAGCAATTGCAGAACCACACTCGGCACTCCTGAACTCAACACGATGTCGGCTGCCCGGACCCTGGCGTGGACCGTCACCAGCATGCAGTCGAACTTGGAGCGAATCATTTCGTCGTAGGTCGCCGGCTTAGGGGTCGGAAGCGTCCCGTGATGCAGCAGCGCGATGTCGCTGCTTCTGACGTAGGGGCGGAAGCTTGGTTGCGTTGTGCCTCGAATGAGGATGCGATCACCGGGGACCAGTTTCAGATTTGTCGTGGCCTGGATATAGATTGCCGCATCGCCGTCCTGCACAAACATCGTCTTTTCATAGTTGCGGTAGTAGAGAACGGTTGCCTCAAAAGCCGCCGGAAGATATTGCCCCGCCTGCTCGTTGGTGAGACGGCTGACCGCGTCCAGCGAGGTGAGCGGAGCGGGCGTCGCGCCCAAGGCCACAGGGGCCCAGCCGAGAACGATCGCAAAAATGGGGATCAGTCTCTTCATGAAACAACTTCTTCGTATCGGTCGGTTGATCGGATATTGCCTTGACAATCACTATCGGCAAATTGCGGCCAAAAAATCACTTAGGCGCAGAAAATGTTTCTCACAAAGGCACTACCTTTGTTTGTGGAGAGCTTAACGCAACCATCTTACGCCTATGAACTCTGTTTTAATGACTTTTGAGTACTTTCGGGTGGAAGTTGCGCCTTGAGAATAAAATAGCCACGCGCCGCGCCTAGGAATGTAGCACGTTGAACGGGCTGGAATGCCTGCGCGCGAGTGGTTGTCTACAACTTCCGTGGCGCGAGAGAGGTTTTCGATGTCCCACAGCGCAGAAGTCAATTATGAAGGCGCGCCGTTTCCTCATAGCGGCATGCAGGCCTTGCCAACGCGCCGCATTCGCGTCATCGGTGTGCCGCTGGACATGGGCGCAAGCCGGCGCGGGGTGGACATGGGCCCTTCGGCCATGCGGGTTGCCGGCCTGGAAGCGAGGCTGGAGGCTTTGGGGCATCAGGTTACAGATGGCGGCAATGTCCGTGTCGAAGTGGCCGAGACGCGCGCGTCGGGCGACAAGAGCGCGCGGTATTTGACCGAGATTGCCGAAACCTGCACTCGCACCGCCGAGGCTGTGGTGAAGACGCTTGAAGAGGGGATGACGCCGCTGGTGCTGGGCGGAGACCACTCCTTGGCCGCCGGATCGGTGTCCGGCGTGGCGGAGTTTTACCGCCGCCAGGGGCAGAAGATTGGCCTCATCTGGATCGACGCCCACTCCGACATCAACACCCCGGACACTTCGCCATCCGGCAACGTGCACGGCATGCCGCTGGCGGCACTGCTCGGTCTGGGGCCCCAACGCCTGGGGAGCATCTTCGGGTTTTCGCCGAAGATTGCGGCCGAGAACACGGTTCTGATCGGGGTGCGGGACATCGACTCGGCCGAGCGCGAGAACATTCGCCGCGCCGGCGTGGCCGAGGTCTACACCATGCGCGACATAGACGAGCGCGGCATGAGGACGGTGATGGAAGAAGCCTTGTGCGCAGCGGGGCGCGGAACGGCGGGCTATCACGTTTCGCTGGACATGGATTGGATTGACCCTGAAGACGCGCCGGGCGTGGGCACGCCGGTGCGCGGCGGCGCCACCTACCGCGAGGCGCATCTGGCGATGGAGATACTCGCCGACCACGGCCGCCTGTTGAGCTTCGAAATCGTGGAAGTGAATCCGGTAATCGACGAGCACAACCGCACCGCCGATCTCGCCGTCGAACTGGCTTGCTCAGCCTTCGGGAAGAAGATTTTGTGAGCTGGCGCTAGTCGGGTCTCGTCAAGCCGCAGAAGGAGGGTTTGGCATTCCCTGTCGAGGGTTCCTGGCTTTAGCCCGACCCCATGCAACGGCTGGAATCGCGAAGAGCACCCACCACAGGCCAAGCCCTCCCATGAACCAGCTCAACGAGTCCTGTCCAGCTCGCTCTGAATCGCTCAGTCCGAACCGAAGCCCGGTGGCGAGAATGCCCGCCGCAATCGAGAGCACCAGGCCCAAGACGAGATCCAGCTTTGTCATCCTTACGTTTCCGCCGAGACCGTCCACGCCGCGTCCAACGAACCACCACGCTGGAAGCGCGAGAATTGGATAGGCAATGATCCGCCAAAGGTGCAATCCTAGCCTCACTCGAATCGGGTTGCCGTCACTTCCAAAGGGCGCCGTCGCGAGAGCGTCGAAAATCACCGCCGGAATGTTGAACGCGGCAATCTGGCCGTGAACCTCAATCGCGGTCCCGGACAATGCGATCCGTGAAATCGCAGATTTCTTGAATGAAAGCTCTCCGACCGTAACCCAATCCGTGCCTGGCCGCACTTTTCGTTGCAGGCGCATGTAGCTGAGAAATGCGGGAAAAGCGAATATTGAATAAGAGAAAAGCAAAGCTGCTGCAGGCAGCACGAGAGAAATTTTGGTGCGTGCGGGCATGATTCGTCTGATATCCCTCCCACCGAACTCCTGTGCTCAACGAGTGTCTCGATCTTCGGGCAATTTGCCAGGAGGTTTTCGCTTGCCGCTCGTCACTCTAAACTGAATGATAGTGACTTCTTCTAGTATGAGGGGCAATTATTAGCCAATGGCGAAAAAACTGCGTGTAGGTGTTTTGTTTGGCGGCCGAAGCGGAGAGCATGAGGTTTCTCTGCTCTCGGCGGCTTCGGTTCTGCAGGCGATTGACCGGAAAAAGTTCGACGTGGTGCCCATCGGCATCACCAAGGACGGGCACTGGGTGGCGGCCGGCGATGCGCGCGGCCTGCTCGAGGGCGGCGAGAGCGCCGTGGTGCGGAAGCTGCGGGCCGGAGACCCCGAGGCCACGCCGGGCGCAAAGCTGCTCCACGAGGGGATTCCCACGCTGCTTGCGCCGGAGCCGGCAGAAACCTCCACGGCACTTTCCGCGGGAGGGAATCGGCCCGCCGCAGCCAATCTCGACGTCGTCTTTCCCGTGCTGCACGGGACGTTTGGCGAGGACGGGACCATCCAGGGACTGTTCGAACTGGCGGGGATCGCGTACGTGGGCTCGGGAGTGCTGGGGTCGGCCGCAGGCATGGACAAGGACGTGATGAAGCGTCTCTTCCAACAAGCGGGGCTGCCGATTGTGAAGCACGTGACGCTGCTGCGCGCCGACTGGGAGAAGCAGCCGCGCAAGGCCATCGCGCAGGTAGAAGCGGCACTCAAGTATCCGGTATTTGTGAAGCCGGCGAACCTGGGATCGTCGGTGGGCATCAGCAAGGCGCATGACCGAAGCGAGCTGGGCCCGGCCCTCGACCTGGCGGCGAAATACGACCGCAAGCTGGTGGTGGAGCAGGGAGTGGGCGGCAGTGGCCGCGCCGGACGATCAGCCAAGGCGCGGGAACTCGAGGTTGGCGTGCTGGGCAACGACGATCCCAAGGCCAGCGTGGTGGGCGAGATCATTCCCGGCAAGGAGTTCTACGACTACGAAGCGAAGTACCTGTCTGAGGGCTCAGTCCCGGTGATTCCGGCGAAGCTGACGAAAGCGGAGACGAAGCAGATTCGGGAGATGGCGGTGGCCGCGTTCCGGGCCTGCGATCTTTCCGGGCTGGCGCGGGTAGATTTTCTGATGGAACCGGACGCCAAGCGGCGCATTTATTTGAATGAAGTCAACACCCTGCCGGGGTTTACGCAAATCAGCATGTACCCCAAGCTGTGGGAGGCGACCGGCGTGGGATATAAGGAGCTGATTACCCGGTTGATTGAGCTCGCACTGGAGCGCCAGGCGGAAAAGAGCAGAACGACGTACACAAGGGACTAGAAGGGCAGGGAACAGGGATCAGGGATTAGGGAACAGGAAGTGCGGACCCGGTGTCTAACTTTACGGGAGCGATTTTCTGCGTGGGGCAGGCTGCGGCATGAATCCAATAAGTTGCATCGCCTTGGCCCTTGTTCCCTGTTCCCTGATCCCTGTTCCCTCGTTTGCCGTATCCTGAAGTTCGAGGAGCTTTCACCATGACCTTGCTCGATGCTCCAAAGTTCGACGCGGCCCGCGACCTGCGCAGGCGGGTGTTTCTGTACAGCACGGCAGGGTTTCTGTTTGTGCTTCTGGTGGCGTGGTGGCTGGTGGCGGGCAGACCGGTGGACTGGCCCTGGAACTGGAATAACTACCTGTTCGCCCGGTCGACAACGAACAAGTTCCTCACCGATGTGGAGAAGAACGATCTGGCCGCGGCCTACGGAGTCTGGGTCCACGACAAGAACTGGCAACAGCACCCCGAACAGCACGGTGGGTATCCCTTTGCGCGGTTCCAACAGGACTGGAGTTCGACCAGCCCGGACAATGAGTACGGCGCAATCCAGACCCATCAGATTGCGTTGGCAGGGCGGTATGGGAATGGTGTGCTGCTGGCGATCTTGATCAACGGGCGCAAGAGCAAGCCGCTGAGTCTGGATTACGACCCGCAAACCAAGGGCCTCGACTTCGCGCCGCCCGGAGTCGAGCTCTATCTCGGTCCATAGAGCGGCGGATCCATTCCGTCGAGAGATCCCTGCTGGGACCCTCATCCCTGGTTTGCATCGAACAGGTCAGGAGAAAACCATGCCACAGAGCACCCACGATCGCACCGCGGAACTCCATAACCTGGCAGAGCACGCCCATGCGGCAGCTGCTGTCGCCCACGAGAAGGGGGATCATTTGACCGCTCACGAACTGACTAAGAAGGCCCTCGAACACTCCATGAATGCACTCAGGAGTTCCGAAGAGAAGCTCAAAGAGTCGAAGAGCTAAGCGCTAAGCGAGCGCGGCAAGGGTGGCTTCGAGACTTGCCTTGTCTTCCACGTTGAGGGATTTCTGCGCAGGGTCAATCTGCTTCAACAGGCCGCAGAGCACCTTGCCGGGGCCGACTTCAACGAAGTGGGTTGCGCCTACGGCGATGAGGGATTGCACGCAATCGACCCAGCGGACGGCGCCGGTGACCTGGCGGATCAAGGCGTCTTGGGCGGCATTGGCGCTGGTAACCATGGCGCCGGTCACGTTGGCGGCCACAGGAATGCCCGGATCATGAAGCGCGAGGCCCGCAAGCACGCGGGCCACTTCCTCCTGGGCGGGCTGCATCAGGGCGCAATGGAAAGGCGCGCTGACGGGGAGCATGACGGCCCGGCGGGCGCCTTTGGCCTTGGCAATGGCCACGGCCCTTTCGACGGCGGCAAGCGATCCGGAGATGACAGTCTGGCTGGGCGAGTTCAGGTTGGCGGCAGCGACGGGAAGGCCGGTTTCAGCCGTGGCTTCCTGGCAGGCTTCGGCCACCTGATCGGCGGGCAGCGCGAGAATGGCGGCCATGGCTCCCTGGCCGGCAGGGACAGCCAACTGCATGGCATGGCCACGCGCTTTCACGGCGCGGACGGCGTCGGTAAAGCTGAGCGTTCCGGCGGCAACGTGGGCGGACCACTCGCCGAGAGAGTGTCCAGCGGTCAGAGCCGGATGAACGCCGTGCTGGGCCAGCACATGCCAGGCTGCGACGCTGACGGTGAGAATCGCCGGCTGGGTGTTTTCGGTGAGCTTAAGGTCCTCTTCGGGGCCTTCGAAGATGAGTTTGGAAAGCGGAAAGCCGAGCGCCTCATCGGCCTCCGCAAAGGTATCTGCGGCTACGGGAAAGCGCTCCGCGAGATCGCGGCCCATGCCAACTGATTGTGAACCCTGGCCCGGAAAGAGGAAGGCAAGTCTGGTAGACATTTCAATAATGAGTCTATCGCTTTGCGCCGGGTGTCCGGTTGCGCCGGATTCAGTTCCAGCGCTTCTTGTCGTCCGGGTCTTCGTCGAGCTGGCGGCCCTGGCCGTCGAAGCGCACCGTCCGTCCCTGCGACCGCATGTAGACCTCGAACTTGCGGGCGGCGCGGCGGCGCTTCCAGCGGTAATAGCGGTTGCGCAGGCCGTACAATTTCTCGCTGAAGACGAAAGTAATGCCGCGGCGTGGCGCCAGGCGAATGAAGAGCAGGCCGGCCAGCGCGCCGCCCAACTGGGCAAAGGCGTACATGCGCTGCTGGCCGAAGAGCATGGCGATCGAGATCAGGCCATAGAGCGCTGCCAGATAGCGGGCCTTGATGCCAATGGTGAAAAAGAGCAGAAACTCCGTGTCGCCGTAGAGCACGCCGACGGCTATGAGGATGCCGAAGATGCCGCCGAAGCACCCATAGAGGGAGATTGGCAACTGAGCAAACCCCAGTGTGCCGCCAACTGCGTAGATGGCCAGCGCGGCGGCCGCAGTGCCCAGGACAGATGCTGCATAGAGGCCCGTGACCCAGCTCGGCGTATGCAGTTGCTCAAGAAAGCCGGCCATGAACCACAGCGAGACGAGCTCGAAGAGGGTCCCGATGAGGCCAACATGGATGAAGCTGTAGGTGAACGGCTGCCACAGATAGCCGCGTAGGAAAAAGTCGGGCCGAAAGCTGAGCAAGTCGGCTATTCCAGCCGTTGCGGAAGGGGCTGCAAACCCAGCGATCAGCAGCACAAAGTAGGTGGCCAGGTTCACCAGCACCAGGCGGCGCGTTGCGCCACGGAATTCGGGAAACGAGAACGAACTTGCGCCAAGTCTGGGCATCGCTGCTCACAGGGTATACGCTGGAGCGGCGCCGTGTCATTGGGCTCGCGAATTCCCGGGCGCCGCTCTGCCAAATCAGCTACTGCGCTCCAGGGGCGGACGCCGGAGGGGGCGGAGGGCCTGGCGGTTTGGGAACGATCGCCGGTGTGGCGCCCTGATCGGGAACCTGGAGCACCAGGCCCACAGCATCGTTCTTCACCGTTACCGGCAGTTCGGCGTCTCCGTAGGATTTGAGAATCTTGGTGTGCATCATGCGGACAAGGTCGCTTCCCGAGTCGCCTCCGGCGGAATCCGTGTCTCCCGCACCCGACACATGGAGCAGGTACTGGCCTTCCGGAACGTAATTCAGGTGAAAGCTGCCGTCCTGCTCCACCATCGTAGAGCGCACCGTGGCCTTCGTATCCGCATCCTGCAACACGATTGTTCCGGCGTCGATGGGGTGGTTATCTGCCTTGGCCACCACGCTGCCTGACACGGCGTGCAAGTTGTCGAGAGGAAAGATCACGTCGACGCCTTCGACATCGTCACCTCTGCCCACTTCGACAGGCTTGACGTCCTTTTCGTGCAGCGCACCGCCGGAATAGACAATCAGCGCGTCGCCCATGCTCATGTGCACGTTGACGCTCGCGCCCAGGCCGGTCGTGGTTTGCATGGTAGGCAGCGTTGCCTTGATTGCGTATTTGCCGGCCGCGATGCCAAAGATGCGGTAGTGGCCGCGGTCATCCGTCATGAAGGGCATCATGGCGCTGGGGCTCAAATCCTTCCATTTGCCGTCTTTGCCGAGCGCGATCAGGACCGGCATCACACCAGGCGCCGGGCTGCCGTCGTCGTAGCGAATGGTGCCGCCGATGGAAGAGCCGCGCTCCAGGCGGATTTCCAAGTGCGCGGATTGTCCTGCCTGAACGACGACCTTTTCGGCTGCGGCTTCAACAGCTTTGAGAGTGGCGTCGTCGGCTTTGACCCGCTCCATTGCTGAGAGTTGGCTGAAAGGCGACTGATAGCCGGCAAGCTGGGCGACAACGTAATAGGTTCCGGAAGACACCTTGTCCAGGGAGAACGAGCCGTCCAGACCGGTAGCGGTCGACAGGTTGTTGCCCTTCATGACGGCGGCCATCGCTTTGGCAATCGCTTTCTCAATGTCCGGGTTCTTTCCCATGCTCGCGGCGTCAAACGTGGGGTTGGCTTCCGGATTTTCGCTGACAAGCTGGACTGAGGCGAAGCGAGCGGGCTGGCCGGTGTCAGCGCAGGAGACGCGCCCGGTGACCTGGCCGACGGCGACCGCCGGCGCGGCTGGCGCGGGCTGCTGCGCGGAGAGTGTGCCGGCAAAAGCAATGAGGACGAAGGCGAGCATTCTCATGGAGGACTCCTGTATCGAATGCGAGCGGGGAATCATGGCCGCCGCAGTTGGAAACAGTCTACGCCTGCCATTGAAATCATCGGCATCAGAATCGGGCGACCGCTCTCGGAGGTGCTGAGAACACCACCGCAACCTCTGGCAAAGCAGCACTGAATCCCGAAGCTCAATAGCGTATTCTCATATCTTTGGAGTTGTGGGGGGAGTTGTGGGGAAGAACGCTTAGGGTGCCTCTTGACCTGAGACAGGTTTCTCCCCAAGAATAGCGTTGACAAACCGCAAAGTAACGTCATCCTACAATATGCAATGCGGTGGAAAGCGAGGAGGCTGCAATGCCCAACTGCCCTGAATGCGAGAATGGACTTGACATTGAAATGGACGAAGTGGAAGAAGGCGATGTGATTACCTGCGACGAGTGCGGGACGGAGTACGAGGTGGTTGGCGTCGAACCGCTGGAATTGGCGCGGGTGGACGGCGACCTGGATGAAGACGACGAACCATTTGAAGAGGAAGAGGAGGACGAGTGAGGCTCGGGTTAACGAAAAGGCTGGCTGGGGTGGCTTTCGCAGTCCTGATCGCGGGGGCGCTTCTCAGCGGCTGGGGGGGTACATTGGTCAGTCCCCCGCTGGCGCGGGCGCAGAATATTGGCCAGCGGGTCGTAACTGGGACGGTTTTAGACGGGAGTTCAAACTCGGTCTCGGGCGCTACTGTTTTTCTCAAGGACCTGAAGAGCAAGACCATCCGCAGTTTCACCTCCGACCCCAAGGGCAAGTTCAGGTTTACGCAGGTGGATATGGCGGAAGACCATGAACTCTGGGCGGAAAAGGACGGGCACAAAAGCGCAGTCAAGACGGTGAGCGAGTGGGACGCGCGCAAGGAGTTTGAGACGGAGCTGAAGCTGAAGTAGCCGCGTCTCGGAGCGCAGGGCGGATGGTTTTCATGCGTCTCGCGATGCTGGTTTTGCGCAACTGGCGCTATTCCTGCTTGAGAATCACATCCCCGTTGATCGTCTTGATCACCACATGGTTCAGTCCGCTGCCCACGCGTCCGGCGGCGCGAATGTACTTGCGGGGCGAGCCATTGGAGTAGTCCCAGTCCGGCGTCTCCTGTTGCTGAAGCCCGACGTGGTCGATAATTTCATAGCTCCTGGGCGCGTTCTTCGTGTAAGCCAGGGTAATCCGAACGTCCATGGGGAAGTCCTTGGGCACGGTCAGCGTGATGGCGCCCCCAAGCGATGAAAGTTCCACATCCCGGCGGTCGGAAGATGTGCCGACCATGCGAGCCGTAATATCTCCACCCATGGTGGTGGCCTTGATGGCGCCATTCACATGGCCGATGCTGATTGGGCCGCCCATGGTGGTTGCGTCCACTGAGCCGGTGGCGTGTTCGATGGTGATACTGCCACCCATGGTCTTGACCTTGGCATACGAGGCCACGTCGCCGACATGGATGTCGCCGCCCATCGTCGAAAGGTTGGCTCCGTGCGGAGCGTTCTGCACATCGATTCCGCCACCCATCTTCGAAATATTCACCGCGCCGGAATCGCTGCCGGCTTCGGAATTGGAAGAATGGTTCGCATAGCCGGTGCCATCGGAGTTCCTGCAGGACGACAAGCTCACTGAGACCGCTCCAGCCATGAGAACCAGAAAAATTACGCCAGCTTTGTGCATGGTGATCACGCCTGCCTTCTTCCGGAAAGTTGAACCGGGTCTGATTGACGATACGAGACGGCCCCGCGCGAAGTTCCGTCGCCAGAGGTTCTGATCTGGGTTTCAGACAGCGGCAAGCTCTGCCAGCAGTTCACCCCTCCAGCTTCCTGACTACGAGTTCGTTGAGCAGCGCCGGATTTGCCTGCCCTTTGGAAGCCTTCATGACTTGCCCGACAAAAAAGCCGGATAGGGTCGTCTTGCCCGCGCGATACTGTTCCACCTGCTTGGGATTCGCGGCGATTACCTGGTCGATCAAGGCTTCAATCGACGAGGCGTCCGTGATCTGCTCCGGCTTCTCGCGCTCATAGACGGCGGGGAAGTCCTCGCCCTTTTCGAAGCACATGTCAAAAAGCTGTTTCAACTGTTTGGAACTAATCTTGCTCTCATCCAGCAAATCCGCCGCCTGCACAATCCCCGCCATCGAGACAGGCGACTGCTCCTGTTCGAGGCCTAGCGCGTTGAGCCTTCCCCCCACTTCGCTCAGCAGCAGGTTGGCCACGCGGCGGGGATTGCGTGCGGTGCGCGCGGCAGCTTCAAATCGGTCGGCAAACTCGCGCGATGCAGTGAGCGTGGCGGCGTCCTTGGGGGCGAGATCGTATTCGGCAATCATGCGCGCGCGGCGGGCTTCCGGCAACTCGGGAAGCTGGCTCTTCGCTGCGGCGAGGAACTCCGCGGAGACGATGAGGGGCGGTAGATCCGGCTCGGGGAAATAGCGGTAATCGTGCGCCTGCTCTTTCGAGCGCATGGAGTAAGTGCGGCCTTCGTTGGCGTTCCACAGACGGCTCTCCTGCATCACGCGGCCGCCGGATTCGAGGACTTCGACCTGGCGTTCGATCTCATATTCAAGCGCAGCACGGACGAAGCGGAAGCTGTTCACGTTTTTGACTTCGGCCTTGGTTCCGAATTTCTCCGCGCCCTTGAGCCGCACGCTGACGTTGGCATCGCAGCGCAGCGAGCCTTCCTCCATGTTGCAGTCGGAGACGCCGGTGTAGAGCAGGATTTCCTTCAGGCGCGTGAGGTATTCGAAGGCTTCGTCCGCGGTGCGAATGTCGGGCTCGGAGACAATCTCAACCAGCGGCGTCCCGCAGCGGTTCAGATCCAGATAGGTGCGCGTTGCAGAGTCTGCAAAACCGTCATGCAGGCTTTTGCCCGCGTCTTCTTCCATGTGCAGGCGAGTGATGCCGATGCGCTTCATGGTTCCATCCGCTGTCGGCACGTCGATGTAGCCGTGTTCGGCGATGGGCTTGTCGTACTGCGAGATCTGGTAGCCCTTGGGCAGGTCGGGATAGAAGTAGTTCTTGCGCGCGAAGATGGAGCGCTCGCGCACCTGGCAGTTGATTGCCAGCGCCGCCAGCGTGGCGAACTCAACAGCCTTGGCATTGAGAACTGGCAGCGCACCCGGCAGCCCCAGGCATACGGGACAAATATTGGTATTCGGTTCCGAGCCAAAATGGTTTGCGCAACCGCAAAAGGCTTTGCTGGCAGTGAGGAGCTGAACATGAACCTCAAGGCCAATGACGGGCTCGTATTTGGCTAGGACTTCAGGAGCGAGAGCTGCGGCAGGCATAGAAGGATTCTATCGCGGCGAAAACCGTTCCCGCTGCGAAGCTCAGCGCAGCGCTGGGGAAGTCGGAGGTGTTAATGGACCAATAACTTCCGGTTGGCCGGTCATCCACCCGGAACCGTCAAAATTCAGGATTACTGTCGCAAAGCCGACTTGGGGACCCATCATGCCTCGGTGAGCAGTTTGGCGATTATTTGGTCATTGATCCGTCCGATTTCACGCGTTCTGATTTATGGGGCGCGGAAGAATTCCAACTCAATCGAGTTGTTTCGGTAGTAGGTCACGAATCCGAACTGCCAAATCGCGCTTCATCCGTAGAGTTAGATTCCTGCTAAACAGTGGCTTGAGCCTTATCATCTCTTGCATGGCTACCCTCCGCGAATATTTGATACGCCGCAAAGATCTCGCAATGGGATGTATCCGACGTCCGGTGCGAACATGGCCACCCACTTGCGCGGCGCGGGTCATCTCACCTTCTGGAACCATTGGAGTTTCTCCGCAAGAATTTCCCACCAACACGGTTTTCAAATGTACCCTATGGGTGACCGCTGCATAAGTGGAAATAGCGTATGGAGCCGCTTATGTCCATAAGACCATTGCTTGTTGGAATCGCCTTGGGCTTTGCCATTGTGATGCTGCTGGGGTGGCTACTGTTCCATAGAATGCGCCTTGACTGGTTCGGCAGCCATCTCCGTGATTTGCCTGTCAGCCGCCTCAGATATCTTTTGATAGCGCGATTCCTTCGCATGGCCTCCGTTGGCTTCATGGTGGATGCGGTCCTCGGCGGAAGCATGTCGCGGCCGCTCGTTTTGCCCTTCGCCCTGCTGTTTGGCCTCTGTGGCCCAGCGGTTCTGTTGCTGCGCCACCGTCCTCCCGTTCAGCGATTGCTGTTTGTCATACCGATCGTTCTCATCATTTATGGAATCGCAATACTTCACTGGCGAGGCGTCGAACTGCCAATTTCCAGTGCAGCTCAAGCCTATCGCTTCGACGCTTTCGCCATCTTTGCCACCTTGCTGGCCAGCGCATTGGTAACAACCAACCACATCAACACCGAGGGAGCCCGCCAGCTTCGCGCAGAAACTGAGCTGGAAGCGGCTCGAGCGGTGCAGCAGGTGCTGATCCCCGAAGAGATTCCGAGTTTGCCTGCGTTCAAGATCGAGAGCGTGTATAAACCTGCCGGCCAGGTGGGCGGAGACTTCTTCCAGATTCTACCCACGGCGCATGGCGGGGTTCTCATCGTAATAGGCGACGTGAGCGGTAAGGGCATGCCGGCGGCGATGACGGTATCGCTTCTTGTCGGCACCTTTCGCACTCTGGCCCATTACACCGCGAACCCCGGCGAGATTCTGGCTGCAATGAACCGGAGAATGCTGGTCCGGAGCAAGGATGGATTCACGACTTGCCTGGTGTTGCGGGCCGATGCCGACGGCACCTTGACAGTGGCCAATGCCGGGCATCTGCCTCCGTACTGCAACGACGAGGAACTGGCAATGGATGGCGGCTTACCCTTGGGAATTCATGCTGAATCAACCTACGAGGAAGCCAGGCTCGAATTGAGACCCGGAGCTCAAATCACACTGCTCACCGACGGCGTGGTTGAGGCGCGCTCCAACACGGGAGAACTGTTCGGCTTCGCGCGTGCCCAGAATTTGAGTTCCAAGAGCGCAGAGCAAATCGCAGAAGCAGCGCGTGCATTCGGCCAGGAGGATGACATCACGGTTGTCACCCTTGCCCTCGCCGGCCGGACACCGGTCACGACCTAGTCAGGTGAATTCAGGCCAATTGAATCATCGAGCTCTGGTTGAGCATTGGCTGTGGGGATTCATACCGGGAAACGCGGCAGGGTCAAGGGATGGGGTAGTTCCTGGTTTGTTTCGGGACTGGCAGAGAACACAAACTCAATCTTCTGTGCGGACTCTT
Organism: Occallatibacter sp.; assembly: GCA_052145815.1. Lineage (GTDB taxonomy): Bacteria > Acidobacteriota > Terriglobia > Terriglobales > Acidobacteriaceae > Telmatobacter. Next base: position 13,416 of record JBKQNU010000072.1, read on the forward strand.
CGGAGTCTTAGGCAGCAAATGGATGTCCGGTCCTGCGGGATGCAACCACCAGCCGAGAGGCAACTGCTGCGCGTGGGGAATTCTGATCCAATAAAGTGGCTGAGACTTGCAAGTGAGAGTGGTCGGCGGTAAACATCTTGAAAAAACGACAAAGTGCCGATCCTCAGCGGATGTCAAC
>JBKQNU010000073.1:0-69878 GCA_052145815.1 Occallatibacter sp.
TTCGGGGTATTTCATCCATAAGGAAACAGTTAGCAGGCTCCTGCGCCGCAGCTTACGAGAGACCGGGGTCAGGCCCTTCATTATTCATTGGACTGAGCGACGACTGTCATGTCGCTTGGAGCAGCAATCATGGTAGAAGAACTGCGCAACATACAACGCGAGGTGTTTCCTAACGGACTCACCGTCCTGACCGAACGCATGGACCACATACGCTCGGTGTCGATGGGCATTTGGATCAAGTCCGGCTCGCGCCACGAAGACCCGCTCGTCAACGGCATCTCTCACTTCGTCGAGCACATGGTGTTCAAGGGTACCAGTAACCGCTCGGCCGAGCAGATTGCGCGTCAGGTGGACTCCATCGGCGGCAACATGGACGCCTTCACCGGCAAGGAAACCATCTGCTTCAACGTCAAGTCGCTGGCCGACCACGTGCCCATTGCGCTAGACGTGCTCTCCGACCTGGTGCTGAATCCCGTCTTCGCCGACGGCGACATTGAGCGCGAGCGCGGCGTGATCCTCGAAGAAATCAAGATCGACGAGGACAATCCGGACGTGCTTGTCCACGAGCTCTTCACGCAGAGCTTCTGGAAGGACCATCCGCTAGGGTGGCCGATCCTGGGCACCTCGGAGACCGTCGCCAAACTCGATCAGAAGAGCCTCTTCGACTATCACGGCGACCGCTTCCACGGCGGCAACATGGTCTTCTCCGCTGCCGGCAACCTGGACCACGACCAGTTTACCCATGCCGTTGGGGCCAAGTTTTCTTCTCTCGCCGGCGGAGCCACGCTGCATGAGCTCTCCGCGCCCGAGGCCAGCGCCCGCATCGTGCTGCGCAACAAACGGTCCCTTGAACAAGTGCAGATCTGCCTTGGCGTGCCCGCGCCGCCCATCACCGACGACAACCGCTACACCACGCTGATTCTCAACACCGTGCTGGGTGGCGGCATGAGTTCGCGGCTGTTCCAGACCATCCGCGAGGAACGGGGCATGGTCTACTCCATCTACTCTGACCTGAGCCCCTACCGCGACACCGGCACGCTCTGCGTCTACGCGGGCACCTCGGCAGGCAAGGCGCTGGAGGTGATCGACCTGATCCTGGGTGAGTTTGCCAGGCTGAAGCAGGAGCCTTTATCGCCGGAAGAGCTGACCCGCGCCAAGGACCAGGTCAAGGGAAACATCCTTCTCGGCCTGGAGAGTTCGAATTCGCGCATGGCCAACCTGGCTCGCCAGGAGATGTACTTCCAAAACTTCTTTACCGTGGAGGAAGTCATCGCCCGCATCGACGAAGTGGAAACCGAGCAGGTGCTGTCCATGGCACAAAAGCTGTTTGACCCCGCCCGAATTGCCGTAACCCTGCTGGGGCGCCTCAACGGAGTGAAGCTGAAGCGGGAGCGGCTGGTGTGTTGAAAGGCAGTTCACAGTTCGCAGTTCTTAGTTCGTGGCTTAGGATTTTCCGCCCGGCAATCGCAGATTCTGTGAACTGAGAACTGTGAACTGTTAGCTGTTAACTGCCTTTCCGAGCGTCCCATTTCCCATCTGCGTCTGTACGTTGTAGCATTTTCTCGAAAGGGCCGGAACCTCCGGCCTGCTCCACGAGGCAATGAATTCCATGAATCGCAAGTTTTCGTTTCTCCCTGCCCGCCGCGGCGCGCACCGGCCCCGGCAGTCCCATGGCTCGAAGCAGCCCAACGGATTTACGCTGATGGAATTGCTGATCGTGATGGCCATCATCGCCATCCTGATGCTGATTGCGATTCCCACGGTGGGTAGCTTGAAAAAGAATGCCAACCGGCTCTCGGCCATCCAGTCGATCCGCGCCATTCAGCAAGCGGAGATGCAGTATGAATCGACCTACCCGGCGAACGGATTCTCTTGCCAGCTTGCCGCCCTGGGAGGCGACCCCAGCGCCGGCGCTCCTTCTCCGACTTCTGCGCAGATTCTGCAACCCGACATCACCTCGGGGTACAAGTCCGGTTACATCTTCAGCATAGGCAACTGCCAGAAAGTGACCGTGAACGGCGTAGATCGAGTCACCAGCTACACGGTCACCGGGGTCCCGCAGACCGTGGGCAAGACCGGCGACAGCGGCTTCTGCAGCGACCAGTTCGGAACCATCAAGTCCGACCCAACGGGCGGCACGAACTGCACCCAGCTGGTGCAATGAGCCTGAAAAAAAAACTGCCGAGCGGCCCGGCTTTGAAAGGGCAGGGCTTCAGCCGTGCCGACGCTCACTCCGCACGGAATTCGGCTTTAGCCGCTGAGGGAATGCAAGGCGCGCCAGACAGATTCCCTCGGGGGCTGAAGCCCAGGTTCTTTTTCCCTGCCTTTGCGGGACGACTGAAGTCGTACCCTGATACAAAGCCATTGCAAATTGCTGGTCGAGGGATGGCTTCAACTGTTTTCTCGATTGCGCTCCTGCTCGGGACCTCCTCTTCCTGCCTAACACAACAGCAAGCCCCTTCCGCGCACGATCTCGCCCAGCGCGTTGACCGTCATTACAACCAGCTCCACTCCCTGAAGGCCGCCTTCTCAGAGAGCTACGAAGGCCTGGGCATGCAGCGGACCGAGAGTGGGACATTGCTGCTGCTCAAGCCCGGCCGCATGAGGTGGGATTATTCGGCCCCACCCGGCAAGGTGTTCGTGCTCGACGGCAAATATGCCTGGTTCTACTCGCCCGGCGACCCGCAGGTGCAGCGCATTCAGGCCAAGCAGCTGGATGACTTGCGTTCCCCGCTGCGTTTCCTACTCGGCCATACTGAGCTCGAAAAGGAGATGAACTCGCTGACTTTGACGCCTGCTGCGGGAGGCCGATTCACGCTCTCGGGGCAGCCCAAAGGCCAGGAGAAACGCGTCAACCGGCTCACGCTAACGGTCACCGCAGAAGGAACCATCACCGGCATCGAGATTGAAGAGTCCGACGGCGCGATTACCCGGTTCACTTTTGGCGGCGAGGTTCCGAATGCGGCCATCCCTGAAGACGAATTCCACTTCAAGCTTCCACCGGGCGTGCCGGTTTTGGATGCGGAACCGCCGGTCTAACGCCCATAAATAATGTAGAACCCGCACCCCGATTTGCGGCCGAGCCAGCCGGCGTCTACCACGCGCATCGGCAGCAGGCAGGGGCGATACTTGGGGTCCCATAGCCCTCCTGCAGCTCGCCCAGAATTTCAACGCAGACGTTGCGCTAGTTGCCGCTAGCGGCCTCAGGAGCGAGATAGAGCCGGTCGGTCAATTGGAAGATCAGCGTCGCACCGGGTTCGAGCCTTGCCTGCGGATGACTCACCAGCAGATGGACCGTAATTGCGCCCGCGCCGATGATTCCGCCCGTCAACGCGCCCACCGGGCCAGCAACAATGGCGCCGGTCACGACACCTGCGCCTACCGCTCCGCCGTATTCAATGCCGTCCCGTTTGGCACGCGAGTCGGGCTTGATGGTCCCCTCGCCCACCACGTGAGTCCGCGATCCGGGCGTTCCGGTCACTTCGGCGTGCAGACGCCAGCGGGTTCCATCCGGCAGAATGACGGACTCGGGCTGTAGGCGCATGGTTCCAGAGCCGCCAGCATGACCGCGCGAAACCTCGACCACCCGGCCGTCAATCTCCGCGCCTGCGGGAATGAGCACCCGGCCGTCCTGCAATACATCTGTGGCAACGCGGGTGCGGAAACGCTCGTCTTTTTCCGAATCCACAGTGGAGAGCTGGCCAAGCAGTCGGACGCGAATGCTGGTGCCTTCCTGCAATTCGCCGGGCCGCAGTGGATGCGGATGCACGATGTCGCCGTCAGGATCGTAGGCATATGTGCGCTGATTCAAAGCCGGCGGGTTCGAAGGCGCGATGCGCACAATCCCGTCATCGGTGCCGTCTACCGACTCCGGCGAAGGGAAGTTCACGGAAGGATCGACAGACGTGGGACGCGGTTCATACTGCGCGGCCGGCGGCATGGCAGCGGGGGCAGGCTGCGTGTATCGATATGGCTGAGGAGCCGGATTCGCATTCATTGGCTGCCCGGCGGGCGGCTTGGGTTCCGGAATGCTGGTAGTAATAATCGTGTCGTCCGCCGGCGGGCGAGAGACACCCTGATAAGGATTCTGCTGCGCATTGGACTGGCTCGCGTCCTGAGCCGCAACACCGGCTGCGCACAGGGCAAACAATGCCAAAACGGGAATCGACCGTTCCATCCGACCAATCATTTGGGGTGCTCCTTGATAAGAAGTGCCCCGTTTCCAGGGCACTCCATTTTAGAGGGCGGAAATCCCCTTGCTCGTGTAGACCCCGCCGGACGCGGAGAGTTGCGCAGGTGGAGAGAAATGAGTTCCTGCGGCTGCTCTCCCAAGCTAAGATTAGCGCCGCAGCGGAGTTCTGGGAGTGGCCCAGAGCCCCCACGTGCCTTGGGCGGCACGAATCAAGAGGGTCAACCACGCCATTGGAAATTCACGATTAGAACAACTTGGCGCGGTGTGATCGCCGTTACACAGCTTCGCACTCCTTGGTTTGCTAGAATCCAATCGGTGTACTTCCAATTTTTACGTAGGACGGAGACATTATTCCCCACGCGCCGCAGCTTCTGAACACGATACAAAGCGCCGCCGGAGAAGCTCTCGCCGTGGATCGCCGTCCCAAACTGAATGACCGGCTGCAGCACCGCATCCTAAGGAGCGATATGACTGAGATTGTTGCCATCCGTGCCCGCGAAGTGCTTGACTCGCGCGGCAACCCCACCGTGGAAGCGGACGTGATTCTGGAAAGCGGCGCGCTGGGACGCGCCATTGTGCCTTCGGGCGCCTCCACCGGCGAGCATGAGGCCGTGGAACTGCGCGACGGCGACAAGACCCATTTCATGGGCAAAGGCGTGCTGCAGGCCGTGGAGAATGTCGAAACCGTAATTGCGCCCGAGCTCGAAGGCCTGGACGCAGCCAACCAGCGCCTCATCGATCAGACGATGATCGCTCTCGACGGCACGCCCAACAAGGCTAAGCTGGGCGCCAATGCCATTCTCGCTGTGTCCATGGCGGCGGCGCGCGCCGTGGCGACCACGCTTGAGGTTCCGCTCTATCGTTACCTTGGCGGCGTGAACGCAAGCATTCTGCCCACGCCCATGCTCAACGTGCTCAATGGCGGTGCACATGCCGATTCGAACGTGGATTTTCAGGAGTTCATGATCATGCCCGTCGGCGCGGAGCGCTTCTCGGATGCCTTGCGCTGGGCTGCGGAAACCTTCCACACCCTCAAGAGCGTGCTCAAGAAGAAGGGCTACAACACGGCTGTGGGTGATGAGGGCGGCTTCGCTCCCTCGCTCAAGTCGAACGCTGAAGCGATTGAGCTGATTCTCGAAGCCATTGAAGCAGCCGGCTACAAGCCCGGCAAGCAGATCGCCATCGCGCTCGATCCCGCGTCGAGCGAGTTCTATGACGGCGACAAGAAAAAGTATGTCTTCAAGAAGGGCGACAAGAGCGAACTATCGAGCGAAGAGATGGTCCACTTCTACGACAACTGGGTTCGCCAATATCCCATCGTGAGTCTTGAAGACGGCCTGGCCGAGGATGACTGGGAAGGCTGGAAGATTCTTACCGACAAGCTGGGCAGCCGCATACAGCTGGTGGGCGACGACATCTTCTGCACCAACATCAAGCTGCTGCAGCGCGGCATTGAAGAGGGCGTGGCCAACTCCATCCTCATCAAGCTCAACCAGATCGGCACCATCACCGAGACGCTTGAAGCGATCGACCTGGGCCGCCGTTACGGGTACACGTCGGTCATCTCTCACCGCTCCGGCGAGACCGAGGACACTTTCATCGCCGACCTCGCCGTCGCCACCGGTGTAGGCCAGATCAAGACCGGCTCGGTAAGCCGCACCGACCGCATCGCCAAGTACAACCAGTTGCTGCGCATTGAAGAAGAACTCGGCTCGGGCGCTGTTTACCTGGGCTTGGAAGGCCTGAACTACAACGATTAGGATTGTCGTTTCAATTGAAATAAGCGTGGAAAGGGGGGACTGCTGTCCCTCTTTTTCATTTGCCGCTAAAACCCAGCTCACACGCCTTATTCCTTTTATGGTATAACCAATGGGACGTGTTTCGGAGAAGCCGCTCATCTGGATCGGAAGCAGCAAGAAGAATCTCATGGGGCTTCCGGTGCCTGTGCGGAAGTTCTTTGGACATGCTCTTCACTTTGCGCAAAATGGCGAGCGTCACGACTCTGCCAAGGCGTTAAGGGGATTCGGAAGCGCAGGGGTGTTGGAAGTAGTCGAAGACGATGCGGGAGGGACATACCGCGCGGTTTACTCCATCAGATTTCAGGAAGCGGTTTTCGTGCTGCATTGCTTTCAGAAGAAGAGCAAGAGCGGAATTGAAACGCCCAAGAAAGATATCGAGACGATTCGTACCCGGCTCAAGGCGGCAGAGGCAATTGTGAAGGAGATGCGAAATGGCCAAGCGAACCACTAGCGGCATCGAATTCGAAATCAGCTCCGGAAACGTATTTCGCGACCTAGGCCTTCCAGATGCCGATGAGTTGAAGATCAAGTCCGGTTTGGCGATCGAGATTACGCGGGCGGTGCGGCGTCAGAACCTGACCCAGCAGGAGGCCGGGCGGCAGATGGGCATTTCGCAGGCAAAGGTCTCCGGCCTGATGCGTGGCGACTTTTCCAATCTCTCAGAAAGCAAGCTTATGGAATGCCTGAATCGCCTGGGGTACGACATCGAGATCAAGTTGAAGCCAGCAAAGAAAGCTGTGGGCCAGCGCACACTCGCGATCGCCTGATTCAACTTGCGCTCATGTGAGACTGGACACACGGCCGTCCATTCCCTCAGTTTATCCTTGGGAAGAAAACGTTATCGATCGAGGTGTTTTCTTCGTGCCTACTTCCAAGCGTCCTCTCGTCCTTACCATTCTCGACGGATGGGGTTACCGTGCTGAAACCGCAGACAACGCCATAGCTCTGGCCCGCAAGCCAAACTACGACAAGCTGCTGCGCGAGTATCCCAACACACTCATCCACGCCAGCGACCACTATGTCGGCCTGCCTGACGGGCAGATGGGCAACAGCGAAGTGGGCCATTTGAACATCGGCGCCGGGCGCATTGTGCAGATGGACATTACCCGCATCGACGCCATGATCGCGGCGGACACATTCAAGAAGGATCCGGCCATCGTGCGTGCCATGACGCGTGCGCGCGAAGGCGGCCGGCAACTGCATCTCTTCGGCCTGGTCTCCGACGGCGGCGTGCACTCGCACCAGGAGCATCTCTACGCGCTGCTCAGGACGGCGCAGGAGTACGGCCTGACGCGCGTCTTCGTTCATGCCTTCATGGATGGCCGCGACACTGGTCCTAACTCCGGCGCGGGTTACATTGCGGCGCTGCAGAAAAAAATGCGCGAATACGGCGTGGGCAAGGTGGCCAGCATCAACGGCCGCTACTACGCCATGGACCGCGACAAGCGCTGGGAGCGCGAGCGCAAGGCATTCGATGCAATGGTCAACGGCAAGGCCGAGGGTGGCGCGTACCCAGACCCGGTGGCGCGCATCAAGGAAAATTACAACAACGGCATCACCGATGAGTTTCTAATCCCCTTTGTCGTGGTCGATGGCGCGGGCAAGCGGGAACCCTCTGGGTGCGGCCAGATTCGCGATGAGGATGTCTGCATCAACTTCAACTTCCGCGCTGACCGCGCCCGGCAGATCACGCGCGTGCTGGCCCGCGAAAGCGGTCTGGACAAGAGTGGCGGACGCGATTTGGAGGGCTGGGAGTCGCTCGATGAAACCATTCCGCGCAGCGAGATTCCCAAGAACATTCATTACCTGTGCATGACGCAGTACGACAAGTTATATGAGTTACCCCTGGTGATTCCGCCCGAATCCATGGATAACATCCTGGCCAACGTGCTGGCGCAGCATCAATTGCGCAATCTGCGCGTTGCGGAGACGGAAAAATTCGCCCATGTGACTTACTTCTTCAACGGTGGGATCGAAGTTCCCTTCCCCGGCGAAGAACGAATTCTCTGCCCTTCACTGAAGGTTGCCACTTACGATCTTGCGCCGGAGATGCGCGCCGAATGCATCGGCGATACGATCGTCAAAGCCATAAACGACACTGCTTTCGACATGATCGTCTCCAATTTCGCCAATGCCGATATGGTGGGCCACTCGGGGAAACTGGAGCCGACCATCCGCGCTTGTGAATATGTGGATGTGCAACTGGGCCGCATCTACAAAGCCGTGAAGGAGCGCAATGGCGCGTGGCTCATCACTGCCGACCACGGCAACGCCGAGCTGATGAAGGATCCCGTCACCGGCGGCCCGCACACCGCGCACACCACCAACCCCGTGCCCTTGATTTACGTGGCTGAAGACGCGTCGCACTATCGTCTGCGCAACGACGGTTCGCTGCGCGACATCGCGCCCACGCTGCTCGCCATTCTCGACCTGCACCTGCCCATGCAGATGACCGGCGGCGATTTGCGCGTGCCGATCATGAAGTAGCCCATCCTTGAAACCTGGCGCCCCATGTCTTGCTTTTGAGACATGGGATTGCTCCGAAAACTAAGTGTTCAGAGGGATGTAATTCGCCGGATGTACTCGAGTTTGTCGTCGCGCAGTCCACGCAACTCTTCCTCACTCAGCCTACCTTCGAGGATCAGAACGCCGAAGACCATGGGGAGAACCGAATACCTGTAATCGTATTTACGGTCAATCTCATTACGGCTCTTGGTCAGGTAATTTTCCAGTTCCCAAAGATCGGACCCCTCTTTGATTTTCGCGGCTCTTCGTTTAGTTTCCGCGGTGATTGCATCGAACTCCCGCTGAAGAGCGAGGTCGAAGGCTTTATGGGCGATTGCCTTTTCCGCCGGAGACCACTTCAGTTCACGCATATGTGCTCCCATCGCTCACACCCACGCAGAAAAGCCCTCCGCAAGCGGAAGGCCTTGGTTTGGGAATGCTCAAATCATGTTATCGCGGCCGCAATGACTTGATCGCCGCCGGCAGCCGTTCTTCCAGAAGCCGCGCGCGCTCGGCAGCGATGCCGCCCAGGTAAGTTGGCACCGGCGTCGCCGTCAGCACCAGCACAAACGCAATCGCCGAGAAGCAAACACCCGCGGTGGCCGCGGACATGAGCATGTGAAAGATGTCGAAAACGTCGAGGCCGAGCACTTTGAAGGCGACGTGCTCCAGGGGCTTGATGTGGTGAAGCACTGCGAGCGCAAAGAGGAAGAAAAACACCGCCAGCGAGGTCAGTACAGCCAGGGTTACATCCAGGCTGCGATGGAACTTCTGCCGGGCACGGCAATGGGGGCATTCGGCGAAATGATGCTCGTAGTCCTTGCGCATCTCCGGAGAAATCCCTGAGATGTCATAGCGCCAGCTTGCCAGAATAGCGCCTGCGACTCGGTCCGTGCATCGGGTACTTGCCATAAAAGTCAAAGACTCACTTTGCAAAGGTTGTGTTCCGCCGCAACAGTCTCGCGCGGCCACGTGGCAAGTTCAAGCCAACATAATTCAGATGCGAAACCTCTAACCTCGGTTTCGGAATCGGATTCGCCCTTTTTCGATGGCCTGGTCCCGCCAAGTCCCTTCGCGGACGCCCGGCGCTTTTCCCCTGCCAATCTGCCCGGTACAGAGTGACGACTGTCTCTTACCATTGTAACCGAATTGCATCAAAAATAAATAGACGCAAGTGGTTCATTTTGCTCAGCGAGGATCAGCCGGTTGGCCAACAGGCTGGCCTTGCCATTCAGCGCGCGCTCGGCCGTAACCCGTGCCAATTCGGGAAGGTTATTGTTTTCAGAGAGATGCGCCAATATCACATAAGCAGCCTGGCCGTCATATCCATTTTCGAGGAAATCCGCTGCCGCCTCGTTCGACAGGTGACCAACGCGCGAAAGTACCCTCTGTTTAACCGCCCACGGATAGGGCCCGTCGCGCAGCATTTCCAGATCGTGGTTCGACTCCAGCAGCAAAAGGTCGACCCCCTTAAGCTGCGCCTTCACATTAGGCGGAATGTAGCCCAGGTCGGTGGCAAAGGCCATGCGCACGCCTTCGGCCCGGAAAACAAAGCCCACCGGGTCGGCGGCGTCGTGAGGGATGGTGAAGGGGCTGATGGCAATATCGCCAATCTCGAATGGCTGGCCACTCTGGAAATATTGCACGGAGGGCAGCCACGTGGGGTCTTCTCTGCGTGAGGGAACGCGCGGGGATGCCTCCGGTTCTGAATCCGACGCGGCGTCGATTGTTGGATGAATCGTCTCCACCGCTTCGCATTCGGCCTGATCCAGTTCTTCCAAATCGCTGGTTGCATCGCATTGGGCAGATTCAGCTTCCCCCTGCCGCTCGGCAGCCTGCCTGCGAACCTGCTCCAGCCATTGCGCATAAGTCATTTGCCGGCGCGGGCTCAGCCAGCGCATCCAGGCGCGATGCGTGCCCTCGGTAAAGTACACGGGAATGCCCAGCTTGCGCGCCGTGACCACCAGGCCGTTGATATGGTCTGTGTGCTCATGGGTCACGATGATGGCGTCCAGCGTCTCCGGATCTTCTTCGGCCAACTTCATCCGCCGGAAGAGTTCGCGGCAGCTCAGCCCGGCATCTACCAAGATGCGCGTGCGGCCTCCGGTAACAACCGTCGAGTTGCCTTTGGAGCCCGAAGCCAGCACGGTGAAGCGAACCATCTTCTGAGCATAGCGCGGAAGGCTGCCGGTGCGCAGGAGAAGGTGGTTACTTCAAAGGAACGGCCAAACCAATCGAGAAGCCAATCAAAAATCCCGCGCTACGCCCGTCCTGCCGTATTCTGTCGAGAAAGGCAAGTATTCGCGCCGGGGTTCAAGTTCCCCCGTTTGCTGCACGATTTCGGAGGTTACACATGCCGAGCAACCCCATTTTGTCGCGCCCGCTGACAGCGTGTTTGCTGATTGCCTGCTTAGTCGCAGCAGGCGCGGCGTTCACGCTCGCAGGTCTGCCGGCGAGGCACGTTCTGGCGGCGGACAAATCCGGCGACGCCGGATCGGCAAGCTGGGATCGCCAGGCTGCGGAGCGCTATCTCGATGGCCGCGAGGTCTGGTGGCAGACGTGGGATCGCACGCAAAAGGATCACGGAACCTATTGCATCTCCTGCCACACCCAGGCGCCGTATGGGCTGGCTCGCCCCAGCTTGCGCCAGCAGTTGGGTGAGCCTGCGCCCGCTGGGGCCGAGCGCGCCATGCTCGACAGCATCGAAAAGCGCGTACATATATGGAAAGAGGTCGAGCCCTTTTACCTGGATTCCAAGTACGGCAAGGGCAAGGAGATTGAATCGCGCAACGCAGAGTCGGTGTTGAACGCCGTGATTCTCTCCAGCTACGACGCGCGCGAGGGGCGCCTGAGCGACACCACGCGCATGGCTTTCGACAATGCCTGGGCCCTGCAATCGACGAGCGGGCCAACGGCGGGCGCATGGGTGTGGCAAAACTTCAGCTACACGCCGTGGGAGTCGCCCGAGTCGGAATATCACGGCGCCGCATTGATGGCCGTGGCCGTGGGCAAGGCGCCCGATCATTATCGCGACGATCCGAAAATTGCTTCTCACCTGGCAGCCCTCACCGGCTACTTGAGCAGCCATTACGAGGCTCAGCCGCTGTTGAACAAAGTTGTGGCCCTGTGGGTTTCGAGGTGGTTTCCGCAGATCCTCACTGCCGGTCAACGCGCCCAGTTGCTTGAATACATCTATTTGCGCCAGCGGGACGATGGAGGCTGGTGCCTGACCGACCTGGGGACCTGGGAGCGGATGGATAACTCACCTCTGGAGATGCGCCCGGACGGCTACGCAACAGGACTCACGGTGCTGGTGCTTGAGGAAGCGGTCGCGACCGACCCGCAATTAAAGGCGCGTGCGCGGGAGCCGATTGCACATGGCCTGGCGTGGCTGGTGGCCAACCAGGACAAGACTACCGGCGCGTGGCCTGCCTGGTCGCTCAACAAGAATCGCGATCCCAATTCGAACGTGGGGAAGTTTATGAGCGATGCGGCGACAAGTTATGCGGTGCTGGCGCTTGAAGCAAAACGATAGATAGAATCCGGCCGCGTGCCGGCATAACTCGTTTCCACTTTGGTCATAACTCCAAAGTGGAATGGACCGGACAGCCCTCAACTGGGATCATCGAACGAATCAATCTCTCATTTCGCCACAGAATTTGGCCCCAGTTATGCACTCCAGGGGGCTGAAATCGAAACAGATGAGAACCGCTCCGTTCTTTCCATAAAGGAGAGCAAGTGAATTTCATACTTAGACGATTCGTTGCCGGTGCTGCGGTCTTCGTTGGCCTCCTGGTGTACGCGAGCCTTCGTGAGTTTCCGTGGGCAGTCGACGTCGCCATCTGTGTTGGTTTCACCGTAGAAGTGATTGGGCTGGTGTTCACCAAGCGGATTCTGGCGACTCCGCCTTTGAAGCCCATGAAGCCAATTCAGCAGATGTTACTGATCCATTTGGGCTTTCTGGCGGGTGTTATCGTCATCGAACGCATCTTCCCGCTGCTGCAAATGCTTCTCCCCGGCGGACCCGTTCAGCATGGAAGACAGGGTTCATGGGCTCTGCTGGTGGAGATATCTGTGATCACGATCCTCGGCTATGTAGAGAGGGCAGTCCTGCTTAGCGGCCCGAACGCGGCCAATTCTCTGCCCTGGGCCAACGAGGCAATCTTCCCAGCGACCCCCGCTTCTTCCGGCACCGGCGCGATGAGCGCGCCGCTGGTCAACGGCGTTCCTGTTCAGGCTCCGGCTTCAAGTGGATACACACCAACGTATTCTTTTGCTTCCGCACCCGCCGTGGCTACGCCGGCAGCTACATACATCCCAGTGACACCGGAGGCCAGCGCGCCGGCCGCATTTACGCCCGTCGCATTTACACCCGCAGCAAGCGCCCCCGCCGCATCGTCCGCCTATATGAGCAGCAGCGGCGACGACTTCGAGGAATTTCGCCTGCACCTTTCCCAGCCCAAGCGCCCCTTCAGAAAGCCGGGGATCACCGTCAAAGAGGAATACGAACTGTGGCTTGCGCATCGCGCCAAGGTCCGCGCCGCAGCTTCATCCACAACGCAGACGGCCTAGAGCGTTCCCGGCAGGTTGGCTGGAATCTCGATCGACACCAACGTCCCGCGCCCCGGGTTGCTGACCACCTCGAAGCGCGCCTGGTTGCCGTAGAGAACTTCCAGCCGCTCCCGCACATTCTGCATCCCGATGCCCGCGCCGGTGCGGCGCAGTGCAGTGGTCGGACGGTTGCCCATCCCCACGCCGTCGTCGGCCACCTCAATCAGCACTCGATCCCCTTCAAGGCGGCTGCGCAGGGTCACCGTGCCGCCCTTCAGGCGCGGCTCCAGGCCATGCTTGATGCTGTTCTCTATCAGCGGCTGCAGCAGAATGCTGGGCACCAGCACGTCCAGGGTGCGCGGGTCGATTTCCTTTTCCACTCTGAGCTTTTCGGCGCCAAAGCGAACGACCTCAATGTCGAGATAGTCGTCGGTAAAGCTTAGTTCGTCGCGCAGCGGAACATAGGTGTCGTGATCCTTGAGCAACGCGCGCAGAATGTTGGCTAGCTTCACCGTCATCTGGCGAGCCATCTCCGGCTTCATGCGGACCAGAGAAGCGATCGAATTGAGAGTGTTAAACAGAAAATGCGGATTGATCTGGCGCTGCAGTGCGTCTAGGCGCGCCTCCAGCAGCAGGCGCTTCTGTTCCTCAAGTTTCATCTCCAGGCGCAGCGTGTTCCATACTTTCAGAGCGATGCCCACATCGATGGGCGCCGAGAGCCACACAAACACCTGCACCCAGACCTGGCTGGCTTGCAGCGCAAACAGCCGGTGGGGATAGGCGTGCGCTATCCAGTCGCGAATGGCTTCCATCACCGCGATCAGAAACAGCAGCAGAAACTGGCGATCGATGCGCGGTTGGCGCAGGTTGCGCCTCACCCAGCGCCACAGACTCAGGTCGATAAACGGCGTGAACGACCAGATCTCCTCCGGCTCCACAAACCAACCCAGAATGCCGGACGCCGAGCCCAGCACCACATTGAAAGGGAGGGCCAGGTACTCGCGGTGGTAAACCGCCGGCCCGGCAAGCACAACGCCGCCCAGCATGGCCCATTGCGGGCCGAGCAGCAGGCCGAGCAGGATCACTGTTTCAAAGGAAATGTCCGCGGCCAGGAAGTTGGGCACCCAGAAGCGCACCCATACACCCAGCGTGAGCGGCACCAGAAAGAAGGCCAGCAGCGCCAGCGTTTGCCGCCCGCTGCGATGCTCGGCGAAAAACAGCCGCCGGAACGTGACAACGCGCGCCAGGATGCTGGCCACGGAGGCGACTACGCCCAGCTTTACGAGTAGCGTTATCCAGATGAGCCTGTCGGTCACGTGATCAACTGTATCGCATGCAGGGATCAGGGATCAGAGATCAGTTGGAACGCGGTGAATCAATATCATCGATCGACAGTGAAGAATCGTGAGGATCCAACCGCACATACACTCGACGCCTCATCTCCGCAGTCCGTTCCACGATCCCTCTTCTCTGATCTCTGTTCCCTGATCCCTGTTCCCTGTTCCCTGCATCTGTAGAATGTAGATATGGCATTTGAGAGCGTAAAGAAGATCGCCGAGGCGGAGTTTCCTACGCGCTGGGGCGCGTTCCGCATCTTTGGCTTCGAGGGCACTCTGCCGGCGCCGCGGCCATGTTGCGAGCAAGGCGCGCGGACGGTTCGGCTCAATGCCCGGCTGGTGGAGGGTCTCGTGGCGCTGGTCATGGGCGATATTCACGCCGCGCCGCCTTTGGTTCGCATTCACTCGCAATGCCTCACGGGCGACGTGTTCGGCTCGCTGCGATGCGACTGCCGCTTGCAGTTGGAGTTGGCCCTCAGCAAGATCGCCGAAGCAGGTGCGGGCATTCTGCTTTATGAGCAGCAGGAAGGCCGTGGCATCGGCCTCATGGCCAAATTAAAGGCTTACGAATTGCAAGACCAGGGCATGGACACCGTAGAAGCCAACGTGGAATTGGGCTTTGCCGCCGATTGCCGTGCCTACGAACTGCCGGCTGAGGTCTTGAAGCTGCTGGGTGTGGCTCAAGTTCGCCTGATCACCAACAATCCTGAGAAGGTGGCGGCGCTTGAGGCGGGCGGCATCGCCGTGGTCGAGCGTGTCTCCGCCGAAGTCGAGTTGCAGGACACCTTCGCCGGCTACCTCAAGACCAAGCACGAGAAGATGGGGCACATTCTGGAGATGGTCGTCACCGAGGATCAGGCGGAGTAGGGCAGCTTTCAGCCATCGGCGATCAGCCATCAGATCGCAGCGCCTTGAGCACCTTGGCCGTGGTCACCACCTGGCCCACATGCCGCTGGGTGTGGTCGGCTACATGAATCAGCGCACCGCCAATCGACGTCGGCAATTGCTTGCGGCCCACGCCGCGAAAGGTGTTGAAATCGGCAGTGGCCAGCACGCGCACGCGGTCGGCGGCATTACTGAAGGAAACTTCAACTTCGGAAAGCAGCGTGGCGAGAGACTCTTCGCCGGAGTGCTCTGCCTTCAGTGCGGTTAACTGCTCTGAGGAAAGCTGATTCCCTTCCGCGTAGCTGAGCAGCCGATCAGTCGATCGCGCGATGTGGCGGAGATGGAAGGCTACCGAGGTCAGCCCCAGCGGATGCGAGTGAACCTCGTCGTCGGTCAGGCCGGCTGTCCACTTGGTTAAACCGTCGAGAGCAAGGTCGAGCGCGTGCAGCACAGCGCGGCCCACTACGGGAACATCGGCATGGGTTCCGCGGAGCCAGGGTTCGATGTACGGTGCGGTTGAAGGTGAGGTGCTCATGAGGAAGTCCTCGTCTGAGAAAGCAGTTAAGAGTCCGCGGCTTTGAATGGGCACGGCTTCAGCCGTGCCGAGAGAGTCAAACAAGGGAATCGGCTTTAGCCGCTGAGGGAAGGCCTCGATTCAGGAAACCTTCCCTCGGGGGCTGAAGCCCAGTTTGCATGGTGGGCGCCTTGCGGCTCGGCTGAAGCCGTGCCCTTTCAAAACATAGGCTCAACAGACGGAGGTAGCGTTCATCCTGCGCTCTTCACCCTCACCACCGTAATCTTGTCGAACCCCTCTTCGAACACCGGCGGCTTCAGCTTTTCGGCCATCTTGCGCATCAC
Organism: Occallatibacter sp.; assembly: GCA_052145815.1. GTDB lineage: Bacteria > Acidobacteriota > Terriglobia > Terriglobales > Acidobacteriaceae > Telmatobacter. The sequence goes on from JBKQNU010000073.1 coordinate 16,128, forward strand.
GTCTTCGCTCACCGAGCGGTCGCGCTTGCTGTTGCGGTCAAGGCACACCTCCAGCGGCACATCGAAGAAGACCGCCTGCACCTCGTAGCCAAAGCTCTTGGCCATCTTGATCCACTGGCGGCGCTCGTGAATGGAGAGATTGGTCGCATCCACATAGTTCCACGGCATGCGCGCAATCAGGCGCGCGCGCAGCAGCGAACGCAGCGTGGAAAACACCAGCCCCTGGTAGCGCTGCTCTTCCACGTCGTCGAACAGAATGTTGCGCAGCAGGTCGCTGGAGAGCGGGGTAACGCCGCGGCGCCGGAACCAGGTGGTTTTGCCGGAGCCGGGCAACCCGATAGCCAGCACCACGTAGCCTTTGGGAGCCTGTGGCGAGCGGCCGGCAGCTTCGGGCTCCGGCGGGGGCACGCTGGGCGTCTCGGGCTGGGTTTCGAGCTCGAAGCGGCCCGAGCCCGCCGCCTCATCCCATTCCTGGCGCGGATCGGGCCGCGACTGCCAATCCGGACGCGGCTGACGTTCCGCCCGGGCCGGGCGAGTGGGAGTTTCAACCGGCTGCGCCTGCGCAGGCCGCGGGTTCTGGGTCTGCTGCGGGCGAGGCGGTTCTGCCGGCGTTGCCGCCAGGGTTTCGTCTCCGTAAAACGGCACCAGCGGAGCCGGCTGATTCGATGGGAGTTCCTGGCCAATCTTGCCTGTGGATTCCGAAGTATTAGGGGCGCGTCTCGAACGTCTTCTCATGAAGCCTTGAACACCTTCTCTGGTGTTACCCGAATACCATACTTGGCTCCGGCGCTGCAAATGGTGTGCAGTGCGTCACATACTGTCGCGTACCCGGAACAGCACAATTTATGTGAGGGAATTTTCCGCACCGGCCGCGCGAATCGATGAGTTTTCATCCGCTTCCCGATGGCCCGGAGTGATACCATCATGGGTTTGGTGGAATTGCCTTTTGGGCGCATTTCAAACGCCGAACTCTTGACGTTCAAACCACAAAGCTCGACCGATAACGAAGGAGAAAAACACATGGCAGTGAAGGTTGGAATCAACGGCTTCGGCCGCATTGGCCGCAACGTTTTGCGCGCCGCTCTTGGCAATTCTGAGATCGATTTTGTTGCCGTCAACGACTTGACCAGCCCGGCCACGCTGGCCCACCTGCTCAAGTACGACTCGATCCTGGGCAATTTGAAGAACGAGATCGGCCATGGCGACGACTTCATCACCGTCGATGGCAAGAAGATCAAGGTATGGGCCGAGCGCGACCCCGCAAAGCTGGATTGGGCTTCAGTAGGCGCGCAGATTGTGATCGAATCGACCGGGCACTTTACCGACGCCACCAAGGCCAAGGCGCACCTGGGCGCGACTGTGAAGAAGGTTATCATCTCCGCACCGGCCACCAACGAGGATATGACCATCGTCCTCGGCGTCAACCAGAACAAGTACGATCCGGCAAAGCACAACATCCTTTCCAATGCCAGTTGCACCACCAACTGCCTGGCGCCGGTGGTCAAGGTGGTCCTGGAGACCACGGGCCTGGTCAGCGGCATCATGACTACCATTCACAGCTACACTAACGACCAGGTGATTCTCGACTTTCCGCACAAGGACCTGCGTCGTGCCCGCGCCGCCGCGCTGTCGATGATTCCCACCTCGACTGGCGCCGCCAAGGCTCTCAAGCTGGTCATCCCTGAGACCGCCGGCAAGCTCGATGGCTTTGCCATCCGCGTCCCAACTCCCAACGTCTCCATCGTCGATCTGACCTATATCGCCGAGAAGCCCACCACCGCCGAAGCCCTGAACGCCGCCTTCAAGGCTGCCTCGGAGGGCGAACTCAAGGGCATTCTGGGTGTCGACTCAAACCTGCTGGTCAGCTCCGACTTCAAGGGCTGCGCGCTTTCCTCCATCGTGGACACGCCGCTGACCAAGGTGGTCGGCAATAGCGTGAAGGTGCTGAGCTGGTACGACAACGAGTGGGGCTACTCCAGCCGCGTCGTCGACCTGATCAGCTTCCTGGCCGAAAAGAGCCTGTAAAAGCAGGGGTCAGGGATCAGGGAACAGGGATCAGTTGTGGATGATCGCTTGACTCGGGTCCCTGATCTCTGATCTCTGACACCTGATCCCTGAAAACTCCCATGCGCCAGAACATCAGCGGCGGTTCTCCTTACGAGCCCATCATCGGCTTCTCTCGCGCCGTACGCGTGGAGAACCATGTCCATCTGGCTGGAACCGGCCCGGTGGGAGCGGACAATGAAGACGCGGCCGGACAGACTCGGCGCATCTTCGCCATTGCCGCTGAAGCCCTTGCCAAAGCCGGCGCGACTTTCAACGATGTTGTCCGCACCCGCATGTATCTCACCCATGTCGAAGACTGGGAAGCCGTAGGCCGCGTGCACGGCGAGTTCTTCTCCGAGATTCGCCCCGCGGCAACCATGGTTGTCGTTGCAGCGCTGCTTAATCCGGCCTGGCGCATCGAAATCGAAATGGACGCCGTAATCGAAGCCGCAGTCCCTGGTCCCTAGTCTCTTGTTTTTCAGAAAGGTTTACGCACCATGCCCAAGCTTTCCATTCGCGACATCGAACTGGCCAACAAGCGCGTCTTCATCCGCGTCGATTTCAACGTGCCGCTCACCGAAGACGGCAAAGAGATCACCGACGACACACGCATCGTGGCTACGCTGCCCACCATCATCTACGCCTTGAAACACAAGGCCAAGGTCATCCTGGCCTCGCACCTCGGCCGTCCCAAAGGCAAGCCGAATCCGAAGTACTCGCTCCGCCCCGTCGTCGACCGGCTGCGCGAACTGCTTGACAAGCAGCTGGACGATTCAATCAACGTGGCCTTCGCACCCGACTGCATCGGCGAGATCGCCAGCGAAATGGCGCGGCAGCTTGAGTCCGGCCAGGTGCTGCTGCTGGAGAATCTCCGCTTCCACGCGGAAGAAGAAGCCAACGATCCGGCATTCTCGAAAGCGCTCGCCTCGCTCGCCCAGGTCTATGTGAACGACGCGTTCGGCTCTGCGCACCGCGCTCATGCCTCCACCGAAGGCATCACGCATTTTCTCAAGCCCGCCGTCGCCGGCCTGCTGATGGAGAAGGAAATCACTTACCTCGGCAAGGCTCTTGAAGCGCCCGAGAAGCCGTTTGTCGCGATCATCGGCGGATCGAAAATCTCCGGCAAGATCGACGTCATCGACAACCTTCTCGACAAGGTAGACACGCTGGTCATCGTGGGCGGCATGGCTTATACGTTCCTGCGCGCGCTGGGCGTCACCACCGGCAAGTCGCTGGTCGAAGAAGACAAGATCGACATGGCCAAGGTAGCGCTGGAGAAAGCCAAGGCCAAGGGCGTCAACCTGCTTCTGCCCGTCGACAACGTTCTCGCCGACAGCTTCTCTCCGGACGCCAAGACGCAGCTGTGGGACTCTTCGGTCAACTTCCCCGCCGACTGGCAGGGCCTGGACATCGGCCCCAAGTCCATTGCGGCAATCGAGGCGGTGGTAAAAACGGCCAAGACCATCGTGTGGAACGGACCCGCCGGCGTGTTCGAATTTCCCAAATTCGCCGTCGGCACCAACGCTATTGCCAGGGCCGTTGCAGCCAACAAGGGAGCGATCTCCATTATCGGCGGCGGCGACTCAGTGAGCGCCATCAACCAGGCCGGCGTAGCCGGCCAGATCACCCACATCAGCACCGGCGGCGGCGCTTCGCTTGAATTCTTAGAAGGCAAGAAGCTACCGGGTGTGGAGGCGCTGACGGACAAGTAATCATTCAACACCGACGCCTGCTGGCCCGGGTGACATTCATCCGGGCCAGTTTTATCTTTCCGAGGCAGGAGAAAAGCAGTGGCCTACTACACGCGTGTTCTGTCCAAAGATGAATCGTTCCCATCCCTCGAAGAACTGGCGCGCCTGATCCACGACACGCACCCGGATTACAAGCTGACACTCGAGAGCGGCGAAGCAGAAGAGTGGGAGTCTCTCCTGCTCTCCAGCATTGACGAAGTTGAAGTCGCGGTCATCGAGCGCAACCCGGTCTTCGACGGCTCGACCGGCCAGGACGAGATTGCCGACTTCCTTGAAGAGCTTGAGGCCTGCAAGCCGGAGAGCGGCGTGGCCTGGCTTGCGGACTATCTTGCCGAGGTCAAAACGGTATACGCCTTTCAACACCTGCAAGGGGCGGAGATGGAGGAAGGCGGCAACGTACTGCATGCGCTGCGCTCGGCGCTCTGGGAGCGCGGCGACGCCATCATTCAGGCTGACGGCGAGGGCTTTACGAACGAAGACGGTTATCATATCGTGTGGCAGTTTTCAGATTCGGTTTCAGGCCCGTGGAACATGGGAGTGTACAAAGACGACCTCTGGTATCACTTCAAAATGGACCTCGGAGATTCCGATCATCGCGCCGCTTTCCTTGCAGGTGAAGTGCCGGACGATCTATCCGCGATTCCGATTGCCGGCTCGCGAGGCTAGAAGAGTTCTGTTGTTTCGAATGCCTGAGGATGGGCACTTAAACACTTAGGTGTTTAGGTGTATAATGACCCTGGAGTCAAACATGTCCACCACAACCACACGCTGGAATCTCGTCGTCTCGTCCAAAATCGACAAATCGCTGCGCCAGTTTTTAGCTTCCGAGGGCAGAAGCAAGAAAGGCGAGCTCTCCCGATTCGTCGAGGAGGCCGTCAACAAGCACATCTTCGATACGGCGCTCAAAGCCGCTCGAGATCACAACAAAGACGTGGACCCGGATGAGTTGGACGAGATCATTGAAGAGTCCCTTGCCTGGGCGCGAGCGCAACGTCGCTGATGCTGGTTCTGCTGGATAGCAATGTCATCATCAGCGCTCTGCTCTCGCTCCGCGGCGCATCGGCCCGTGCAGTCGATGAATGGCGAGACGGCAGATTCCAGTTGCTGACCTGCCAGCATCAGATCGATGAAATCCGCACAGCCTGCCGGGCTCCAAGGTTCCGCGACAGACTTCAGCCCCATCACATTGGCAACATGCTGAACCATCTTTACGGCGCGACAGTCTGGCCCGATCCGATCCCACGCAAACACCAGGCGGCCGACCCGACAGACAGTTTCCTGCTCGATTTGATCGATGCGGCGCAACCCGACTACGCAGTCACCGGGGACAGGCGCACCGGAATTCTCAAATTGGATTCATTGGGCCAAACGAAAATCCTCAAGGTAAGTGCTTTCTGCGCCGACGTGCTGCATCTCTAGGCAGGTCGTTTGACGTTGCTCCCTGTCTTCGTCGCCGCTGTGCCCTCCGTCACCTGCTGCGACAAATCCATCGAATAGAATCAAGTCGAGGAACCACAAAAACATGTCACGTAAAGCACTGATTGCCGCCAATTGGAAGATGTTCAAGACGCCGGCCGAAGCCAAGGCCTTTGTCGATGCTTTTTTGCCGCTCGTTGCCGGCCACACCCGCGACGAAATTGCCCTGTTCCCCTCGCCGGTGCTGCTGCCCACGGTGATTGCAGCCGCCAAGGGCTCGAATGTAGCCGTCGGCGCGCAGAATATCCATTTTGCCGAAGAAGGCGCGTTCACTGGCGAGACTTCAGTGGGCCAACTGCTGGCGGTTGGCGGAACGCATACGCTCATCGGCCACTCCGAGAGGCGCCAGTATTTTGCCGAGACCGACGAGATCGTCAACAAGAAGCTGCACACCGCGCTGAAGCATCGCGTTATTCCCATTGTCTGCATCGGCGAAGTGCTTGCAGAGCGCGAAGCTGGCGAGACTGAGGCCGTGCTCAAGACGCAGATCACCGGCGCCTTTGCCGGCATCACCGCCGAAGCTGCCGGCCCCATCGTGATCGCCTACGAGCCGGTATGGGCCATCGGCACCGGCAAGACAGCCACGCCGCAGATGGCTGCGGACGCGCACAAGATCATTCGCGCGGAAGTGGCCAAGCTGCTGGGCGCGGATGTCGCCGCGGCCATGCGCATCCTCTACGGCGGGAGCGTGAAGCCGGACAACGCCACGGCGCTGATCAGCCAGGAAGAGATTGACGGCGCGCTGGTGGGCGGCGCCAGCCTCAAGCCGGATTCGTTCACAGCCATCGTCAAGTACTGACCTCCATTGGGCCTGTTTGGGCCGCGCCGTGCATGAGTCCGCGGCCCAACGAAAGACGGTCTCATGGTTCTGCGCGACCTCTACATCGACCGCCTGCGCACTGTCATGACGGTGCTGGTCATCCTGCACCACACCGCCATCACCTACGGCAGCCACGGATTTTGGTTTTACTACGAGCTGCACCCTTCCCGCGCGCCCTCCAGTTTCCTTTTGACGCTCTTCACTTCCACCAACCAGTCCTACTTCATGGGCATGTTCTTTCTGCTCGCCGGCTACTTCACGCCAGCCTCTCTCGACCGCAAGGGCTATGGTCAATTCATTCGCGACCGCTTGATGCGCCTCGGCATTCCTATAGTGGCGTACTGTTTGATTCTCGGCCCTATAACGCTATCTCTCATCGCGGCAGCACAGGGTCAAGGCTTTTGGTCAAGCTTCGCTGCACTCTGGCATCAAAAGCACTTCGGCCCCGGACCTCTCTGGTTCGCCGAACTTCTGCTCATCTTCAGCCTGTGCTATGCCCTGTGGCGCCGCATCGGCGGCCCGCAACCGGGCGGCTCGCGCGTGCTGCCGCCGGCCCAGGCCGCAGTCCCCGCCTTTTGGAGTTGGCTTGTCAGCGCCTTCCTCGTTGGAGCTGCCGCCTTCGCCATCCGGCAGGTGTTTCCCATCGGCCATGATATTTACGGCTTCTTCGCCTCATACATCTTCCTTTTCGCCCTCGGAACCAGAGCCAGACGCAGAAACTGGCTGGCGCAACTCACCTGGAAGCAAGCGCGGCCGGCGTTGATCGCTACCTGTATCGCGTGGCCCATCCTTCCCCTCGCATGGGAGTTTGCAAAAGGAAGCGGCAGTTACGTGGGTGGATTCTCCTGGGAAGCGGCTCTTTACGCCTTCTGGAAACCGGTCGTCGCCTGGGGACTGATTGCGGCGTGGCTGCTGGTCTTCCGCAAACACATGAACCAGCCATCGAATTTCTGGAACTGGCTCAACCGGCGCGCTTACGCGGTGTACATCATCCATCCGCCGGTGCTGGTGGGGATTGCGTTGCTGCTGCACGGATGGGCCGCGCCCGCGCTGGTCAAATTTGCCGTTGTCGGATTGCTGGCTTGTGTGGCTACCTGGCTGGTTTCCGATCCGCTGGTGCGTCTGCCGGGTGTGCGGAGTGTGGTGTAGTGCGGGTTTTGAAATGGCCTCTCGGAAAAGGAGCATGCGTCAGGGCCTGAAGGCCGGCGGTTTTCGCGACTCAAGTGTCAGGGCTGAAGCCCTGACCTACCAGCCCTGACCTGCCGTTCCCCAGCCGTTCCGCTTAGCTCGTACCGATGCATCTAAAGTTTCACGAGCAGTTCGCCTTGCTCAATTTTCGCTTCGAACACCTCGGCCTTGACATCGGGGTCCTGATCCGCCACGCCGGTGCGCGGATCGAAGCCATAGGCGTGCCAGGGACACACCACGCGGCCGTCTTCAATGATTCCCTCCCCCAGCGGCCCTCCTTCGTGAGGGCAGACGCCGTCGAGCACCGCAACGGCCCCATTCACATGTGCCACGCACAAGGCGCGCCCCTGGACCATGAACTCAGCAACGTCGCCCTCAACGGGCACTTCAGACGCCGAACAGATGCGCACAAACTCAGACATGATCGATGCTCCTTGCAGTGGAAGGCCGAAGGCCCGGTGAAGCGGCCCGCGCAATTAGCATAAAGGGTGACCGCCTGCGCAGGCGATACAGAAATGTGCTACCCAATGCCGCAGAAAAAACCACAACCGCAACCGGCAGAACCGAAGCAGGCCGAACCGCAGCGCAGGGGGCGGCAATCAGGAATCGCGCCGCCCACCGTCTCGGGCCGGTGGTTGCTCGTCGCGGCCAGCGTGGCCGTCCTGGCCGCGGGGGTGTGCGCGTGGCTCACGCTGTGCCTGCTCTTCTGGCAGGGAAGCTGGCAATTGCTCTACCACCCCGCATCGGCGGTTACGCGCACGCCGGCCAGCGTCCGCCTGGCCTTCGATCCGGTCGCCTTCGCCACCACCGATGCAGGCGAGCCTCGGCTCAAGGGCTGGTGGATTCCTGCAGCGTCCGGCATGCGTTACGGCCGCTTCACCGTTCTTTATCTGCACGGCCAGACGGGCAACCTGGGCGATACGGTTGACGACCTTGCCACGCTGCACGAAGTGGGCGTGAATATTCTGGCGTTCGATTATCGAGGTTACGGCCAGAGCCTGTTCGTCCATCCCAGCGAGGCGCGCTGGCGCGAAGATGCGGATTGGGCGCTCAACTACCTGACCGCAACCCGCCATGCGCCCGCAGGTACGATCATTCTGGATGGCCGCGGACTTGGCGCCAATCTGGCGCTTGAAACCGCTGCGGCCCATCCGGAACTGGCAGGAGTGGTGCTTGAATCGCCCGTTGATTCGCCTGTCGATGCCATCTTCAACGACCCCCGCGCGCGCCTGGTTCCGGCGCATCTGCTGGTCAGCGACCGGTTCAACGCGGACACGGCCGCCAATGCGGTGCTCATTCCCTCGTTATGGCTGGTTGCACCGCCGGCATCCAGCAAGACCGCAGATCAGACTCGACACCCCGGCGGCTTTGACCGCACCGCGGCACGGAAGACGCTCGTCTGGTTTCGGCCTGGAGCGAGCCCCGGCCAGATCTTCGCTGAGGCCTTGCGGCGCTGGCTCGACGATTTGCCCGGAGGCGCCGGTAGCCGGTGAGGCAGAATCCCGCGCCGAACGGCGCGAAAAGGAGCGATTTTGCAGGCAAGACTACCGAATGAGGCCACGTTCCGGGCGAAAAACGGGGAGTTTCGGGCCTTCTGTCGACTACTGAGGGCAATAATATAATTGGCACAACGGCGGGATATCGCGGGCTGTTACGGGAGACAGCGGGATAAAGATCAGGATGCTAGGAGACTAGCTGACGAAGCTGCAAAGCGTGGTGCTGAATCCCTGGAATACTTTAGTCAAGGCACCGGACAGCGAATTCAAGCTAGTGACCGCTCCAAAGGCGATCAGACTTAGGACAAAGGCATATTCGATCAGATCCTTGGCGGCTTTGCTGGTGAGCAGAAACGAGAATTCTGCATGGGGCTTTCGAAAGAAGAAGATGATTTCCGCACCCATTCCTGTAGGCTTCAAGGTTTTCACAGACGGTCCTGAATAGCAATCCCCCAAATGGGGTGATGTCTTGCCCTATGCCCAAACGCACGAAGGCCACTCGTTTCCAAGGGGCCTCATGGCAGATTGGGAAAGGGTGAAGCAGTGGGATGACGGTATGCCGTTGTCTTCTCGTTGTCAATCCGAGGAACGTTTCCGAAGCTTATTTCCCTGGTCTTACAACTTTTTCGAAACACTTCGCTGTGCGGAACATCTTACAAATAGCAGACCCAACCGGGCCGGCGGATAGACGCTCACAGAGGCTGCAGAGTACCCAGGCTTGTTTGCTCCATAATCCCATAGGCCGATCCCACCGGCCATGGATAAATGTGGTCTGAGTGGGAACGATCCATGGGAATTCCGCTTTTTCTCCAGGGTTTCTGTTACGAGTGAAACGACGGAACCCCTCCTTTGGATAGACACTTTACGCCTCGGAGGCCTGCGGGGCCTCCATCGTTATGTACCGAAACTCAGCGAAACTTTGAAGGAGAAAAGTCATGCAAATGCATAATCGCCGTGCTGTCGTGTTTTGTCTCTTTGCGTTCGCCGCCTTGGCTGTCTTGACGAACGCGTCCGCGGAAGATAAGGACGTCGTCCATGTCGTTTCGGGAGTCGTGAAGCACGTCGACAAAGACTCCAAGAAAGTGATCGTCAAAGCCGATGATGGAGCTGAGCACACCATTAAATGGACCGGGAAAACAGCCTGGCAAGGAACCAAAGATGGCGGAGAAGGCATAAAAGAGGGTTCGCAACTCACTGTTCGATATACCGTGAAGGCGGGGGAGAAGACCGCAGTCGGGATTGAAGACGTCGGCAAGGATATCAAGAAGGCAGCGCAGTGAGATTACGAGGGCGCCCTCACGCGCTGAAATCGAGGTGCGGTCAATGGCCATGCCTTCGGGCCAAAGCGGATTTCGAATTTCTGTAGTCCGGAGCGATTGGCCCAAGTGGCTTTTGCCCCTCCGGGGTCCCCGGCGATGGGTCCATGTCGCCGGGGTGGAAGTAAAAGCCACCTTCCACAACGATAATCAGGCTACACAAATTCGGAATCCGCTCCAGATCCCTCAGATGAGAATCGTCAGGCGCTCGTCGCATTCCTGAAGGCGTCTTGAACCTCCGGGGAGTGGCAGAGACGAACCTTCGCAGCGTCATGGGGGACGAAATGATTGTAATTCGACCAGAACTCGAAAGGTCGCAATTCGCTGCCTATGATCCTCCATGAGCGCAGCGGCGATGGCGACTCCATGGTGACTGTTGTCGGTAGATGAGAATTACATTCCGGTTTGCCGATTATCCAGGAGCGAGGCCAATCTGCTCCGACTCCAGGATCAAAGGGCCAAAGGGATTGTCGATGAGGATTTTCCGTTCTCCGCCGGGCTGTTTGCGGAAAACTGTCGTTGCCGTGAAAGTCCGCGAAGCTACGCCGGGGCCACTGCTCTTTGCATGAAGGATCCAGCGAGACAAGAAAAGCGCCACGCCATCTGCTTCGATGACTTGCGTCTTAATCTGTTTCGCCGAAGACCCGGATTGCATCGCCTGCCTGAAGAAACTGCGCAGCTCTTCAGCCCCTCTGGCTAACTTCCCAGGCTCCGTGACCACAACGGCTTCATCGTCGTAGAAGCTGAGAACATTGGCCAGGTCTCCTTCGTTGAAGGCTCGATCCAACAGTTCAACGACTTGTACAGGGCTACTTGCGATCATTCCCTCTACCGCCTTCGTTCTACTTCGTCTCTGAGAAGTCCGTGGGATGCATGAACACGTCGTCAACGTGGAACGCTCCGTTTACCTTTTCGATCAAAGGCACGGCCGCAGTTCGGTAAGGGAGAAATGCCGGGTCGGCATGAAGTGCGTCCCAGTTCTTTTTCGCATCGTCTTCGCTGGGATGAGCGATAAGGTAGACAAACGTGTCCTTCCAAGCGGGAGAGTCGTCGTTCGGCACCCAATAGCCAATGACGTTAAGTCCGTGTTTGGCCTGTAGCTTCGACACATCCTTAAAGACAGATTCAAGCGCAGGCACTTTGCCTGGCTCCGCGTGATAGACCATCAGCTCGAAGGCGCGATTGCTATCGGCCTTCACCTCTCGCACATGGGTCAGGTGGGCTGCGATGAGCGATCCGCAAGCAAACGAAGCCACGGCCGTCGCGCAGAGCTTCCATCCTTTGAATTTCCAGTTCGATGACATAGGACCTCCAATTGAACCAAGTATGCCGGAAGCAACCGATGCAATGCCACTTTGTGCAAGCGCGGCGTTCCGAGAGCGTCGTCGGCAAACCGGACATTACCCTGTTTTTGCTAGCTTGGTGTCTCCGAAGTTCTTGGGATTCGTTTTGCGCTACCTGGTTTGCCGCGAGCTTCCCGAAAAGCAGGTCCTTCGGCTCCGCTGAAGAACGCTTCGCTCAGGATGACAGGTCTTTTTTTGATATGAACATTGGAGACAGGACACTAGCTGGCGACGCCCCGGGAGGTCGAAGATCGAGTTCTGTCCGGATTGCCAGCTCCGAGCGGCTGACCGGCCCCGCCCGATCGATTCACCCATCACGTTCATATCCCGGAAATGAACGGCGACAGCTACCGCCTCAAGCAGAGCCGCGCACCAGAGACACTTCTACCCCGCATTTTCGACAACTCTATGCCCTAATCCACTGGCCGACTTTTACTCCGCCCCGGTGGCCCGGTTTTGCTCCGCCCTTGAAAATTCCTCTTGACACTCCTAAAACAACAGGTGTAAAAACGCGTTCAACAAAACCGAGCGAGCGCTCGTTTTGAGATTTCACAAACAGGTAATCAGTTCGCACACCGATGCCGCGGCTTCCCCAAAGCGCGATGGCAAAGCACAGGGCCAAGATCCAGGCCGCTGCTCTGCACCTTTTTACCCGCAAGGGATTTCACGGCACCACGGTGCGTGAAATTGCGGGCAGGGCGGGCGTGTCCATGGGCAATCTCTACACCTACTACGACACCAAGGAAGAACTTTTCATCGATCTTGTTCATCTTCTCGGCCGCAGGATGGAGATCCTTCGCCAGCGGGACCTTATACCGCTCATGGAAACGCTCGATGCGGATTCGATGCGCAAGCTGGCCAAGGCAATTGGGCGCGTGGTTTCAGAGAATCTGGATTACTGGCGACTGATGTACATCGATGTGGTCGAGTTTCGTCATAAGCATTTCATTCATAGCTTTCGGGAGATCGCCGGAGGGCTGCGCACGTATGCGCGCGCCGTCATTCACCGTTCAACCGTCGAGTTTCCCGAAGGAGTGGATCCTTCTCTCGCCTACACGGCCATCTATCTGCAATTTTTCACGTACTTCCTCACGGAGGAGCTATTTGGAGCGAAGCGGCATCTCGGCATGAGCGATGACGAGGTGATCGACCAGCTCATTCTTCTCTATACGGGAGGACGCATGATCCCGGATAAAGCAGCAAAATCCGTAAAGCAAAGGAGAAAGAAATGAAAGGTACGAGGGACACCGCGGTTTTGCTGGTGGGAGCAGTGATCTGGCTAACGTGCATCGCCGGAGCGCAGACTCCGACGACAGGAGCCATCGCGGGTGTTGTAAAGGATCCGAGCGGCGCCGTGGTGAGCGGAGCCAGAATCGCTCTCTCCAACGCCACGGGCGTGGAGCGGGACACGACGACCGACGCTACAGGACATTATGCATTCCTGCTGCTTCCGCCGGGAAGCTACGGCGTCAAGGCAAATAGGTCCGGCTTCAGCGAAACCGTGGAAGACGTGACGGTGCGCATCACGGAGACGACCAGCGCCGATATCAGCCTTCAGATCGCGGCACAGCACGTTGTTATCGAAGTGCAGGCCGGGCAGGAAGTCACTCCCACGGAAGGCACGGTCATCCAGCAGGAGCAAATCCGGCAACTGCCGCTTCCGACGAGGAATTTTCAGCAGTTGCTGACGCTGACGCCGGGCACATCCGGTCCGGTGCAGAATTCGGCGGAACTTGGCCGCGGCGCAGCTCCCATTTATGTGAACGGAAACCGCTCCACATCGAATTCCGTTGTCATCAACGGCGTGGACGCCAATTCGATCGGAACCGGTTCGACGCCCAATCTTGCGGTGCCGGCAACCGACGCGCTGCAGGAATTTATTGTTCAGACCAGCCAATACGACGCTTCGCAGGGACGCGTCTCCGGCGGCATCGTCGCCGCGGTCACCAAGTCGGGGACAAACCAGTTTCACGGCAACCTCTACGAGTTTTTCCGTAATGACGCGTTGAACGCCAACAACTACTTCCTGAATCGCGGCGGCGTTCCGCGTCCGCCATACAAGCGCAACCAATTCGGCGGGACCCTGGGCGGCCGGATCGTGAAGGACCGCGTCTGGTTTTTCGTTTCGTACCAGGGCAGCCGCGAAGTCAACGGCACGTCTTTGCTGAATTCGGTGGGCACGGTCTTTGTTCCGCAGAACCTGACGAGCGACCGCTCGGCCGCGGGCCTGGCCACGTTTGCGGCATCCTATGGCCTGGCGCCGTGCACCGGCACGCCCAGCGGCCTGACGTTTCCTCCGTGCTTCGACCCCACAGCGCAATTTCTATTGCAGGGGAAGTTGCCGAATGGCTCGTATGTGATACCTTCGGCGCCCAATCCAACCAGCCCTGCTCTGGGAACGGCGCCTGCACCGGTGGCGGTGCCCGTGGTCGGCATCTCCCGCTTCCGCGAGAACCAGTTCAACGCCAATCTCGACTTTCAACTCTCGGCCGCCAACCGGTTTTCAGCGAAATATTTCGATGCGACCAATCCCACCGCGCAAGGCCTGTTCGATCTGTTCGGATTGGCCAACGCGCTCCCGGCGCCGGGATTCGGTGGCACAGCCGACCTGAATCAGCGCGTCCTGGCACTGGACGACATTCACGTAATCTCCTCCGCCATGGCCAACGACGCACGCTTCGGGCTCTCGGTGATCACCACCTCCTCTTCGCCTCAGGAACCCTTCAGCGCAACGCAGGTGGGCATTGCTTCGCCGCTCGGCAGCCTGTTCCCCGGCATGCCGGAGATCTCCGTCGCCAACTATTTCGACCTTGGAGCCAACCCGTTCTCCGATAACAGCGGCATCGAGAAGACCTATACCGCCGGGGACACGTTGAGTTGGCACAAGGGCAGACACAGCCTGAAGTTCGGCGGCGAGTACAAGCATCATGAACTGGACGCCGCATTCAACCTTTACACGCGCGGCCAGATCTTCTTCCTCGGTCTTGCTCCGGCGCCATCGCCCTTTGCCGGAAACGGCTTCTTCGATTTTCTCGGCGGATTATACGACCTGACGGGGCTGACCATCATGGGATCGGGCGTGAACAATCGCGATGTTCTGGCGCAGGACGGGAGCGGATTTGCGAATGACGAAATGCGCCTGACCAACCAGTTCACGCTCACGCTCGGGTTGCGCTACGACTATTTTGGCCCATTTTCCGATTCTCAGGGCCGTTTCGTCGCATTCGATCCGGCGCGCTTAGCCACGGCAACCATTCCGGGCTTTCCTGCCGGCGACAACACGGCCATCACCGGCGGGTTTGTGCAGGCTTCGAATGCCAAAACGCCGCTGCCGGGAGTTGCAGAGGTTCAGCCTTCCCTGGTTTCCCCCAACAAAGAAGATTTCGCTCCGCGCGTCGGCTTCGTGTTGCAGCCCGACCCCAATTCCACGCGCGTGATGGTGCGCGGCGGTTTTGGCATCTACTTCGACCGGGCAAACTCGCGGCTGCTTAACAATCAGATCCTCGACTTCCCCTATTACACGCTGGCGCAGGCGCTAGAGACGCCGATTGCGACGCCTTTTGTGGATGTGCCACCGCCCAGCGCCTTTCCGCTCACCTTCAACAACCCGGCGATCTTTCCCTTCGGTGGGCCGCCGGCTCTTATGCCGCAGGCGCCCAGCCCGGTATCGCCCACGGGGATCGCCGTGGTGTCTGCCAATGGCATTTTTCCAGACATTCACAATTTCCGCACGCCGTACACTGAACAATTCAGCCTGGGAACGCAGACCACGTTTGCCCGCAACTGGCTGGTCGATCTCGGCTATGTGGGCTCGGTGGGACGGCGCCTCTACCGTCTCGCCGATCTCAACCAGGCTTACGCCCCGCTTCCTTTCGAGCCGGGACCGCTGAGCCCGGGCCTGTCGAGCCTGGCGGTGCAGGGATTCGGGGTGCACGTCATGCAGAGCTCGGCCGTATCCAGTTACAACTCGCTGCAGGCGAGTGTGACCAAACAGCTGAGTTGCGGCCTGCAACTGCTGGGAGCATACACCTACAGCCATTCGATCGATGAGTATTCCGGCGATCCCACGGGAACCAGCGATGTCAGTGTTGTGCCTGGCGACCAGGTCAACTTCCATAACTATGCCAGCTCGGATTTCGACCGCCGTCATCGCCTCGTGTTCAGCGGCATTTACGATGTGCCCGGATTGAAGAGCGGTTCGTCCCTGGCACGGCAAGCGACCAACGGCTGGGAGCTGGCGACGGTGGTGACCTTGCAGAGCGGTACTCCCTTCTCAGTGCTCACCAACGCCACTGCCTTTGTGCAGGCCCGCGCCGACCTGGTGGCCGGCTGTAACCCTGCAACGAGTGGGGACGTGAAGTCGCGTTTGAACAACTACTTCAACCTCGCCTGCTTCACACCGGCAACCGCACTCGGCGATTTCGGGACCAGCGGGCGCAACATCCTGCGCGGACCCGACCAGCGGAACGCAGATATCTCGATCGTGAAACTCTTCCCGATCGGCGAGCGCGGAATTGAATTCCGCAGCGAATTCTTCAACGCTTTCAACACGACGAGCTTTGCCAACCCGCTGAACATTCTGGAGTCGGGCACAGCGGGCCAAATCGTTTCCACCACAACCGGGCCGCGGGTGATTCAGTTCGCCCTCAAATTCAACTTCTGATGTCAGGAGGGAGAACGGCGATGAAGGATGGGATAAGAACAACCCACCCGGCACAAGGACGCGTAACGGGAGACAGGGTAGAACTCGCGTTTGGCTACTGGCCCGGCCGGGGCGCGCCGCTGATCGCGCTCCACGGGCTAACGGCATCGTATGTAAGCTTTACCGGCGTTGCCGAGCGCCTGGAGGGAAGAAGACCGCTCTTCGCTCTCGACCTGCGCGGACGCGGCGACTCCGGCAAGCCGGCTGGACCTTACGGAATGGCGCAACACGCAGCGGACGTGGCGGCGGCAATGCAAGCGATGGGCCTGGGCGCGAGCATCGTCGTGGGCCACTCGATGGGCGGCTTCGTGGCCACCGCGCTTGCGGCCGCATATCCGGAGCTTGTGTCCGGCCTGCTGCTGATCGATGGCGGGTATGCTCCGGCCATTTCGGCGCCGAACTCGCAGACGGGACTGGATGCGGCGCTGGCCTTGCGTATCACGCAGCTTCGTCAGACCTATCCCTCGCGCGAAGTGTACCGCCAATTCTGGCGGGCGCAGCCGCATTTTCCGCCGGAAGACTGGAGCCCCTGGGTCGAGGCATTCCTCGACTATGAAATCGGAGGCGAGCCTCCGGAACTGCGGCCCAAAGCCGCGGAGGATGCGGTGAAGGCGGACCTTATGGAGGGATTGCAGAGCGAACAGATCGCGGCCCGTCTGCAGGCGATCCGCGTTCCCGTGCTCATGCTCCGGGCGCCTGCCGGTTTCGTGCCGGGAGCGCCCCCGCTCTTTCCCGACGCGATGATCGAGCAAATGCGAAAACTAGTTCCAGCCATGGACGATAAGGTGATTGCCGGCACCACGCATTACACGCTGGTGATGGGAAAGACGGGCGCGGCGAGGATTGCGGACCTGGCGATCGACTTTGCCACTCGCTGCGAGTCCTCGCCCGCAACCGGCCGCTGACGGGATTGGGAAAGGATGACCTTGCTTCGCGATTGCACCGCCGTCATTACCGGCTCAACGTCGGGGATCGGTCTTGGTCTGGCCGAAGCCTTCGCGGCCGCGGGCTGCCGACTCGCAATCAACGGCATCGCCACGCCCGCTGAAGCCGGCATGCTGACGGCGCGCCTGCGGCAGGAGCACGGTGTCGATGTTTTCTTTCATCCGGCCGACCTTGCCGATCCCAATCAATGCGAGTTGCTCATCCGGGACGCCGAGGCGCAGTTTGGTTCCGTTGACATTCTCGTCAACAACGCCGGAATCCAGCATGTCGCGCCAACTGAGAACTTTCCCGTGGACCAGTGGAACGCCATCCTGGCCATTAACCTTTCCGCCGCGTTCCACACCATCCGCGCCGCCCTTCCCGGCATGCAGCGGCGTAATCAAGGGCGCATTCTCAACATCGCATCCGTGCACGGCCTGGTTGCGTCGATCCACAAAGCGGCCTATGTAGCCGCCAAACACGGCCTCATCGGACTGACCAAAGTCGTCGCGCTGGAGAACGCCACAAATGGCATTACCAGCAACGCTATCTGTCCGGGATGGGTTCTCACGCCGCTCGTCCAGAGGCAAATCGACGATCGCGCGGCACAAAGCCATGTTGCGGTGGAGGAGGCCTCAGGTGCGATCCTCCGCGAAAAGCAACCTACCGGCCGTTTTGTCTCAGTCGGAGATATTGCGGCACTTGCGCTGTTCCTGTGCTCCGCTGCTGCCTCAAATATCACGGGCACGGCTTTCCCAATCGACGGCGGCTGGACTGCGCAGTGAAATTCCCGGCGCGCGCTGAGTTTCTTCAGAGACGGCTTGTGTTGTCCGGATTCCCGCTGGAATCGAGGTCACAAACAAAGACCGCAAGGCTTGCCGGATTCTCCACTGACCCTATTTAGGTCCTGATATACGCCGAAGGGTCCAGAAATCGGGGTTGTGCCTGGATGTCGGCCATCCGGACAGAATCCCATTTTGAGGTCACGTCCGGATTGCCGGGGACACAATCGAAACCAAAATTTGCCGGCGAGGATCGTCAAGCAGCCCGCTGTCGCGCACGAAGCTGCAAGCTGGTCTACTTGTTGCATTTCGCATGGTGGTTCTTGTACACAATCTCGAGCGGCAGCCAGTCGGACAGGCGCTTCGCGTCCGCCTGGGGAATGTCGGCCTGGGGGTTGAGCGAGGATCTGGCGAGAGCCACGGACACGTTGACTTTTCCGTGAAGGCAGTACGTTTCAAGATAGTCCGACAGACCCTTCCTTGCCCTCTCCATATAGTCCTCGGGAAGCGTTCCCTCTTCCCCGCGGATATCCACTGCGTTTCCGATCATCAGGTGCTCGGCCTGATATTTGTCTGCCGCGCCTGGAACGGTGAATTTCAGGATGAGAAGGGCTCTTGTTTCGAGCGCATCAGGGTTGGCTGTGAACTTGACCGCCGGAATTTGAACGCCCGTCGGGCTGGGCTTGGCCGCCTTGGTATCAAAAGCGATCCGGTACGGAGCCCCCTTCCATTTCGGCCCAACCGGAATGCCGGGGCCTTTGTCCCCTCCGCACCCGGCCAGAAGCAGCAGTGCCCCGATCGCCAGAATTATGCCTTTTCTCACGTCATCCTCCTCGTTCTTTTGGAAATGCTGCGGAAGAATACCACTCCTCTGCCAGGCTGGAATGTGATTGCGGACAGTCATCTCAGGGCTTGCTTTGTGCTTTTACAAGTGCGATCGTTGTGCAGCAACGTGTCGTTGGCGAATCGTGCAGCATCTGGATGGACGGCGATGGTCGACGAACCTTCCCTAACCCTCGTTGGCGCCTGCCCAGGCCGTGGGAACGCCAAAAACCGGGTAAGAGACGAGTCGCCGGCGATACGACCGGAACCTGCCTCCGAATTACACCTGCACAGACACAATTCCGCGGGATCCCCTCACAATCGGGGCCGGGGCGAATTTCCGAGTCTCGGTGCAGGCTGAGGAACGACCGCGGGCTTACTGCTTGGTTGCGGTAATCGTGCTGGTCGTATTCTGCAACTTGTCCTCGCCGACAATCTTGGCGGTCTTCCCGTCAGACGCGACTGTCATTCTGGAGACGTAAATTACCTTGCCGTCGCGCTTATCGGTTTCCTCCAGCGTGCTCTTGCCGATCATCTTCAAGGAAACACTGGTGGTGCCCGGATCGCCCTTCATCGGCGCGTCGGCGCCGTCCAGCTTGGCGGTGTAGGACTGACCGGTTGGATTGGACATTGATACCTCGTTACCGCTCACTTTGTACGTCCAGACGGTGCCATTGTCCGAAAGGCCTTGAATCTTGCTGAGTCGCCACGAACCGGATACTGCATGCGATCCCGCTGGACCTTTCGCTACGAGTATCGATTCGCCTTTGCCGGTGACGGGAGGACCCCCGTTGGTGTTGCTGCTGTCACTGAAAGCGAACGACGTGGTCTTGCCATCCGGCGAGACGGTCGCAGTCGAGGTGGCCACGACCTTACCACCCTTCTTGTCCGTCTCTTCGATCCCGTGGTCGTTCACTACTTTGATCGCGACCGAATCAAAGTAGGGATGTCCGGTGACCGCCTGGTCCGTGCCGTCCGCCTTGACAGCGATTGGCGGGGTGCAGGTCTTGCACTCATACATCCCGTTCTGCAACAGCAACACCGTCGGCTTCTTGGGGAAACTGGCCGTGCTCATATCAGCCTTCCAGGTACCGTCGAATTGGCTCTGCGCCGCCGCCAGCATAGGCATCGACAGCACTGCGAGCGCAAAGGGGAAGAACAGCTTTTTCATGGCAAACCTCCTTTGATTTGGATTGCAGCCAGAAAATATACTACAACTGGCGCTGAAAATTGGAGTTTCTTGTCTGGCGAAATGGCAATGAAGGGCCAAGGCGCAGATCCCAGCGATGTGTTCCGAGCGCATCGTCGCCAACCCGTCAGTGACGGCAAGGTATCCCCCGAGTCGACGGTGATCCGGGCGGGATAACTCATCGAGTTACCCTGATTCGGAAATTCGCAGCGAGGCGGGAGCATCGCAGCCGGACTTGGCTAGGCTGTTGGCTCTGAATTCTCCCGCCTCAAATTGCCTCGCTCCCACCTTGGTAACCGGAAAGCCCGGCGAGCGATTACCTCGATAACCCTAAGGAAGAGCACCGTCTAGCCATCACGAATGCGACTTAATAGCTATTTCATTGCATGATACATTCGGGTACGTTGCAACTTATGGGGCACACATCGCCAATCGGAGGGATACAAATGAAAGACAAGTTGTACACACTTTATTTCAAGCTCCAGGATCTGGCCCACGGTGAAGACGGTCAGGACCTGGTCGAATACGCACTTACAGTCGCGTTGATCGCCTTCGCGGCAACCGCCGGCATGAGCTCGCTTGCCAACGGCGTCAACACAGCCTTTAACGGGATCAGTACCACCCTGGGTTCTTACACCACCTAGCTGTTGATTCAAAGAGAGCAGAAAGGCCGGTAGTGGTGCCGTTTGAAATCCACAGGTTCTCGACGCGGCGGTAAACTTGAATCATGGCAAAGCGCAAGCTGCGCATCGTCAAAACATCTCCCACGCTTCTTGGCGTCTGCGAGCGTTGCAGCCTTCAGTTCAACTCTGACCGTCCCGCCATAACTGAGGCTGAATCTGAGATCGCCGCTGCCTTTAAGGCTCATAAATGCCTTCCAGTGGATAGCAGCCAAAATGCCCTCCGGGTCGTTCGGGAGGCGACCAAAGGCAAATAGGCTATTCTTTCGACCGAATCTGTTCCTGCATAGCCATGAAGTGTTCATACTTGAGCAAGACAGCCAGCGGTTTGTCGTTATCCTGAATCACCAGCGTTTTGTCTAGATCGCGCAACTGTGTGACGTTGAGCGCCCGCAATTTGCTGATGCCTACATGCTGAACAGTTGGGTCCAGATATGGTATTGAGACTTGGTTTGCTTTCGCCATAAATCCTCTCTTACGCGGTCCTTTTGAGAGCGTCTGAAATCAGCTTGCGGTCTATCCGCTGAATCGGATTGTCCTTGGGAATCAGAGCGCATAGTTCCTCAAGGGTCCACACATGATCGGTCAGGTGCGCTTCCATTGCTGGAGTAACGCGCAGCGTCTTGTGTACGCGGCAGAAGTTGTAATGGAAGAAGTACACCGCGATCTGATGCGCGTGATTCTCAAGCTTCTTGCTGAATCCGTTTGTCAGCCGCGTGAACCGGCGCATCCCCATCCGCATTGAAAGATTCTGCCTTTCAACGTAGCTGGTGCTAACGTGCTTGGGATCGGGGTCGCCGCTGATCACCTTCATGTCAGCTCCGATGCATTTGGCTGGACTGTAACGGCGCTGATCGGCATCGGTCGGAGCGCCGTAAATCTTCTGTAATGTTGCGTAGTCTATATCGCATCCAAATGCCCCTTCCACGGCTTGCAAGTAGGCTTTTAGGGCATCCGTGGTCAGTTGGACCCGACCCCGCATCCGCGCCGCACAATCCTGCATGAAGTCGTAGGCCCACCCCGCATCGCGTCCCCCGACTAGCCACGACACGCAGAGTTTCGTATCAGCGTCAATTCCTGTCCACGTCCACACATCGCCCCATCTTTCCGGTTCCTTTGCTGGCTTCACGTTTTTTGCCTTTGCACCCACGAAAGACCAGATTTCATCGCACTGGAGCCGCCGCACTTTGAGGTTGCGAACATAGCGATCATGGAACCGCGCACAGGCAATTCCGGCGTCTTCGAGCAAGCGGAGAACCGTGTGTTTGCCAACTCCAAACATCCGGCAGGTTGCGTTGATGGAGTTTCCTTCGACCAAAGCCCCAATCACCTGTGCTCTCTTTGCTGTGCTCAAGCGGTTCATGTTTGCCTCTATAACGCCTATATTACGGCAGTATAAAGGCTGCTGTCAATCACTATTTTGCTTTTTTATTGTTAATTCGTATGAATAAGCGATACACTGGTTTCCTAATCGCGTCCACAATGATCCAACCGTAGACCAGTGCCATGAATGCCAGTAGCCTGTACCACATCGCTTTCATCTTGGAGACTTCCGCATCGTCTCCGTCTGCGCTGGATTCTCCTTTTAGGAAGATGCTCGAAGCAACATCAGATAGAGTGTTTCTCTTGTTGTTGGTTTCAACCGGCATTGTCGCAATCGGGATAGCGTTTGAGTGGCCCGAGGTTAAGCGGGACTTTACGGAATGGTGGAGAGCCAGGCCCAGCAGAAATTCGTGGCTTATCGGTCCAAAGCCTGAGAGGAGCAAAATTCCCTTATGGTCCTTAATCGGATTCATCCTGGTTATCGTTGGCGTTGCACTTGAAGGTGTATTTGAAGGTTGGCTCGGAACCACAGACACTCGAATTCGCAATTTCGATAAGGGGATAATTGCAAGTACCGAAAAAGAAGCATCACAAGCCAATGATCGTGCCTCGGAGAACGAGAAAGAGGCGGCGCAATTACGTAAAGATGCGGCCGAACTTGAAGACTCTATCTCATGGCGTAGATTAACTCCAGGAAACCACAAGGTGCTGCAAAAAGAGCTAGACCGCTTCTCTGTCCAGCGTACTTGGTTTATATACAACATCAACGATGTTGAGGCCTTTAATTTTGCCCACGATTTAGCCGATTCCCTACCATTTGACCAGTGGAATCCAACCGAACCAGAACCAATAACAATGATGCGGGAGGGACCAGTCACTCTAGGGAAGTCCCCCCCTATCGAAAGAGGGGTTTTTGTGAGCAGCACAGGCGAAAAGCCGAATGATGACGCTGCAAACGCGCTAGTTAAAGCAATACGATCCTTTGGTTTTGACTGTACCAAAGCCGTGCGCCCACCCCTGCATCCGCAAAATCCTTCACCAACCGTATACGTATTTGTAGAACCACGCCCAGAAGGGCCACAGGGCGAGGCAAAACTACGCGCTGAGGCTATGAAAAGGAAAGCCAGTAGCACGCAAGTTGCCAACCATTGACACTGTGGAAATGAAACGGCACCACTACCGAAAGGCCGAACCGGAAGGCCGGGGTTAGCGGGGCATATCCCGATGCACTGCTTTTACCTGATAGCCGGCCTTCTTGAGGCGCTTGCTCATCTCCTCGGCCATCATCACGCTGCGGTGCTGGCCACCGGTGCAACCGAACGCGACGGTCAGGTAGCTCTTCCCCTCCTGCACGTAGTGCGGCAGCAGGTAGAGCATCAGTTCCGTCACCTTGGCCAGAAACTCCTTCGTTTGCGGAAATTTGCGCACGAAAGCGGCCACCTTGGGATCCTGGCCGGTAAGCTTGCGGAACGCCGGCACGAAGTGAGGATTGGGAAGAAAGCGCACATCGAAGACGATGTCCGCATCCAGCGGCACGCCGTTCTTGAATCCAAAGCTCAGGCAACTGACCAGCAATTGGTTGCTCTGCTCCCCGTGGCCAAAGCGGTCAAGAATGTGAGCACGCAGCTGATGCACGTTGAAGTTCGAGGTATCGATCAGGGTGTCCGCGAGGTTGCGAATGGGATCAAGCAACTGGCGCTCTTCCACGATCGAGCGCGACACCGTCTCCGTGCGGCCCAGCGGGTGCGGCCTGCGCGTCTCAGAGTAGCGGCGCACCAGCACCACATCCTGCGCGTCAAGAAATACCACCTGGGTGGGCAGAATCCTGCGTACGGCGATCAGGATTTCGGGAAGGCGGTCGAGCGTGGAGCCTTCACGCACATCCACCACAATGCACGCCCGCTGCACCTCTTCCGATTTACCCACCAGCGCCGCGAACTCCGGCAGAAGCTCCAGGGGAAGGTTATCCACGGAGTGAAAGCCCAGGTCTTCAAAGGCCCTGAGCGCCGAAGCTTTGCCCGCGCCGGAGATTCCCGTTACGATGACGAGCTCCTTCTTCGGCTTGTCGGACAGCTTGCGCCGTTTGGCTACGATCCGGGGCGAAGCCGCCGGTTCTGGGGAGATCATGTCCAACATCGTACACTGAATGCGGAATATTCTTGATGAAGAGTGCGCGGGAGAGGTGGCCGAATTTGGTTCGGGGCCTTCCCTCAGCGGCTAAAGCCGCATTGCAATTTGCGGCGCGGCTGAAGCGGTGCTCATTCAATACAATGGGGGCCGTCGCTGGCAATCGCCTAGGCTCCGGCAGCCAGTGCCCAGCGGCCCAGTCCGGCAAGTTTCGTTGCTCGCGCCGGTTCCAGCGCGTAGGAAAACAGATGGCCCTGGCCGAGTTCGCAACCCATGCGCTTGACTGCTTCCAGCTGCTCTGCGGTTTCGATTCCCTGCGCAACCACGCGCATGCCCAGTTCCTGTCCCAGACGAATGAGCGACGCGAGCACCGCTGCCGGGCGGCCTTCTGAGATTGCGCTGGCGGTCAGCTTGGGCGAGAGCTTGACGACATCGATGGGAAGCCGCGCCAGGTGATTCAGGGGCGCAAAGCGGGAACCGAAGTTGTCCACTGCGATGCGCACCTTGCACTCCGCCATGTGTTGCAAAATGATCTTAGCCGCATCCGGATTGTGGTTCAGAATGCCTTCAGTCACTTCGAATAACAGCTGCGCCGGGTCGACGGCATTGGCTGCCAAGGCCTTCTTCAACTGCACAACCATCTGCGGATGGAAGAACTGCCGCTCTGACAAATTGAGAGTCAGGGTCAGCTCCTGCTCGGTCACGGTCTCTGACCAGCTAAGCAGTTGCCGGCACACTGTATCCATGGTCTCCCTGCCGAGAGTGATGGAAAGGCCAGTGTCCTCGGCGACGCCCAGCAGTTCCAGGAAGCTATCGACCGAACCGTCTGACCGGCGCAGCCTGAGCAGCGACTCGAAACCTTCCAGGTTGCCGGTTTTCAATTGATAGATGGGCTGGTACCACACCTCGTACCGGTGTTTTTCCAGCACGCGGCGCAGTTCCCGCTCCGGGTCCTGGTGGCATTTCTTGAAAGGCATTTCGAGTTGCTTGTTGAAGAATTCGCAGCACCCTCCGCCGGTGAGCCTGGCGCGCTGCAAGGCAAACCCGGCATCCCTCAGCAGCAACTCGGCATCCGTGTGGTCATGCCCGGCCATGGCGACGCCCATGCTGGCGCTGACGCGCACAAAGCTGCCGAACACTTCAAAGGGCTGCTCCATTTTTTCCAGAATGCGCGCGACCACGATTTCCAGATCGTCCTGGTCCAGGATGTTCTCAACCAGCACGGCAAATTCGTCGCCGCCCAGGCGCGAAGCCGAATCCTCGGGACGCAGCGAAGCCTGCAAGCGGTCGGCTACGGCCATCAGCAGCCCGTCGCCCGCGGCGTGGCCCAGGGCGTCATTGATCTCCTTGAAGCGGTCCAGATCCAGAAGCAGCAGGCCGCAGTTCTGATCGCGGCGGCGGGTGCGGCGCTTGAGAGCCAGGTTCAGCCGGTCAAGGAACAGCGCACGATTCGCCAGTCCCGTTTGCACATCGAAAAGCGTGTCGCGCTGCACCTTGGCTTCCGCCTGCTTGCGCTCGCCGATGTCGCGGAAACTGAACACATAGCCTACGCTCGAGCCGTTCACGCGCAGAGGCGCGGCCACCAGGGCCACATCCACCAGGTCGCCGTCCTTGTTCATGCGCACGGTCTCCACGGAGACTTGGCCCTTCTGATCGACTTCTTGTTCCAGCATGGCGAGCTCGTGATGGCGCGTCTCAGGCACAATCAGTTCGCGCAGGTTGCCGCCGCTGGCTTCCTCCGCGGAATAGCCGAACAAATGGGTGAAAGCGGGGTTGGTATAGAGCACGTGACTGCCATGGACGATGACCACGGCCTCGGGAATGCTGGCCAGCACATCTTCCATCAGGCGCGATTTCGGGGCGCGCACCTGGCCGGTGGAGGGATGCGCCACGATGATGGCTTCGCGCCGTTCCGCATTCAGAATGCTATAGGTGCCTTCGACCGGCAAAAGGCGCCCGCTGCGCGCCGGCATGGTGGCATGAAATGGGCTGCCTGCCGTGGTGCCTATCAGCTGCGTCTGCGGCTCGGCCGTGCCGGGAAACAATCCCCACAAAACTTCTTCCACGGGGCGAGGCGTCCAATCGCCTTCGGTCATGCCGATCGTCTGCCGAGCCTCCGCGTTGGCAAATATCACCTTGCCCGCCTGCTCAAGGAAAACAAGCACCGGCAACGCATCCAGGACTTCCTGTTGCTGGGCAGAGCCGGAATTTTCCGTCAGGTTCAAGCTCATGGTATCGCGAGGCCCTGCCGCGATTTCCGCCTCGGCTGGTTTTCCTTGCGGCGCAATCGCGGCTTTCCAAATCGGTATTGCCATACCTGAAATCGTATGCCGGGCGCATCATGGTTCCCATCCCCTAAACCGGGTACCCGTCCCAACCAAAGTCCGCGATTTCTCCCTGCGCAGCTCGGTACCTGCTCCCGGAAAGCACAGTAACTAAAGTAATTAGGCATGGGATCAGCAGGCGCACAGGGCAATTGAGTTTTGCGTTTTGGCGGTGCGTCCCAGGTCTTCCGCCGGGGCCGACCGCGGCGGATGGGACCTGGGATCTGGCTACCTGAGATTTTTTGAACGCGAAGACCTAGGAGATCTCCACCAGTTCCATTTGGCCATCGCGCCGCCGGTGCAGGACGAACATCTCGCCTGCGGGGTTGCGGAAAATGAGCAGGTCGCGGTCGCGGAACTCGGTGTCCTTGACTGCCTCCTCAATGGTCATGGGCTTGAGGGAGATGGCCTCGCCGCTCTTGAGAATATGCGGCTCAACCACCGTAGCCCGGTTGGGAAACGAGTGCACGGCGATGGAGGCGCGGGCCCTGGCACGGGCCGGTTTGCCATCCCCGGTTTCGGACTCCGGAGCCGCCGCGCGCGCCTTGGGCCGGGCCACCGGCGGCGCGGTCAGCATCTTCTCTTCCTTGGGAAGGCGTTTGCCTTCAAGGCGGCGGTCGCGGTAGCGACGGGCCTGGTTGACGGCGTGCTCGATGGCCTCTTTCAGCGCCGCGTCGGCGGTGTCGGCCTTGCCGGTGGCGGCAATGGTCTGCAGCCGCAACTGCACGGTCAATTCCACAATCTGCAGGTGCCTCTGCGCGCCGAAGGTGATGCTGGCGCGCGCGTTCTTGCCCAAAATCCGGGCGATACGTTCCAATCCCTCCACGGCCTGCGCACGCAGCGTCTTGGAGATCTTCACTTGTCTGGCGGTGAACTCCACTTCCATGGTCAGCCTCCGCTTCTTGTTTTTTCGAGCACAGCTTGCGGCTCGTGGGTTCAGGATTCTAACAACCAAGGCTCTTGATCCCAGGCTCAAGTCAATCGCATTTCGCCTGGCTGTCGGTCTTCCTCGCATGCCGGGCTCCCAGGCCGGCTCTCCAATTCGAGGGAGAGACAAGTCAGTATATGCCCCGAGTCGGCGGGTTGGAAAAAATCCGCCATGAATCGGTTAGGGATTGTTCCATTCCGCGCATGGACTCGGCCGGGTCGGCTCATTTAGTTTTGATGGCGCATCGGGAGCGGGGTTTCTGTCGGAGCGGCAGGAAGTGTCAGTACAAAGAAGGAGAACCTGTTGACAATCTTCAGCGCGCATTGCGCAGTCGTGCTTTCGCTCGTATCCTTGGCGGCCTTCGGCCAGGAACTGGTTCTCTCCAACCCACTTGCCGTTGATCGCACGCAGGAAGTGATCGAAGTCCCGCTGCGGCAGGTGCTCGATCATCTACATCTTGCCCCCGCGCAGGCTGGGACAATCGTGGCAGAGGACGCCGCCACGCACCAGCGCATTCCCGATCAGATTGATAGCGGAACACTGGACGCACCGCCGGACAAGCTTCTTTTGCTGGTCCAACTCCCCGCGCATGGCCGCCAGCGCGTCAGCTTCCGCGTCGATCCCAATGCTCCCATGATTCAGCCGCTGGTGTTTGGACGCGAGGCGCCGGAGCGCAAGGACGACTTCGCGTGGGAAAACCAGCAGGTCGCTTATCGCATCTACGGGCCGGCGCTCGAGGCGACGGGAGAGATCACTTCGGGGATCGACGTGTGGTCGAAGCGCATTCCCAACTTCGTCATCGACAGCTTCTACAAGCGCGACGCGGAGGGCGCGCGCACCCATAACCCGGCGCTCTCCTATCACAAGGACAATGGCGTGGGCCTCGATTCCTACGAGGTGGGCAAAAGCCGCGGCTGTGGCGGGACGGCTGTATTCGCGGACGGCAAGCTGATCGTGTCAAAGAATTACACAAAGCTGCATATCCTCGGCGATGGGCCGATTCGGTTTTCTTTTGAAGTAACTTACGCTCCGTGGAGCGCCAACGGAGTTATGGTGACCGAGACCAAGCGCATAACTCTCGACGCGGGCACGCACATGAACAAGATCGAGTCGACTTATACCTTCGACGGCGCGGCTACACTCGATCTGGCGGCGGCCATCGCCGTGCATGAAGGAGCAACTGTGGAGTTTCCCGTGGCTGGCAGCATCGCGTCGGTGTGGGACACGCCGCAGATTCCTTCCGCAGGAAGAATCTCGACCGGCCTCATCGCCGACCCAAATCAACATGCAAAAACGGTCAATGCGGCAGGCCACGCGCTGATGGTCTTCACCCGCCACTCCGGCGAGCCGTTCACTTACTTCGCCGGCTCCGGCTGGTCGAAAGCCGATATGCCTACGGCGGCGGATTGGGATCGCTATCTCAAGCTGGAGCTTGACATGCTTGAGCATCCCATCGCGATGCGGTGGGTGAAGCGGTAAGAGGACTGTTGGCCGCCTGTGTGGCTGTTTCCGGAATGACCGGCAATTTTTCGCGCCTTGTTTCAGGATGCTTGGGCATTTTCCGAAGTGCGCGGCCCACAGTTCCACAGCGTTATTGAGTGTTTTTTTGACGGTGAAATTGTGGAAGTGAAGAGATTAAACTGCTGATTCCCCGACGGTTCGATTGGTCTTCACAGGATCACAGCCCAAAAAGGATGCCAAGTTTTTTATTTCGCCGCGGTGGTGGTGGTGTGGTGGATGGGGGGTGGGGTCTGCGGACAGTCTCTTTTCGGTGTGTCTGG
Organism: Occallatibacter sp.; assembly: GCA_052145815.1. Classification (GTDB taxonomy): domain Bacteria; phylum Acidobacteriota; class Terriglobia; order Terriglobales; family Acidobacteriaceae; genus Telmatobacter. The sequence goes on from JBKQNU010000073.1 coordinate 45,146, forward strand.
AAGATGCATCTTCGATGCGCCGTCCTTTCAGGTTCTTTTTTGCTTCTAGTTCCATCGTGCGCCAATGGAGCGTAATTATCTGCAATTATTTTTGGGGGGACGGCGGATTTTTTTGCCCTCGGATGCTGGGTGCTGCGGCCTGGCTCCGGGGAGACACGGCGTTTGCTTCCTGAGAGGGGTGGGCGATATATAAAAATCTCAGGGGATGTATATACGGATAAGGTGATTTCTGGGCGCCCCATGTCTTGCTCCTGAGACGTGGGAAATCCCAATTCTCAATTCGTCGCGAGTCGGGGAACGGCGGCATTTCAGGTCTGAAAGTCCAGACCCATTCGACTTCGCTCAGGGCGGGCTCTGGGGCACCCATCTTCATTAACAAATCGAGATATGCGCCAGCCGCCTGTCGAACCAAACATTCATTTGAATTGCCGCAGGTAAGGCGGAATCCGCATCCCTTTGTGGTCTTCGGGAGATATTCCCTCGACCGGCTTCATCTTCGGATCAAACTCTGATTGAAAATAGTTTTCGTGGTCGAGATGCACATGGAAGCAGAGCGTGCCCCAAATCAGAATCCGATACTGGACGACGTACTCATCTCCGGTCGGGGAGATCCGGATCACCTGGCATCCCGGACCAAAATCAGTTACCGTTCTGTGTACAAATCTGTTCGGCAGGAATTGCGCTTCTACGATATCAGGCCTTGAGACGCGCGTCCTCACAGCGTACGGCGGCTCAACGAACTTCTTGCCGTTTTCTTTGTATTCGCAGCCGCGAGCGATCTTTTCCGCGATTATCGATAACCCAGCCCATGGAATAGGCACCGCATATTCCGCTACTTCCCGCTTCTGAACGAGGCCGGGGATGGCTCCGGGCATAGGCTCTCCAGCGGTCACGGGAATGAACTCAGCCTTCAGCTTGAGTCGACGGTTCTCGCGATGCTCCCGTTCTTTGGGCGCAAGTTCCCCAGCATCGACGCCAAGCGATCGGAGGGCTTTTTCGCGAACTCCCATTGCGGCCTCTGACTTGGGGTCGAGACACAAAGCCATCCGGACCAGCAGATCGGATTCCATCGCTCCGAGGTTCTTGTTACAGGGTCCGCAACAGGGCACGGTCCAACGCTGCACTGTAGCGGGAGTGCTCTCGGGATACCAAGAGTATGGGAAGACATGGTCGTCCGTTATGTCGTCGGTAAATCTGAGACAGTGGACGCATCGACATTTCGGCGATTTCTCGGGCATCTTGCCTCTAATGTACGTCCAGGCATCCCGCGCGGAAAGAGGGTCTACCTGCCTCTTCTGGCGGGCCTGTATCTCGCTTTTGAGACAATGTGTAGCAGGAGGCCAGCCTTGGGTTTCTCAGGTCTGAAAACCCAGGCCTGTGGCATCCGCTTGCCTGATTCATGGCGCTTTCCAAGTTACATTGGCGTTTTTGTCGAATAGAAGCAGACTGGCCGCAGATGTCTGATGAGTTTCGCCCGTTCGAAGGGTTACCAGCTCCTTTGTCACGCCAAGGCTCGACTTGAATCCGGCATCGTCTGAAAGCTCCAAATGGCCCGGCTCCAAAAACAGCCGTTGTTCCCCTCTTCCGTTATCCAGCGCGAGCATTGCACCGTAGTCCTCGACCGCCATGAGAGAGCCGAGCGAGTGGCCTTGCGAATCGGACACACTGACGGTCCCAGCATTTATGTTCCCGTCTCCATCCAGATAGACGCGCGCCTTTCCCTTGAGGTCGTACAAGGCCAGCGTAGGAGACGGATTAAAGGTCACCGGCAGATTCTTGGTCTCAGGGGGCATAGGCAAATTCGGCCAAATCTCTCCCACCTTGGCTGTGCTCTTCTCTGTCATAAACAATCGTGCGCGTACATTCCCATCTGTGTCCTTGAGGGAAACGCTCTTAGCTTCCAAACTGGGCAGTACCGCGCCATCCGTGGTAAGCAACGTAACCGGGAATCCGTTTGAATCATCTAGGCCGAGCGAGCCTCCAAGTGCGCCGCTGGACAAGATGACAATCCGGTTTTTCCCTTTCTCGTCCGCGAGTTGAAGTGTACCTCCCAGATAAGGATTCCCAGAGCCAAGCTTTACCCTCTGCTTCCCATCAACATCGTAGAAAACGAGTTGCACCACCCCGGAATTGCTGGGGCTTTCATCTATCGAGAAATTCGCGCGTACTTTACCGCTCTTGTCCTTCAGAATGAATTGACTTGCTTCCACAGTGTTCGATTGACTGACCTGCACAGGCTTCGTTCGTGCGGTCTGCCCCATGAGCAAAATGGAGGCGGCAACGATGAGCGATGCGGCTCCAGCTTGCTTAAACATGCGGTTCTGCCTTTCGAGCTTCGCCAGCCGCCCTTGTATCTGTTCGAGGCCCTGGACATCGCCATTCATGGTGCCTCCTCCTTACCTGACTATAGGGAAACTGTGAAGTTTAGCACGGTGCAGCGCTAGCGAAATGGAATTCTTCGTCGGCCGCCCAGCCCTCGATTCTGGGGCCTAGGAAGGCCCACCCCCCGGCGAGTGGCCACGATCCGCAGGGGCTTGGTCAAGTTGAGGGTGCCCCCGGTCCCTCGCATTTGGGGACCGGGTCCCTCGCATTTGGGGACCGGGGAGGAAGAGCTGGATTGCCGGTAGCGCATCCACTCGGGCAGTTGCCAACCTCTCTCGCGAGCTGCACCCTCCGATTCAATCTCCACGGCTCCGCGCGTGCCGGTTTGATAGTGACGATAGCTCGACCACGGCCAGTCCTCCGGCTTCGCGACCAGCCCGCGGCGAACCGGGTTGCGATGAATGTAGCGCAGCTTCTCCACAAACTTTTCAGGAGTCGAGACGTTGAAGTCGTAGGAATGCGCTTGCCCGACCATCTATCACGCCTACATGGCGATTGCATGAAGAACGCGTGGAGGCCACGACTCGATTCGCGCCGCCCTGCGGGGCTTATTTTTTCTTTTTTTGGACGCATCCCCAGGAGTGCGCTGCGCTTCTCCTGGGCTATTTTCCGTTCGTCCCTCCGGGACGAAAGCTGAAGCTCATCGGAAAGTCACCAGAGCCAACCTGTTCAGTCAACAAAAACATTCAAGCGATTGCCCTGCCGCCATCCCTCAGGCGTCGCGGCGCCGACGTTGGTGGGTGGATGGAATGCTCATGTCTTCGCGGTATTTGGCTACGGTGCGGCGGGTTAGCTGGATGCCTTGCACCTGAAGCAGCGCGGCTAGCTGGTCGTCGGTTAATGGACGGCGGGGGTCTTCGTCTTCAATCAGCTTGCGGACTTTGCGCTTGAGCACCAGCAGCGGGGTGTCTGCGCCTTCGGGGCCGTTCGAGCCTTCGGAGAAGAAGAAGCGCAGCTCGATGACTCCCTGCGGGGTGTGCGCGTATTTATTGGCCACGGCGCGGCTCACCGTGGAAGGGTGAACGCCGATCTCTTCAGCCACTTCCTTGATCATCATGGGGCGGAGCGATTCGACGCCCCGCTCCAGGAATTCTTTCTGGCGGCGGACAATCACTTCGCAAGTCCGCAGAATGGTGCTCTTGCGCTGGGCAATGTTGCGCATCAACTGCATGGCGGAGCGGAAGCGCTCCTTCACGTAATCCTTGACTTCCTTATCGGTGTTTTCGGCCACCAGCATGCGGCGGTAGCGGGCGCTGAGGCGCAGGCTGGGCAGGTCTTCCTCGTTCATACCCACTTCCCACTCCGCGCCGCGCTTGACGAAGACCACGTCAGGCTCGATGAGGCGAGTCTGCTCGCGGTTGTACTGGCGTCCGGGGCGCGGGTCGAGAGTGCGGATGAACTCGATGCCGGCATGGGCCTCGGCGGGGGTGACCTGCGCGGCGCGGGCCAGGTCTTTCACGTCGCGCTTCTGCAGCAGGTGCAGGTGTGTGGAGACGATCAGCGCTGCCACTTCCATGGCGCGGCGCCGCTCTTCAAGGTGCGCATCGGCCTCGGCGCGGAAGCTGCCGTGCGGGTCGGGACTGGAGCCGTTCTGGCTGGGCTGGGCTGCATGGGCTGCGGTTGAATGAGACTGGGCCGCATGGGTCTGGGCCGGATGGGATGAGGCTGAATGGGACTGAATTGAATTGAAGTGAACCGGATGAGACGGGACTGGATGGGAAAGGGCTGAAATGAACTCGCCGCTTCCCGGCTCATCCAAATCCTCCTCGGCTTCGTGCAATTCGGCCGCGTGGCGGGCGTAGAGCTGGGCAAACTCCGACTGCTGCGCGGCGATCTGGATGAGCAGGCACTCGCGCAGGTCACGGGCGCCCACGCCGGCGGGGTCAAGATGCTGCACCAGGTCAATGGCGCGGCGGACCAGGTCGAGAGCAGCCTCAGGGTCCATTGCTTCACGCGCTGCGTGGCCGTTCTCTGCTGAGGTTGAGCGCATTGCGGCGGCCAGCTCGTCGTCGTTCGCGGCAAGATAGCCGTCTTCGTCCAGGTTGCCGATGACGTATTCAACGGCTTCGTGCAGCAGCGGATCGAGCGTCAGCGCTCCCAGTTGCCACGCCAGGTGATCGGACAGGCTGGTCGGCTGGGAGAGGAAATGCTCGAACGAGGGCCTTTCGCTGTCTTCGTATTCCGGTTGGGTGCGGTAGCCGGGGTCCAGGTAATCCTGGAAGTACGAGCCGAAATCGACTTCCTCGAAGGGGTCCTTGGGCGCCGGAGCGGGCTCAGCCACGGCGCCGTTGTCGGGCCGGTCCATAAGCTCGATTCGCTCCAGCCGTTCCTGGCGCTCCTGCCGTCCCGCAACCTCGTCCAGCATGGGGACAGTTTCATCAATCTCTTCCAGGACCGGATTTTCAACCATCTCGGCGTCGATCATCTCTTTCAGCTCGAGCTTGTTGAGCGCAAGCACAGAGACCATCTGCATCAGGCCCGGCGTAAGGACCTGGCGTTGCGACACCTTGAGCGACATTTTTGGTTGCAGCAGCGCCATGATTGAGACTTTTTCCCTGTTTGGACTTACTCCCTAGTGTAATCGTGCGTGAAAAAAGCTGAGGGCCAAACTACCTTCCATTGTGCTCTCAGTGCCAGTTCAGACAACCAACATTCCGGGAATGCGTGCAGGCACTTTCGTATGCCGAAACGGCTGCAAAGGGTATTGACAACTCCGGTTGGCCTTTGACTTGCTGCCCGGCGCGGCGCTCCTTGCACCGCACTCGATGTCCGCGCACCTCCATTATCCCAGTGAAAACCCCTCTCCGAGATAAAGCCGCCGCACGTCCAGGTTATTTCCCAGCTCGTGCGGGGTTCCGGCAAAAAATATACGCCCCTCGGCAATAATGTACGCCCTATCGGTTACGCTCAGCGTTTCGCGCACGTTATGATCGGTAATTAAAATTCCGATCCCGCTGGCCTTGAGCTCGAAGATGATCTTCTGCAATTCCAATACCGCAATGGGGTCGATGCCGCTAAAGGGCTCATCCAGAAGGATAAAGCTAGGCTGGATGCAGAGGCAACGGGCAATTTCCACACGCCGCCGTTCGCCGCCGGAGAGCGCATACCCCCGCGTGGTGCGGACATGGCCGAGGTTCAGTTGATGGATGAGTCGCTCGGTGCGGGCGCGGCGCTCGCGGCTGTCCAGCGGCTGGGCTTCCAGCACGGCAAGAATGTTTTCTTCGACAGTGAGCTTGCGGAAAACCGACGGCTCCTGCGGCAGGTAGCTGATGCCGAAGTTGCGCGCCCGCAGATACATGGGCACGCGCGTGATTTCAGTCTCGTCGACCAGCACGCGGCCGGTCTCGGGAACCACCAGGCCCACGATGATGTAGAAGCTGGTAGTTTTGCCGGCGCCGTTCGGCCCCAGCAGGCCAACCACTTCTCCGCGCGTGATGCGCAGGTCGACGCCGCGCACCACCTGCCGGCCCTTATAGCTCTTTCCGATTCCCTCAGCAATCAATGTGTCCATCTGGCCTTCAACTTGCTTCAAGTTCATTTCTGCGTGGTGGTCTGAGTGATTGTCCTGCCGCCGCCACCTTCGATGCTCACACTATCATCGCGGCTATGGAAGATCAAAGCTTCGCCGGTCACGTTGCCGCGCGCGGGGTCAGTCATGCGCGGCGGCGCGGCGGCGGTTCCGGTGAGCACATACTCCCCGGTTTCGCCGGTATAGACCAGTTGCTCGCCAGTGCCGCGGCGGCCTTCGGAGGTGACCACGACGTGGCCGCGGGCGGTCATGCGGTCAACCTGGGCCTGGCCGCCGTCTTTGCCGGCGTGGTTGCCGGGGGGCAGCAGCACCAGTTCGACTTCATTCGAAACTGAGGTCGCCGTCGCTGTCTCCGCCACCACCTGTCCCAGCGCTCCAGCACGCATTAAAGCCTTGCGCTCGGCATCGGAATACTTGAGATCGCCGCCACGCACGCGGACTACGGACGGCGTGCCGGATTTCGCCGGCGAATCCTTGCCTGGGCCGTTACCGGCTTGCTTGCTGGCAGTCCCGCCCATGTCCGGCCCGCCCATCTCAAGGCCGCCCGTACTCAGCAGAACCGCCTTGACGGGCTCTGCCGGGTCGGTGCTGGTGGCCACCAGCGTCTGCCTCTGGCGATCAAGCACAATCACCGGCCCGGCGACGGAATTGGCTTCCTGCCAGAGGCGCGCGTGGCCACGGAAGGTTGCTATCGCACCGCCCGCAGTACTGCTCAGTTGCGCTTCAGCGGCAACCACATGCGCCGGCCCTTTGCCGCCCAGGGCAACTTCGCCATGGCTGGAAGCGCTACCCGCCACGGTGGACTGCTGGCCGGCTTTGGCCGAACCCGTATCCTGCCACGTAGCCTTCACATTCCCGTGCCCAAACGCATCTCCCGACGCTCGCGAAACATCGATCTTGTCGGCCGTCATATCCAGGCCGCCGTCTTCGACGCGCGGGCTCAGCGTCAGGTGCAGCCACTCTCCAGTTCCCTCGTAGTCGGCCCGGCCCGCCCATGCTTTGAGCGGCGCTGGCGTCTCGGCGCCTGCCTTCGCCGCCGGCTGCTGTGTCAGCACCACGTGCCCATCCAGCACTGCAGACTGAATTTGCCCCGCATCCACCGCGCCGGCGCCCGCACTGCCCTCCGAGCCGGGAGGCGCGAAATGCGCTTCCAGCCGGTCGCCGGTCGAGGTCTGCAGGGTTCCCGCGGCGTTGGTCTCCTCAACGCGGGCATGGCCAGTCCCGGTCATCGCCGATAAGACGGAATCCGGCCCAAACTGGCCCGTTACCTCATCGGCCACCAGGCGCGAAGGCTCCACGGCGCCCTTGCCGCGCTGGTTTTCGCCCGTGACCACTACTCCTTGCACTCCATGAATCGAAGCCGGCTCCGCCTGGCCTTTGCCGTTGTCGCGGAAGTCAATGTCCGCCAGCGGCGATTTCCACGTCCGGCTCACGCGCAGGGGGCTGTTGGATGTATCGCTCAGTTGCTCGCTGCCCATCTCCACGCCGCGCTCCAAATGCGCGTGCCGCAGCTCGCCCTGGGCAGTGAAATCGAGATCCGCGGTGGGCGCCGTCCCACGCATGCGCCGCACTTCAGCGCCGTCTTTCCCCTGGCGCGTTGAGTCCATCTGGACCCCGCCTTCCAGGTGTCCATGGCGCGGCTGGTTGTGCTCGTTGAAATCCATTGACCCCATCGGTGCGGTTATGTGACCGCCCGTCGCTGTCACCAGGTTGAAGCCGTTCATCGCATCCAGCCGTATCGCCGACCCATCGTCGCGAAAGAGAATCTTCGCATCCCCGGCTGTGGCTTCGCCGCCGCGGTAATCGGCCGTGGCCGCATGGAGACGGCACAGGCGCGTTTCGCGCTCGAACTCCGCGTGCTGGGCGCGAATCAAGACCGCCTCGCCGCCCCGCTTGGTGTTCAATTCCACGGCCTTATCCAGCACCAGGAAGCCCTTCGAGTTGTAGGAAGCGCCAATGGAGCTTCCGCTGCCCTGCACCATGGAAAAATCAACATGTTCGGCGGTCGTGGCCACGCCGGTTTGCGTCTCGAAGGTGAGCCCGCTGGTCTTCACATGAATCTCGCCGCGCTCGGCGGTCTGGGCGGCAGAGGCGAGGGGGGTCGGCTTGCCTTTCTCGGCCTCTGCAGCCGAAGCCTTCGGCGCGATCGCCGGCGCCTCGCCCGGACGCATCAGGGTAATCTCCACCTGCCCCGCAGCCCTGGCGATTCCGGCCTTTTGGTCGTAATCGAACTCCGCGCCCTCGATGCGGTCAACGCGGCTGCCGTCTTCGCCAAAAAGCTCGATCTTCACATCGTGTAGCACAGCGTGGTTGTCTTTGTATTGAGCCACCTTGGAGGCATGAATCCGGTAGCGCGAATGGCCGCCGAAGGCATGATCCAAAGTGAAGCCGCTGGCGTCCTGCGTGATGTTGACGCCCAGCCGCTGCGGAAGCTCATTGAGGTTGAGCGGGTTTTTCAGCTTGCCCCTGGCCAGGAACAGCCCCAGCGCAACCACCAGCAGGATTCCTGCCAGAAGCACCAGCGTGCGCAGCCGCTCAATGGTGAATCGTGCGCTCAGTTTGCTACCCCTAAACGTGCCGACAGCCGCTGCGCCAGGCTTTCGCCCAGCTCGCTCCAAAGCAGCCGCGCTGTGGCCCCGGAAACTTTTTCAATTGCCGCCGTCAGGTTCACGAGCTGGCGCACATTTTCTTCCACGTGCCGCGCCGCAATGGAATCCAACTCGACGCCTTCTTCAAGAAACGGACCGTCGGGGCCGAAATCGATGCGGATATGCCCGTCGGACTCGTAGGCGCCGTCGTCGAAGAGCGGACCGTAGCCGGTAATGCGGACCAGGTGCGGCTCGCGCACCCAGCGCGGGTCCAAAAACGATCTGTCATCCCGAGCGGAGCGCAGCGGAGTCGAAGGACCTGCTTTTTCCCGTGCAGTCTCCAGCTCCCACAAACCCCAGCCAATCTGGAACTCGTAGGCGTAGTCGTCGTGCAGCAACCCCATCGCCTCTTCGACAGCGGCGCGCGGCTCCGCGCCCAACATGGGCGTTCCCTCGCCGCTCAGGACCGCAGTATTCCGCCGCCCATAAACCTGCTGAAAGATGGGCGTCTCACTCCAGCTCACCGGCCAAACGGTGGCAGAGTAAACGCGCGCCTCGCCGCCGTGCGCGGCAAACGCGCCAAGCACCGCCGTCAGCTTGTCCGCGAGGCCTTCCAGCCGAAGATTCGGGTACCACAGACTCAGATAAAGCGTGTCAGACATCTCTATAGATTGTAGACGTGGAGGCAGAGACGAAGATGCGGAGAGAATTCGCCGATCTAATTGGACAGGGTGCCCCAGATCTCGATTTTGAGATCTGGGAACCTTCCCCTTGATTGATTCACGGAAGCTTGGACATGAACGCATTCATCTCGCGCAGCACATCGGCCTCGTTGGATTCGAAGATCATGTGACTGGCATTGGGAATGCGCACCACGTGCGAGCCGGGAATCCCCGCCTGAAACGCGTCGGCTTGCGCGGAAGTGCGCGCAAAATCGTCCAGGATCAGCTTCTGCCGCGCAGCCGGGTCGTCCGCCTCGAACTGGCCCAGGCTATGCGGATCGGCGAAGATTGCCAGGACCGGCGCGTGGATCTCGGTGTACTTCTGTGCGCCCGCGCCAATGGCCACCATGATCGGAGGAGGAGCAACCGTTCGCGGCGGCTGCGCCGGCATCAGCGCCAACTCATCCTGGAAATCCTGCACGTCACGCTCGACCAGCGGCAGTCTGGCCTGCAAATCAATGAAGTACTGCTTCAGGTCCGGAGCCCCGGCTGACAAATAAACATCGAGCTTCCTGCGCAAGTCGATGGCGTCCAGCAACAGGTCGCCATGCTTGGCGTCGTAAAAGGCGTACGAATATCCTGCGTCAAGATAGACGAGGCCCGCCACCTTTTCCGGATGACGGCTGCCGATGGAACTCAACTCCTGGCCCGCCTTGGCGTGGCCGACGAGCACCGGCCTGTCGAACTTCAGTTGATCCATCACCGCCAGCACGTCGTCGCCCAGCCGGTCGGCGGAGTAGTTCCCATCCTTGGGCGCGGGCGCGCCGGAAGCCCCGAATCCCCGCCGCGTAATGCCGTACACGTGGTAGTGCGCAATTAGTTTGGACGCAAACTTGTCCCACACATGCGCGTCATACCCAAGGCCTGCGAGCAGGATCACCGTACGCCCGACGCCGCCCCAGTCCAGCACTTCGAGCTTCACGTTCTTGTCGACAGGAATGAAGAACACCTGGTGCGGTGACTTGTCCGCGGATTTGGCCGATGGAATCGCCGATCCCGGAACCGTCGGGGATTTGTGAGCTGCCTGTTGGGCAGTCAACAAACCCGCGGCCAGCGAACAGAGCACAATCGCCAACAGCCTCGCCCAACTCAATCGTCGCCCGCTGCGCATATTTTCAAAATACACTGCGAGCAGCAATCGGCATGAGTGGCAGGAATGGTTCCGGGCTGAATGCAAAAGCTCCGTGCCCCATCTTTGCGATTTCCTCTTGTCGCAAAGGTAGGAGACCGCGAACTCCATTGTCCGCTGAAACGAAGCTATGTCGTCACGATCTCGCTGAAATCTGCAATGCCTCGGAACCCATCCAGCACCTCTTGGATCAGCAGCAAATGCGCACTGCGCACCGCAGGATCCGGATCGAGCACCATTACTTTGTCGAAAAAAGCATCCACGGCTGGCCGTAAAGCGGCAATCAAGGTAAGCGCCTCCACGTAAGCCCGGCGCTGGAAAAGTTCTTCCACCTTAGGCCTCAATGCTTGACCCGTATCCCATAGATCCTGGGCCTCTGGAGCGAGCGTTACGCCGATGGGGGGGGCGATGTCGAAGTGCTTCTCCTCCGCTTGGCGCAAAATGTTCTTGATGCGCTTGAAAGCTGCGGAAATAGCAACGAAATCCTCCGATCCGCGCACCAAGGTCAGCGCTTCGGCCCGCGCAATCGCATCGCGCACATCGTCGGCGCCAGCAGCCAGCACAGCATTCACGACATCGTAAGCAAACCCGCGCACATCTTTGAGGTAGAAGTGCAGCCGCTCTTTGAGAAATGATCGAAGCTGACTGTCGGGCTGAAGTTTGCCATCGTCGCCAACCCCTTGACCGGATTCCGTCCCTGGCGCGTGAATTACGTCATTAAGGTTCAGTGGCAATTCCGACTCTGCGAGAATCTTCACAATTCCGTTCGCAGCGCGGCGAAGCGCGAAGGGGTCCTTTGAGCCAGTCGGCACATTGCCAATGCCGAACATGGCGTTGATGGTTTGAACGCGATCTGTCAAGCCAAGTATCTGGCCCTCGACGGATTCGGGAATCTCATCTTCAGCAGAGGCCGGCGTGTATTGATCGTATATCGCTCGTGATACGTTCTCGCCCAAACCTTGTGAGCGAGCATAAAGGCCGCCGATGATGCCTTGCAATTCTGTGAATTCCTTGACCAGTTCAGTGGTGAGATCAGCCTTTGCAAGCTCCACAGCCTTTGTGAGCGCGGCGTCATCAATCGGCGGACAGCCTTCTTCCATTCTTGCCATCGCCGCAAGTTTGCGTGCAATTCCAATGTTCTCCTTTGTCTTCCAGTAATAGCTCCCCAGCTCCTTCTGGAAAGTCACACTTCTCAAGCTCTCGACGCGATCGACTAGCGGTATCTTCTGATCGAAGTCCCAGAAGAATTGTGCGTCTTTGAAGCGGGCGCGGAGCACGCGCGCATTGCCGTGGCGAATGATCGCGCTGCCTGCACCGTCGACCTGCGTATTGAGCACCGCGAGAAAATGCGGCGCCAGTTTGCCATCTGCGCCTTCTACTGCGAAGTACTTTTGATGGTCCCGCATGACGGTTACGAGCACTTCTTCAGGCAGCGCAAGATATTCAGGCTCAAAGTCACCGAGCACTACGCTGGGCCATTCGGTGAGGTGCACCACGGTCTCAATCAGCGCGGCATCCTCGCGCCAGCGCGCTCCGGGCACGGTGCGCGTGGCGGCGTCGAGGGCCTTGCGAATGATATGGCGGCGCTCGGCGACATCGACAACTACGTTTGCCGCGTGCAGGGCGTCCTTGTAGTCGGTGGCCTTCGCAATCAGGACCGGCGCATCGCCATGCAGCACGCGATGCCCGCGGCTCGCGTTGCCGGCCGCGATGCCCGCAATCTCCACCGGCACTACCGCCGAATCAAGCAGCGCGACAACCCAGCGCACTGGCCTGACAAAGCGCTCCGGCTTGCCGGCACGCCAATACATGTTCTTGGCCCAATACAGGCTGAGCACCTCTTTGGGCAACTCCCTCGAGAGCAACTCCGCAGCAGCGCGGCCATGACGCTTCACCGTTGCGCCTACGTACTCGCCCTTGGCGCTGGTGGTTTTTTCGAGGGCCGCAACGGGCACGCCCGCCTTCTTCGCGAAGGCCTCGGCTGCCGGTGTTGGCGTGCCGTCTTTGAAAGCCACCTTCCATGATGGGCCGGTTAGTTTTTCTTCGGTATCGGCCTGGCTGGGCAGCACGTCATTCACCAGCACGGCCAGTCGCCGCGGCGTGGAGTACGTGGTGACTTTGCCGCTTGCGCCAAGCAGCCCCTCGCGGGTGAGCAGATCAGTTACACGCTTGCCTAACTCCGCCTCGGCCCCGGCTATCATGCGGGCGGGAATTTCTTCCAACCCGATTTCCAACAAAAAGTCCGCCATAACTCGTGTGTCTTTCTACCTATTATCTGGTCGATTGGACCGAATGACAAGACGAAGAACAACCGCAGATCCTTCGACTTCGCTGCGCTCGCTCAGGATGACAGCGCTTACGTAGCCTGCTGCAGCGCGTAGGCCTTGGCCACGCCTACGGCAAGGTTGCGAATGCGGCCGATTACGCCTACTCTCTCGGTCACGCTGACGGCGCCACGCGCGTCCAGCAGGTTGAACAGGTTTGAGCATTTCAGCGCTAACTCATACGTTGCCAGGAGCGGAAACCTTCGCTTCTCCACGGGATCCGCATCTTCGCTGGCAAACAGCGCATTGGCCTTTTCCAGCAGCACCTTCGCTTCTGCCTCGTAAAGGCTGAAATGCTCCCACAGTTTGCTAACATCGGCAAACTCGAAGTTATACACGCTGAACTGCAACTCCTCTTCCAGTCTTACATCGCCATAAGTCACTTCGACGCCGGTCTCCGGATCGCGCGACCAGACGATGTCGTAGATCGAGTCAACATCCTGAAGGAAGGCGGCGATGCGTTCCAGCCCATAGGTCAGCTCGGCGCAGATGGGGTCGAGATCGAGGCCGCCGCATTGCTGGAAGTAAGTGAACTGCGTGATCTCCAGGCCATCCAGCATGACCTGCCAGCCCACGCCCCACGCGCCGCCGGCAGGCCACTCCCAGTTATCCTCTTCGAATTTCAGATCGTGCTGGCCCAAGTCGATGCCGATGGCCTCAAGAGATTCCAGATATTGCTCCTGCACGTTGACCGGGGGAGGCTTCAGAATGAGCTGAAACTGGGTGTGCTTGAACAGCCGGTTAGGGTTTTCGCCGTAGCGTCCGTCGGCGGGGCGCCGCGAGGGCTGCGAGTAACCCACACGATACGGCTTGGGGCCCTGCACGCGCAGAAATGTCTCCGGCGCCATGGTGCCCGCGCCCACTTCAACGTCGTAAGGCTGCTGCAGCACACAGCCGCGGGCCGCCCAGAAACTCTGCAGGCGAAAAAGCAACTCCTGAAAGGTGAGGGGAGTTGACACGGATGATTCGGTTACGGATGAAGACACGGATCGCTCGCTCTCGACGGGGCTAGAGACGATTTTATCAGCCCGGAAGACGTGTATTGAAATCGACTTTCCCATCTTGGCAGAAAGATCAAAGCGTGCGACCAAGAGGGTTCCCGATGGGATATCCAGAGCTTCGCGGTTCACTACAGCCGTGCCAGCACTTCCGCCGTCCGCAGCCTGCGCTCCAGGTGGCGCTCAAGGGCTTGCAGAGTAAATCGGCGCAGGTCCTGAGCGCGGCGGCGCGGCCAGGGCTCGTTGGCGAAGGCTGACGCCGGGGCGCGCAGCATGCGCTGCGCGAGCTGCCAGGAATCCACCGAAAGCGCGTTGGCATTGCCGTTGCGATGCAGAGCGCAGAACAGGCCGTCCGCGAGGGAATTGAAGCTGGTCTCTCCAGGGATGAGCGGTTCTCCGCATGCGGTGCAATGGCCAATGTCGGGCAACAGGCCCATCAGCCGCGTCATCCACAGCGAAAAATAGGTCAGCGGCATCCACGGCTGGACCCTATCGGGCTGAACCGGGTCCGGCTGAACGGACGTGGTCTGCTCCAGCACCGAAAGCAACAGGCGGAAGACGGTCTCCTGGGGGTCGTGTTCGGGCAAGGCTTCATCCAACACCTCGGCAAAAAAGCTCAGCACGGCCAAACGCACGTGGTCCACCGGCGCCGAAAGCGGCGACCGGATAATCTCCAACTGGTCCAGGCGCACAAGTTCCTGGCGGGGCTTCTCGGCAAACCAGGCACGCGCCACAGTCATCGGCTCCAGAGCTCCGCCAAAGCGCCTGCGGCTCTTGAGCGCGCTCTTGGCCACACCCTTCACGCGCCCATAATCGCGCGTGAAAAAGCTGACGATCAGGTCGGCCTCGTGTAGAGGCCAGGTGCGCAAAATCACCGCTTCTGAGGTGAGCACGCTCATGCGTCTACTATCTTCGCATTCCGAATTACAACTGGTTTTCTCATCTGCAGGTCAGTGGGGTTATCCGCAATTTGTGCTTTCGAGGGCGGCAAACCTTCGCGGCTTCCCGAATTTTTTCCACAGAAAAGCCAATCTTTCCACAGGTTCCAGCCCCTGCAATGGTTAAAATGCGGTTAGAGGTTCAAAATGCCCTCCGCAATGGTCACCTTCAATGGCCGTATTACCCTTCCCCCTAATGTGCGCAAGCAGCTCGGACTGAGAACCGGCGACAGCGTTGAGTTTGTCGAAATCGGCAATGGCCGGTTCGCCATCGCGCCCGGTCCGGGTTCGTTCTCAGAATCGGCCTCCGAAACCAGGGCCTGGATTCCAGAGCTGAGTTTTGACGCCACAGAAGATGAGCCGCGCTTCATGGAGCTGGACGAGTCCTACCGCTAGGCTTCGGCTCAACCGCCAGGCATGGACTTCGCCAGGCATGGGCTTAAAGGGGTGGCCGCAACGAATTTTTGATCGCCTCAGCAGTCGTGTGCCACAAGTGTGTCTGCTCCGCACAGACACAAACGTCCGCCGCGGCGAACCGGGCGGACGCGTGGTGGCAAGCCACAATTCTGAATTGCGACTACAGGCGGCTTAGCGGCCGTAGTGTGCGGCGTTCTTCTCGGTAAAACCCGCCCACTTCTCCGGCAGGTCGTCCTGCGCAAAGATTGCCGAAACCGGGCAGGCCGGAACGCACGCGCCGCAGTCAATGCACTCGACCGGATCGATGAACAACTGATCGGACGCAGCGAAACCGTCTTCGTCCTTCTTGGGGTGGATGCAATCGACAGGACAGGCGTCCACACAGGCGGTGTCCTTGGTGCCGATACAGGGTTCTGCAATGACGTATGCCATCTGAAGAATTCTCCGGGAGACTAGCTCTCGACGCTGATAGTAGCACAGCAGGCCAAAGGCTGACGCGGCCCGCCGGCAGCGCTGTTTTGCCATGCGGGAAACGGGAGAATTATCCCACGGGTTCGCCGACTACATGCATTTGGCAGATAAGGAACTGGCGAAGTATCTCGGGGCTTACTGCGTCAAGGGAAAAATAAAATTAACGGTGGCGCTCGCCAGATCGTCGCTCACTAACCCGGCCGGAGAAGCCGAATTGGACGCGAAGCGCATTTCAGACTGGGCGCCGATCGAGGTTGTGTTCAAGTACCCCCATCCGCATTGCTAGCCCCGCGCCGCTAACGCGGTTATGCAGACGCGCGATCCGCTCGCGCTCGGCGAACTCGCCCGGCGTGCTGTCTCGTCCGTGAATCGGCAACCTGAGCTTTCCGATACTTCATCGATGCGGCTCAGGGGCGTAAAAGCAAGAAACGAGGCCTATTCGCTTCGGAGTTGGGAGTGCATCAAATTGGCACTAACCGGCTCGCGGGATTTGAACTCAAATAGACACAGCCTGCCTCGGCATCCTGGTGATTGGACTTGTCCCCGCGAAACGCCTCGACTCACTTGGCGCTGTCCAGAAGAAGGATGCATGATCCGACAGTTGATTTTCATCGGGCTTGTGGCAGTTTCGGCGCTGCCCGCAGGAGCGGCAAAGAAAGTAACCGTCGCACAACTCGGCCAAACATTGACCGCGGATTCGGCCTCGCACAAATCGGACAGGGAGATCGCCCGGGAGATGGGCGAAATGGAACTCTCCGAGCGCCTAACGGAGGCGACACTGAGCCGGCTCAAGGCCCAACTCGCGCCGGGCTCAGCGGCGGCATTGGCTTTGCAATTGCTCGCCGACCAATCGGCGTTCCTCGATCCGCCTGCGAGTGAAATACCGGCCGACCCCGCGCCCGGCGAAGCGGCGCAGCAACAGATGCTCGTTGCCGCGCGGGCCTATGTGGCCCAGGTCTTGCCGCGCCTGCCAAACCTTCTCTCCATCCGGACCATCAATCGAAACGATGACAGCCCTCAGGCGCTCACTCCAGGTGGTTGGCCGGTTCGCGCGGGCCTGCACCGGGTCGACACGTCCAAGCGCGAAATCTCTTCTCTCGACGAACGCGAAAATCAGCCTCCTACGCAGGGCTCCGCCGTGTGGCGGGAAGAGTTTGGCCTCATCTCCGGCGGCGAGTTCGGCAATACGCTCGGGATGGTCATGACCGACACCCTTCAAGGCGAGGTGACGTGGAGCCACTGGGAACAGACACCGGCAGGACAGGTCGCGGTGTTCAGGTATTCCGTTCCTCGAACCGCATCGCATTTTGAGGTCATCGGCTCGCGCGAGAAAACAGAAGCCGTCGGGTTCGGTTCTGTCACGCGCGGCTCCGCGCTATCGCGCCGAGGCATACAGCCCGGCGACCCTTCGAATACCACAATGGTGCGCACCCGGCCCAGATATCACGGCACATTTTCGATTGACCCAACTACGGGGACAATCTTCCGCATCACGATGGAGGCTGAGGCCAAGGACGGCGCTCCCTTCAAGCAGGCCGGAATCCTGGTGCAGTATGGCCAGGTTCAAATCGGCGACAAGCAATTTATCTGCCCCATCCGAAGTCTCGCCCTCTCGGTAGCGGTTCCAGATCCCCAAGCAATTTCCGGAGACGCACCCACACAATGGCTGAACGAGACACTGTTCACGGGTTATCGCCGATTCGCAACCACGACGCGCATTCTGCCCGACACGCAGGAAACGCAATCCGCGAAACCCGAAAGCCCGAGCGAGGCGCCACAGGTCGCGCCGCAGAAGCAAGATGAAACGGCGTCGGCGCCGGGAAAGACGCTGGCTCGATCCGATCTCGCCGGTTCCTCCGCCCCTCTGAAACCCTCGACGGAATCCGATGCGATTGGATCCGCGCAAACAGAATCCATCCCGACTGAATCCGTCCCGGCCGTATCCGCTCCAACAGTGTCCTCGCCAAACGTGCCCTCGCCTGCAGCATCCGCTCCAACCGTAGCTGCCGCAGAGCATGCAAACGAACCTCGGGCCTCTGGAGATACGATCGAAATGAACGTGAACCGGGCTTTGGTTCCGGTGGTCGTCCGAGACAAAGCAGGACGCATCGTCACCGATTTGAAGATGGAAGACTTCCTAGTATTCGACAACGACCAGCCTCATCCAATCTCCTCCTTCACAGTAGAAAGGCGCGAGGCAGCGCAAACAAAAATCGTAAAAAACGCAGTCGAGGCGGAGGCTGCTCCTGCAAGCTTTCCCGCGCCGCCGTCGAGCGGGGCATCGTCTTCCGCGCCGAATCGATTCACCGTGTTCCTTTTCGACGATATGCACGTGACCTTCGAAGACCTGGCATATGCGCAAAAGGCCGCAATCAAGGCCGTGGATGCTGCGCTGACGGGTGGGGATACAGCCATCGTTCTCTCCACCTCAGGGAAGGCAAACAGCGGCCTTACGCGCGACCGGGCGAAGTTGCAAGCTGCAATCATGAGCCTGCAGCCCCGCGGCATCGCCCAGCACAACTCGGTCGCCTGCCCGAAACTGGACTACTACCAGGCCGACCTGATCGAGAACAAGCACAACGGCCCAGCGACGCAAGACGCGGTTGCGCAAGTGATGGTCTGTAATCCAGGCATGCCGCAATCCGAGGCCGAGAGCATCGCTCAAGCGGCCGCGAGGGTTATTTTGGCAGACAACCGCCAGGACATTCTGAATACCTATGCGACAATCGCCGAATTTGTGCGCAGAGTTGCGACTTTGCCCGGCCAGAGGACGATGATTCTGGTTTCGTCCGGCCTCGTCACCATCGATCCCGAGGCGCTGGCCGCGGAGTCCCGGTTGATCGATCTCGCCGCGCGGGCGAACTTGACGATCAGCGCCCTGGACGCGCGCGGGGTGTACACCGCTGAAATCACCGCCAGCGACGACATGCAGGGGCGAAACCCAGTAACCAATACTCAATTTCGCCGCGGCGCCGGATTGTTGGCTGGAACCGCGCTTCAGGCTCTCGCCGACGGGACCGGCGGCACGTACTTTCACAACAGCAACGACCTCGACAGCGGACTCAAGTCCCTGGTCGAGGGGCCCGAAGTCGTCTACCTGCTCGAACTTTCACTTGACAACGAGAAGCCAGACGGAAAATTCCATCGCTTGAAAGTAAAAGTGGATCGGGATGGCGTCCAGGTGCAGGCACGCTCTGGTTATTCTTTGCTCCGGCCGGAGAAGAGCAAGAAAAAATAGGAATGCCGAGCATATTTCATCGGAACTACCCTGCCGCCGCGCGCTCCGCACGATGCTTGGCAAACTCCTGCGGAGTGGGAATCGGCGACAGGTTACGGCCGGCAAACATATCTTTGAAAAGCTCGACCAACTCGGCATGAATCAGGCCGTTCGAGGCCAGAACTTCGCGGCTGTTCAACTGAAACGCAGCGCCGGCAAAATCCGACGCCTGTCCGCCCCCTTCTTCCACAAGAAGAATTCCGGCAGCGGTGTCCCAGGGATTGAGGTTGAACTCCCAGAAGGCTTCCAGGCGGCCGCACGCCACGTAGGCCAGGTCGAGCGCGGCGGAGCCGGCGCGGCGCACGCCGTGCGAGCGCAAAGTGAACTCGTGATAGAAGTGGATGTTCGGGCTGTCATGCCGCTTGCGGCTGGGAAAGCCGGTGGAGACCAGCGACTCAGCCAGTACGCCGATGCGCGAAACATGAATCGGCTTGCCGTTGAGCCGCGCACCGTGCCCACGCTCGGCAGTGTAGAGTTCGTCGCGCATGGGGTCGTAGATGACCCCTGCAACGATCGTTCCATCGTCTCCAACACTGGCGTCTGGAGGCCGATGCTCCAGCCCCATGGAGACGCAGAATTGCGGGAACCCGTGGGCGAAGTTGGTGGTGCCGTCCAACGGGTCGACGTACCAGCGGAACTCGCCTTCCATCCGCTCCCGCGTTCCCTCTTCGCCGTAGACGCCGTGCTTGGGAAACGCTTCACCGAGCCGCGTGCGAATGAGCCTTTCCACGGTGCGGTCGGCCACGGTGACCAGGTCCACGTCGCCCTTGTACTCGGTCTCCACGCCCTGGGCAAAAAACTCCCGCAGGCGCGCACCGGCCTCGCGCGCAATGGCCGAAGCCTGGGGAATCCAGGCGGGCGCTCGATCCGCCGCGCCCAGAGATGTCTCCGCGTTGCTCAAGATCCCGTCTCGCCGGGAGCCGTCTCGCTGGCTGCCGGTTTGCCCTGGCTCGCGGAGCGCGTTTCGCGTCTTCGCCCGGCTTCCGAGATGCTGCGGATCTGATGCTTGTAGATAAACAGATTCGGCTGCCCCTCGCGCGTCAGGCGCACCATTGCGTCGTCGAAGTACTCAATCCATCCGCGCACGGTCTCGCCATCGCGCAGCTTGACGGTAACCACAACCTGGCGATCGCTGAGCGAGCGCAGATAGAGTGCCTCCTGGCCGGTATCGCCCGGCGGAGGCGCCTTGGAACGGCGGCGCGAGGACAAAGGAGAAGTCATGCTGCCATTTTAGATGCAACGAGAGTGGCGAAGGCCGCACGGAAAGAAAATCGGCAGCCAAGCTGGTTCCGGATTGTCAGCAACTCGCTCGGAGCCGGGCTTACGCTCATTCGCGCCAGCGCATTCGCCGCCGATTCAAGCACACCCGAGCCTTGAGTCGATGGAATCGCAATGGAGAAGAATCTGCTAAACGTCCCGTCCTGAGCTTGCAGCAAGAGCGTGAGCCTATTTCCACGCCTCCTTGGCCTTGTCGTCCGGTTGCACGACGGGCTTGGAGGGATGGAGCTTGCTCATCTCCTTGGCTCCGACCCCCGGATCCTGGAGCGCCACTTTGATGCCCGTGGCCATGGTGCCCGAAGTCCATTTCAGGTAATAGGTCTTGCCCGCTTCCACGTCGAGCCGAATCCGCTCGTTCTCTTTCCTTCTGGCTTCGCTCAGCGCGGCGCCGGTCGACTGGATAATGCCGCCATAGTACATCTCCGGCATCCCGGTCACCACCGCGGTGCCCGGCGCCACCTCCAGCCACGCGAATTCACTGTTGAGCAAATAAGCAACGTAGACGCCATTGATGAAGAGATGATCGTGGGCGGCAGAACCGACGAATCTTCCCACCCTGTAGATGTAGATGAGCGCTTTGCCGGGCGATGGAGCGGTGGGAGGAGTGGGCACGGCGGCCGGCTTGGCATCCTGAGCCGGGGCGGCTGGCTGGGCGTCCTGAGCCGCTGCCATGCTGCATGGGAGTATGAACGCGCAAAAGGCGAGAAGGAGGGTTGCGCAGATCTGGAATGCGCTCTTGATGCAGAAGACCCGAGCGACTCTACCAAGCATGACATTACACATGTGAGCACTCCTTTTTACCGTTAGATCTGAATTCAGGCAAAATCTTTCCGGAACTCGCCGGAACTCGGTGTCGGACTTAACAAGGAGCATATTGCGGTTCAAGACGCGCTCCGGAGAGCCGGAACACCAACCAGATGATTCGGAACCCAGGTTTGCCAAACGGATGTGATCGGTAGCACCTACCACTGTGACGAAGCAAAGGGCAGACATAGTGCCGCATTCAACGCCAGCGATGCGGCGACCCTTGATATGGCGTCTGCGCTTGACTCGAAACCACTGCACTGCCGGACACAGATCGCCGGACACAAATTGAACGGCCGGTAGCTCCGAGATAAACACCGAGAAGCGATTAACACCTGGAAGCTGTTTCATAACCGGGTTTTGAAAGGGCACGGCTTCAGCCGTGCCGCTACGCACCAGGAAAATCGCGGGCTTCAGCCCCTGAGGGAATGCCTTGGAGAGCTCTGGATCGGGTTGTGAGACTGTTTCTAGCGGCATGTCGCAGAGACAGCGTTAAATGCGGATGCGGCGGGTCAGATCGGAATATCTCCACTGGATCCGCTGGATCTGCCCGAGTTGCTCCATGATGCGGCCGACTCGGGGATGCGGCCGACTCGGGCTAACAAGCCCAGTGGCTATCTTCTCGGCTCATACCGCATCGCCACCGCCCCCGAGCCGAACTCCAGCCGGCTCACGAGCCTCAAGTCGACATGCTTCGATAGCCCCGCGAACAACGTCGGCCCGTGGCCCGCTAGCCTGGGGTGCACCACGAACTCGTACTCATCGATCAATCCCAGCTCCGCCAACGCGAGCGGGAGCTTTACGCCTCCCACGAACAGTCCCTTACCCGACTCCCGCTTGAGCTGCTGAACGGCCGTCCCTAGATCCCCGCGCACTAGCTCCGCGTTCCAATCGACCCGGTCCAGGGTGCTCGACACGACGTACTTCTTTGCCGCGTCGATCGTCCGGGCGAAGGGTTCCATCCAATCAGGCCTCGCTCCTGTCAGCGCCGGCGGCCGCCACGCTGCCTCCATCATTTCGTAAGTCACCCGGCCAAAGAGGAGGGCATCGGCTTGATCGAGGTTCTCGATCGCGTGTCGATGCAAGTCTTCGTCCGGTGGTATTACACGATGATCGCAGCACCCGTCCAATGTGACGTTGATGGAATACCGAAGGGGTCGCATTACGCAAGAGTACCGCCGATGCGGGAGCCTAGCAAGGAATGGCGACCGTCGCTACGCTCCGAGGGTGTTCGGGTTCATCCCGCAATGCCGTTCGGCTTCCCTTCGGAAACCGATCAGATCACAGCGGACTCGATTGCTGACGTAACCAGGCGTTTACACTCAGAACCCCTGTCGTGAGTGTAAAGGGGATTTATCGACAGTTACTAGCGCTCAGAACCGAGGGGCCCGCAAAGTGTGTGAGACGGCAGCAGTCAACTAGGGAGTGTTCAGGTCTACCGGCAACTCCATCCTGAACTTCTGCCGCACTTCGTCACGCAGCCAAGCCTCGGCCTCAGGCCTGGTGCGGAATGAGCGAATCGACCACCCTGGCCGCTCTGTAAGAATCTCCCACATGCGTGACATGCCGAATCCATAATCGGAGGGGATCACCACGGCGGTTACGAGTTCGGGCAGCACGGCTGCAAGAAGATCATCCTGACGCCTGATCGTCCGGATTTCCTCGGTCGAGACCTCCACCTTGGTGTCGGTCCCATCAATGAGCAACCAGCGAACACCCTCGTAGCTCTTTGTGCTCAGGACCCGCTCATTGTTAGCAATCAGTTCCCTGCCAGTAAGCACGCCCCGGCACACCCAGATCCGCCCCATGCCCTGCTGCACGATGTGGACTTCAATCGGCAATCTGCCTCGCTTTCGTCGCTATTATAGACGCGTGCATACTCGCTCATCACGAAGCACACACCACCGCTGGGAACTGTAGCTGTTGAGAACAGGCCTGGGTGTTGAAAAAGGAACCAAAGCAGTAATTTCTGTGAATTCCAGCGTCTACCGCGAACGAAAATTCAATAACTTACGAACGAATTTTGCCGTTGAAATTTCCTAAAAAGAGTTTTTCAACAGCCACAGGCGATTTCACTCAGAACCCCCACCGGGGCTGGGTTGTGAGTGCAAAGGGGATGTTTCAACAGTTACCGCGTGTGGGTCTCTTGGCGTCTCAGACAAATGTTTCACCTGATGCCACAGCTTTCATTTCTTTCTTCCGCCGAAGGTAGCTGTAGCGGCAGTAAATCCTCCTCAGCCACCTCTTACGACGCTTCCCCTTCCGCTCCGCTTTATACAGTTGGAGAATCACTTTAACGTCTTTGGCTTTTCTTAACTCTTCGTTCAGCTCGCGCCATGTCATTCTTATTTTCCTTTC
Organism: Occallatibacter sp.; assembly: GCA_052145815.1. Lineage (GTDB taxonomy): Bacteria > Acidobacteriota > Terriglobia > Terriglobales > Acidobacteriaceae > Telmatobacter. Next base: position 68,361 of record JBKQNU010000073.1, read on the forward strand.
ATTGTGCGCTGCCCGCCACTCACAACGCGCCCAATGAGTGTAAACGCGATGTTACGCCAGTCACGGGTGAAAGGGCGCCTTATGGTGTCTAATCATTGTGAGGTGTAGCATTGTACTTCGGACTGCGCCTGTGTATTGATACGCTCTGTGTCATTTTCGTCGTCGTGGGCGTTGGCTTCTTCTCTGGCACCAAGCGCGAGACCCTGTGGGACAGGGAAAACTTAGTTGGATTGCTTCTCATAGGAATCGCGTTATCGGCCCATGGCGGCTTCGATACGATTTTGCGATCGAGCCCTCACGCTGTGTTCTCGGGTTACGTTGAAGGATGGAGCCGTCCGTTAGGACTGTTCCCTTCTGGGATTTGTTTGTACGACCTCGACAATCACCATTGGGACCCGCCTTATCGTTGTGTCTATATTCCTGCAGGGAGTAAAGTGCCAGGCGCGGTTTGGACTGTCGGCAGGATTTGGCTACTTCGGGCAACCTACCGCACGCGCGACCTTCAAGCGGTTAGGATCGAAGGCGAGCCTGTTCCGTCGCCAGAGGCGACGGGACTGCAAGCATGGACTTGGCAGCATAACGAGCCTCTTCTGCGTCCTGTAATTGAGACCAGCGTTGGCATCATATTGATGCTCGGTGCAGCGATCCGAGCCATGATAGGAAGGGCTTCGCCTGTTAGCTCATCGCTCCACATCTACCTCGCTGCAGATGACGGTCACTGCTGACTGTCGAGAACAGGCGTCTCTAAGAATGTCGGCGCTGTCAAGCACTTTTGAGGCGCACCAGTCCGTGCACTCCGAAGAGCGCCATTTCGCTCTCGTGGAAGGTTTTGCTTTTGCTCTACCAACCAAGGCTCGCCTCGTAATCGGTTCCAGGTCAGGAACTCAGTCCGACCCATGCATCTCTTCGGTCACACTTTCGATCATGATTACTACTTCGAACTCCCCCGTGAAGGGGAGCGGGCTGCTCAATCAATTTCTCGGTGTTCTACTGCACACCATCGCCTGTTCCGAGCTGGCCCGCGTGCGAACCGAACTTTCTTGACTGCTCGTAATTCCATCCCTTGCGCCACATCCAGTAGAGAGCAATCGCCAGTCTCCGCGCCATCGCCACCTTGGCGATCTTCCGTCCTCGTCGCATCGCTAGGTGGAAGTACTTGCTGCGCCATTCCGGGATGCTGCGCGCTGTAACTTGGGCCGCTTCCACCAGCAGAAAGCGCATCATCGAACTCCCTTGCTTAGTGATATGGCCCAGTCGTCGCCGATTTCCGCTGGAGTTCTCCAAGGGCACTAATCCCAGATAGCTTGCGATCTGCTTCCCGCACTGAAAGCGCTCCGCCCTTCCGATGATTAATACGAAGGCTAAGGCCGTCAGTGCACCCACTCCAGGATGCGTTCGCAAGCGTCGTGCCTCGGGACACTTCTCCACTTCCTGCTCGATGGCTGCGGTCAGCTCGGCAATCGTCGGCGTCAGCCGGTCCAGCAGTTGCAGCAGATCTTCCCGTCGCCGGCTCGCCCA
>JBKQNU010000074.1:0-12240 GCA_052145815.1 Occallatibacter sp.
TGCATTCACGATCCTAGTTCTTAACCTGCTTCCGCACCTCGGCCATCATTTTTTGCACCGAGGCTTTGCGTTCCGGGCTCAATTGCGGATTCGAGTTCAGTAGCAACTGCCAGGCGGCCTCCGCCCCGTGGCGGTCTTGCTTCCCGAGCCATTTGATCATGCCAAGATTGTAGAGCGAGTTCGCATCCTTTGGGTCATATTGCAGGGCCTGCTGGAGTTGGCCGATCGCCCCGTCCACATCTCCATTGCGGTACAGGCACGAAGCCATCTCGGTGCGAATGGCAACGTTCTTCGGATCGGCCTGCAACACCTTGGCGTAGTAACTGGCTGCTTCTTTGTACTGGTGGGCGGACTGGTAGATACTGCCGGTCTGGATGAGTAAGTCACGGTTTGCCGGATCGCTCTTCAGCTTCTCAAGGAGAGGCGCTGCCTTCTGGTCGGCCATCTGCTTCATTTCTTCCGGGCTGGGGATGTTCCCGCCCATAGGCCCGGCAGCGCTGGGCGGTTGCGCATTTGCCTGGACTCTGGCCCCGGCTCCCGGGGTCACCGCTGGCGGCTGGGATGCGCGGAACAGGTATCCGACCGCCAGGCCAACCACCAGGCAAATCGCCGCCATCGCGTAAACCTGCTTCGCCTGCCAGAGGGTTCCCGCACTGGGTTGCGAAGCGCGTCCATTCTCCATGCCCTATTCTCCCTTAGTCTGCATTATTGCGCTATGCGGTTCCAGCATCGCATGAAGAACACAGGAAACCTCAACTCCTTGCAGCGCGTAGCCGGACACGATAACATTAAGATCGCGATGCAGCAGGCGCATCCTCAAGCGAATGCCGCACCGAAACTGTTGTGGAGACGGCGGGCCTGGCGGGCGCAAAGTAGTGCAAGGCAGCGCCAAGGCATTGTAAGTGAAGCAGTTCTTTTTAGCGGAAGTGGTGGAACTGGCAGACACACCATCTTGAGGGGGTGGCGCCGAAAGGCGTGGGGGTTCAAATCCCCCCTTCCGCACCATTGTCTTAACTTCGCGTATTAGATTTTGCGGCACCGAGATTATCGAATCCGAGCTTAGGCTCCTTTGGAGTTTTGTGCATGTGGGTAACAGTCCTGATCACGGTCGTTCACGTATTTGTTTGCTTCTTTCTGATTGCGGTTGTGCTATTACAGAGCGGTAAGAGTGGAGATCTGGCGGCGGCTTTCGGCGGTCAGGGCAGCCAAACGGCGTTCGGCCCGCGGGGCGCGGCATCGGTCCTGTCCCGAGCGACAACCTGGTCCGCCATTATCTTCATGGTCACGTCGATCACGCTTTCGATTTTCGCGGCGCGGCGAAGCGGCCCCACGTCCGTGCTGTCGGGAGTGAAGCCGTCGCAGACGCAGTCCCAGCCAGTTGCTCCGCGGAACTCCACACCACAGCAGAAATAGAAGGCTGGCAGCGGCAGCCTTGCAAGAGCAACTGAGATCCGACCGTCCTTTGAAAATAACCTGCGCTTGCGCCGGAAGCCTTGCGGCTGCAATCATACTTGCGTTCTGAATGCACCCTTAATTCAAAGGCCCACATCATGCGCACACATTTGCTATCGCTGGCTGCGGTTGCCGCCATCTCCACCAGCCTGTTCGCTCAGAAGCCAGCGTGGCAGCCTGCGCCCGGTCACACTACTCTTGCCCTCTGGCCGAACGGCGCGCCCGGCGGCCAGCCGAATCCGGCCCCCGAGATCGACACCACAACCGCCAAGGACAACCTCATCGCCGGCAAGCCGCTAATCCGTCTCGGTACCGTCTCTGCCCCGACGCTCACCGTTTACTCGCCCCAGGGCAAGAACACTGGCGCTGCGGTGGTGGTCTTTCCGGGAGGCGGCTACCGCATCCTGGCCATCGACCTCGAAGGCACCGAAGTGTGCGATTGGCTGAACTCGGCTGGCATCACCTGCGTGCTCGTCAAATATCGCGTGCCCGATTCAGGCCCTTATCCCAAGTCCTCGGCCGCGCTTCAAGACGCGCAGCGCGCGCTCGGCATCGTTCGCTCACGCGCCGCCGGATGGCATATCGATCCGCATCGCATCGGCGTGCTTGGTTTCTCTGCCGGGGCTCACCTTGCCGCTGCGCTCAGCACCCACTTCGATAATCGCCTTTACGAACCCATCGACGCGGCCGATCAGATCAGTTGCAGGCCCGACTTCGCGGTAATCGTATATCCCGGCTACCTCGCTCTCGAAGAGCGGGACTTCGCGCCCAATCCCGAGATCCAGGTTACGGACCAAACCCCGCCTTCGTTCATGCTGCAGGCCGAAGACGATCCAGTGCATGTCGAGAACTCGACCGTCTACTTTCTGGCGCTGAAAAAAGCGAAGGTCCCGGCCGAAATGCATCTCTACGCCGCTGGCGGACACGGCTACGGACTCCGGCCCACGGAACTCCCCATCACTGCATGGCCACACCTGGTGGAGACCTGGCTGCGGACGATCCACGTTCTAGAAGCGCCTGCTCCATAGGAGTAGCGCCGGTTTCGCAGCTTGAACCGCAGTCTCTCCCGTCTGATCTGCGGAAGATAGCTCGGACTTATCCCACCAGAAATGGATTCCCTTCCCTTTCCTCTCCGATAGTGGTTTGCGGCCCGTGGCCTGGAATCACGATCGTCTCATCGGGCAGGGTGAGTACGCGGTCGCGCAGGGAGCGCATGATTTTCTCGAACGAGCCTCCGGGGAGATCGGTGCGCCCGATGCTACCGGCGAACAAGGTGTCGCCGGCGATTAACAATTTTTCGTCGGGAAAATAGAGGCAGACGCTGCCCTCGGTGTGGCCGGGAGTGTGGAGAACGTTTGCCGTGAGGTTGCCCGCCTGCAACAAGGCGCCGTCGGCGATGCTGGCTGCGATGGAAACTTTTCCCGGCGCGGCCATGCCCAGCCACGAAGCCTGCACGTCGAGCATTTTCAGCAGCGCATAGTCATTCTGATTAAGCAGGATCGGGGCACCGGTGAGGGCGCGCAATTTCATGGCTCCGCCGACGTGATCAATGTGGGCGTGGGTGATGACGATCTGTTTCACTTTCAGTTTGTGTTGGATGACGACGGCAACAACGTCTTCAATATCATCGCCGGGGTCGATGACCATGGCTTCGTGGGTAGTCTCATCGCCGATGATCGAGCAGTTACATCGGAGCGGGCCCACGTTAAGAATTTTGTGAATCATCGCAGTTGCCATTGCCTCATTTTCGCACACACGACCAGCGCTCAGGCTCTAAGACCGAGATTCCAACGCAAAGGTTCGGCATTCAAATTCAGCCGCGTCCGAACAAGGCTTCATGACGCATATCTTGCCCATCGAAAAAACAATCGACCAATCCTTAGGTTGTCTTTCGGAGTTTCATAAGTGCTTAGTAACACCACTAGTAACCTCCAATTCTTCAACGGTTTCGGCGAGTGCGTAGTCCCTTTCCCTCTTCATTTCCTTTCTGTGTGCAACTCTTTTCACATCCGACTTGTCTTCGCCGCCGCAAACAATTGACATTCTTGTGCAATCAATTTGGTCACGAGGTTGCATCTTTGGAGAGTACCGGGCAACCCCCTCACTGCAACGTGAACCGGACGAAGTAAGCCGGAAAGTAACTTTAGTAACCAGAGAGGATCGGACCATGAAAAACCGCAAGCGGAATCAAAAGGGCTTTTCGCTAATCGAGCTGCTGATCGTCGTTTCCATCATCCTGATCATTGCCGCCATAGCGATCCCCAACTTGCTGCAGGCCCGTGTGGCCGCGAACGAGGCCTCCGCCGTCGCCTCGCTGCGCACCATCAACACTGCGATGCTAACCTACTTCAACAGTTATCCGGATGTCGGCTACGCGCCGACGATCGCGGCTCTTGGCGGGTCCACTTGCACTGCGCCCGACGAGAATGGCGCCTGCATCATCGACAACGTGCTCTCCAGCGGCACCAAGAGCGGGTTCGGCTTCACCGTGACCCAAGTCGGTTCCGGGCCACCCTATTATCAGTACTTGTCCGCCGCAATACCCGTGTCGAATGGCGGCAACCGCAGCTTCTGCTCCACCCAGGATGGCGTGGTCTACTACGACCCTACCGGTTCCGCGATCCCCGACCAGCCAACTTGTCTCGCGCTTACGCCGCTACAGTAGAGACCCAGCGGCGTAACGCTGCACATCTGGCCTCCCCCGCCGGCTTCAACTCGGCTTTCCGCTCTGCTCTTCTGGCCCTGACTCCAAAAGTTGACTTTCGATCGGCGCACCCTGCATGGTATGTTGACTTTTCACCGGCAATGCGCGTCCGCTCGTTATTGAGAAAGCGCGAGCCCGGGAAAACGCTCTGAGCATCCGATAAATCCATGATCCGATCCTACAAAGGCCTCACTCCTCAATTTCCCGAAAGCTGCTATGTAGACGACTCCGCCCAGCTCATCGGGGATGTCATTCTCGGCGAGCATTCCAGCGTCTGGATGAACTGCGTGCTGCGCGGCGACGTCCACCAGATTCGCGTCGGCCACCACTCGAACATCCAGGACAACTCCGTCCTGCACGGCATGAAGGAACAATACGGTGTGTACCTGGGCGACTATGTCACCGTCGGGCACAGTGTCGTGCTGCACGGCTGCACCATCGAAGACCACTGCCTCATCGGTATGGGCGTCATCATCCTTAACGGCGCGGTTATCGGAGCCGGCTCCATCATTGCCGCCGGCACTCTGATCCCTGAGAAGACCGTCGTCGCACCGAATTCCCTGTGGATGGGAACTCCCGGAAAATTCCGCCGCCTCCTGGATGAGAAAGAACAGGCGATGATCCTCCGCTACGCCGAGAATTACCTGGAATACAAGGAGGCGTACTTATTGGAGAGAAAGATCTTGTAAGCCGTGCGCAGCGGCGGCAAACAAAGACGGATTTTGGTCCTGCTACTTACTCCGCTGGTCAGACGTCACACAACGCCACGGCTTCCCGTAAGGAAGCCAGGGGATCTCTGGTGGGGATAAACTCATGCGCGACATAGCCGGCGTAGTTGCTCTTGGCTATGGCTCGCATCACGGCGGCCCAATTCACTTCCTGAGTGTCATCCAGTTCATGCCGCCCTGGCACGCCTCCGGTATGGAAGTGGCCGATGCAGTCGATGTTCTGTTCGATGGTGCGAATCAGATCGCCTTCCATGATCTGCATGTGATACGCATCGTACAGGAGCTTCACAAGCGGTGAATTGACCGCCTGCACCACGCGTACGCCCCAGGCGGTGTGATCGCACATGTAATCCTTATGATCTATCTTGCTGTTCAGGAGTTCCATGCAGATGGTCACGCCGTAGTCCTCCGCGATTTTCTTCACGCGATTCAGGCCGGCAATCGTATTTTGCGCCCCTTCTTCGTCGGACATTCCGCCCCGGTTTCCCGAGAAGGTGATCAAGTTCGGCACGCCGAGCTTCGCGGCTTGGGGCATGCTTTTCCGAAACGCTTCTTCGATCTTCGCGTGGTTCTCCCGGCGGTTCATGGCGCTGGCAATTTCTCCGCCCCCGCCGTAACCCATGCTGCAGATCAGTCCATAACGCCGGGGGACCTCCCACTCTTCCGGTTGCAGCAGGTCGATGGCTTTCAAACCCATTTGAGCGCCACTTGCGCATAACTCATCCAAAGGAATGTTCTGGTAGCACCATCGGGCGGCAGACTGCCGGATTCGCCCTTTGCGGGGAATCGGAAGGTTTTCTTTCGCCGTGGAAAACGAGGGGGAGCATACAAGAGATGCGGCGGTCGCTTCCGCAACCATCGCCTTAACCATCGCACGCCTGGAAATCGTGATCATATGAGGTAGCAGTGTAGCGAAAACGTTAAGATCCGAGCCCTGAGCAAAAATCAGCCTGACCACAAGAACATTGCCTACTGCACGACCAGCGTCAACTCCGGCAGTTGATGGGTTGAAGACAGAGCGGTTGCCGTGACGGTTACGCGGTACAAAGCCGGAATGGTCGCCGGTTTTAGAGTGACTACGGCGCTCGCCGATTTCGTCGAGTCCGCTACCAATGTTGCGGTGACGGTCGCGGACGACGGGAGCCCCGAAGCCACCTGTGGCGCCGTGTAGTTCCCGCTGGCATCAATGGAGCCGCCGTTAGCTGGCGAGACCGACCACGCAACCGTCGAGTTGTTGCTCACGCTCGCGGTGAACGTTTGCGTCTGCGCTGGCCATGCGTCTGCGCTATCGTTCGGCCACAGGCTGGCTGTGGTTGGACGGATCGCAACGCTTATGGGAGTGCTGCTGCCGCCACACGCGATCAACAGAGCGAGCAACCCCATCGCTACACACAGGCCCAGGATGACGGAATGCTTATACACTTTCCGTCCGAAGAGGCCCAACATCGCGACGCCCGCGATCGGCAGCGCCAAGGGCAGCCACGGAGAGCGATTGTCGGTCCGTTTATGCCGCTTGGCGTTGCTGTTGCTCCCCTGCCGAATCTGTCCAGACGTGGCGTTCGGCCCAGCGGTGGTGATCGTCAGGATCACCGGCACAGCGTGGACTCCCGATGTACCCGCTGGAATCGATGCTGGATTGAAGACGCAACTCGCCGACGCATCCAGACCCGAGCACGCAAATGTGACGGTCGCGCCGAAAGTTGAACCCGTCCTCGGCGCCACGGTGAAGGAGTACCCTTTCGCCGTCACTCCCGCCAACACCTGTGCCGAAGTGCTGCCTGTGTTGGTCAGCGTGAAGTCCGAAACAGCGGCGGGAGTGGCGGACGCCTCGTTCGACGAAGGCCCCGTGCCGGCCACGTTCACGCCATAGACGGTGAAGTAATATGTCGTGCCATCCGTCAGCCCCGTGTCCGTATAGGTATTCGCATTGATGTTGCTTGCAATTGGAGTGGGAGGCTCTCCGCCCGGCGCCGTTCCGCGGTAGATATTGAAGCCCGTGGGCGTACCGCCAGGGTAAGCCGTTTGCCAACTTAGAATAATGCGCGTGTCGCCAGCCACGGCGGAGAGAGTCGGAGCTCCGGCCACAATGCTTGCGTTGTTGTAGTAGCCATAGACGAAACTGTTGCCTTGGAAACCGATATAGACCGTCCCGAAGGTGTCCCAGCTCGCCGTCATGGTGTCAGGCACGTCGAGGAGTTGATCTGGGTAGTATGAGATTCGGTTGAATGTGTTGCCCCCATCGATCGACTGGAAGACACCCCAGTCCGGGTCGCCGGCGAGCAGGCCGTAGACATAAATTGCTGGATAGCCGCCGCTGGTAACGCTTCTGCCCAGGGCGAGAGTCCAAGCGTAAGTGAAGTTTGGATTGCGGGTCCAGGCAACGCCGCCATTGGTTGTGTGGTAGAGGCCATGCTGGTCGGAGCCATCTTTTCCGTCAACCAGCCACAGGTCGCCGGACACGCCGGGAACCGCCGCCATGGTTCCATGGTGCGGGAAATCTGGAACCTGGCCGCCGCTTGATGTCTGGAGTTGGGTCCAGGTTACTCCGCCATCGGTGCTCGTCCAGAAACCGCCTGCCGTAAGCTCAGCGTAGAACGTGCCCGGAGTCACCGGATCGGCGACCAGCAAATGCTGCGTCAGCGCGAAGATCCACGGACCCCATTGGAAGCCCATGAACGTATAGCTGGCAGGTCCGGGACAATTAGCAGGGGCCTGTACGGTTATCGCCCCCGGCGCATGGTTGAAGGATGCGGTCTGGGTCCAGGTCGCTCCGCCATCCTTGGAGTAAAACGGCGCGGGACCCTGGCCGAAGATATTCCACAAGTTAAAGTTGGATGGAATCCAGACGAGATTGTCTGAGCCGGGAGCTGCGTTTTCCTGGCCGGTGCGCCGTGCCGAGACGGCGATACTGCCTCCGTACAACAGGCAGGGATGGGTTCCGGCCGATATGGAGGGAAAGAGGGTCCACGTGTTGCCGCCGTCGGCGCTGTAGGAACTGAATTCCGACGACTGAAGGAGCGGGTTGCCGGCCCCCAAGTTATCCGACGCAACCACAACATACAGTGGTTGATTGGGAGCGTAGCTGGTATCCGTGGCAATCGACAGTCCGTCATTGCCGTCTTGAAACAGATCAATGGGGAAATGCGCTGCTGTATATGTGGCTGGATTGTCGATGGTGAAAAGAGTCTCGTCTTCGAACGCCAGCACCGGCCTCCCGCCTGGGGGAATCATACTGGGCTGCGAGACCATCTCTTCGATGCCTTCCGAGATGCTGGTCCAAGTAGTTGACGTGTCGGTATTGCTCGGAGTGTAGGTCATGATGCCGTCGTTCGCACCGGCGACAAAAAGAACTTCGTCGCTATTGGAATAAAGTCCGCTGACCGAAACATAGTGTCCCTGCGGGCGGAATGACGATGGATCCAGCCACTCGATCGTCTGGTTCGAGGCAAATTGCATGGGCCCCAGATCGGTCCAACTGGCGCCGCCGTTGAGAGAACGCGACATAGAGCTGTTGCCCAGGGCGAAGATCCGCTGCGGATTCGTGGGATCGACCGCGATACCACCGCCGCCGCCGTAGGTCGGAGCGCTGGTTATCCAAGCTGTTCCGGTCCGCGTCCACTTATAGAGATTGTTACTGCTTGCGCCTGTACTGCTATTGCCGCCGTCCGCGATCCACAGATTTCCGGCAGAGTCGATCGTGGCAAAGCCGACCGTGTCGGCGCCGGTTTCAAGAACCGTTCCCGTGATGTCGGTCCAGGTTTGGCCTCCGTCGGCGCTCTTCAAGACACCACCGCCGAGTATGGCATCGCTATTGGTCTCGTCGTGCTTGATGTAGGTCACATAGACAATCTGGCTGGCGGTCTGGCCCCCGGGCAATGTGACGGTTCCGGAGCCCCCATCGATGCGCGGCAACTGAAACTCATAGCGCACCGTGTTGACGTTTGTAACCGGGAGTCCGCCGCCAGTTACCTGGTTCCACGTTTGACCGCCGTCCAAGCTGAGCTCGAGACCGTCGGTCGCGCCCTGCGCCCCAGGAGGCCCGAGATAGGCTATGTCTCCGTTGTTGGGATCGACCGCCAGACGCTCGCCGGTGGTCTCCTGGGAAAGGTTGCCATTGAGTGAGAGGTTGGCGGGCTGGTAGGTATTGGCGCCATCCGTGCTGTAATAGACGTTCAAACCCCAAGCGTTATTGACATCGGTTCCCCCACCCAGGGTCCAGACCACCAGAACGTGCAGCGGGTTGGAGGGATCGATGGCGATAGCGCCGCCACCACCGCCTGCGGGCGCGGCCGTGAAAGCCGCCGGGAAGGCGGTGGAAATCTTGCTGGGATACCACTGTTGCGCCCTGTTGTCCCAGCGATAGACGTTGTCCACGTCGCCGCGGGCATACATGTAGTTTGGATTGCTGGGACTGACGGCCATGCCGCGCATCCATCCGCCCGCTCCAATCAGCACCGGCTGAAACTGATAGCTGGCAGAGAGGTCCTTGTCCTGGGCGTGGATCGAGCTGGCAGCAAGCGCGCAGAACAGAATGAACGAAAGCAACTTCAGCGACCTGTGTGGCGCCGTGAAGACCATACGATATCCAATGTAGTGTATTAAACTCTGTTCGGAAAGGCGCCGTAAACTTCGTTCATGCTCCCGCTTTCCTCCACCGATCGCGTCTTCGTTCTTACCGGGGCAGGAGTGAGCGCGGAGAGCGGTATTCCAACTTTCCGTGGTGTGGGCGGGCTTTGGCGGAATTACCGTATCGAGGAGGTCGCTTCGCCGGAGGCCTGGCACCACGATCCGAGGCTGGTGTGGGAGTTTTATTCCATGCGCCGGCGGGTGGCGTCGGCGGCCAAGCCCAATCCGGCGCACTTCGCGCTCGCCAAACTTGAAGGCTCGCTACGAGACCGCCTCTTCGTCTGCACACAGAACGTGGACAGCCTGCACGAGCAGGCGGGTTCGAAAAACGTCGTGCACATGCACGGCGAGCTTTTCAAGAGCCGTTGCGACACTTGCAGCCGGGCTCCATTCGACGACACGAATCTCTACGAGCCGCACGCCGAAGTCCCCCGATGTAACTGCGGCGGCCGGATTCGTCCGCACATTTGCTGGTTCGGCGAAGTGCCGTTCGAGTTGGACCGAATTTATCGCGCACTGGAGGAATGCACACTTTTTATGGCGATAGGAACGTCAGGCGTGGTCGAGCCCGCCGCCAGCTTTGTGGCTAACTCGGCTGGGCGTGCGCGGACAGTTTATGTCGGGCCGGAGAAGCCTGCGAACGCATCCTCGTTCACGGAATGTTATTTGGGCAACGCGGGTGAAGTACTGCCAAACTTGTTCAGTGGATTGTGAAACGTCGAAAGCCGAGAAAATCAGCGATTGTCGATGTAGCTTTTTTCGGTCTCGCGAGAAGCCCTTTAATCGTTAAGGCATAGAAAATATGGCGGAGAGAGTGGGATTCGAACCCACGTTACCCTTTCGAGTAAACACGCTTTCCAAGCGTGCGCCTTCAGCCACTCGGCCATCTCTCCGGCGCCCTGCACAATGGTTGTTTTGATTCTAACAGTGCGGCCAACTGCCCGCGAATTACTGATGCCTCACTCCGGACCTCAATGGAGAGCATGGGGCAGGCTGCGCCCAGCTCTTAGCTTGCGGCAGCTAGCTTTCCTCGGCCTTGTGCAACTGCTGCGCGAGGTAGTTCTCGTAGGTCATTTCTTCAATGGCGTGCAGTTGGCCTTCCAGCCAGTCGATGTGGTGTTCTTCATCGAGCAGGATCTTCTCCATCAGTTCGCGCGAACCATTGTCTCCGGCAGCCACGCTGGACTTGATACCTTCGTTCAGGCGTTTCACCGCCGTGTATTCGAGCTGCAGATCGTTTTCCAGTTGCTGCTTCACGGTTTGCCCGATATTGATCTTGAAATAGTCAGTCATATTGGGAGCGCCGTCGAGGTAGAGGATGCGTTCCATCAGAATTTCGGCGTGGTGCATTTCTTCGATGGATTCCTTGCGGATCTGCTTCGCCATCCGTTCATAGCCCCAGTTTTCGCACATCTCGGCGTGCAGAAAATACTGGTTGATGGCAGTGAGTTCGGCTTTGAGCACTTCGTTCAGAATTGCGATAATCTTTGGGTCGCCCTTCATAGTTCGCCTCTCTTCTTTCTCTTGCTCTCTGGCAGCGCAGAATTTGACGGAAAAAGTTCTCAGATCCCGATTCTTGTTTCTCCGAGAACACTCAACCGTGCTGACTGAGAGCTGGGAACTGAACAGAGAATTGTACTAGAAGAGAAGAATCAGGAGTTGGATCCCGACGCCGCCGCCGTTGCGTTGGGCGTTTCCGATGCCGCCGGATGGCCGTTGGTTGGCGAGACGGGCTTGGCTGGAGCCGCGCCGTCAACCACGCGATGGCTCAGGCAGTAGAGCGCGAGTTCCAGACGGTCGGCTACTCCCAGCTTGTCATAAACCTTCCGCAGATAATTCTTGACCACCTGCTCGGTGGTGCCGACCCTCAGAGCAATCTCTTTGTTCTTCATTCCCTGCGTAACGCAGGAGACGATGAGCGACTCTTTGGGCGTAAGCGACACCTTGGCACGCGAACCTGCCGGACGCATCCCTTGTGTACGATAAGCCTGCATCACCCATCCGATGGCGCGGCTGTCGAGCCAGGGCTCACCCTGGGCAACTTTGCGCAAACATTCCACCAGCATTTCCGGCTCAATCTCGCGCGAGACTATGGCGTGAGCGCCACGCCGGAACATTTCGAGCGTCATCTCCTGGTCAGGTTCCTGCAGCACAACCACCAAACAGCAACTCGGGTTTTGCCTGAGAAGATCGGAAACTGCGTCGGCTGGATTCGGGGACAGGACAGCTTCGAAGATCACAACGTCAGCCGAAAACTTCTGAATCGCGGCAACGGTTTGCTCCAGACTCTCGGCTTGGCCGACAACCCGTATATCGTCCTCGAGGGCGAAGATCTTCCGCAGCCCGGCGCGGAATATGGCTTGCGTATCCGCCACAATTACGCGGATTGTGCCTTTGCCGTCCTCAGGCTGAATGCCCGCGCCTAGCTCAACGCTGACCGGAGTGCTGACCGAAGTGCTGCCCATCCGTCCTCTTTGTTCGCGCCCTACCAGACGCGGCCAACTCTTTCCTACCGAACTACCCTACGTAACTGCGCAAACTTATTTGCGCTCAAAACGGTATTCATCAATGACGACGCCAACTCCGCGCCGGCCACCATCCTCAAAACTGCGCACGACTCGCCCGCGACAATCTACTTGTACATCGGCTTCCGCGCCCACGACATCAGCGGGAAGAGAGAGTGTGAAATCGACTGCGGAACCAACTGGCACATCGGCATCCATGCGGAAC
>JBKQNU010000075.1:0-17750 GCA_052145815.1 Occallatibacter sp.
ACCAGGCCTTCCCTCTCACCACCCTCTCCACCGCCTCCATGTACCTGAACGTCGTCAGCGGCACCGTAGCCGCGGAGCTTCTCGGCCCCAGCAGCGGCACCGGCTGGCTGGCCACCCCCGGCAGCTACCCCGGAGTCTTCCTCAATCCCAATGGCGGGTCGTACAACGAGATAGTCATCTACTCCTGGGGCGCCCCCGCCGAGTTCTACGTAGACGCCGTAGCCGTCGCCCCTTAACCTGGACAGGCTTGCGAATCGCAGCGGTCGATCTCTCTTTGATTCGCAAGCGAGTCTTGTCTTAGATGTTCAAAATGATGGCTGCTTTGAATCACGCCGGAAACAGGCCATTTCATCTTCTCGGGAACCATTTCGCAGGGGAAAAAGCGATCCAAGAAATAGTGGCGATGGGCAATTTTGATCAGATTCCACGCGCGAGGGGCCACTAGGTGTCACTCACTAAATGGATTCCTCCACGGATCTGCTGGAATACGACGAAGCCCCTGCAACGGGGGCTTTCGTGCGTTTGGTGACCTGAATCACGTCGAAATTCTTCTCCCCAGCCTATGCTCCCCAAATGACAGGAATAGCAGAGCTACATATTGTTTTCGACGCGGATATGATCCCTGCGGCTGCGATGTGCCAGATTTGTGGGGCTGGAATGCCTAACCGGAACAGTCTCAGGGATTCGAAAAAAGACAAGATCGAGTGGTTCGCGGCCCAGTTTGATATTCACATGAGGGAGAAGCATTTCGATCAATATGAAGTTCGTTCTGTCCGGAAAGTCTAACGTCGAGGCTATCGAATCACGCCGATTCCTGTAAACTCCCGCAATACCCCGTCGTTTTGTCACGTATATTATTGCCTCAAATAGTAATCTGATGGGCCATGAGCTCCCTTAAAGGGCGTTGCTCTATCACCTGAGCTACGAGCTCGTGTAAGGCCGCTTATTCCAAGCTAACAAAGTATTCGTGAACACTGGTACGATGGTAGGCACACTTTAGCCTGCCCCGGGCATGAGTGTGCCTAAGAGACGGATAGTCAAGAAAATGCAGTCACTTCGAATCGGTGCGATGGCAGGAAAGTGGTAGGAAGGTAAATGTTCAAGTGTTATTGTTCTGATAACAGTATGCGGGTACGATTCGGGTTGAGAAGCGCTTCCTTTTGAGCAACCCCGCTAGAGTTCTGCAATCCATGACCGGGGGTGGGACGGGGACCGGAACGAAGCGATTCTGGCATCGAAAAAATCGATGAGGGCGATATGACAGAATTCAACCCGCAGAGCGACCAGGACGCAACGCCGGACGACGTGGCCACACTCTATTCCTGGGCCAATTTACACGGAGCAAAATACAGAGATTTTTCGGCTGCGCGGGCGCAGACGCGGGAGAAAGCTCGCTTGCGCGCAGAGCAGGCGCTGGAAGAAGAGCAGAAGAACAAGCAGGAAGAGGCTCAGTCCAAGGACGCCGCGGAAGTGGAGTATCTGGCGGTCATTCAGGCGCGCCAACAGGAGCAGGCGCGCCAGGCCGAGTTGGCCGCGGAGACGGCTGCACGCCAGGCGGAACGCGCCTCGCAGCTGGCCGCGGAAGAGGCCGCCCACCGCGCCGCTGAAGCGGCTGCGGAGCAGGCAGCACGGGAGTCGGCGGAACAGGCGGCAGAGCTAGCCGCGCAGCAAGCCGCAGAGCGAGCCCACGAACAACGGCTTCAAGAACAACGGCTTCAGGAACAGCGGGCGCAGGAAGAGCGAGCCCAGGAAGAGCGAGCCAAGGAACAACGGGCGCAAGAACAGCGCGCCCAGGAACAGCGGGCGCAGGAACAACGGCTTCAAGAACAACGGGTGCACGAACAGCGAGCCCAGGAACATGCCGCCCAACTGGCCGAGCAGCAGGCGACCGATCGCAGCGCAGAGCAGGCTGCGCTGGCAGCAGCGCAGCACCTTGCGCAGCAACGCCTCGCATGGCAACAGCTCCAGTCCCAATTCCAATCCGAACTTCGGACAGACCGCATTCCCGCCGTTCCGCCGCCGGCGCAACAACCGCCGCACTATTCGCCGCCGGCGCAAAGCTTCGCAGGCTACGGCCAGCCTTACCGGCCGCCTGTTACGCAATCCGGTCAGCCGCAATACGGCCCGGCGCGCGAGCATAAGCCACAAGAGGAGAGTGCGATGCCGCGCAGCCCCTGGGCGACGCCGGATGAGCGAGAGCCCGCGGGCCGGCCGGCATGGCTGTCAATTGAATCCCCTGAAGCCCCTGGCCACCACATTCCCGCCTCTTCGCTGCCGCAGGCGCCGTCTCCGGTTCCGCCGTCATCCGTTCCCTTGGCGCCCGAGGATACGCTGCAGGGATCGCGAGATCGCCTGGCCTCACGCTGGTTTGCGCTGCGCGGCGTGTTTGAGGGGATCCAGCCTCCTCCGGAAGCAATTCCGGCTCCCGTCGTTTCGCGGGCACCGGCAATGGCTGTTTTTTCGCTGGCCGGCGGCGTGGGGAAAACCAGCCTGGTGGCGACGCTGGGCAGGGCTCTTTCTGCGCGCGGCGAACGGGTTCTGCTGGTGGATACGGCAGCCTTCGGCCTGCTGCCCTTCTTTTTCGGAGCCACGGATCAACGACCCGGCCTGCTGCGCACCTTCAACCCTCCGGGAGGGAGCAGCGACGCACCCATTCAGATGGTCACCATCGATCCAGAGGGACTGGGATCGGACACGCCGGAAAGCCTGAGCGGCGAAATCTCCAAGTTTGCGCGCGGGGCCGGCCGAGTGATCGTCGACCTGGCAACCGCTTCCGGAGCAACCACGCGGCGCATCATGCGCATGTCGCCCCTGGTGCTGGTTCCGATCGTTCCAGACATGAATTCGGTGGTCAGTGTCAGCTCCATCGACGCATTCTTTGAGCACAACAGCAATCCCGCCGGCAAGCCTTCCATGCCGTACTACGTCCTGAATCAGTTCGACGCCTCTCTGCCGCTGCATCTCGATGTCCGCGAGGTGCTGCGCGAGCAACTGGCAGAGCGGCTATTGCCTTTTGCCTTGCGCCGCGTGCCGGCCATGAGCGAGGCGCTCGCGGAAGGCATGACGGTGATGGATTACGCTCCCGGCTCTCCGCTGGCGGAGGACTTCACTACCCTCGCGGGATGGGTCAAGAGCCTCTCGGCACCGGCGACGACAAGCTACCGCGGCGTTCGCTGGTGTGAGCGATGACAGTAACAGGCCTTTGGCAGGATATAGGGGCCGGGGAAAACGTCTTCACCAAGATTTTCCGCTTCGTCTTCCTGCTGATGGCGGCGGTTGTGTTTTTCTTCCTCGCCGTATTGCCCCTTACTTGGCCGCAGCAGGCGGTGTGCGGGCTGCTTACGCTGCTCATGTCGATCGCCCTGGCGCGCAGCTCCGATTCCTACCTGATCACCCTCACGCTGATGATGATGTCAATGTTCTGCACCTTCCGCTACGGCTATTGGCGGTGGACGCAGACTGTGCACTACTTTCAGGATCCCGCCAACCACTGGGGCGCCCTGGATGCATTCTTCATCATGAGCCTGATCCTGGCCGAGACCTACGCTTTCTTCATTCTCTTTCTGGGCTACTTTCAAACCGTCTGGCCGCTGCGCCGCGCGCCTGTGGCCCTGCCGGAAGCCGAGGAAGAATGGCCGCACGTCGACGTCCTCATCCCCACTTACAACGAGCCGCTCGACGTGGTGCGCTACACGGCGCTGGGCGCGTTGAACATGGACTGGCCCGCCGACAAACTTCACGTCTATATCCTCGACGACGGTTCCCGCAAGGAGTTTGAGGAGTTCGCTTTCGAGGCCGGCGTCGGCTACCGGATTCGTCCGGATAACTCCCATGCCAAGGCGGGCAACATCAACACGGCGCTGAAGACCGTGAGCTCGCCGTACGTGGCCATCTTCGACTGCGATCACGTGCCCACGCGCAGTTTTCTGCAGATGACGGTTGGGTGGATGTTGCGGGACCCCAAACTGGCCATGCTGCAGACGCCCCACCACTTCTATTCGCCCGACCCCTTCGAGCGCAACCTGGGCCAGTTCCGCGTCATTCCCAACGAGGGCGAGCTGTTCTACGGAATCGTGCAGGACGGCAACGACTTTTGGAACGCGACTTTCTTTTGCGGCTCCTGCGCAGTATTGCGGCGCACGGCGCTCGACGAAATCGGCGGTATCGCCGTTGAGACAGTCACCGAGGATGCGCACACCTCGCTGCGCATGCAGATGAACGGCTGGGGCACAGCCTACATCAACATTCCTCAGGCGGCAGGCCTGGCCACGGAGCGGCTGTCGGCCCATGTGGGCCAGCGCATCCGCTGGGCCAGGGGCATGATCCAGATTCTGCGCACCGACAATCCGCTCTTCGCGCCGGGGCTGAAATTTCCCCAGCGTCTGTGCTACTTCAACGCCATGTGCCATTTTCTCTACGCGGTGCCGCGGCTCATTTTTCTCTCCGCGCCGTTGATTTTTCTCCTCTTCAGCCACACCAATATTCCCGGATACTGGGCAGCCATTGTGGCCTATGCAATGCCGCACCTGACCCTGTCGAGCGTGACCAACTCGCGTATTCAAGGCGAGCATCGCAACTCCTTCTGGAACGAGATTTACGAGACCGTGCTCGCGCCCTACATTCTGCTGCCGACCATGATGGCGCTCATCAATCCCAAGCTGGGAAAGTTCAACGTGACGGCCAAGGGTGGCGTGGTCAAGCGCACCTTTTTCGATGCGCGCATTGCCCTGCCGTTCGTCATCATGCTGGTCCTCAATATGATCGGGCTCCTGGTCGCCATTCCGCGCTTCTTCATATGGGATCGCGACCGGCCCGGCACGGTCATCATGAACGCTGTCTGGTGCTTTTTCAATATCGTCATTCTCGGAGTTTGTACGGCGGTGGCGCGGGAGATGAAGCAGTTGCGCAACACAGTCCGCATTAATATTGCGACGCCGGTGATGGCGCGGATGGCGGACGGGCGGATCATTGCTGGAGAGACCGTTGACATGTCTTCCGGCGGCGGCAGCATCCGCTTTCCGGAAACAGCGGACTTCATCTTGCAAACCCCGATTTGGCTGGCTTTCCCTCTGCCGTCGGTGCGTACGGAACTGCCCGCGACCGTTGTCTCAGTGGAAGGATCGATCTTGCGCGTATCCTTCCAGGAGTTGACCATCGCCGAACAGGAAGTGCTGACCAGGGTTCTCTATTCGCGCGCCGACTCCTGGCTCGGTTGGGGTGAGTCGCGCGAGCCCGACGACGTAATGAAAAGCATGGCGCGCATCTTTGCGATTTCATTCAAGGGCCTGGCTCAGACGTTTCAAATCCTGATTGGCGGAGGAGATAGGAAGACGCGCAAAAAGCCCGCGCCTCACTCCGTGGCCGGTCCCGCAATTATCTTCCTGCTTGCCTCGCTGCTGATGGCCGGGGCGCACAACCTCAGTGCGCAACAGCGCGGCGACTCTGCAGCTACCAGCGACAACTCCACTGTGCCTGCCGTCGAGCTCACGGCCGTAACTGGACCTCCCGACAAAGGCGCTCCCGTTCCTCCCGGACAGTATCGAGACTCCTTCACGCTCAACGATGCCGGCTCGCCGCAGATTGAGCTGCACGGCATCGACAGCCGCCATGAAATCCACTTCACGCTACCCCAGACCCACGTGGTCCGCTCCGCCAAAATTCATATCTACTATTCGTTTTCTCCCAGCCTGCTGCCGCAGTTGAGCCATCTGAAGCTGCTGATGAACGGCACGCTTTTCGCAACCATTCAGCCCACGCCGGGACAGATGGGCGGCTCAGACAGCCATGTCGCCGATGCCGAGTTCACTATTCCTCCGGAATTGCTGGTGCACAACAACACGCTCACCATGCAGTTCATCGGCCACTACACCACGGTGTGCGAAGACCCTGCGAACACCACGCTGTGGTCGCGCGTGCATCGCAACACCTATCTCGACATAGAGGGCGATCAGCTCCCCTTGGCCGACGATCTGAAACAGTTGCCCATGACGTTTCTCGATCCGGCGGTGATTCAGCCGCTGACCATCCCCATCGTGTTTGCCTCCGCGCCCAGCTTCAAGGCCATCCAGGCTGCGGGCGTGGTTTCAAGCTACTTCGGACTCATCTCGGAGAACCGCCCGGTGCGCTTTCCGGTTCACATAGGGCAGCTTCCGCAGGGCAATGCCATCGTGATATCCGATGGCTCGGGAAATCTTCCTCAGGGGTTGAACCTGGTGAATGTGAGCGCGCCCACGGTGGCCATGCGCACCAATCCCAACGATCCGTATGGCAAGATCCTGGTGATCGCCGGGGCGGATGCCGATCAGGCGCTGATTGCGGCGCAGGCCGTGGCCTTGCACAGCGACATGCTCAATGGCCCGGATTCCGCCATCGGCAATTTCCGGCTGCCGGACCGCCGCAAGCCGGACGATGCGCCGCGCTGGGCGCGCACCAACCAGTCCATCGCGCTGTGGGATTACGCGACCGCGGACCAGTTGCAAAGCGACGGTTCGGCGCCCTTGCCTGTCTACTTTCGCATTCCGCCCGATCTCTATTACCGGGGCAGGGAACCGAATGCCAGACTTGTTCTGGCTTACCGCTACAATTCCATTCCGATCGGTCCCATCTCCAGCCTGCAGGTGCGCATCAACAATGCGTTTCTCGGATCGGTTCCGCTTGTTCCCGGCCAGCAGGCCATCCGCCAGATGAAGGTCGATGTGCCCGTTCCTGTGGTGAACCTGCGCCCGTTTTCGAACTCCCTTTCGTTCGACTTCACCTTCCAGTTACTCAAGAAAGGCGGCTGCCAGGACACCACGCCCATCAACATGCAGGGCGCCATTCTCCGCGATACCTATCTCGATCTGCGCGGCTATCCGCATTACGCTCCTCTGCCTAACCTGGAGAGCTTTGCCAACGCCGGCTTCCCGTTTACGCGCATAGCCGACCTGGGCGAGACCACCGTGGTGCTTCCGCCCACGCCCACCGAGCAGGAGATTGAAGCCTTCGTCACGCTCATGGGCCATTTCAGCCGCCAGACCGGCTTTCCCACGCTGCGCGTCACTGTGGCCGGCGTGGATGCCTTGCAGGAGGGCGCGCGGACCGACTTTCTTATCATTGGCACGGGCGACGATCAACAGGCCTTCGAAAAGCTCAACAACAATCTTCCTGTTGCGCTGCGCAGCGGCCGGGTTCAGGTGCGCGACACGCAAGGCTTCTTCGCACCGGTGCTGCACAAGGCATGGTGGAAGATGCAATCGGACGAGCATTCGGAGAGCGGAGAACTCACCGCCGGCGGCACGCCCGACGGTGTTATCGAGGGGATCGAATCCCCTTACTCCCCCGGCGGCAGCCGCAGCGTTGTTGCCATCCACCTGAAAGATGCGGCTTCGTTCGAACCGTTCATTGATGGGTTCCTCAAGGTGCAGCAGTCCAGCGAGATTTCCGGCTCCGTATCCGTGCTGCACGCCGCGCAGTTCCAGTCCTTCCGCATCGGCACCAACGTCTACCACGTCGGCGTGTTGCCCTGGTGGACTCGCTTGACCCTGTGGTTCATGGAAGTGCCTTGGCTGATCGTGTTGGTGGCCATGACCCTGTGCCTCATGCTTGCCGTGTGGACCAGGCAATGGATGCGCGTCAAAGCCAGAGCGCGCCTGAGGATGTTCGAAGACTAAAAGCAGGGATCAGCGATTAGGGATTAGGGAACAGGGATTAGGCGTGCGGTCTCAATGGCTCCGAGAGCTAAACAGATTCGCCATCCATCATGCCGCCGGACGCTACAATTGGAACGCCGCTCAAACCCAGGTTGGAGAACCGCTGCAATGGGCCTACGGACTTACCGGCCAGGCAAGCATTGGTTGTTGACCGCTTTGTTTCTGGCGCTCTGCCCGGCGGGTGGCTGCAAAGAGAGTTCGTGGCCGCTGTGGGACGCGTACAAGTTGCATTTCATTGACAGTCAAGGCCGCGTAATCGATCATACCGGCGGCGACCGCACTACCTCCGAGGGCCAGGCGTACGCCATGTTCTTTGCCCTCGCCGACGATGACCGGCCCACCTTCGACCGTGTGCTCGGCTGGACAAAAACTAACCTGGCCAATGGCGACTTAAGCGCTCACCTGCCCGCATGGTTGTGGGGCAAGAGCGCGACCGGCGAATGGAAGACGCTCGACTCCAACTCGGCATCCGATGCCGATGTGTGGATGGCCTACACGCTGATCGAAGCCGGCCGGCTTTGGAACGCTCCTGCGGACACGACCCTGGGCAGGGCAATGATGGCGCAGATCGCCAAGCGCGAAGTGTCCAACTTGCCGGGTTTCGGCCCTTTGCTCATGCCCGGTCCCACCGGATTCCAGCAGAAGCTGACCTGGACGGTGAACCCAAGTTACATGCCGCTGTTTCTGTTTCAGCGCCTGGCAAAGGTCGACTCCGCCGGCCCCTGGCAGCAGATCGCAATCGACATCCCGCGGATGCTTGAACAGAGTGCGCGCCATGGCTTCGTGATGGACTGGGTGAACTACATTCCCGGCGACGGATTCTATCCCGCGCCACCCATGCAGACGGGCAACAGGGACAGCGAACAATCCGGCGGCAGTTACGATGCGATCCGCGTTTATCTTTGGGCGGGAATGATCTCTCCCGAGGGAACCATGCGCGCCCAGATACTCAGCGACCTTCCCACCATGAGCGTCTACCT
The DNA here is from genome assembly GCA_052145815.1 of Occallatibacter sp. Classification (GTDB taxonomy): domain Bacteria; phylum Acidobacteriota; class Terriglobia; order Terriglobales; family Acidobacteriaceae; genus Telmatobacter. The sequence continues at coordinate 8,669 of JBKQNU010000075.1, forward strand.
TGCCAATCATGATGCCCCCCCGGAAAAGGTAAGTGACCAGGGCATTCCTTTGGCGCAAGATGGACCTGTAGGGTTCTCGGCTGCGGTGCTGCCCTACCTGAGGGCCTTCCCTGACCTCTCGCGGCTGAGCGCGCAACAGACGGTGCGCATGAGCAAGATGCGCGACCCGTCCACGGGCCTTTATGGAAAGGATTTGGCTTACTACGATCAGAATCTTGCCCTGTTTTCAACCGGCTTTCTGAATGGTAGGTTTCGGTTTGGTTCGGGTGGAGAACTAAACGTAGAATGGAAGCGCTGATGAACGTGGGTTGCGGGGCGTTGGGAAGGGGTGCAAAGGTTGCGGGCTGCCTGCTTCTGGCGCTGCAACTAGGGCTTACTCAAAATGCCGCGCGCAAGCCCGCAGCCAACTCTCCTGAAGCCACGCGGACGCTCCTCATTGAAAAAGCGCACGCCCTCGAAGCCCGCGGCCGGCCCGACATGGCCATCCAGCTATGGCAGCAGATTCTTCTCTCCGATCCTAACAATGTCGAATCGCTCGCGGGTCTCGCCAGAGACTTGAAACTTACCGGCTCCGACAAGGCCATCGACGCACTCGACCGTCTTCGCAAGGTGAGTCCCAACAGCCCGGACATCGCCAAAATCGAAGGCCTCGCCAGCACGAGCGCCGAGAGCGCCTCACTGCGCCACGCGGGAGAGCTTGCCCGCCAGGGCAAGGCCGATGATGCCATGCGCATCTACAAGCAGTTGTATGGCGATCACCCGCCGGATGGGGATATCTCGCTGGCCTATTACCAGACGCTCTACGGAACTGCCGGCGGCAAGGCCGACGCAATTGCCGGAATGCGCGCCGCGGCGGCTCGCAACCCAGGCGATTCGCGCTTCGCTGTCGAGTTGGGCGCCATGCTCACCAACGACCAGAAGAATCGCGCGGAAGGCATCCGAATCTTGAAGCAGCATCCCAAAGACGCGAACGCACAGGCCGCTCTGCGTCAGGCGCTGGTTTGGGACGCGGCCAATCCTGCATCGACCGCTGAGTTGCGCGAGTACATCAAGGAGCACCCCAACGACACCGAACTGGCCGGCCGCCTGAAAGAAAACGAGAGCAAGCTGGCGAAGATGAACTCCGGCATTGCGCGCACGCCCGCCGAGCACGCAGCATTTGCGGATCTCAACGCGCACCACCTCGACGATGCGGAAAAGCGCTTCACGATCCTTCTGAACGAGGAGCCAAACAACGGCCGCGTGGCCGCAGGCATAGGTTTTCTGCGCATGCAGCAGAACAAATTCGCCGATGCCATCACGTATCTCGAACGCGCCGAAGCAAACGGCTTCAAAGAGAAAACCGTCGAGGACGCGCTGGCTGCATCGCACTCTTGGTACGTGATGGGCGAGGCTTCGCAAGCCTTCGCTGCGAATCAAATCGACGTGGCAGACGGCAAATATCGCGAGGCCCTGAAGATGCGTCCGCGCTCGCCGGAAGCCCTCAACGGCCTGGCCGGCCTGCTCATCAAGCAGCAGAAGTTTGCCGGCGCCGTTATTCTCTACGATCAACTCGTCAAGGTCGCGCCCAACTCGACCGACGGCTGGCGCGGCCTGTTCCTGGCCTACGCACGCGACAACCAGAATCAGAAGGCCCTCGCCGTCGAGGAGCGCATTCCGGCGCCGGTCAAGGCCGCACTCACCCGCGACGCCGAGTATCTGCGCACGCTGGCCACGATTTATCAGGCGCAGAATCGCCCCGCCGATGCGCAGAAAGTGCTGGCCCAGGCGCTGGCTCTTCCATTCCCCGACAAGGGCGTCAATCTCACGGCCGATACCAAGCTCGAGTACGCGGGAATCCTGATGCAAGCCAGGCGCTATGACCAGGCCGAGCCGCTTTACACGCAGTTGCTGAACGAAGATCCCGGCAGCCTTTCCGCATGGGAGGGCCTGATTGGCGCGCATCATGAGATGGGCCAGGACACGGCGGCGATCGACGACGTGAAGAAGATGCCTGCTGCCGTCTACGAGTCCGCTCTCGGCGATCCAGCCTTTCTCACCATGCTGGGCGCAATTTATCAACAGGCCAACCAGTATGAGCTTGCGCAGGGTTTGCTCGAACGCGCTGCCAGGCTTGAAATCGCCTCGGGCGGCGTGCCCAGCGTGTCGCTTGAGGTGCAACTTGCCGGCGTCTACCTGCTGCGCGACGACATTGCGAAAGCCTACGACCTCTATCACCAGATTGTGGCAAGCAATCCCGAACGCGCCGATGCATGGAAGGGCCTGGTCGCCACATTGACCGACCTCCATCGCGAGCCTGATGCGCTTGAAGAGATCGCCATCATACCCGAGCAGGTGCGCAAGGAACTCGAAGCCGATATCGAATTCGTGCAGTCTGAATCCAGCCTCTACGCAGCCACCGGAGACACGGTCCGCGCCATCGAGACCATGAACCGTGTGCAGGCCTACTACGCCAAGCTCCACATCCAACCCCCCGCGACCGTCGAAATTCAGAACGCATGGCTGTTGATGAACACGCACAACGACCGGGCTCTTTATCCTGCTCTGATGCGCCTTGGCAGCCGGTCCGGCCTGACCGTCGTGCAGCGCCAGACCATCCAGGAAATCTGGGCCAACTGGAGCGTGCGCCGCGCCGGCGCGGCCATGGAAAACGGCAACGTCCAGCGGGCAGTGGATATTCTTGATGCCGCATCGCAGGCCTTCCCCAACAACCTGACTGTGCGCAAGGCTGTCGCCGGCGGCTATGCGCAGGTGGGCCGCGCCAAGGAGGCGCTGGCGATCTTTAAGACGGTTCCCTTGCAGGATGCCACCTCCGGCGACTTCCAGGGAGCCGTTGGCGCGGCGCTCGCGGCCAACGACAAAAGCCAGGCTGAGCAATGGCTGCGCCAGGCGCTGGAACGCTATCCACACGACCCGGCCATACTCTCGCTTGCCGCGCGTTATGAGCAAGCACGCGGAGACAACCAGCGCGCCGCGGACTACTATCGCGCCTCGCTGGCTGCCATGCCGCCTGCTTCGCCCTCAGAAAAACTGGCCCACGTCCTCGTCTATCCTGACACGGACACCCGCGCCCACCGCGCCGTAACCGCGGCCGACCTGCAGCAACTACTCGACCCCAGCAACGAGCCCTTTCCAAAGACCACCAAGCTTCCGCCACCCGCCGCATACGGTCCCGACCCCTACAACGGCCCGGCTCCAGTGGGGCTCACGCCTGGACCTCCCTCGGCCGAGCAGTTGCCGCCCGACGACCTGCCCACGCCGCAGCAGCTGGATGCTCCGAAAGTCTTTCCGCCCACCGCCGTCCGTGGCCAAACTCCATCGGCGCCGGTCTATGTTCCGCAGTCCTGGACCGTTCCGCAATCCCGGACGCGAACGCGGCCAAAGATATCTGGCCAGCAACTCCGCGCCGCGCAGCACGACCACGAGCCGCACTTGATGTACGCGACGCTTCAGTTGAGTCCCAGGGACAGGATGCGTGGGTACGGCTACTTCCAGTCAGCCTCTTTTTCTGTCGAGCATGGGTCTCCCGCACATGCGGCTCTCGGAATGGCTCAGAGCTCTGTGCATGTGCAGCTTTCGCCGCTTCCCGACGGCGAGCAAATCGAGATCTCCGCGAATCCTCCGCACTCCGAAGTTTCCGACGCATGGAAGAGACACATCTTCTCGCTCATGGCCGGCAATCGCAACGCCGAAGCCCTCGCCGAGCTCGAAAAAACTTCTCCTGACATCCGCCGCCAACTCGAAGCCGACGTCGACTTTGTGCAAGGCGAAGCCCGCCTCGATGTCTCGACAGGCGATTTCCCGCTCGCCCTCAAAAACATGAACCGGCTGGAGGACTTTTATCTTCTGCACCGCATAACCGCCCCATCGGGAATGGAAGTCCAGCGTGCCTGGCTGCTCTACAACGCCGGCGAGGATCGCACTCTCTACCCCGTCCTGACGTCCCTGGATACCCGTGCCGACCTCACCGCAGAACAACGCAACCAGGTAGAAACTCTGTGGGCCAGTTGGGCCGTGCGCCGTGCGGAAAACTTTCTGGAAACCGGCAGCCCACCGCGCGGGGTGCAGCTGTTGCAGGCCGCTGCAGAGGACTATCCCAACAACATGGCCGTGCGCCGCGCCCTGGCAGGCGCCTATGCCAAGATCGGCCGCGCCGAGGATGCGCTAGCCCTGTTCAAGACTGTTCCCAGGGAGGACGCTACCCCGGGCGACTACCAGGGCGCCATCGGCGCGGCTCTCGCTGCCACGGACATGTCTCAAGCCGAGTCTTGGTTGCGCCAGGCCCTTGACCGCTTTCCCACCGATCCGCAGATCCTCGCCCAGGCCGCGCGATTCGAGCAGGCCCGCGGCAACCCCCGGCGCGCCGCCGATTTCTGGCGCGCGTCGCTGGCTGCCATGCCACCTGGCTCCGCCGCGCAGAACCTGGACGGCGGTCTGTTCCCCCCGAACTCCTCTGCGTCCCCCACACCGGGAGACATGAAGCGCCTGCTCGACCCGCGTAATGATTCGCCTGCGAAGGACAACCCTCTGCCCCCATTGCCCGCTTACTGGCCAAGCAACTCCGGCAGCAATACACCCACCACCGCAGTGCCCTTATCGACTTTGCCGCCCAGCAGCCAATGGCTGCGCGCTCCATCCACGAATCCGCTGCCGCCGCCTCAGGGATTGAACGCAGCGAGTCCGCAGAACGGGCAGGGAACGGCCGCGAGCCAGTCTCCCTACATGGGCAAAATGAATCTGCCACCCTCCGAAGAGACGATCGACTCGACCACCGCGCCTGCCAACACGAAGCCCCAGTCTCCGCGCCCGCCGCCAGTCTGGACTGCGAAAACCACCACCACACCGGCACCAAGCCGGCGCATCACATCCCGCCCCATGGGGCCGTTGGCTGCGCAAGCGCAAGCCCTTTTCGCTGACCAGACCGACGGCCAGCTTACGCAGACCTCCGCCTCGGCCATCCACAACTTGGCCAACGCTCCCGCCGGGGCCCAGAAAGATCTGCTTCCCAGCCGGCATTCCACTCCCCAAACCAACGGACCGTACAGCGTGGCGCGGTACGCCCCCTCCGCGCAGGAAGCGGCCACGGGCGCCTATTCCGCTCCCAAACAACAGCAGCAGACACCTGCGCCGCCCTCTGACATCACACCGCAGAACCCCGTTCCGCGACCCGCCAAGCCCTCCGCAGCCCAACATGTGACGCAGAGGAAAAAGATAACCCAACCGGCGACGGCACAATCCAGTCCGCTGACCCTTAGTCAGGCTCCTGCCGAGCCCAGCACCGAGACCGGCATCCAGCCCATCTCTCAGCCCATCCAGCCCGCGCAACTGGGCCAGGCTCCGGTCGTCGAACCCGCTCCCACGCCAGCGCCAACGACCGAAACCGGCCTCACCGACGAAGAACTCCAGCAGCGCAATCTGCCTCCGCTGCGTGGCCCCTGGATCCGCATCCAGCGCCAGCCCAACCCCATCAGCCCGCGGGAAGAAGCCGAGATGCAATTGCGTTCCATTGAATCCGGCTACAGCCCCTGGCTGGGCGGCACGGGCATCGTCAACTACCGACCCGGCAGCCTGGGGTACGACCACCTGGCCGCTCTCGAGGCCCCGTTTGAGGTTTCCATGCCGCTGGGCTACAACGTGCGGCTCACCATCGTCGCCAAGCCCGTTTTCCTCGATTCAGGCCAGGCCGACGGAACCAGCACCCTCACCGTTCAGGAGTTCACCACCGCCGGCTCTTCGCTGATGTCCATCCCGCAGCCCATCGGAACCCTCACCACCACGGCCACCACGCTGCCTCCACAGCAGAATGCGGCGGGAGTTGGCGGCGAAGTGCAGATGGCCTTTCCCCACCTGGCTCTTGCCGGTGGATACACCCCGGAAGGTTTCCTGGTGGCCACCTACACCGGCCGCGCCTACTGGAAGCCTGCCAACGGACCTCTTACGCTGAATTTCAGCCGCGATCCCGTCCGCGACACGCAGCTTTCCTACGCCGGCCTGCGCGACCCCAGCGAAGACAGCCTGGGCAGCCTCGGACAGATCTGGGGCGGCGTGAAGGCCAATCAGGGCAACGTTCAGTTTGCGCATGGAGGTGCAGAGTCCGGCTACTACCTCGGCGTGGGCGGCCAATACCTCAACGGCCACACGGTCGAGACCAACAACCGCATAGACGGCTCAGGCGGAGCCTATTGGCGGCTCAAGGCCATGCCCGAGTACGGCAACCTGAGCATCGGCGCCAACTTCTTCGGCATGCACTACGAACACAACGAAAACGCATTCACCCACGGCATGGGCGGCTACTTCAGCCCGCAGTTCTACTTGCTTGCCACCGTGCCTTTCACCTGGGTAGGGCACTATGGAACGAGCTGGCACTACAACATTCTCGGCAGCCTGGGTGTGCAGGCCTTTCAGGAAGACGCTACCCCGCTGTGGCCGCTGGCGGTCGACAAGGCGCTGGAGACAGCCATGAACAACGCCATGCTGCCTGCCAAAACCAATGTCGGCGCCAACTACGACGTGCGCAGTCAGGTTTCTTACGAGATTGGCCCGCACTGGTTCGTCGAGGGCTTCGCCAGCGCCAATAACTCCCGCAATTATGCCGCGGTCAACGCCGGATTCAGCATCCACTACATGTTCCGCTCCCAGCCTTCCACAGCCACCACCCCCACCGGCATCTTCCCCACCGAAGGCCTGCGGCCGTTCTCGGTGCCGTAGGAATGCAAATGTGTCTTCTTTGCGGGTTGGGGTCGCATCGCCGCGAGCCAGGCTGTTGCTCGCAAAGCGCGCGCTCCTTTTCGAGGGAGTAGCATCCGGGTCACTTCCGAATTCGCGACAAACCGGCAGCTATCACGCGCAGATTGTCTATTTCCCAGAACTACCGCGCGTCCAGCGAGAAACATAGTTCTCGTCGCCTTGCCTTCCCATCCTATTTCAATACATCATCCAACCAGTCGAATTCGATCTGGTGTTTCAGGCTTGGGTCATTGATTTGGCAGTGCGCCTCGCCGCCTTCCGCTGAAGTGACCACACGTTCCGTCTTCGGGCAGGTTAGCTTCTCGAAGAACTCGTGGGCCATGGCGTTCGCGGCGGCTCCTTCGCCTTCACCGCCGACGGATAACAGCGGGCAAGTGATCTCTTCCTCAAGCCCGGCCAGAGTGTAATGGCTGAGATTATCCAGGAAGGCGGCGAGTGACTTGCCAGCCATACCACACCGTTCCTGAACATCGGTCAGAAGAAACTTCTTCATTGGATCGGAGAGGTCTACCTTGCTTTCGAGATCCTCGCCGGTCGCGTCTTTGAGACCCAGCATTGACAACATACAAGGCGCAAAGACCGGCAGCAGCGAATTTGCAATCACAGCGGTAATGCGCTTCTCGAATGCCACGGCACGCGGGGCGAAGTAGCCTCCCATGCTATTTCCGGCGAGCGCCAACCGCTTCGGATCAACGTCTGACCGGGAGAGAACATAATCGACAGCATATCGCGTGGGGACTTCATAGTCCGGGCGATACGTCAGAGTCTTGTCCGCGGCGAATGCGCCCACTTGTCCCGGCCCTTCCCACAACAATGCGTTGTAGCCCCGGCGAACCGCTGCGGCGCCACCACCAAAGTCATACATCTCTTCGCAGGTACTGTCGCCTCCCCCAAGGAGCATGACGGTCGGACGCGGAAGGCCGTCCGCAGCCGCGCGCATGAAATACCCCGGCAGTGCCTTCCCGTTCTCGTACGGAATGCTGACCGGCTCGATCTGCGGATCGAACAGTTTTGCTGCCTGCCTGAAGCATGAGCGGTGGCGCTGGTACATTTCGAATTGCCGCGGGTCCTTGGTTTCGAGGTAGAAAAAGCCAGTTCTCCAATACACAGATGCACGCAGGAACGCCTCGCGGGCGCTCACCAGATGACCGCCACTAAGGCATTTAGTGGCTATGCCTTCTATCCTCTCTGCGGTGGCGGTCCACTCAACAGTCCAGCTTTCTATGTCTTTGTCCTTAATCCGTCTCGCCGTAGAGTATGACTCACCGACTGCGCCGCCATCTCCATAGGCGCCGGCTAGCATACCTCTTGCCAGTTGGTAGTCGAAGTTTGATTGGAAGATCTGGGGCAGACCTGGTGTGGCGCTGAAAACTGTTCCGGCTCTCGACGTCGATATTGCGGATGGCGGCGCAGCGGATGTTCCACCATTTCTTGATTCGGCAGCCGGATCGGGATTCGTTCTCACTTCAGCCAAGAGCGTCATTTCAGTCCTCCTCTTTTCGTTTGGAACTCCGCTTCATGCGGATTGGATCCTTCGGCTTCCTGCTCTCAGAACTGCTGCAGAAAGAAATCCAGTGCGCCGATCTCCTCGATAGCGTGCGTCAGCCACACCTGTTCCTTGTGCGCACTTCTCGACGTGCCTTGGGTTCACCCCTCGGACCTATTCTGATCGAGAGTGCCAACCCTAATGTAATGGGAGTTCCCCCGGCTCTGCCGGGGTGGCAGTAGCAGTTTGACATTTACGGGAGTCCATCCAAGAAACTCCGAGAGGTGAGCCGCCAAGCACACTTCAAGGAGAATCCCGGATGGACGATTATGAGAGCTTAAGCCACACGAAGTGGGATTGCAAGTACCATGTTGTTTTCATCCCCAAGTGTCGCCGCAAGGTGTTGTACGGAACGCTGCGCCGACACCTGGGCGAGGTGTTCCGCAAGTTGGCCGAACAGAAGGAGTGCCGGATCGAGGAAGGGCATCTTCTGGCCGACCATGTACACATGATGATCTCGATTCCGCCGAAGTATTCGGTGTCGCAGGTGATTGGGTTCATCAAAGGCAAGAGCGCGATTCATCTTGCGCGGGTATATGGAGAGCGAAAGCAGAACTACGCAGGGCAGAGCTTCTGGGCGCGCGGATATTTCGTAACGACGGTTGGCCGCGACGAGGCAACCATTCGGGACTACATCCGCAACCAGGAGCAAGAAGACAAAAGGCTCGACCAGTTGAATATGTGGAATTGACCCGCCACCGACAAGGTGGCTCAAATCAACCGGGGCCGCGTAAGCGACCCCGCACAGGCCGCTTCGAGCGGCTCACAAAACGAAGCCCCCGGCTTTGC
>JBKQNU010000076.1:0-10110 GCA_052145815.1 Occallatibacter sp.
CCTCGCCGCTTTCCAGCGCTTCCTCGGGGAATAGCGTCGCATGAATGCCGCCATACACCACCCAGGCACCACGGCTGCGCGCCATGCGCCCCACATGGTACCCGCGCAACGCATTGCCGGTGTGCACGCTGATGCCCACGATGTCGCCCGGCTGTATGCTCTCGGGCACAATTTGCTCCAGCGACTCATCCACTAGAATCGGATCGCCTACCTCGCGCGGAGTCGCCGCCGCAAGCACAAACAGCCAGCGCGGCGTGATGACCGCGGTGCCAAATGAATTGTCGCTGGGATTGACCAGATGAACGCTCAATCGATCCAACCTTTCCGATTCCGAGCCGAGGGTCTAGGGGTAAAGTGGCCGTAAAGAGCTTCTTCGTAATCGGACGAATCGATGGCGGAGTGCGAGTCCCGCACGATAGGCGATGCCGAGTTTTCCCGTCGGGCAGTTTGAGTTATGCTACAGAGCCCAGCCGGGCATCGTGTGGTCAATATTGCTCATGTTTGGCCTTTTAGAGCCCGAATTAGGAATTCATTCAAGAATTCGTCCCGTTTTCGACGGACCCTCCTCGTTTCAGACAGATCCAGCGCTCTAGCCTGCCGCCGCCAGTGTTCACTTCCGGACGCCTTCGCCCGCCAGCGGACACGCAGCCACAAGCTCGCGGGTTGCTATATTTCTAAAAGCAAGCCGGTTAGCCGCTCTCGACTTTGGCCATACATCTGCAACTGGAATCTGCGAGGTTTCTGTTTGGAGGGAACACCGTGGGCAAGCTAGGCCAGGATATTCGCTACGCGTTGCGTCAATTGAACCGCAGCCGGGGCTTCGCGATCGTAGCCATTCTCACCCTGGCGCTCGGAATCGGCGCCAACACGGCCATCTTCAGCGTCATCGACTCCATCCTGCTTGAGCCGCTGCCTTTCCCGCATCAGGATCGCCTCGTCCAGATCGTCGGCGGCGACCACACCGGGCCCTTCCCCAAGGGCTGGGTTAGGGAGTATCAGCGCCGCTTGCACAGCCTTGCCAATGTCTCCGGCTATTCGCTGAGCCAGGAATACAACGTGGAAGCCGCCGGAACTTCGGATCGGGCATTTGGCCGAACCGTGAGCGCAAATCTTTTCGAAACGCTGGGAGTTCACCCGGAACTCGGCCGCTTCTTCAACGCTTCCGAGGAATCGCTTGGCCAGGATCGCGTTATTGTGCTCAGCGACGGCTTCTGGCGCCAGCACTTCGGAGCCGATCCCAACGTCGTCGGACGCGCCATGCTTCTGGACGGTGTGAACCGGGAGATCGTCGGCATCGCGCCTCCGCAGATTCACTTTCCCGACTACGACGCGCAATTCTGGATTCCCGTCGCCTTCAACCCGGCCGATCGATACGAGGCCTGGCAAAATCCCATCGACTATTCAGCCATCGGCCGGTTGAAGGATGGCGTCGCGCCCAGTCAGGCACAGGCTGAAATCCTCTCTCTCCATCGTGAAATGCTCTTGCTCTTTCCTTGGAAAATGCCCGATGCCTGGGCTGAAGATGTTACGGTGATTCCGCTCCTCCAGTCCCTCGTAGGCGACTCTCGGCCCCGGTTCCTGCTCCTCAGTGGCGCCGTAGGGCTTGTTTTGCTCATCGCCTGCGCCAACGTCGCCAACCTCATGCTCGCCCGCGCCGCCTCTCGCCAGCGAGAAATCTCGGTCCGCTCCGCCCTCGGAGCTGACACCGGCCGTCTCGTTCGCCAGATGCTTACCGAAAGCGCGGTGACGGCCGCGCTTTCCGGCACCCTGGGGGTCCTGCTCGCCGCCCTCAGCCTCAACGCCCTCAAGCTCGTCTTGCCGCCGGACACGCCGCGCCTCGCCAACCTCGCCCTCCATGGAGATGTCTTCCTCTTCGCCGCCGCCGTCTCCCTCTTTACCGGCATCCTCTCCGGTCTCGCCCCCGCCCTCCAGGCTGGCAGCCGCAACCTTCAACAAGCCCTCCGCACCAATGCCGGCAACGTCTTTGGCACCGCTCACCGCTTCCGCATCTCCCGAGTCCTAGTAGTCGGCCAAATCGCCCTCGCCGTCGTCGTCATTACCGCTGCCGGAGTCATGTTGCGCAGCCTTCATCGCCTTTCAACCACCGATCCCGGTTTCCGCGCCCAGCAGACAATTACCGCCCAAGTTTCGCTCGACCGCTCCGCCTGCACGCAACCCGGACGGTGCGCTGCGTTCTTTCAAACACTGCTTGATCGCGCCCAGGCGCTCCCCGGCGTAGACTCGGCCGCCATCGTCGACCGGCTGCCTCTCACCGGCTACGATGCCTCGTTGGTCTTCGACTCCGAAAACCATCCCCGCGACGCCCGCCAGCTGGCCGCGCTGGCCTCCCCTCGCGTCGTCTCCCCCGGCTACTTCCAGCTCATGGGCATCCACCTGCTCCGTGGCCGCCTGCTCACCACTGCCGACAGTTCCGGAACCACCCGCGCCCTCCTCATCAACCAGTCCGCCGCCCAACAGCTCTGGCCAAACCAGGATCCCATCGGCAAACACATTGAAGATGTCGAAAATGAAGATTCCCCTGGCGTGATGAACCTGAACATTGCGTCCATCGTTGTGGGTGTGGTCAGCGACACGCATCACCAAAGCCTCGACAAAGAGTCCGGCTGGGAGACTTATCTGCCCACGGATCCGCACAACGAAAAACCGGTCATGAACATCCTCTTGCGATCCAATTTGCCCCCTGCTGACCTGGCCGCCAATCTACGCACCGTGGTTGCCCAACTGAATCCCAACGTTCCGGTCACCAAGGTGCGCATGCTTGAGAGCGTCATCACCTCATCCACCGCCGCGCCGCGCTCGCTCACTATGCTGCTCACTGCCTTTGGAGCCCTCGCCATCCTGGTCGGCGCCATCGGCGTCTACAGCCTCATCTCCTATACCGTCAGTTGGAGAACTCGCGAGATCGGGCTGCGCCTGGCCCTCGGCGCTAACCGCCTTCAAATTGCTAAGCTTGTCCTTGGCCAAAGCCTCGCACTGGCCCTCGCCGGCTGCGCCCTGGGCATCGCTGGAGCCGTGGCCGCCACCCGGCTGATGAGCCGCTTTCTCTTTGAAACCAGCCCCCTTGATCCGCTCACCTATTCGCTGGTTCCGGTCCTCTTCTGCATCCTCGCTCTTCTTGCCGCGTGGGCCCCCGCTCGCCGCGCCGCCGCTGTCGATCCGATGATTGCCCTGCGCAACGAATGATTGTCGTCTTCTCCGCAATCGGGTTCGCGCTTCGTTAGTACGAAAAGTCGCTCAGATGAACCGTAATTTGTGCATATGATCGCTGTAAAATAAGAACAGGAGATTCGCTTGACATATTCGTCGGAGCAGGCCCATGATCAAAACAATTAAGTCGTGGTACTGAAGCATTTTCTCTCGGATTCGGAACGACGGAGAGAGTACCCCAAGATCTAGATCAGGCCGATAAACCAACCTCAGGCAGCGCCGCTGCAGTACCTAAAGAAATCTACTGCAGAGCGAACAACCGCCCAGCCGGCGATTGCATCACATGAGCGCGGAGCGCACGACCGCCCCATGACGGGGGCTTTTTCAGCCACACCGATCGAACCTCACCTCGGCGTCGGGCCAGATTCCTGCAGAGGAAGCTGACCAGCAAACCAGTCCTAACCCAGGAAAGGAGGCCGACATGCACTGCCAGCTTTGCAGGAATCTGGAACAGGCGTTCGAAACCAGGCGAAGCGCGTTCATTGAAGCTAGTTCGCTTGCCTCTTTTCAGGTGAGCAGCCGCTTCGCCGCCTATCTGAACGTCGAAATGGAGCGCGCCCTACTCGAGCTACAGGAACACCGCTCGGTCTGCCGCTCCGCTCTCAATGAAGCATCAGGTTTGCCCGTCCTCGCTCAGCTTCGCCGCGGCCCCCAAGAGGTGCTGCAAACCCGGCAGGTGGGATCTGCAGCCTGAGAGATCCCTGATCGATCCCCTGGGCTATCTGAGGACGCATGCAACCGGAAAACAGCTTTTCGCACGATCAGCAAGTTCGAGGAGAAATCCAATGGAACACAGATCCCCCAACCGCCACTCCGCTCAAATTTCTCTTCAGCCAGCCGGAAGGGCCAACGCAGCCATGCTCTCTATTGCGAAGTCGGATTCCAAGCCTGAATCCAGACCGGAAATGAAGCGTCCCTTCTTCGAAGACTTCAACATGGAGCATTCCTGCTCGAATGTCGCCGTAGTTTTGCGTGCGTTTTCCGCCGCAGGCGACTCGGGAGAACAAAACAAGCTGAGAAATCCGGCCGCGCTCTCCATGAATACGCCCAGCTGCATCTACCTGGGCTAGCGAACCAAGCGTTCTCGCCGTCGAACCAACCACTGGAGATTTCCGCGCACACCCAACGCGCCCCATCCTCTAGCCCCTGTGCCCCATCCATTGTGCGCTCTCCGCACAATGGGTGGGAAAACACAAAACCTGAAGTCGAAGTCCCAAAAATATCCCTGCCATCAAACCACCCGGCTAGGCTCCTCCACCGGAATCGCCACCTGCTCCACAATCTCCAGGCCAAACCCCTCCAGCGCCGGTATATGCATCGGCGTATTCGACAGCAGCCGTATCCGCTGAATCCCCAGGTCCGACAGAATCTGTCCGCCCAGCCCGATCGCTCTCAAGATTCGCCCCGTCCGCGCCTGCGAGCCTTCCCGCGCCCTTAACTCCTGGTGCAGAATCAACCGGCCTGACTCGGTTTCAACCACCGCCGCGCCACCCGGCTTGAATGCCTCGCGGGTCATCGGCGTCCGCTCCACTTCAAACCCTCTCGAAGTATTGTGCAGGTAGAGCACCACGCCGCAGCCCTCCTCGGCAATCATCCGCATGCTCTGGTCAAGAGTCTCGCGGCACTTGCAGTCGGCGTCGAACAGATCTCCCGCTGTGCAGCGCGTATGCACCCGCACCAGCACCGCACGCGGACACGGCTGCCGCAGCCCCGACTCGCCGTGCAGCGCCGGACAATCCGCGCAAAGCTCCCCGCGCACCAGAGCAATGTGACTCTCCCCGCCATTCACTTCGCTCTCATAAGCAATCATGCGGAACTCGCCGTACTTGGTCTGGATCGTGCTCTCGCCCGCCCGCACGATGTACCGCTCATTCCGCAGCCGGTAGCGGATCAGTTCCGCAACCGTAAGAATCGTCAGTCCATGCTCGCGGCAGAACGAAATCAGGTCCGGAATCCGCGCCATCTCTCCGTCGTCGCGCATGATCTCGCAAATCACGCCTGAGGGATTCAGCCCCGCCAGCCTTGCTAAATCGACAGACGCCTCGGTCTGCCCCGCCCGCACCAGCACCCCGCCCTTGCGCGCCCTGAGCGGAAACACGTGCCCCGGCCGAGCAAGGTCTGTGTAGCTCGAATTCGGATCGATCGCCGTCCGAATGGTATGCGCACGGTCGGCAGCCGAGATCCCCGTGGTCACGCCCTCGCGCGCCTCAATCGTCTCGGTGAACGCCGTCCCGAACCGCGACGAATTCTGCTGGGTCATGGGAAACAGCCGCAGAAAATCCGCCCGCTCCTCGGTCAGCGTCAGGCAGATCAGCCCCCGCCCATACCGCGCCATGAAGTTGATGGCTTCCGGAGTCACATGCTCGGCCGCCAGCGTCAGATCCCCCTCATTCTCCCGGTCCTCATCGTCGACCACCACCACCATCCGCCCCGCGCGAATCTCCTTGAGCGCGCCCGGCACGTCAGTAAATGGAGCGTCGAATGTGCGTGAACTGTTTGGCATGGTGTCCCGCTCTCATTCTCGCCCATCCCAGCCACAAACCGCAAAGCCGATCGCCAAGGCGCACCCCAGCAGGTCGCACTGTAGCAGGGCATGACTTCAGTCATGCCGCAGCGGACGGAGGGAGGCGGGGGTTTCATCCCCCGCAAAACACCGCCAAATGAATGTGGGCTTGAGCCCCGGAGGGGGACCACCTTTTCGCGGCTAGTGTCATCTCTCTAAAGTTCATATCAAGAAATGAACTGTCGTCCTGAGCGAAGCGTACTTCAGCGGAGCCGAAGGACCTGCTTTTCGGGACTTCAACCTATGTAGCGGACTTCAAAGATGCCACACGAGGATTCGGAGCCTGTTACGGAGATTCAGAAATGAACCACTCGCCATTTCCGCAAAGTCGATTCAACTTCAAATCCCCGCGTACCATGCATAGCCGCCTTCCGGCGCCGCCGAGCCCAGGCCTTTGCCGAACTTCTTCATCGAATCGGTGAAAGTCAGGCGATTGATGAATTTGACGCTCTTGTAGCCCAGTTGCCGTGGCACGCGCATGCGCAGCGGCCCGCCGAACCCAACGGGGAGGTCGCCGTCATTCATCCCCCACGTCAGAAACGTCTGCGGATGCACGGCGTCTGCTATATCGATCGAGTCCCACCAATCGCTCTCGATGGAGAAATAGGCAACATAGCGCGCCTGCGGCAATGGCCCAACCTCGCGCAGAACCTCATGCAGGGGCGTTCCAATCCACTCCGCGATATACGACCATCCCTCTTCGCACACCACTTCGGTGATTTGGCTGCGTAAGGCCAGGCTCTTCAGATCCGCCAACGAAAACGATCCCGGCCGCGCCACCATCCCATCCACCGCAAGCCGCCAGTCCCGAAACCCGCCCGCCTGCAGGCGCTTGAATGCGTCCGTCGGCGGCGCCAGCGCATTGGCAAACGGCGACTTCGAAATCATGTCGCGCGAAAACTCGCGCGCCAGCGAGTGCCTGGTCAAAATTCGTTGCGCCGCGTAGTCCAGCGTCTCGCCCGGTCCGTAAACTCCGCAATGATCCGGCGGGATCAGCCCATAACGCCGCGCCATGCGGTCGGCCACGGCTAAGCCCGCCAGCCCCGCCGTAGCGGCGACGCCGGTGGTGATCAGCTTGCGTCGTGAAAGTTTCATACTCCCTCCCGCCGTGCCGTCAAGCGCCCTGTGATCATCGCCCGCATGCGGCTCTTGAATCCCCCAAGAATCACCATCCCCACGTGAACCACCAGGAAGGCCACCAGAAATCCGGTAATGAAGAAATGCAGCGTGCGCGCCGATTGCCTTCCGCCCAGCACATCCACAAACCACGGAAATGCAGAATTGAAGGCAGGAGACAGCGCCAGTCCCGTCCATATCACCAGCGGAATCAGCACGAAGATCACCACCAGGTACGCGACCCGTTGCACGGCATTGTAGGAGTGAGCTTCCGCTTCATCTTGCGGCGCGCGGCGAAGGTACTTTCGAATCACCGCCCAATGCGCCCGCCACGTTCGATCGCCCCGCTTCGGAATCAGGTCTTTCCAGAAGTGCCCCGTCCACAGACTCCAGATCCCGTACACCAGGCCCGTCAGCACCAATGCCCAGGCAGCCTCAAAGTGCAGTGCCCGGCTCCAGCCATTCTGGTCCGGCATCACATACCCGTACCCCGTCGGAACTGTGTCTCTCGATGAAGGAATTGGAATCGTGAACAACGGCCGCATCATCACATTGCCCGTTTCGCCCCAGTAGAACCGCGGGTGCGAGATCACAATCTCCAAGCCGCTGATGAGCAGCGCAAAGAAAGCAAACACCGTGAGCCAGTGCGTTACCCGCACCACCGCGGAATGACGGGCTTTCACCGGTTTAAGGACAGGGCTGGTGGCCGTGGACACACGCGCAGAATAGCACAGGATCAAGGGAATCTGCGCCTGATAAATAGATTGGAGCAGTGCAACCAAATGAACTCAATTCGAGTCCTGATGCCCACGTTCCGCTCGGAGAATTGTCTTAGTCGTCCTCCGGCTTCGCCGACCCATAGAGGATGAAACTGTGCCCCATCCATCGGACGTTCTTGTTCTTGTCCGATGGGTGGGAGTCCGTAGAACCCCATTACGACGTATTGTCTTGTTGCATTTACAAGATTGTTTCTTCTCAGGTCCCGGAGGGACCGGGCGAGAATAGCCCAGGGCGAGCCCGCCGCGGTCCGCCGTGGCGGACGCTGCTCTGGGAACGCGATCCACATTCGGCCTAGCGGCCCAGAGGGGCGCTGCGATATCCGTGCACAGCCCCAAAACAGATTCATGCGATCGCCCTGTAGACCGAAGCCACGCTTCGCCGCCGATCCCGCTGCCCGACTATAATCTCAGTGCGATGACCACCATCAGCCGCCGTAGATTCCTCGCCGCCGCCTCCCTTTCCGCCGCCGCCACCAGCCTTCGCGCCCAAAACTCTTCAGCAGCCGCGGTCACTCTCAAAATCCCCTCCGAAGCCACCGGCCCGCACGTCCCCGCCGACTTCATCGGCCTTTCCTATGAAGTGCAGCAACTCACCGACCCAGGCTTCTTTTCCTCCGCCAACACCGGCCTGATCCGCCAGTTCCGCGCCCTGTCGCCGCACGGCGTCCTGCGCCTCGGCGGCAACACCAGCGAGTTCGCCTGGTTCAAGCCCACGCCCGATTCGCCCGAGCCCTCCCATCCCCAGACCCGCGAAGTCCAGGGCGAGCCCAAAGCCCAGTATTATCCGGTCACCGCCGAATCAGTCCGCAACCTGGCAGCCTTTCTCAAAGCCGCAAACTGGACCTGCCTCTACGGCATCGGCATGGGTACCAATACGCCCGAGCGCGCCGCCGAAGAAGCCGCATTCGTGGCAAAAACCCTCGGCGACCGCCTGCAATATCTTCAAATCGGCAACGAAGCCGATCTCTTCGGCAGCCACCTGCGCGATCCGAAAACCTGGTCCGCAAAAGCCTACCTCGACGAGTGGCTCGCTCTGGCCCGCGCCATTACCGCCCGCGTCCCCGAAGCGAGGTTTGGCATGCCCGATGTCGCCGGAAACATCGGATGGCTAACGCAGATAGCCGACCTCTGGCCGTCCATAGAGAATCCGCCCCACGTCACCACGCTGACCCACCATTATTACTTCGGCGGTCCCGCCACCAACCCCGCCGTCAGCATTCCCAACCTGCTCAAGCCGGAAACCATGGCCAGGGTGCAGAAAACCGCGGACATCGCAACTGCCGCCGCCAGCAAGATCGGCGCCCGCGTGCGCATGACCGAAGGCAACACCTGCTATCGCGGAGGCAAGCCTGGCGTCTCCGACGTCTTCGCCGCAGCCCTCTGGTCGGCCGACTACTCGCTCCTGCTCGCCAGCAACAACTACTCCGGAGTCAACCTGCACGGCGGCACCGGCAAGTCCGTCGCCAACTCCGTTGGCGGCTTCCTGCCCGGCGACGTCATGCTCAAAGACGCCGGCGCGTCCCCGGAGCAGATCGCCACGCACCCGCATCCCTTTTACACGCCCATCGGCACCTTCGATTCCGAATACGTATTGGAGCCCGTTGCCTACGGCCTCCTGTTCGCCGGGGCATTCTCAGGAGCCACTCTTCTGCAAGATGACTTCACCGCACAGCTCCAGTCCGCCGGCGTCGACGCAACCGCCTACGCCGCCAAACTTCCAGACGGAAATATCTCCATAATCATCCTGAACAAAGACGCCCAGCAGGACGTAACAATCCAATTGGATTTCGAGGACATGAAGGCAACAAAGCTGGAGACCGAGACCTTACACGCCCCAGCCCTCGACAGCCGAGAAGCCCACATCACCCGCTCTCCCAAACCCGCCCATCTCCAGGACGGCAAAACCACCGTAACCATTCCCCACACCAGAGCCCTCCGCCTGACCGCGAAATGAAATGTCAGGAAAGTGATCTCCGAGCGCCCAACTCCTTTCGGGCTGAAGACATACGGGTGCGGGCGGCCCAACCTCAATCTCCCGCCAATGAGGGTGGGATACCCGAACCCAACCCGATCCAAACCCGATCCAAACCCGATCCAAACGGGGCGCTGTCGACTATCCATGTTTACCATTCTGATTCGCGGATTTCCGGGTTTTATTCGGGCCTCTTCCCCGTTCTTCCACCCCCTTACGCTTTATTTAGGAAATCCTTTCGATACTTAAAGCTGGCGCGAGCCAAGATAGTCCTTGCAGGGCAATGGGTGCCCTGCGACGAGCCCCTGGAACTGCGAGAAAAACGATGCAAGATTTAATCATGCTTTTCTTCACTCTTATCTTCTTCGCCCTTGCGTTTCTTTACGTCAAGGCCTGCCAGAAGTTGAGGTAGCCCCATGCACACTGACGTCATCACCGTAATCGCGTTGATT
>JBKQNU010000077.1:0-16622 GCA_052145815.1 Occallatibacter sp.
TGCCGAGAGGCTTTCGTGCGTTCGGCCCAAAGGTACGATCACAGATCGAATGCCCATTCCCTTACCAGATCACAGCGGCGCTTCCTAGAGGCTTACAGCGATGATCGGGGCGTTTTAGGCGGTCATCCGCCCAACCTACCACGTTAAAGAGTCTGAAGGACTTTCGCGATCACATCCAAGCTCTTTTCTGTGGGCTGATGCCTCCCAGCCTCCCACCCCATCACTGTTGCCGGATCAACTCCTAGCCTCTTGGCCATCTTCCGCTGCGAGAGCCCGAGCGCTTTTCGCTCCGTAGCAAGGCGTTCAGGGAGTCCGATGCCAACAGGCAACGGGTTGTATCCCAGGAATTGAATGATAGCCGGCATGTAACGGACCTCGGGGACCGTTGCGTTGCCTTCCCAGCCAGTGATCGTCATCTCGTGAACGCCAATCTGGTCAGCTACCTGCTTTTGGAGGAACTTGAGGTCCAGCCGCCGCGTGCGGATATGATCGCCTAAGCTATTGATTTTGTTAGGGTAATTTGCGGGTTTGCGTCTTGCAGCTCGAAGTTCGAAATGGCAAAATGGCAACGCAACTATGCCCGTGCGGATATTTCAACGACAAGTCACGCGAATGCATGTGTACGCCGCCCATGATTCAGCGCTACGTAGCCAAGATTTCCGGGCCGCTGCTCGATCGCATCGATATTCACATTGAAGTTCCCGCCGTGAAGTACAAGGAACTGCGCGGCGGTGCGGCAGCCGAAGGTTCAGCAGAGATTCGCACCCGCGTGATGACCGCGCGGGAACGGCAGAGGGCGCGCTTCAGAAAAGCGGGAGACAAGATCTATGCCAACGCGCAGATGACCACGCGTCAGATTCGCACCCACTGCGAGCTCGGCGCCGACTCCGAGCGCCTCCTGGAGAGAGCCATGCAGCAACAGGGCCTTACAGCGCGCGCGCACGATCGCATTCTCAAGGTTGCGCGGACTATTGCCGATCTCGACGCCGCCGAACACCTGACCGTCGCGCATCTCGCCGAAGCAATCCAATACCGGACTCTGGACCGCAGTTATTGGGCGTGAGAAAGACAGGGACTAGGGACCAAGGATTAGGGATTAGGGACTAGGGACTAGGAACTAGAGACTAGGGACTAGGAACTAGGAACTAGGGACCAGCAAAACCGTCCCTGCCCTAGTGGACCGCTGCCTCGCTGACTTGCTGCCTCGCTGACTTGCTGACTTGCTGACTCGCTGACTCGCTGCCTTCTCAGCTCTTCTCATCTCCCCAGCGCGACACGCTGAATTGCGCCCCGGCGAAAAGAATCAATCCGGAAACGTAAGCCCAGAACAGCAATCCAACCGACACATAGAACGGCCCATACAGAGCTTTCAGGTCGAGGTGCGGCAGCACCAGCACAAACACCATCTTGGCCAGCAGCCATACGACGCCTGTCACAATTGACGTGCGCAGCACCGGCCGCCACGGCACCTTGCGGTTGGGCAGTATCCAGTAAATGCAAAAGAAAAACAGAATCGCGGCGACCCCCGTGGACAATGCCAGCCAAAGTTCATTGATGCCCTTGTAGAAGAAGGTATCGGTATGCTGAAAGAAGACGTCCGCGAGCATTCGCTGTTCTATCGCATTCACCAGAATGCTGACCAGCGCCAGCGCCACCATGAGCAACGCCAGGCCGAACGCCACCGCCTGGTTCAGGAGATAGTTACGGCTCTTGGTCACTCCCCAGGCCTGGTTGAGCGCCACTTCCAGGGGCAGAAAGATTCCCGTGCAGGAAACGAGGATCATGACCAGCGAAAGCGCCTGCACACCGTGCCGCGGAACCACCGCTTCAAGGCTGTAGGTCAGAAAGCCTGCCTTCGCGGTGGAGGGAAGAAAGTAGTTCACCATGTCGCTCACCACGCTCACCATCGCGGGGGAATGGAAGACGGAGCCGCAGAGCGTGTAGAGCAGAACGATAAACGGGATGAAGGAGATGATCGCGTTGGCCGCCACGCTAAAGGCGAAGGTGTGCACCTCGCTGTCGAGCAGGTATGCGATCAGTACCTTGCCGTCCTTGCGCCAGCGGTACCATTTGGAATGGGACGCGGGCTCGCCTCCGGTCTGCGCCACGGCAGCGCCGGTGACTGCCGCATCGTCTTTTGCGGTATCCAATGCCTCAACCACTGGATTCTCCTTTTTTTCCGGCATCCGGATCGTTGCCGCTGCCCTGGGCCTGAGTGGTTTGCCGCGCCATGGCGGAATGAGTCCTGATTCAAGGATAGACCGCTGGGCAAGTTTCCGCGTCGATGTGCCGCGATGCTCGATCTTAGGTGACGGAAGTGTTCTGCGGCATTCATGCCTCCTTCATTTTCTTATTGCATCCTTATTCAATTACTGCCATAACAAAAACACGGCTTCGGTAAACAGGCCGCGAACGACCTGCGGAAGGCTATTTGCATTGGAATTTTTGGTTTTGAGGGCGCTGACTCAATCTGGAAATGAATTCGAGCTGCCGCAGTGCACCCGCCCGGTGCGCAACGGTGGCTCGCGGAGTTTTTGGGCTTCCCCGCAGCAGCCTGCGCGGGAAAGCGCGCAGAGCGGCGAGCCGGCGTCCCACACAAAATAAGGAGAATCCCCATGAAAGAGCAAGGCGTGGTGAAATGGTTCAATGGCGCAAAAGGGTTTGGATTCATTCAGCGCTCCAGCGGCGAAGATGTCTTTGTGCATTTCTCCGCCATCCAGGAAAGCGGGTATAAGACGCTGAACGAAGGCGAAGCAGTTGAGTTTGTTTGCCAGCAAGGGCCCAAGGGACTGAATGCGGCGGATGTTACAAGAGTCGCATAACTCAATTCTCGTACCTCCGCTTATATCGGACTGTGGTGACTCCGGCGCCTGCATTCGTTGTTGAACTGAGCGGGACGAATATTACGGTTTCCCATGTTTTCGCCAGAAGGTACGTGAAACGGTGGGGCACGAACAGTCTTGGGCATGCATCGGCCTTCGTTTATTTTGAATGGCTCCCCTTGGTCTGCAGCTTAGCCAGAGCCCATTGCGCGGCCGAGCGTAAACCTTCATCCGCCGATTGCGCCCATTCATCGAGTAAAGGCGCAAAGCGGGCCAGCCCGCTGTTGCCCATGGCTATGGCCACATTCCGCCGCAATCCCTGAAAGCCCGCCCTGCGCACCGGCGACCCATTGAAGAGTTGCTCGAATTGCGCTTCATCGATTTGGCCGAGCCAGTCGAGCGTAGGATTCACCAGTTCCGCGCGCGGCTCCAGTTCGTGGTCCGGTGCAATGGGAGTCTTCCGATTCCATGGGCAAACGTCCTGGCAGATATCGCAGCCGAAGACCTGCCGCCCCATCCCTTCCATCAGGCTCGCATCAATCGCTCCGCGATGCTCGATGGTGAGATACGAGATGCAGCGCGTGGCTTCCATCTTGTAAGGAGCAATGAGCGCGCCTGTCGGGCATGCATCGAGGCAGCGGCGGCACGTCCCGCAACGGTCCGGAACGGTGAGCGGCGGCTGCTCCGGCTGCGTCTGGATTGAGGTGAGGAGTACGGCAAGAAATCCATAGGAACCGAGCTTTGGATGAATCAGGCAGATATTCTTTCCCGTCCAGCCAAGACCGGCAGCCGAGGCCAGCGAGCGCTCGACGACAGGCCCGGTGTCCACGTATGCGCGCGATTCGAATGCGCCATAATGTCCGTGCAGAGCGGCCTCCAGCACCATGAGCCTTCTTTTCAGTACCTTGTGGTAATCGCTGGGCCGGCGTGTTCCGTCTGCGTCTTTGCGGCTGCTCCATGCGTAGCGCGCGATCCAACCTGCGCCATCCTCAGCCGCCGCAATGGAGCGAGGCTCCGCGCTGTTATAATTGGCATAGCAGACAACCGCGGAACGCGCCCATGGAAACGGGATGCTGACGCGGGATCGCAGCAGTTTTCCATTCTCGTCCTCGCGTTCCAAATAGCGCATGGTACCGGCGTTTCCATCGCGCACCCACTGCTCAAACCGTGCCGCGTCGCGTTCCTCCTTCTCATGGGGAAGCGCCACAACCGCAGCCTCGGCAAAGCCTGCCGCGAGCGCCAAGGAGCGCACAGCGTCCCGCGTAATTGCAGGCGTGCCATTCTCGGAAATGGGCGAAGAAGAAAACACGGAACTGAAGACACTCCTTTTTGCGTAATGGACATTGTGTCCGATTGCGAACGCCCGAAACGAATTTGAACACCCGGCAACGCAAGTATTGATAGTGGAAGAACGCTATCCCCTGTGATTGCAGCATATTCCCTTCTGGATGCTTTGGTCGCAGGAGTGCAACTTATAAAGTGCAAGGGGCCGTGGGGAGCGACAGCCGGCCCGGGAACAAGATGGACTTCCCCAAGGAGTTTCTTATGACAAGCGCTTTTATGACGAATGCAATATGCGAAGAGATGGCCCCCCTGACGATGAGCGCCGTTGACACGACCGATGCGGGAGAGCCGGTGCGCGGCCAGATTGTGCAAGGCCAGTTGGTTCGAGGCCAGGACGCAGTCCTGCTCGAGCACATGAGCCCCCTGGTGCGCAAATGCAACGTGGCGCTCGATCTGTCCAGCGTGAAGCGGATCGACGCTTCCGGCATCGCAGCGCTGGTAGCGCTCTATCAGAGCGCACGCGAATCGGGGCATAGTTTCAGCTTGATCAACGTGCCCGCGCGCGTAGCGCAGATCCTCACAGTGGTGGGATTGGATCGCTTCCTGCTTTCCCACAATGCGGTGCAGAGTTCGCAATACGGCCAACAGGTGCGCCGCCCCGCGGCCTGAATTCCGTCTGCCGATCTCCAAACGCCGCGCTGGCAGCGGTGAACGTCTCAAATTGCGGAAATTCCCACGTGTGAACCTGACTAAAGACTTCCGGCAAATGAATCGTCTGTGACGAATGGCACATGCAACGGTATACTGACGGCGCTATTCGTATGAACGACGAAGCAACGCCGCGACGCGCTGTCAGATGTCTGGATGACCTGCACGCGCTCAGCCCTTCACCGCATTTCTGTCGTATTGCTGAGCCTCCGTCCCGCCAACCTTTCATTGGAGCCGCAACCGCGGAATCCCGGGTTCCCTGAGACAGGTTCTCGTTCCAGGGCTGGGAAATCCTAAATATGGAGGCAATACCCCATGACGCAGGGCGTGGTGGAACAGTCGCTTGCCGGACAGGCAAGCTCAACCTCAACCAAATATGTCTATTTCTTCGGCGACGGCTCAGCAGACGGCAACGGCCGTATGAAAGATGTGCTCGGCGGCAAGGGCGCTGGCCTGGCCGAGATGACCAACGCCGGATTGCCGGTGCCTCCCGGATTCACGATTCAGACCGAGGCTTGTCGCGAATACATGCGCGGCGCCCTCAACCCCGAAATTGATATCGAGATGTATGCCGCGCTCGAGCGCCTAGAGAAGCTTCAGGGACAGAAACTCGGCTCGGGCGACAATCCACTGCTCGTTTCGGTCCGTTCCGGCGCCAAGTTTTCCATGCCGGGCATGATGGATACCATCCTCAATCTCGGCCTCAACGACAAAGCCGTTGAAGCGCTGGCAAAACTCAGCGATAATCCCCGCTTCGCTTATGATTCTTACCGTCGGCTGATCCAGATGTTCGGCGACGTGGTGCTCGATGTTCCAAAGAAGAAGTTCGAGCACATCTTCGAGCACATCAAGGAGCGCGAGGGCGTCAAGTACGACTACGAACTTCAGCCCGCTGCACTGCAGGAGATTATCGTCGAGTACAAGAAGCTGGTCCGCAAGGAGACCGGCAAGGACTTTCCACAGGGCCCGCTGGATCAACTGGTGCAGGCCCGCGATGCCGTGTTTAGAAGCTGGCAGAACGATCGCGCCAAGACCTATCGCCGCATCAACCACATCGACGACTGGCTGGGCACAGCGGTCAACGTGCAGGCCATGGTGTTCGGCAACTTGGGCGAAAACTCCGGCACCGGCGTAGGCTTCACGCGCAATCCCGCCACCGGCGAACACATTTTCTTCGGCGAGTACCTGATGAACGCGCAGGGCGAGGATGTTGTCAGCGGCATCCGCACGCCACTTTCGATTTCAGAATTGGAACGCGCCATGCCCTTGGTCTATGACCATCTGCGCGCCGTGACCTGGAAAATGGAAAAGCACTATCGCGACATGCAGGACTTCGAGTTCACCATCCAGGATGGCAAGCTCTACATGCTGCAGACGCGCAACGGCAAGCGCACCGGCCTGGCCGCTGTGCGCATCGCCATCGACATGGTGCGCGAAGGACTGATTACCCAGGAAGAAGCAATCTTCCGCGTCGAGCCCAACCAGTTGTACGACTTCCTGGTTCCGAGGCTGGTTGAAAAGGGCGAGAAGATTGAAGTCCTCGCCACTGGCCTCCCAGCTTCGCCCGGCGCGGCTGTTGGCCAGATTGTTTTCTCCGCCGAAGACGCGGTGAAGTATCACACCAGCGGTGCCTACCGGTCCATCATTCTGGTGCGCGGCGAGACCACGCCGGAAGACATCGCCGGCATGGAAGTGGCGTCAGGCATCCTCACCTCGCGTGGCGGCATGACGTCGCACGCGGCCGTCGTCACGCGCGGCATGGGCAAATGCTGTGTGGCCGGAGCCGGCGACCTCAAGGTCAGCGAAGCCAACAAAGAGTTGCGCGTCAAGGACCAGGTCTTCAAGCAGGGCGACTGGATCTCGCTGGACGGCACCACCGGCCGCGTGATCAAGGGCCAGTTGAAGACGCTGCCCGCTCAGCCCGACGATCCGGATCTGGTCAAGTTCATGAGCTGGGTCGACCCCGTCCGGCGGCTGAAAATCCGCGCCAACGCCGACATCCCACGCGACGCCAAGCAGGCGCGCCTTTTCGGGGCTGAAGGAATTGGATTGTGCCGCACCGAGCACATGTTCTTTGCCGAAGACCGCATCGAACACATGCGCACCATGATCCTGGCCGACAACGAGAAGGACCGCCGCGACGCGCTGAAGAAGCTCCTGCCCATGCAGCGCGCCGACTTCGTTGGCCTGTTCAAGGCCATGGAGTCGCTCCCGGTCACGATCCGCTTACTCGATCCGCCGCTGCATGAGTTCCTGCCCCAGCGCGAAGACCTGCTGGTCGAGATCTCGCATCTTGAAGACACCAAGCCCCGCTCACCGCGGCTGAAGGAATTGCGTCCGCTGCTGGCGCGCGTACAGGAACTCCACGAGATGAACCCCATGCTCGGGCTGCGCGGCTGCCGTCTCGGCATCGCGTTCCCTGAGATTACCGAGATGCAGGTGCGGGCCATCTTCGAGGCTGCGTGCAGCGTCAAGGCCAAGGGTGGCGATCCGCATCTTGAAATCATGGTCCCGCTGATCGGCTCCGTTGAAGAAATGCGCAACCAGGCGGCCATCATTCGCCGCGTGGCCTCGGATGTCTTCAAGGAGAAGGGCAACACCGTTGAATACATGGTGGGCACCATGATCGAATTGCCGCGTGCCGCCCTCACCGCCGACCAGATCGCCGAAGAAGCTGAGTTCTTCAGCTTCGGAACCAACGATCTGACCCAGACGACCTTCGGCATCTCGCGCGACGACATCAACAACTTCCTGCCGGCCTATCTGAAGTACGGCATTTTCAAACAGGATCCCTTTGCCACGCTGGACCAGGCGGGCGTCGGGTTGCTGGTGAAGATGGCCACGGCCAAGGGACGCAACACCCGCCCCGATCTCAAAGTGGGCATCTGCGGCGAGCACGGCGGCGATCCGGAGTCCGTCAAGTTCTGCCACAAGATCGGCCTCAACTACGTATCCTGTTCGCCCTTCCGTCTGTTGACTGCACGGCTCGCAGCCGCGCAGGCCGCTCTCGAAGAGCGCCAGGGCGGAATCATTCACACCAACAAATAAACCCAAACCCGCTCCACACGCATCAAGGGCGTCCGCATAGACGGACGCCCCTCGCGCATTTGGCGTATTTCAAAGTCCAAACATCCATTGTTTAGTTGATTGAACGACGAACTCATGAACGCCACGAAATTCGTTATGGGCGTATCCTGAACTCAGAGTGCGGCGCCGCGTCCGTCCAATTCCCGTCCTGCCGAAGACGACTCCCGCCGCATTTCTTGCATCTCAACCAAATGATGCGGCCAGTTTTCCCGACGTAGGCTTGCCCTATCGCCCTCGATTCCCGCAGATTTTGCACAAGGCTTCAAACACAATGCTCATCCGTCTTTCTTATGACATTCAATTCGACCTGCCCGCCGACACGCCGATGGTTGCGCTTCTCCACGTCCATCCTTCACGCGTCCCGGACCTCAAGGAGCCGGACGAGTTGCAGACTGAGCCTAAGATTCAAGTCACCAGCTATCTCGACACCTTCGGCAATCGCTGCGCGCGGTTTACGGCGCCCAGAGGACATCTGCGGCTGAGCAGCTCCACGCTGATTCAACAGCCCGATACACCGGACGAAGTGAACTGGTCAGCCCGTCAATTTGCAGTGCAAGATCTGCCCAATGAAATGCTGCTCTTCCTGCTCAGCAGCCGCTACTGCGAAGTGGACCTTTTCAGCAGCATCGCATTTCAGCTTTTTGGACAAACCGCGCCGGGATGGGCACGCGTGCAGGCCATTTGCGACTGGGTCCACAACTGGTTGACATTCGACTATCAACAGGCGCGGCCCACCAAGACGGCTATGGAAGTTTACACGGAGCGCGTGGGCGTATGCCGCGACTTCCAGCATCTGGCCATTACGCTCTGCCGCGCGCTCAACATTCCCGCGCGCTACGCCACCGGCTACCTGGGGGATATTGGAGTACCTGTGGTGTTGCCCATGGACTTCAGCGCCTGGTTCGAAGTGTGGCTCGATGGCCGCTGGTGGACCTTCGACGCCCGCAACAACGTGCCGCGCAAAGGCCGCATTCTTATGGCAACAGGCCGGGATGCCGCCGATGTAGCCCTCACCACATCATTCGGACAGGCAGACCTGCGCTACTTCTTCGTGGTTACCGAAGAAGGAATTCCGGCGCCAATCGACTCGAGCGCCCTGGATCCGACCTTTGGGCTACCCTACTTCGTGTCCCCGCCGGGTGCAAAGTAGCCCTCCCGCGTCACCACCTGCAGGTCGTCCTTGCTGGCCTTGAGCGCGATCTTGTGGAAGCCGCCTTCTTTGTCCACCACGTCCGGTGTGTAAGTGAGCAGGTATTGGCCGCGGAGCTCTTCGGCAATCTGCGAGTAAATTTCGTCCAGATTGTCCTTCTTCTTGGCCTCGAAGTAGCGGCCGCCAGTACGCGTGGCAATCTTCTCCATAATCTTCTTGCCGTCCACGCCGTTTGCAGCTGTGGTGTCCGGCCCGCGCCGTCCGCCGCCGGGATAACCGCCACCGGGGTAACCTCCGCCGCCGCCCGGGTAGCCACCGCCGCCCATGCCGCCCCGTCGTCCGCCGGGATAGCCATTGCCGAACCCGTTCGACTCCTGCTCACCCTTGAAGTAGATCGTGTAGATGCTCACATTGGCTTTGTCGGCAGCGTCCACCGCGTCGTTGAGGGTTTCCTTGCTGCCTCGGTCTGCTCCATCCGAGAAGACAACGAGCTCCTTGCGTCCATCCTTGGGTTCCATCAGCTCGTGGCTGGCAAGGTAGATGGCGTCGTAAAGCTGCGTGCCGCCGCGCCTGCGGGACTGCGAACTGCCGCGGTCGTCGCCCGTAGTCTCCGGCCCGGCGCTGGAGTTCGACTCTGCGCGCGTCGGCCCCATGTCGTCCAGCTCGTGGTGCAACTTCTCGCGCGAGTTGGTAAAGTCCTCCAGCAGCTCAACCTCGTGGTCGAAGTGGATGAGGAAAGCCTCGTCCTTCTGCGCGGCGCTTTTCGGATCGGCGGGCAGCATCTGGTCCACAAACTTCTCCGCAGCTTTGCGCTCGTTATCCAGTGCACCGGAGACGCTGCGGCTGGTGTCCACCAGCAGGCCCAGCCGGAAGGGCAAGTTGCTTTCACGCGTAAAGCTCTTGATGGTCTCCGGGCGGCCATCCTCTGTAAGCGTGAAGTCGCTGATCTTGAGGCTGGTCACCAGGGCGCCGTGCTTGTCGCGAACTGTGACCGGCAGCACCACCTCGCGCGCCTGAATCTTGAGAGTGGCAGCAGGCTGGTCCGAAGCGGGTTGCTGAGCTGCCGGCTGCTGCGCCTGGGCGATTGCGGCTGGGCAGGAAATTGCCATCGCGGCGAGAACGATAGAGGGAAAAGATTGATTTCGCATAGGTTTCAGGGTGTGCACACTTTCATTCCATTAGACGGGCGAGAGCGCCGGCCGTTGACCGGGCGGGTTTGCAGCAGCCTGACGGGATGTTGACGGTCCGTCCGGCCAATTCATGGAACAAAGACTACGCCGTCTCTCTTGCCGGATGCAAAAGGTCACGGGAATTCAGAAGGAGAAGTTTGCGCCGGTCGCACCAGGAGCCGAACAAGGCCTCATTGCGGATTCAGCCAGCATGTACGGGCGGGCCGTGTCAATGCGAATTCAGGCTATATACGGTTTCGTGTTCAGGCAGCAATGCTCCCACAACCGCGCCACCCAGCATGCCCGCAACCGCACCGATCCCGGCCGGGAGGCCTCGACCGCCAATATCAAAACAAAAGGTCTGCGACGACGTGCAACCGTGATGCGCCGCCGCACCGATGCCTGCTCCTGCACCAGCGCCGATTCCGCCAACAATCAGCGCATTGCGCAGGCGATGCCTGTTCTTCATCAGCTTTACGCTCGCAACATCCTGTTTCTGCATCGTCTGCGTGCCAGATTTGGCTTGCAGAGAGATGGCCGCCGCGGAGACATTCAAAAAATCTCCGCTGACTTTAGTCGAGTTCGTTTGCACCACCTGAATCTTGTCCCCGGCTCGAAGCGAGTTGATATTGTCCCAAGACGCCGCCTTGCCCTGGGCCAGAGAAGCGCATGAGATTCCAAGAACGCACACTAAAGACAGAACTGCTCGCATCGGTTGCTCCAATCGTCTATTTTTTGCCTGGGATTCAGCGTGCGCAATTGTACCGCGAGTTGGACCGCTTATGTCTCCGCGTGATCGTACTCAGCGACTTCAGGCCTCGCACTCGATTCTCTCTTAGGAGGGCGGCATGGTTTTGATTCTCTTCGCGGCTTGAGGCACGAATCGCTGAAGATCCAACCGGAACATCATCAGGAAAGAGCGCGCAGGTTTCTGCGCAGTTCGTCGGCATCTCCATCGGGAACAAGTTGCTCAATCTCCAGATGTGTGCGCTCCCACTTAGGGAGAGCGCGCATCAGCAGGTCCTGCCCCTGGCTTGTGAGTTTCAGGAGGCGGCTCCGCCCGTCTGAGGGGTCTTGCGATACCTTGACCAATCCACGCCTTTCCAGCGGCTTCAAGGCAGCGGTTAGCGTCGTTCGATCCATTGCGAGCAGAGACGCGACCGGGCCCATAGGCGGCGGTTCCGGACGGTTCAGCGACATCAGGAGTGAGAATTGCCCGTTTGTCAGGCCAAAGGGCCGCAGTGCCTCGTCGAAGCGCCGCGCCAAGGCGCGCGCCGCGCGCTGCACGTGTAAGCAAAGACAGCTGTCCCGCACCAGAAGAGTTGTCTCGTACGGAAGCGTTTTTGTACTTGACACGGCTCAAGGCTAGTTGATATCAACATATTCGTCAACTGATTTCTCTCCTCAAACCATTTCCCCGGCTTTGGCAAGGGTGGAGAAGCCGGCCCGAATGCCCGGCCCGAATGGAGGTCCGATATGTCTTTCCTTCGCGATCTGAAAGTCGCCCTGCGTTCGTTGTCTCGCGTTCCCGCGCTGTGGATTACCGTCGCCCTCACCCTGGCATTGGGCATTGGCGCCAACGCCGCAATCTTCAGCGTGGTGCGTGCCGTGCTCCTGCGGCCGTTGGCCAATCGCGACGAAGACCGTCTGCTCTACGTGCGCCAAAGCGCGCCTGGCAGAGGCCAAGCGAATACCACTTTCTCCGTTCCTGAGATCAAGGACATGGGCACGGGACTCAAGACCATCCAGGAACTCGGCACGTTTTCAGAGATCGATTTCACCATCGTGGGGCTGGGCACTCCGCGCGAGATTCCCGCAGGCGTTGTTGACGGCAATTATTTCGAAGTCATGGGCCTGCGTCCTGTGCTTGGGCGCCTGTTGACCCCCTCCGACGATGGCCCGAACGCAGCGGGCGCGGTGGTGCTGACATACAAATTCTGGCGCGAGTCGCTGCACTCCGACCCTCACGTGCTGGGCAAGACGGTGCGGCTTGAGAGCATCATGGGGGCGCGTTCCGCGGTCATCGTGGGCGTCCTTGAGCCATCCGTGCCCTACCCCGTGGCAACTGAGATCATCGCCAACGTGGTGACCAGCCCGCATCATCTCTCTGCCACCATGGTCACCGGCCGCGAACATCGCATGACGGAAGTGTTCGCGCGCCTTGCTCCAGGCGCAACGCTCGATGCTGCGCGTGCCGAGTTGCAGACAGTCCATTCGTCAATGCTCGCCGCGCATCCCGAGGTTTACAAGCCGGAAGACCATTTCCAAATCGAAGTGACGCGGATGCACGACCAAATCAACTCCCGCGCCAATACAGTCTTGTGGGTGCTGTTCGCGGCTTCAGCCCTGTTGTTCGTGATCGCAAGTTCGAATGTGGCTAATCTGGTGTTGGCCCGGACCGTGCGCCGCGAGCCGGAACTGGCCGTGCGCTCCGCTTTGGGAGCGAGCCGCGCTGTGCTGCGCAGGTCGCTGCTTGCAGAGAGTTTGGTCCTGTGCGGAAGTGGTGCGATCGCCGCGGTATTGATCGCCATCCCCATGGTGGCTGTGCTGGCAAGTTATGCGGCGCGATTCTCGGTGCGCGCCAAGGACATGACACTCGATTTCAGCCTGGTGTGGTTTGGCGTCGTGCTGGCGCTGGTCGCTGCGGTTTTCCTGGCCTTCATTCCGCGCCTGCCGTCGCTGGAGTCTTTGCACAGCAGTGGCGCGGCCAGCGGTGGAACGCGCGTCACGAGCAGCAGCAGCAGGCGGCTGCGCATCTTCGCCGTCATGCAGATCACGGCATCGTTCCTGCTGCTTGCCGGATCTGCCGTGCTGCTAAGAACTCTCTTCGAGCTCGAAAAAACGCGGCCGCCTTTCGACACCACCCACGTTCTCGCTGTGAATCTGCCGGTAATGAGTTATGGCAAGACTCCGGAGCAGGTACAGGACTTTTATCACGAGATCCAGCGCCGCGTTGGCGCGCTGCCCGGTGTCGAGAACGTGTCAACTGGCTTCAGCGTCCCATGGCGGGACGAGCAGGGGCTCAACATCAGATTTGCGTTCAATGTGCAGGGCGCCAAGCAAGAGAACGGCAAGGCCGATCTGCGTGCCCGCTTCCGCTCCGTCTCGCCTGGCTTCTTCGGCACGCTGGGCTTGCCACTGCTCGAAGGCCGGGATTTCCGCGATGGCGACAAGGACGGCTCCGAACGCGTGGTCATCGTCAGCGAGAGCGTCGCCAAGTCCCTGTTCCCCGGCCAGGATCCGCTGAATCGCGAACTGGCCTGGACCGACCCGGTGATGAAGTTCATCGGCATCAGCTTTGAGCCTCGGCGCATCATTGGCGTGGTTCCCGATCTTGACGATGAGAACATCATCCCGTCACCCGGAATGACCGTGTACCAACCCGTCGATCAGGAAGGATGGCAGGGCCGCCTCTTCGTGCGCGCCAAACAGGACCCATATTCCCTTGTTCCCGCCATCACCCGCACCGTTCATGAGATGTCCGCAGACCAGCCGGTGGAACGCGCCAGCACGCTTGAAGACATTCGCGCGGAAGTCCTGACTCCCGACCGCCTGAATGCGGTTGTGTTCGGCGGCTTCGCAGCCGTGGCGCTTTTGATTTCCGTGGTCGGCGTGGCCGGTGTTCTCGCGTTTTCCGTCAGCGGCCGCACCCGCGAGTTCGGAATCCGCCTGGCCATGGGCGCCCAGCCGCGCAACATCCTCACCGGCGTTCTTTGGGAGGGCCTGGTGATCGCAAGCATTGGCGTGGCTTCGGGCGTGGTGGTGGGCTTCGCGTTCGCACGCGCGATTGGCAAATACGTCGCCGAGGTGCATCAGCCGGGCGCGCTCTCCATCGTCGCTTCCGCCATCGTGATTCTGGCAGCGGCGGTAATCGCCTCGGCTGCGCCCGCGGCCCGCGCCGCCAGGGTGAATGTCGTGGAAGCTTTGCGTTCGGAATAGTCTCAGCGCGGCCGGGTAGGATATACCCGGCCGCAAACGACTTGAAAGGATGACAAGGGACTTAGGAAAGAACGGCCCACTTATTTCCCGTGCGCCGGCTGCGATGCGCGAGGTTGAGGTGCGCGAGCCTGCAACGTTTGCTGCTGCGCTGTGTGCTTCTGCACTTGTTTCTGTGTCTGTTGCTGATGTTTTTGCTCGAGTTTTGCGTTATCGGCGTTGGTCTTCTGCTGATGCTCAGCGTCCTGTTTCTGCTGAAG
The DNA here is from genome assembly GCA_052145815.1 of Occallatibacter sp. Lineage (GTDB taxonomy): Bacteria > Acidobacteriota > Terriglobia > Terriglobales > Acidobacteriaceae > Telmatobacter. The sequence continues at coordinate 14,417 of JBKQNU010000077.1, forward strand.
ATTCTGCCGCTCCTGGGTTTGCCGGGCGATCAACTGGTCCTGCTTCTGTTCGTACTTCCTATCTGCCTTTGCATTTCCCGAGTTGGTCGCTGCGGGGCGGGCAATCGGGGCAAGATCATTCGGATGGACAGCATTGCGAGGCTGGGTTGCTGCGCTTTTGGTTCCAGCCTGCGAAGGCTCCGCAGCCGCCCTAGCGCCTGTTTCTCCGGGCTTCGCAGTCGCTGCGGTTGCCGGGTTGCCGTGGTTCACGCTTGCGCGCTGGTCCGGATTGGCGCGCGCAACCTGCGCATGTTCCGTTTGAGCTGCGACTGCGGGAATATGCCTTTGGTTTGCGGCGGCCTCTTGCTGCGCGTTTGGTCGCGCTTCGGTCCCGCCTGTTCCGCCGTTGAAGCTGACGCGGCTTGCCGTGCTGACCTCGACTCTCTCGTTGTAGACATTGTGAATGTTCACGACGTTCACGTTGTTGACAGAGGTGTTATAGAAGAAGTGCCCGCGATCCCAACGGCCGCCTCCGTAGCCTCCACCCCAGTAGCCGAAGCCGTAGTTGATGCCGCCATAAAAACCGACGGTTTCTCCCCAGTAGCCTTCATTGAAGAAATAGCCACCGTTGCCCCAGCCCCAATAGCCAGGTGTCCAGAGGAAGCCGACTTCCGGCGCCTGGACCCACGTGCCGGGCACCCAGTAATAGTCCGAGACGCTGTCATCGTAGGCCCAATAGCCCGGTGTCCAAAGAAAACCATCACCGGGGCAAATCGGTTGCTCGTAGACAGGCAGCATGGGCGGCCCGATCGCGATCGAAACGCGAAGCTGCGCAAACGAAGTGGCCGGAATGGCCAAAATCAGTAAAGCTAACAGGAACCTAATAGTACGCATAGAAGTCCTCTTGCCAAGCTATCCTTCGATTGCCCGTATCCAGTAACCTGACTCGGACTGCGAGGACTGAAAGGCGACACGTATTTGCGCGTCTTCGTCAAGACTTCCACGCCTGCCTAGCAAGGTCTGTGTCCAATTGCTCATTGCGCGAAGGCAGCACAAGACAAAGGCAATCTTGATCTTGGTGTCCGATATGCTGTCCCTTTGATTTTTGCTTCCTTGCGGCTCCATGGGGAGTGCCCGGAAACTTTTGTACCGCACCGGTGCGAGAAACTGGTATGAGAGGAGCTTGGAATGGCACAGAGAACGAAGGTGTCAAGGGCGGGGTAAAACCAGGCCACTTGGCGAAGTAAAAGTAGGCCAGTGACTGGATACCCCCGTTCAGCGCGCAAACCCGAAACCGGCCCTTGCAGCCTGTGCACCGCCTTGTGCCCCGCATTCTCCGCGGATTGATGCCGGCAAGCACCGGGGCATTCTCAAGCCGATGAAAATCCTGCTGATTTAGCAGGCTTTAGCGGATATTAGCTGGTAGCGCTAACGGGAATCGAACCCGTGTTTTAAGATTGAGAATCTCACGTCCTAACCCCTAGACGATAGCGCCACACACTTGCGAGGGCAGCCGATGCCGGCCACTCCCTTACTTTATCAAGAATCCGGAATTCGGCAAAGGCAGCCGCGGGCGCTGCCGCCTCTTCAGATCCCCAGTTTCCTTACTTCGTCGTTGTAGTACTTGCGGTAAAGAATCTCCCACTCCTGTGAGCCTTCCAGGATGATCTTGCGCTGCGAGGCGATCTTCGTCCGGGCGGCGGTGTCGATGCCGGCCTCCTGGTTGAGCAGGACTGTGAGCGCCTTCTTGGCTTCCTGGCGGATGGTGTTCCTATCTTCGAGAAAGCCCACTTCGTCGATCTCGGCCAGCGTGTCGGCCACGGTGAGGGCCAGCTTGTTAAGCTTGTCGGGGCTGATTCTCATAGCACCGCCTTGTATTTCTTGGCCAGTTCGGTCTTCACCTTTTTGAACATCTCGGCATACTGCGCGCCGGATTTGCGCATCTCTTCGGAGTAAGCGTCAAGAATCACGCGGACTTCTTCGTTGATGCGGTCCTCTAAGGAGAGCTCTTCAATGAGGCCGGCGGTGACGCGCTCCTCAACCAGCTTGGGTTGTGAGGTTTGAATCAGCTTGACCTCGACGAGGTGCTTCGTCGTGCGGCGTGCTAAGTAACCTATATATTCGCGAGAGAAGATCATGGATTAAGGATAAGAATATCGCATAGGGTGGCAGGGTGTACACTGCGGGACTCTGATGGATGTGTTTAAAACCTGAATCCCGTACAAAT
>JBKQNU010000078.1:0-6977 GCA_052145815.1 Occallatibacter sp.
CGCCACGATCCAGCGCCCACAACACACGCTCACGCAAATCCTGCGAATACGATTGCATCCTGCCTCCTCTCTGCCGGCAGGAATATTATCGCACAAAATGTAAATAGTTAAATTAGAAATGCTCTAATGCTCTGCTCCCAACGCTCCATAAGCTGACGCATCTTGTCGGCAACATTGTTACGGGGTTTCTCCCCCTCCTGCGAGACAATGAGGCCACCCCCGCTGCCCTTTCCCGCGTTGAGGGGTGGGAGCGACTGGAGCGGCCCAAGTTTCCCGACTGATATGACCGCTTGCCCTGTCACGGCATCTTCGAGTTTGGGGCAAGTGGTCATATTCAGTCAAGTATGTTATTACCGTTTCTGGGTTTTATTGATGTAACGTCATTGGTTTCAAATACCTGGGGCGAAAACGGGGGAGGGGTGGGGTAAATCGCCGTTGGGGTACAGGCCGGGCACATTCCTGACAGATTGAACCGACGAATTTGTGGTGCATTGGAGGCCATGAATCGATTGTGCGCGTTGCTGCCAATTAATCTGCAAACTCCGGGAACATATCGGAGATTTTTTTGTCAGCGGGTTCGTTCATGCGATTGCCCTGAACACTTGATTGATCTTGGGTGTTTGTGAGGCATTGGCAACTATACTGACCCCCATGCAGCTTCGACCCGTGAACCTGTTTTTTCTCGTTGCCGCATCCGTTGCGATGGCGCAATCTCCGGGACCTGCAACCGCGCAGCCTCAGACCCCGCAGGTCTGGCAGATGCAGGACTCGGGCACGACAGCAGGCCTGCGCGGCATCGACTCGGTGGATGGAACGGTGGCGTGGGCCAGCGGCACTGATGGGACGGTCTTGAAGACTACGGATGGCGGCGCGCATTGGGTAAAGTGCGCGGTGCCGGATGCGGCCAAGGATGGCGCGACGCTGGATTTTCGCGGGGTGCAGGCTTGGGATGCTAAGGCTGCAATTGTGATGGCTTCGGGGCCGGGAGATAAGAGCAGGCTGTACAAGACTATCGATGAGTGCAGGTCTTGGACACTGTTGTTTACGAATCCAGACGCTTCGGGGTTTTGGGATGGATTGCAGTTCATTCCCGGAACCGAGAGGGACAAAGGTCGTATGGGCCGTCTCATCGGGGACCCTGTGAACGGGAAATTCGCAGACTTTGGTACTTACGACTACGGCAAGACCTGGGGTGCGGACACACAGCGGCATCCTGAGGTTGCTTCAGCCAAGACAGGCGAAAGTCTCTTCGCTGCAAGTAACTCCGCAATGATCCTCGTTAGGAATTCGCCCTTCTTTGTGACGGGAGGTTCCGCGAGCAGGAGCCGCACCTTGGAACTGCACGTGAAGCACGATCCGTATATTCTCTTCAATTTCGTTGGCGGAGATATTCCAATGAAGCACGGCCCTTCGGCAGGCGCCTTCTCTGTTGCAGCTCGCCTCGGGCCGGACACGATGGACGCTGCGGATAAGGCAAAACTCATCGAACGAGCAACCCGCCTGGGCGATAGGTTCGTTGTGGTAGGCGGCGACTACACAAAGCCGAACGAAACGGCCGGTACCGCCGCATGGTCCTCCGACGGGGGCGAGCACTGGGCCGCCGCGACAACCCCGCCACACGGCTACCGCTCCGCGGTTCAATGGGGAGGATCTATCAAGCAATTGGCCGACAGGATCAATGCTTGGATCGCGGCCGGCACCAACGGCTCCGACATCAGCCGCGACGACGGCCGCACCTGGCAGCCGCTCGATGACGGCAACTGGAATGCTCTCTCGCTGCCCTTCATCGTCGGCCCCAAAGGCCGCATCGCGCGGCTCAACCCCGCAGCGCTGCCCGCTTCGCTGCCGCCCGCAAAATGAATCAATCCCCATTTCGTAATTGGGGAGCGGTACTTGGGATTCGTTGCCTTTGCGGGCTTTGCTTAGAATTCCGCTCCGGCAATGTAAAATTAGATGTAATCGATGAATGAAACCTCTCCAGCGGCTGTCAGCCCGACATCCCGCTACCCGCGGGGACCGGAGTTGCGGGCTGAAAAGGACGCACAGGCACAGGCGAATCAATCGCCGATCATTCAAGTTACCGATCTCCAGAAAACATACAAAACTGCGCGCGGCGAGCTTAACCTCTTCCACGGCTTGAATCTGCAGGTCGAGCGCGGGGAGATGGTGGCCATTGTGGGCCAATCGGGTGCGGGAAAGAGCACACTTTTGCACATGCTGGGCGCTCTTGATGCACCCTCCGCGGGAACTGTATACTGCGCCTCAACCAATGTGGCCCAACTTACCCCGCGGCAGGCAGCGGCCTTTCGCAACCGGGAGATTGGCTACGTGTGGCAGTTTCATTACCTGTTGCCGGAGTTCACGGCGCTGGAAAACGTGGCCATGCCGTTGCTTGCGCGCGGCACAACGAAAACCGGGGTCCCCGGCGACAGGTCTTCGTCGCTGGGGTGGAAGAGAGAGGCGTTCGCCGTGGCGGCAAACTGGCTCAGGGAAGTTGGCCTCGAAGACCGCGCCGATCACCGGCCTGGAGAGCTTTCGGGCGGCGAACAGCAGCGCGTGGCGCTGGCCCGCGCGCTGGTCAACAATCCCCGCCTGCTTCTGGCGGATGAACCAACCGGCGACCTGGACGAGATTACAGCCGGCCGCGTCTTTGACCTGATCGAACGGCTGCATACAAGCCACGGTCTTACATCCATTCTGGTAACCCACAATCTTGAACTGGCCAGGCGATGTACGCGGGCCTTGCGGCTTGAATCGGGCAGGCTGGCTCCGTTGGCAGCCTGACCGCACACGGAAGCAAAGAAACGGGAGCGCCGGCGTGAATCTTTTGACGGAATTGCACCGCGCCGGTTGAATTTTGAATCTTAATAAGTAAGCAGTTTGGGAGCGGAACAGGCTTTCAGGCTGAAAAGGCTGGATGGAAGCCCTTTGGCAGATGGATCGCAAAAGGGCTTGGCGAGGAACCGGATAGGTCGCAACCATCCCAAAGAGCTGTTCGGGGCAGGAACGGTAGATTTTCCTGGGGTCTCCGGCGGCGAAGTCTAAAGAAGGGCACGCGCGGGTTGGGCTGAAGCCGGCAATCAACCGGACAGCTACTCCAAACGATAGCCTGCATGGGGAGAACATCATGTTCGAACGCTATACGGAGAAGGCACGGCGCGTGATCTTCTTCGCGCGATATGAGGCCAGCCAGTTTGGCTCGCCGTATATCGAGACTGAGCATTTGCTGCTCGGCCTGCTGCGCGAGGACAAAGCTTTGACCAACCGCTTTTTGCGCTCGCACGCTTCGGTGGAGTCGATCCGCAAGCAGATTGAGGCGCACACCACCATTCGCGAGAAGGTTTCCACTTCGGTCGATTTGCCGCTCTCAAACGAGTGCAAGCGGGTGTTGGCCTATGCGGCGGAAGAAGCCGAACGGCTGGGACACAAGCACATTGGGACGGAACATTTGCTGCTTGGCCTGCTGCGCGAAGAGAAATGCTTTGCGGCGGAGATTCTGCAGGAGCGCGGCCTGAAGCTGGCGCAGATTCGCGACGAACTGGCGCGCGTGACGCAGGAGAAAGCCCCGGCACAGCAGCGGCAGCGCGAGTCGAGCCTGCTGGCCGAGTTTAGCCGCGACTTGACTCAAGCCGCGATGGACGGACAGCTTGATCCGCTGGTTGGACGCGATGGGGAACTGGAACGCGTGATTCAGATTCTCTGCCGCCGCACGAAAAACAACCCGGTGCTGATTGGTGAGCCGGGCGTGGGCAAGACGGCGATTGTCGAGGGTCTCGCCCAGCGCATTGCCGACGGCGAAGTGCCCAGCTTCCTGGCGGACAAGCGCGTGCTTGGCCTCGATCTTTCGCTCATTGTGGCCGGCACCAAGTATCGCGGCCAGTTTGAAGAGCGGCTCAAGACCATCATGAAAGAGTTGATGGAGAATCAAAACTCCATTGTGTTCATCGACGAGCTGCACACGCTGGTGGGCGCTGGTTCGGCGGAGGGCTCGCTCGATGCAGCCAACATTCTGAAGCCGGCTCTTTCGCGCGGTGAGATTCCGTGCATCGGCGCTACCACGCCGGGCGAGTATCGCAAGTCGATCGAGAAAGACCGGTCGCTGGAACGGCGCTTCCAGGCTGTCAAGGTGCCGCCGCCCAACGAGGCCGACGCCATCAAGATTATTCACGGCATCAAGGACCGCTATGAGAAATTCCACGCGGTCAGCTATACAGATGCTGCGATTGAATTCGCGGTTTCGCATTCGAATCGTTACATTCCGGACCGCTTCCTGCCAGACAAGGCAATCGATTTGATCGACGAAGCCGGCGCGCGCGTCAAGCTGCGCCAGACTTCATTGCCGGAAGAGATCACTGAAGTCCAAAAGCGGATCAAGTTCATCGTTCACCGCATGGACTCGGCCATTGCCAACCACGAGTTCGAGAAGGCCCGGTTCTACTCCGATGAGGAACGCAAGGAGCGCGAGAACCTGCGCGCCCTGCGCGACAAGTATCACCTCGATGACTCGGCCAGTGGCATTGTGGGCCGCGAAGACATTGAGGATGTGGTCAGCCGCTGGACCGGCGTTCCGGTCACCAGCATCAAGGAAGAAGAGACGCAGAAGCTGCTGCGCGTGGAGGGCGAGCTGCACAGGCGCGTTATCTCGCAGGAGAAGGCGATCAGTGCGCTGGCGCGGGCCATTCGCCGGTCACGCGCCGGACTCAAGTCGCCGCACCGCCCGATTGGAAGCTTCCTCTTCCTGGGGCCGACGGGCGTGGGCAAAACGGAGATGGCGCGCACCCTGGCCAACTTCCTCTTTGGCTCCGACAAGGCGCTGATCCGCTTCGATATGTCGGAGTTCATGGAGAAGCATTCGGTGTCGAAACTGATCGGTTCGCCTCCGGGATATGTGGGCTACGAGGAGGGCGGCCAGTTGACGGAACGCGTCAAGCGCTCTCCATATTCCGTCGTATTGCTCGACGAAATCGAGAAAGCGCATCCGGATGTGTTCAACATCCTGCTGCAGGTGTTTGAGGATGGGCAGTTGACCGACGGCCTGGGCAATACCGTCGACTTCAAGAACGTGATCCTCATCATGACTTCGAACATCGGTGCGCGGCACCTGATGAAGAAGCAGGGGCTCGGCTTCCAGAGCGACCGTGAAGACATCGTCTCCGACAAGATCGAGGAACTGGTCAAGCAGGAAGTGAAGAAGACCTTCAATCCTGAGTTCCTCAACCGTCTCGACGAGGTGATTCTCTTCCAGTCGCTGTCGGACGCCGATCTGATTCAGATCGTCGAACTGCTGGTGCAGAGTCTGAACGCCAACCTGGCGCAGAAGTCGATCACCATTTCCGTCACCGAGGAAGCCAAGAAGTGGATTCTCGACAAGACGCTCGGCGACCGCAGCTACGGTGCGCGGCCTTTGCGCAGAGCTCTGCAGCGTTACGTCGAAGACCCGCTCTCGGAAGCCTTGATTGCGGGAAACATCAACGACCGGCCGGCTTTCCTCGAAGTCTACCTCGACGCCAACCAGCTGTTCTATCGCCCAGTCAGCGCCAGCGAGGCTGCGGAAGAAAAGCCCGCGGGCATTCTGCTCTACAGCAACTGAGGCGGCGGCCCGAACAAACACGAACACCAAAAAGCCCTCGGCGTATCACGCCGGGGGCTTTTCCATTCTGCTCGAGCCATGCGCACAGGTCAGGTTGCGTCGAACCGCGATTTCATCTCCAGTTCCCCTTCGGCACAAGAGGCGCACTGCAGAAAGGATGCGCATGGCCTTCCGGCGCTGTCTCGCTAATTTGATTGAAATGCTGAGTTGCACACGGTGTGGGTGTTTCTCAATCGAAGACCACCGTCTTGTTTCCGTAGCAGAGAATACGGCGGTCGAGGTGCCAGCGGACGGCGCGGGAGAGAACCACCCGCTCCAAGTCGCGGCCGCGGGCGACCAAGTCTTCCACCTGGTCGCGGTGCGAGATGCGGGCAACGTCCTGCTCGATAATGGGGCCATCGTCAAGCAGATCGGTCACGTAGTGGCTGGTGGCTCCAATCAGCTTGACGCCGCGTAAATGGGCCGCATGATACGGCCGGGCTCCGGTGAAGGCAGGCAAAAACGAGTGGTGCACATTGATGATGGAGGACGGGAAACGAGACACAAAACCGGGCGAGAGGATTTGCATGTAGCGGGCCAGGACGACGAGTTCGACGCCGTGCCGGGCCAGCAGTTCCAGTTGCCGCGCTTCGGCTTCGGCGCGGGTGGCAGCCGAGACGGGCACAAACTCGAATGGGATTGCGTAAAATCCGGCCAGGCGGTCCACTTCGCGATGATTGGAGACGATGACGGGTATGTCGCAATCGAGTTCGCCGGTACGCCAGCGATACAGCAGGTCAGCCATGCAGTGCAGGTACTGCGAGCAGAACAAGGCCACCCTGGTGCGGCGCGCGGTGGAAGACAGTTGCCAGCGCATGCCGAGCTCGGCAGCCAGCGGCGCAAAGGCTGACTTGAAGCCGTCGAGATCGAAGGGTTCGATCGCAGGCTGCGGCAGGGACGGGTCGATTTTTCCCGCCGTTGGAGAAGCAGATGAGGCGCCGGCAGACGCGGTGGAAGCGGCGTCGGCGGGTGCAGCCAGCGCCCATTCCACGCGCATGAAGAACAGGCCCAGATCGTGGTCCTGGTGCTGATCGGCGTGCAGAATGTTGGCGCCGCGTTCATAAAGAAGGCTTGAAACCCGCGCCACCAGTCCCTTGCGGTCCGGGCAATCGATGAGAAGAACGGCCGAATCTTTCATGTTCACCCCAGCTTACGGCATAGGGCGGTTTTCAGACCTCGGTCATCTGCTGTGGCGGATGCAAACACAGCGCTCAGGCCATGTCTAGAGCGTTTTCGATTTAAGTGTTTACATATCCGCATGAGGCAAAGAAGTTCGAGCATTCGTCTGGCGTAACGGCATTGAGGAGGTCACCGATTTCCTTCCACAGGGCATCGATGGATCGTTTGG
>JBKQNU010000079.1:0-75902 GCA_052145815.1 Occallatibacter sp.
ACAGGGGATAACTGGAGACCGGCACTTCATGGTAGAAGATTCCTTGGTCGCGGCCGCTCAGGCGAAACGGCTGCGAATAGGAGATGAAATGAATCTCGTGGCCCAGAGCAGCCAGTTCAATGCCGAGTTCTGTGGCCACAACACCCGAGCCGCCGTAAGTGGGATAGCAGGTAATGCCGATGCGCATGCAATGCTCCCTAGTAGATGCCTGGAATGAGGCGCTTCGTGGCGCTGCAATACGATGCGTATTGCTCGCCGAAGGCCTGGTTCAGCGCAGCCTCTTCGACGTGGATTCTGTAGAGCAGAGCCAGCGTGGTGGGAACCGTCACCGCTGCAGCGGCAAACCAATTGCGTTCATGCAGCGCTATGGCCACAAATATCAGCAGCATTCCTGAATACGACGGATGACGCACAAATCGGTATAACCCTTTTCGATAAACTGTCTGTGAATCCCGAATCGCAACGTTCGCGCTGAACGCCTTCCCGAGCGAAAGAATCGCCGTCCACCTGACCACGATGCCTGCGATCATAACGACGACAGCAGCTATCCGCAGCCAGTGGGCTCCACCGAACATGTTAGGCTTGGTCGCACCTGCTATCCATTCGGCAGCGGTAATCGAGGCCACAATTGTGACCCAAAGAATCGCCATCGATCCGCGATCGCGCCGCTGCCCGCCGCCGCGCCTGGTGCGTGTTGCAATGGCGATGTAAATCTCAGAGGCCGTCCAGCCATAGAACAGAACTCGCCATAACAATGAGATGTTCAATGTGCCTCCGGCCTTTCACGTCCGCTGCAAGAATCGCGTCTTCATCTTCAGACGCGGCACTGGGGTACGAGGACGCTATTTCCTGGTGGCAGGTGCAGCAAATCCTACACCTCACGCCATTAGCTTTGCGAAGCTGACCAACTCCAGCCCTTCGATGTTTCCTACTGCTGTCCGGAGCGCCAGTCGTTCGGTCTCGCGCGATTGCAAGAGCCGAGTGTGCGCCTTCGCCAAATCGCTGTCGTTGTAGCCGGGATGCGTGACCAGCTCCCATGTTCCCGCGGGCATATTTCCGATCAAACGCCGCAAAGTTTCCTCATCCAGGGTTCCCGTCGCCAGCACGCCAATGGCCCCGTCCGTCGTCGAGAATCCCTCCTCGGCAACGATGCGCTGGAAGGCAGGTTCAAGCTGCCGAAGCGCGCTTACCTCCATGCGGCGAAACAGGGGAGCAGCAGGAGTGGCGCGGCGGCTCCAGGCCGGCTCAAATGGATTGCGCACCGCACGAATTCCCGCAGCTCGGGCCGCTCGCAACAGAGGCCGCAACACGGCGGGAAACATGTGCACGTGTTTATGCGTGTCAATATGCGTAAGGCTTAGTCCGCGCCCTTGCAACAGCGCAACCTGTGCCGCGGCCTCTTCCTCGATCTCGGAGGCACGAATCCCTCCAAGCAGGAGTTGACGCAAAAACGATCCGAGATTAGCGCTGAATCGACGTGTCTGCCGGTCAGTGAGGCTGGAAATCTCGCCCGACGGCAGCACCGGCTCACCGTCTACCAGAACTACGTGGCATCCAACGCCCAGCAGCGGTGTCTTCAGCGCCAATTGGATGGCTTCGTCCGTCGCCGCGGCCCGCGCCATCAGGGTAGCGCTTGTGAGCACCCGCCGCTCATGGAGCTCCATCACCGCGCGGTTTACACCGGGCGTGAGCCCAAAATCGTCCGCATTCACGATCAGCCGCCGCACCGACCAGTCTATCAATTGAGGTCGCGGGGGGCGGTCATTCTTACTTGCTCCGCCGCTCAAGAAAGTCGGAATCGTAGACCGTGAGCATGTTGGTCAGATACTGGTAAAAGAGCGGTCGCGTTCCATCCACTTCCCGGCGTGCCCAGAAGCCCATGGCGGTTTCGTAGACATACTTATCGGTCTGCTTATTGGCGCCTTTTCCCCGCCATTCCGGAGGAGGGAGGGATTGCAGGTCCGGGTCATCATCGATTGGAAAGCTGAAGAAGCGATCTTCCAGCCAGAACGCCTTGGGAACCCCGCTGCGATAGATGTTGGCCATATCCGCCAGCAGCTTTGGATGGGTATTGAGTCTCGTGTAAGTAATCAGGTAGATGCGCGCATCCCGCTGCAAATACTGCGTATAGACAGCTTGCGTGGCCGCCGATTTTGCGGGCACCAGGTTGGCCGCCGCCCATGTGACGAAAGCCGGATTGTAGTGCCCAAACGTGTTCGCCTGCCAGTTCGGTGCGTATCCGTGCGGGCCTCCGGGAAGGAAGATGTTCATCCCTGCAAGTTCCTGCACGCGGCGAATATCCATGCTGTGGGAAATCTCGCAATACAGCAAACGCACTCCCACAACTGTTGTGTCTGCCTCCCCCTCGCTGCACGGAGTTGAGTCCAGCACCGCCCATGTGTCGTCGACATCGTCCTTCAGCCTGGCCTCTTTGGCCTCCTGTTCCAATTTCAACGAATTCTCCGCGGATAACTCGGCCCCCTCCGCAGTTTTTTCGGCCTCCCTCGCGTTGTACCACTGCACAAGCGCAAAGGTCGTCAGGCTCAACAAAAGCGTCGCCACAACAATGGCAACGAGCCTGTATCTCCTGCGCCGCGCGGAGGTCTTCCGCTCCTCCTGCTCGCTCTTTTCCAGGAACAGCCGCTCTTCGTCGTTCAGTTCCTGAGGATTGTCTTTCGCGAATTGCATGGCCTCAGTGAGACCGGCTCCGGTGAGCAACTTGTCTTTGCTGCGTTCCAGCGCCGCCGCCAACGGGTTTCTATAGCCCGCTTTCCATGCCAGGTTGTCTTCCCGCACTGGCTCCACCAGGCGGTCGTGCGCCAGCTCGTACCAGGGACTTCCACCGCGAACGTCGGTACGAATGATATGGCAATGGTCCAGAATGTCCACCGCCTCATTGGGCAGGCCTTCGGTGTCTTTATCGCCGCGAAACGCCAGTCCGCGCGTGCCTGCCGGTGTAATGAGCTTCTCGCCAAACCAGCGCCGGATCACCCGCTCGGTGACTCCTGACTTCTTTGCCGCACTCAGCGAGTCCCGATAGAACTGTGTCAGCGCATCGTCCACGCGCGCATATTTGTCGACGTCGTCGGCGTCGATTGCTGTTTTCCTGCGAGTGGCGTCCGCCGCCATCCCCGCCCAAAGCTGGCGGCATACAATCTGCAATTGCACCGGCTCCACGTATGGGCCCAGCGCGAACGCTTTGTCGCCCTGTGTCCCGGTCCGAATGCGCCGCAGGTTGTCCACCAGTTTTTCTGCCGCGCCGCCGGCAAACGGCATTTCGGCTAGCGCCGCCGGCCCGCGAATCGCCTCCAGAGCACTTTCCACGCCCAGCCGCTCCAGGCGCATCCTGGTTCGCATGCGGTCGGGCAGCAGCGCGGCATTCGCATCGAGATCCGCAAGGTAGTCCTCCCGCATGGAAAGCAGCAGGCTGAGTTGTGGATACGTTGAGAGGCACTCACCCAACTGCTCGAAGAATGCAGTGCGCTGATCGGTCAATTCCGGATGAAAGGTGTAAATCTCCTCAAACTGGTCGAAGATGAGCAGGCGAGGCTGCGGACGCCCCGTGGAATCGGCGGAGAGCGTGGCGGCCAATGCATCTGCGAACGTGCGGCCTTTCGGCCCGCCGGGGAACAGGTTGGCGAGCGCATTCTCAACATACAGGTTGGCAGACGAGGTATCGGCCTTTCCCGTCACCCGGGCAATGGGGAAAGTCTCAACACGCTTGCGCCGTTCGAGTTCGGGAATCAGGCTCGCCTGCAGCAAAGACGTTTTGCCGGCCCCCGACTGCGCATACAAGAGCACTGCCCGGCGCGCAATCACCAGCGAAGCAAGCTCCCGCGTTTCCGCGGTCCGGCCGAAGAAGTGTTTGCTGTCTTCCTTGGTGAAAGAAGCGGGACCGACATAGGGATTTTCAAGCACGGCGAAATTCCTTCCATCGCGTCCAAAGGTCAGACATGAATTGGTGCGTGTTGCCCCAGTAAATCTCAATCCGCGCGTCCGCGAAATACTTCTGGAAGTAGTCGATCAGTTCCTTTTCCTTGGCTTCGTCGCGCCGGCTCGCTTCCAGTTGAACGGCCACATGCAGCATATTCCAGCGCTGCAAATCCAGGTGGGTGAGCAGGCCACGCATGATGATTTTGAAATCGAGATCCTCAAGCCGGTAGCCAAGAAACAGCAGCGTGGTGCTGGCCAGCCGCTCATTGACGCTGACGGGAAGAAAATATTCGTAATCATGTGAGATCCGCGCCATGTAATCGAGATGATCGTCTTCGGTGAGCACCATGGAGAGCAGATCGTCGTCAGTTCCGAACAGATGCAGCACCACCGGATCGTCAGATGAGGCGGGCGGGTTCAGGTCGCGCCGCTGGATCGCCGGATCGCGCCACGGAACCACCTCCCGCCGCGCCTTGCCCACTTTGCCTCGAAGCGCCAGCGTCATGAAATTGTCGACGTTTGTGGTGATGTAGAGGGGCAGTTCGAGATCGGCGAGCTGATGGTGAATCTCGCTTTCAAACCGTTCCTGGCTGGTCCTGGCCCAATCCGCGGCATCCGCAACCTGCGAGAGCGTTTGCGGCATTCCCGCGGCGGCTACAGGCAGGCCCATCTGCTTGCGAAACTGGCCCACCAGAACCGACAGCAGCTGCTTGCGCAGGCGCCGATTGTCAATGGTGCCGATGAACTGCGTGACGCGAGGCAGGCTGGTGTTGTCGGGGAAGGGATAACTGAATTTGGCAGCGAGCTCGCCCGCAAGCTCTTCCGGGCGCGGAAGCATGTCTGCTGTTACACCTGACCCGAGGAAAGGGGTGCAATCCTTTTCAGCTATGTTTTCCAGAAGCGTTTGCCAGAAGCTTTCGCCGCGGGAGCCAACGATCATGCCCCGGTTTCCCAGCAACTGGCCAGAACGCAGACGCATGAACAACACCGGTATGGCCGCACCGGGAAGTCGAGCGGTCATCACCGATGCACGCGCAAGGTTTGAAGCACGGTCCACCTGGCCGTGATCCATGAGCGAGGCGTAGAAGACTCTGCTTAATTCGGTGGCTGTCGCGACCGGAACCAGATCCTGCATGGCCAGCACGGCCGGCACGCCGGCGGCAACAAGTTGAGGCGCGAGCCCGCGAAAAGCGTCTGAAGGGCTGCGGGTCGCGGTCTGGCAACTTGAAAGATAAACGAGGCGCAGCTTGTCGTCGGCACTTGCGTCTGCGTCGATAAGTTGCCGGCCGAGCATGGCTGCGATCTCTGCGTCCTTCACCACTGCGGTCTTTCCCTGCGGATCGCACAGATACAGCACAGACGTTCCGTCGACGTATTTCCCGTGTCCCACGAAATGCAGAATGTGGATTCCCTTGCGCAGTGCAGCCTCGATCACCGGCAGCGTGCAAGGGCCATCCAGTTTCACCAGGTCGATCTTCGGGTTGCCCGCAAGCGCATCCTGGAGCATCTTGAACTCGGCGTCCGGGTCAATCGGGGTGAGCCCGAAGTCCTGGGGATTTGTCGGGCTGGAGACCGCTACGAGAACGCGGATGGGACGCTTGAGAATGGGGTTGCCAGGAACCCAGGCGCCTGCGATATAGCGGGAGAACGGGGTCGCCTCGAGCGCCGCCACATCGAGGGGCACACCGCCTTCCCCGACGTCCCGCATAAGCTCCCATGGGATCTGGTGAAGTTCCGGGGCGCCCTCATCGATGCGCAGCCGGATGCGCCGTTGCGGCCTCTGGCCGCGCGCATTGGCCCAGGCGGCCTTCAGAGCATCGTCAGAAAACAGCCATTGAAAGACCATCTCACCATCCTGGCCGGAAGCAGAGCCCGCTGTCAGAATGGGCAGACTGGCAGATAGAATTCCGCGCGGAAACTCAAGATCGCCGTTGAAAGTGATTTCAACCGGGTACCCGTTACCGTCTTTTTTCAGGATACGAATTTCGAGATCGGAGTAATCCAAGTTTTTGCCCCGCACGTTAAGGCAGAATATCAGCAAATCCCGTGCCACGGGTACGCACTTGAATTGCGCTGGATTCGCGGGCTGGCATTGCGTGGATCGGGATCGATCGCGCAGAGCGTATTCAATCGCATCGCTTAACCCGGTGTGCGAGGCTCTTGCTTGGGTCTACTCTTCCGGAAGTTGCTCACTGAAGCGGTAGCCTACGTAAGCATCGGTCAATAAATAAGTCGGATTGCGGGGATCGTCTTCGATCTTCTTTCTGAGCTGGCGGACAAACGTCCTCAGGTATTCGAGTTCGTTCCCGTACTCCGGTCCCCACACGGACTTCAACAGTCGTGCGTGCGGAATCGGCTCGCCGGCGTGCATCATCAGGTAATGCAATACTTCGAATTCCTTGGGGGTCAGATGAATCGAACGGCCCCGCTTCAGCACCCGATACTTGACCGGGTCCAGCTCAAGCTGGCCATGACGGATCGGTGCGTCGCGATTATTATCCTGGGCGCTTCGCCTGCGCACTGCCGAGCGCAAGCGCGCTGTCAGCTCGCGCAATTGAAACGGCTTGGTAATGTAGTCATCCGCGCCGGCGTCGAGCGCCAGCACTTTGTCGTCCTCGCTATCCATGACGGTAAGCATCAGAATCGGCAGCCGAGCAATTGCGTGCCGGATGCTGCGGCAGGTCTCAACCCCGCCCATCCCCGGCATATCCACGTCCAGCAGCACTGCATCGAACCAGGTTACGCGGACCAGGGACAGCGCCTCTTCTCCGCGCGCCGCTTCCACAATCGTGAAGCCCATTCCAGATAGCGTCACGCGCAGTGCGCGGCGCGTTGAACTGTCGTCGTCCACCACCAGAAT
The DNA here is from genome assembly GCA_052145815.1 of Occallatibacter sp. GTDB lineage: Bacteria > Acidobacteriota > Terriglobia > Terriglobales > Acidobacteriaceae > Telmatobacter. Next base: position 6,794 of record JBKQNU010000079.1, read on the forward strand.
GGTGCCTTGTCCCGTATTCGCAGGTTCTGTCGTCATTGCGTGCTCCTTGCGGCGATGGGAAGAGAAAGGAAAAATGTCGTGCCCTCCCTGTCATCGCTGATAACCCAAACGTGCCCATGATGGGCTTGCGCTGCCTTCTTTACAACCGACAACCCGATGCCGGTACCGGGAACAGAATCTCTCTGGTCCGTCGATCGGAAAAAGCGGTCGAATACCCGCTCTCTGTCCTCGATCCTTATCGTCGATCCGAAATTATGGACGGAGAAGATCACTTCGTTATGACTTACCCGCACGGCAACTTCGATCTTGGTGTCCGGCTTTGAATACTTTCTTGCGTTGTCGATATACTGCGCCAGAATCATCGCGATTAAGGCCCGATCCACCCGGACTGTCAAAGCGCTATCGTCAATGACAACGTGAACCCTGTCATCGCTTGCCCGCTCGCGCTGCCCTTCTGCTACTTCCGCCACTAACTCTTGAACATTCACATTGTCCGTCTCCAGGCCAACCTGGCCGGCCTCGAGCTTTGCTGTCAGCAGCAATCGCGTGCATAGTTCATTGAGGCGAATCGTTTCATCGTTAATGAGAGAGACGAGCTCATGTTGCGAATTGGACAGCGAGCCCAATTCAAGCAAGCCTGAACTGGCAGTTTGGACGGCTGTGAGCGGCGTCTTGAACTCGTGCGCCATTGCGTCCATCACCGCCGCTCGCAATTGTTCCGCTTTGCTAGCGTTCTCAGCCCTCGCTTCCTTTTCGAACGATTGGTGCCGGTCCATCGCCATGGCAGCAAGCGACGCAAGTGCATCCACGATCAGTGGACTGAGCGCTCCACGTATCACTAACGCGCCAACAGGGCCGGGCCCCGCGACCAGTATTCGCCGCCAGGTTCCGGTCGATGGTTCGTCCTTTGCCGTCTCTTTGATATAGCATTCTTTGGCGAGATCGTCCTCTCCCTCTTTCCATTCTCCTGCTCTGTCCTGCCGTCCGAGGTTTACATCGAACAGGGCCACTGCTTGCGCATCGAATATGCGCTGAATCAAAACCAAGAGTTGGGGCCCGGGTGCCTGACTCAGATCCAGCAAAAGAGAATTCCGGCTTAATTCATAGAGTTGCTCCATCCCTGTCCGATTCAACGCCGCCTCAGCGGAGCTTCGCAGTTCTTTAGCGGACAAGCGACTGATCGCAATCGCGGAAATCTGAAACACTCCGAGCGCCACCCACTCCTTCGGATCCGTCATATAGAAGTGAAAGACGGGTTGGGTAAAAAAGAAGTCAAGAGACGCGGCCGCAAGCAGAGAAGTCAGGGAAGCCTGCCAAAAGCCGAAATACAAGGCTGCCGCAATTACGATGACCAGGTAGAGCAGGCTGATGGTCGCGAGGTTTACCTGCAGAACGAAGCCGGCGAAAGTCAGCAGCGCAATTGCCGCGCATGCCACAAGGCACTGTAAACTAACTCGAATTGCAGGACGTTGATTCAGTGCTCGGAAGATATCTCGAATTGCCATTTACAGGTATCTCGTCGTGCCGATGCTTCCGTCACTTTATCTTGAGTCTAGCCAGACCAAAATGAAGAAAGCATAAGGAATACGTATTAATAGCATGTGGAAAAAGGACGATTGCCAAATGGCAAACCGCCCTCCTCTCAGTTGGGTTGGATACCATGCATCTTGCGGACTCACAAATTGTCTTTCTCAGCGCCTGTTGTTGGCAGCACAGCGAGTTGGGCAAGCTTCGCAGCCAGATGTTCGGCCTCCGACGTGTAGTGCGTGCCGCTTCCGTTGGATGAGGCAGAGGTCTATGCGCTTCCTAGATTCGCCTGAGCGAATGTCAGTATACGTATTGCACTTGCCTTGCGTGTGATGGGTCACATACCTCCGATCCTCGAGTATCGCCCACAAAACATGACGGTCACATGAAGAAGATAGCAGGAAGAACATAAAAACTCTAACTATATGATTGTCTCTGAACCTCATTGATCCCTCTATCGCGTGTAACATTCTGAGTGAAGCATTTCTTAGTCTCAATAGAATGTTTCTTTCATAGCTCGAGCTTTCTTTGCCATTCCGATGAGCCGCCGTGCGAGTTCATGGGCTCGATTGTTCTGGCGAAATATCAATGCTTCGAACGGAAGCGGACTCGTCAGAGAGCGTTGATTGCCTGACGGGCCAAATCATCATCCAAAACCGTGCCGGCGCCAACCGCGAGATCCGGGTAGCGAGTTGCCAAGTCAAATTTCGATCGGTGACATCTCCTGGGCCGCTATCCGGTGGATGCTTAGAAATGCCAAATTAAATCGGCGGCGATGGTAAGCGCTTGAGTCTTCGCACCGATGCTCTTCATCGTCAGCGCGGGAGCTTGACCAACCGGGGCATTCTGCAGCGCCAATACCGATGATCCCGGTTGGATGTCCAATGCCCGCAATCCGTAAGGACTGAAGGAGTGGGTGTAACTCAATTCTGGGCGGAAAGTTACGGACGTGCCAGCCCAGAAGTCGAATCCCACCATGTGCTCTTCAAAGATCCCAGGGGTTCCCGTACGTTGGCCCTTGATGTCATCCACAATTTCGCTGCGCATGTTAAGCGATGCCGTGTTATTCCAAGAATTATGCTCAACGTAATTGGTAACGGCCCACTCCGGAGCATAGCAATGGGATGCGCGGGACCCCGTAAAGAGAGTGTTAGGATTCTCGCACTCCGCGCCGAAATTGAGCGTTGAAGGGGTCGCTGGAGCACTACCCGGTCCGCCGGGATAGACAAACTTGTTGTTACTGACATTCTCCGGCCACGGGGAACTTGCCGGATTATATGGAACACCTGTGTTGATCCACCACATGTTCGGCGTGTCGCGCATGTATTGGTACCAGCCCTCGGTATCTGTGTGCCAGTGAGGACTAATGCTGTGATACCAGGTGACGTAAAACGCGGTCAGATTGTTATAGGCATATTTGCCATCGTTGATCGTGTTGTCGCAGACGTTCAGGGCGTCTCCGCCTTCTTGCCATGTGTACACCGCGCAAACATTGCCGGTCAGTTTGGCATCGTTCGTCCAGGGCGCAGTATCGCACCCTGGCGAAATACCGCCCTGCAAAGTCCAACGGTCGTTCACCTTAACAGTTAGATTTGCGCCGACCATGGTGTAGCAGTCATAAGTATAGAGGATTGAATGCGAGTAAGAGTAGTTATTGGGGGCGAGTTGCGCCTCAATGTCGGGGAGCGAAACGTAACGCCCTACTCGCAGGTCGGCGCCCTGGCCGAGTTTGGGAAAGTAAAGATCCACGTACACCATAACAGGGTCGTATCCATACTGAGAGTTTTTTTACAAGCAACTGCTGGCTGAGGATGCCGTGCGAAGTTGTGTACCGGTAATCCTGACCTTAGAGACTCGTCAGACGAAATCCCCAGTCGAAGTGGTCCGTCTGCACGGTGTCTGCAAGCCGCTCAGTATAGAGAGCGAGTTGGTCGAGCACAATCGTGTTGGGGTATACATCGTAAGCAGACGGGCTGTTGGCGGCTATTCCCTTGCTGGCGTTGCCGCGATTGTTGGTCGAGCCGTTGGCTCCGATCGCCGCCCAACCATACCACTTGATCTTGCCCAGTTTGATTGGATCGCCGTCGATGGCGGCCTGGAGTTGGTAGTTCTGATAGTCCGGGGCCCCGATCTCCTGAGTTCCGCCGATGGGCCAGTCGGAAGCGGGGTAGGGAGGTGAGGGAATGGGCGGATCGGTTCCGCGTCGCTTCGGCGCATTGGGGTCGATGGGTGTGGTCCCGGTCCAATCGGTCAGATAGGCTCTGCCCCAGCGGGTAAAGAAACCTGGCTTGAGTTTCGGTAGAGCGGCAATTGCCGGTGTAGGAACAGCCTGACTCGCGCTTGGGGCCAGTTGCGATGCAGGGAGAGCAGTTGGGGCGGTCGGAATATCGGCGGAAGCAGGGGAGGAAGATGGGGTGATTTGCGCGACAGCCGCAGGCAGTTGAGCAATACACGCGCGTTGCCCGGCAAGCCCGATGATCGCAATTCCCACCATAATGAGTCTCTTGTACTTGTCATCCATCCGTCTGAACTCTCCGTATCGCATAAGTATGGTTAAGAAAAGGAAGGTGCATACGGAGCGAGTGCCGACCGGACAGATGTTAGAGCACTCAGCTCAGGCTCAACGCGACGCGGCGTAAGGGATGTGCAAGCAAAGTTCCTGGAACATAATAAGTACAATTGTTATCGCACATATAGTGCGCACTTATCCGAATGCCGCTAACAGGCTTTCTGATTGCGGAAAAACAGTTACTGATGATTCCTTTGATACTTCAAGTATTCAGGCGCATACGTGAGGGTCGCATGAAGAAAGTAATAGGAACATATAGTAAACGCTTCGAATTTCCTACGATCTTCATTCCATGTCGAAGTCGCCTCATCTGCCCCTAAGTCGAAGTTATTGAGCAATGTCAATGAAGCTTGTTCAGATAGCTGTCATCCGCCCTGCGAGATGAATGAAGTCCTGAAGATTATGTGATGATGCCGCCGAAGTTGCATGCAACCTCGGCGGCTGTTGTGATGCAGAAGAACGCATCAAGGCGTTCCAATGGACAGTTAGAACCTGACCATGATCGAGCCCAGAGTTGTGGTTTGGTTGGTGCGGAGATCCGGCCACCAGAGCGCGCTGGTACCACTTCCCCCGTTGTTCAAGCCAAGCCCAATGCAGTTGGCTATGGCCTGAGCCTGGCCGGACACAGCTACTCCGGCTGGGTTGATCCACACATATCCAGCACCCGCGTCGCCGCCGGCTGCGCATTGGTAATCCGCCGGATTACCGTTGTTGCCGCCGGGGGGCGTAACGCCGCCGCGGCCTGACCAGTAGGGCGTATCGGAGTACCGATAGGCTTCCTCAAGACGGAAGACGATGAACTGGCTTGGCATGTAGTCGTAAGTGATGGTGCCGTCGTGCATCTGAGCGCGGTCGCCTGCGTTCTCGGTATAGTACGGAGTGCCGCTCGTAGCGGTTGAACCGTTGATTGAGGGCACCAAGGTGAGGTAGCGGCCGGGGTTGTTCATCTGGCCGCCGCCCAGCGTAATGGCGTGACGGTCATGGTCGAACCAGAAGCGTACGTAACTCATCCAGCCGGCGAACATCTGCTTTGGCCGTCCGTCGTTGGATCCGTGGCAGCGGACACCGCCGTTGTAGGTATCTGTGGTGCCCATCATCGGGGAAAGGCCCTTTTGGTTCAAGGTGCCGTTTGCCGTGGCAAATGAGATGGGGCCGCCGCCGTATTCGCACCCTAAGTCACCGGTCATCGTCCAAGCAATCTTGTCCAGGAATTGCTTCGGTTGGTCGTAGATCTTGTACTGACTGGTGTAGTCGGCGTGGACACGCGAGCGTCCGGGGTAGCCGGCATCGTCTTCACCCATGCCGTAGTTGTTGAAGTTGAAATGCAGCTTTGGAGTCGGACGCCAGATAATCTGACCGCCCAATCCGCCGTGGCCGTTGTAGCGGGCATACGACTGCCAGCCGTTAATGATCCACGGTTCGATCTTCAACTTTGCCGTTGGCCACCATTGGATACGCAGTCCGTTGAAGAACCAGGGCGTGTTCGACGACACAAACGAGGGCTGGTAGCTCCAGTTGTCAAAGTTGTAGTAGCTGAACATGCCGATGTAGGAGACGAAGATACCGGCGTCGACGTTAAGGCCGTGGTTAACATCCCAGTGATAGCCGCCCCAGGCTTCAGAGAAATACTTGTAGGCGTCCTTGAGATCCCACTGGCCGCGGTTGTAGCTGGCGTCGTTACGCACCGTTGCCTGCGAGAACAACCCGTCCATGTACAGGATGCGGCCACGCGTGTTCTGAATGCGGAAGTCGCCGCCCACGCTGGCCTGCTCAAGCTGGAATTCATCGGAACGGTACATCTCGGTTGAACCCACCATCGAGTCGTCTTCGGGGTGGTTGTAGTCCAGAATGTAGTTCGCGTCGAAGCGAATTTCCGGCGTGAAGTACTTGGTGCTCATCGGGCTGTCCACGTTGTGGCCGCCGCTGTTCAACCAGGTCTGGTCGAAGTAATTGAACGGAGCAGACTTGGTCGTTGTCTCCGCTGTGATCTCCGGAGCCGGCGGAGCCGCTGCAGGTGCAGGCGCTGGTGCTGCCTGACCTGTTACTGCAGTCTGTCCCACTCCCATCGATCCTGTTGTTTCTCCCTCCGCGCCGCGCAATGCGTTCGCGTCCTTCTCCGCGTCGGCTGCGTCGTCGGCTCCGCTGCGCGCCTTGAGTTCCGCCTCAAGCTGCGCGATGCGTGCCTTCATGTCGGTCAATTCTTTGATCACCGCATCGCGGCTTACGGGAACCGCGACTGAGGCTGCCGGCGCCGTTGTTGAAGTGCTAGCCGTTGCAGCAGAACTGGAAGCTGCGGCTGCAGCTGCGCCGGTTGCAGCTGTGCCTGCCGGAGTAGCGGAGGTAGCCGGCGTTTCCGTAGCAGTGGCCGGCTTGCCCGAACCCGCGCCAGGGTCTTCCGCAGCCGGTGGTTCTAGAAGAGCGAATTGAACGGGAGTTGTATCTTTTGCCTTCTGTTGCGCCAAAGCGGCCGACGGGGCGAATGCGCAGCACAACAGTGCGACGGCGGGAACGGCCTTCCATGAAGATGGTTTCATTCAGCCTCTCACTTTCAAAAGAATTAAGATGTTTGGTTCAGGTAGGAACAGACTTCATGATGAAAAGAGCTTCACAATACAGGGATTCCCTCTGCCCTTTCACAGGGTTTTCTTTTGAGCCATGAGTGCTTCTTGAATAGGCCAGAAGTGAACTGAGGAAGCCTGGCTATCCGTTCCGACTCATTTCTTCCGGACCCCCAAAAATACAGCTTTGAAGATCGGTTGTATGCGCTGGTTAACGAGGATGGAGCTTTGTGTTGACTTCACAGTAGGGTGAGGGTCGTAAAGATCCTATATGTGTTTCTGCACAAAGTTCTAAGTGAAACATTAGAATTGCATGATATAGTCGTTATCTCTGCCCGAATATTCAAAATTATGAGCATATTGCAGCGCTCTCTCGGAATGATCTCTTGGAATCTTCGTCACAGGGGTTCGAGCGATCCTTATCTCATCCTTATTGCTTGATCGCTAGCATCGAGTTGAGCCATAGTCCTTTCAATACGGATCACCACGCCGCAGAGTATCGGAGAATCGAATGCATCGGGGAAAGTTTGCTTTGGCATTGCTGGCGCTGACCGCCATGGGCGTTTACGGGCAGGATGGACTGACCATGAACCGTGAGATCCATCAGGCGCCAGATCAGGACGGCGTGTACTACGCGGGACCGGAGGTTTCGGCGCCCCGACTTGTCAGCACTGTATTAGCTCTCTACCCCAGCGGCGCCTCTGCCAAGGACCTTCAAGGAATGACGGTGATGGCCATGGTAATTGGGGTAAACGGATTGCCGGCTCACCTTCAGGTTCTTCACACCCATGGCGACTCTTTCGACCGGAATGCGATTGCGGCGGTCATGCATTCAACCTTTGAGCCCGGCAAACTGGCCGGGAAACCTGTGCCCGTATGGATCGACGTTCGGGTGGTATTTCATGCCGACCGCAGCCAGGCCATTCCCCAGGTTGTTATCGCCGAGAGAGACTTACCGCCGCCGGGTGAATCCGAGTTTGAAGACAAGCACCACAAGCCGTTATCGCGCACGCCGCCATTTCTGATTCATACGGTCGATGCGGACTTCACTGATCCGTTTGCAAAGCATCCATATGTGCAGGTGGCTGTTGTCACGGTGCTGGTGGGGGAAGACGGTTTACCCAAGGATGTTCACGTCCGGCGCGGCCTTGGGTTTGGCCTCGACGAGAAAGCTGCCGCGGCCGTGATGCATTACCGGTTTTTCCCGGCTACCGAAAAAGGCAAGCCGATAGAAGCGCGAAGAGAAGTGATGGTTCCCTTCGCCGAGTTTTGACCGTCAGTTCGCGTCTTGGACTAGCGATCAGCGGGTCATGAGGTCGTGGACTTCCCGTTCGATCTCAGCAATCGCGATCGGCGCCAGCCCCTGTGACTTGAGTTCGAGGTTCAATGTTGCCAGTGGACCGGTTTTCAAAGCAGCCCAGTCCTTGATGCGCTGGGCTGACGCCAACCGCGCTTCGGCATATACGGCAAGCGCCTGGGAGGGAACGCGGCGATCTGAACTCTCGGCCATATTCATGGCGGAGGTCAGCTCCTGATTGGCTGCATCGAGGCCGAGCGACGCAGCGCCGGCGCCCTCGACCACAGCATCGGCTGAGGCTGCCAATTCTTTAGCCTTGGTTGCGAGTTCATTGTTTTTCGGATCGGCGATGAGTTTGTTCAGTTGCTCTTTCACCGAACCGATCTCAGCCAAGGCGCGACGGCAATTCAGCGAGTCGAGAAACATCCGGTAGGCGGTTGCGAAGGTTTCTTCGAACTCTGCCTGCGTTGCAGGTGAGCGCGGGTCTTTGGCCACCAGCAGCGATTCCTGTGCCCGCACTTTGCCATCCGTCTCCAACTCGACAGAATATGACCCCGGCACGACGCGCGGCCCGCGGGGAATGTCACCCTCTCCATCGTCAGGTTCGTCGCTCTCAGGCACGCCGGAACTTCCCCACGCAAGGTTCCAGACAAATCGATGCATTCCTGGAGAGGATTCGAGTTGCTGTGGTTTGGGAAACCAGCGCTCCGCGATGGGGAGCGCTGCGTGGTTCGATGCATGCATGTCTGCGGAGCTGATCTGTTGCACCAGCTTCCGATGCGCGTCGTAAATTCTCAGCACAACATTGCGCGATTCAGAAGGGAGATAGTAGTCAAGAATGGCGCCATTCGGCGGGTTCTCCGCTGTCGGTTCCTCCGGAGGCAGCGGGGTTCCAGGGAATCCATCGTTGTCAATGCGCAGTGCCTTTTGCGGCCGGTAAAGAAACGGCGCGGCGCGGCCCTTGCGCTCTGCAACCTGGCGCAGCGGCGTGATGTCATCGAGAATCCAGAAGGAGCGCCCGTGCGTCGCAATCACCAGGTCATCCCCATGTATGACAAGATCGCGTACCGAGGTGACGGGCAGATTCAATTGCAGGGGTTGCCAATGATCTCCGTCGTCCACGGAAAAATACATGCCGAATTCGGTTCCCGCATAGAGCAGCCCCTGCTGTTGCGGATCTTCGCGCACCGCGTTAACAAATGCCGGAGCCGCGAGGCCGGCTGTCATGCTTGCCCATGTTTTCCCGAAATCCTTGGTGCGGAAGATGTACGGAGCCTGGTCGTCCACACGATGCCGCTCGACAGCGGCATAAGCAGCGCCTGCTGCAAAGTGCGATGGATCGATCAACGAGACTCGGCTCCAGGGTTGCATCCCCGGCGGAGTTACATTCGCCCATGTCTTGCCGCCGTCGCGCGTCACGGAAATGATTCCCGTGTCGCTGCCAGCCCAGATCACATCCCGGTCAATATAGGAGGGCGCAACTGTCGCGAGAGTGCCATAGCCGCGCTCGATCGCATTGTCGGGTGTGGGACCGTTCTGCTTTTCTTTCCCAATTGAACTGCGCGTTGATGGATTGCCGCTCGGTGCAACCGCATTTCCTACTGCCGGCGAAGCCTTTGAGCCCGTGAGATCGGGGCTGATTTGCTCCCAGTGCAAACCTCCGTCAGTCGTCTTCAACACGTATTGCGCGCCAAGATAGAGCGAGGTCTTATCCACGGTCGAGAAAGCCAGCGGCGGTGTCCAGGGGTCGCGATATTTGCGCATCGCGATCTCCGTGCCGAAGATCGGCACAGGCCACGGCGTAATGTCCTGTGAGAGCGAACGCCTCCTATCCCACCGCGCCACAGCGCCGTAGCTTCCGCTTTCATAAAGGATGTCCGGGTCTTTGGGATCGACGGCGATGTACCCACTCTCGCTGCCGCCTGCCGGAAACCAGTCTCGTGGCGTGATCTGTCCGTGATCCGTACGGCTCAGCACCGCCGCGCTGCCGCTATCCTGTTGTGCACCATAGACCGTGTAGGGGAATCGGTCGTCGGTGATGACGTGATACATCTGCGCGGTGGGCTGGTTGTACCAGGTCGACCAGCTTTTGCCGCGATCGAGGCTGACGGTTGTTCCCTGATCGGTTCCGAGCACGAGATGCGCGCCATTTTTCGGATCGACCCACAACTCGTGATAATCGTCGCCGCCTGGCGCGCCGCGCAGTACGGCAACATTTTTGCCGCCATCGACAGAGAACATCAGCGCAACGTTTGGGATGTAGATGACATCCGGATTGCTGGGATCGGCTGTAATGCGATTGAAGTACCACGCTCTGCTCGTCAGACGCGGATCGGCGTTGGCCAGAGTCCAGTTCAAGCCGCCATCGTTGGAAACGTAAAGCCCCGATTTCTTCGCCTCAATCAACGCATAGACGCGCTCCCCATCGGCGCTGACCGCGACGCCGGTGCGACCCCAGTCGCCGTCCGGCAATCCGTGGCCGGCGCAGGGCTGCCAGGTTTCGCCGCCATCTATCGATCGATAGATTCCGCTTCCAGGGCCGGCCAGCGGCGCGTAGGTGCTCCAAGGCGGCCGATGCGCATTCCACATCGATGCGAAAAGGACATTCGGCTTTTGAATTGCAATGGCAAGGTCGGCCGCACCAATATCAGGACCCTTGTCGAGTGTGTGCTTCCATGTGGCGCCGCCGTCGGTGGATTTGTAGATGCCGCGTTCGGCGTTCGGTCCGTACGCATGTCCGAGCGCGCCCACGTACACCACGTTGGGATCATTCGGATCGATGGCGATCTTCGCAATCTGCCGCGTTTCTTTCAAGCCTGCGTAGGTCCAGGTCTGGCCTCCATCGATCGACTTGTAAACCCCCGTCCCCGAAGCGAGGTCTGAGCGAATGTCCGTCTCGCCGGTGCCGGCATAGATCACGCGCGGGTCTGAAGCTGACACTGCGAGCGCGCCAATGGATGCCACAGGCTGCTTATCGAATATGGGAGTCCACACAGTGCCCGCGTCGGTTGTCTTCCACACACCGCCATCGACCGCGCCAAAGTAGAAAACCGGTTCGCCTGGAACCCCGGACACGGCGACGGAGCGACCGGCACGAAAGGGCCCGATCAGCCGCCACTTCATATCGTTGAAGAGCTGCGGCGAAACGGTCTGCGCCGCCGCCGGAAGGGCGACGAACAGGGAAGCGAGCAAAATCCTCATGTGAGACCCACGCGTGTGCATCATTCATTCTCCATGGAGTGAATGTGTAACCGGCCGATTTTCAATTGCAAAGATGGGCAAGACTTAGTCTTCATCGCCGCTGTCGGGCATGCTTTGCGGCTTCTGTTCAAGGTCGATCGCCGGCAGATGAGCGCCTTCGAGCTGACGATTCAATGCGGGGATTGACGACGATCTCGAATTCTCCCAACGCTTGACGGCCTCTAACACCTCTTCGCTCGTGTGTTCGGCTGCTTTCAACTGCGCAGCGGTCGGCGCGGCATCTGCCATGCCAACCTGCTCGAATAGCTCAACCGATTCGCCAGCGACACCGTCAAGTCCCGGCACCCCTTCTCCGCCGCCAACCTTCGCTTGACCGGCCAGCAAACCGCCGAGTTCTTTATCGAGATTGTCGATGGCCTCTTTCATGGGCGCTGGAGCGGACTTCGACAGAGCCTGCAACTGCTCGCGTGCCGAATGGGCCTGAAGCGATGCGGTTGCGCTCTTCGAAACCATGGCTGCCAGTTTCACCTCAACTGCAAACAGGCTTTGTAAATCAGCGTTGGTGGCATGCACACGAGGATCGATCTTGATCGTCAAAGGGGCAGTCAAGACTCTGCCTCCCGAGGTCAGGCGGACCGAATACGTTCCCGGCAGCGCAAGCGGGCCCTGTGGGGTGCGCGGCGTGTCGCGCGGCACGGCCGAAATTGGATACGAATAGTTGGTTGCAACCGGCGTGGTGTAGTGCAGGTCCCACACCCAGCGATGCAGCCCTGGTGTGCCGGGCAGGACTTTAGGCATGCGCAGCCAGTGCAGCGGAATCAACTGCTTTGACAACTCATCCATGGTTGCTTCGGGCGCGTCGCTGCTCGCATATATACGCACCACCTTGCCGCCCACATCAAGTATCTCCAGCACCACCGGCCCTGTAACATCCTGTGGCAGCGCATAGTCGATTACCGCGCCGTCGGGCGGATTCTCTCCAGCAGGCTCATCGGGCGGCAGCGGTGTATCAGGATTTGTGCTGCGCCGAACGCGGTAAGCGTTCCCCGGCTTGAAGAGAAACGGGCCCGTATTCGCCTTGAACTCGGCAATCTGGCGCAGCGGCGAGACGTCGTCCAGAATCCAGAACGATCGGCCATGCGTGGCCACAATCAGGTCATTGTCCTTGATCATTAGGTCGCGCATCGACGTATGCGGCAGGTTAAACTGCAGAGTTTGCCAGTGATCCCCATCATCGAAGGAGACCCACACCGCCGTCTCGGTTCCCGCAAACAACAGGCCTTTGCGCATGGGGTCTTCGCGCATCGTATCCACCGGCGATCCGTCGGGAAGTCCCGAGGTGATCGATTTCCACGTGGCGCCGCCATCGCGCGTGCGGAATATATACGGATGCAAGTCATCAATCCGCAATCGGCTCACTGACACATAGGCCGCAGTGTCGTTGAAGTGCGAGGCGCTGATCTGCGTCACCTTGCTCCACGGGGTCATTTCGGGTGGCGTAATGTTCTTCCAGTTCTTGCCATGGTCGCGCGTCACCCACACCAGCCCATCGTCGGTACCGGCCCAAAGCGTATCGATCGATTTGAAGGAGGCAGCTACAGAGTAGATCGCCCCTCTGCGCTTGGCCGCATCCTCTTCTGAAAGCGGCTTCAACGAGGACGGCTGGCCTGAGTGTTCGCGAGTCAGGTCGGGGCTGATTGCCTGCCAGGTCTTGCCGTAATCTTTAGTTTCGAAGAGTACATTCGCGGCATAAAAGAGGTCATGTTGATCGATGGGCGAAAAGAGAATCGGCTCGGTCCGGTCAGCGCGATATGCGGGGCTTCGCACCGGTATCGGCGTTATACTCTGCACCTGCCCTGTGACCATGTCGTACTTCGAGACTTCGGAGCGCCCGGCTCCATAAACCGTTTCGGGATGCAATGGATCGGGGGCAACATACCCATATTCGATGACTGCAACCGGATGCCACTCGCGAAAGGTGATCTCGCCATCGTTGCCGCGGCTCGATATGCACACTGACCCGCTCTCCTGCTGGCCTGCGCATACCTGGTAGGGAAATGTATTGGTGGCCGCAACGTGATAAAGCTGCGCAGTGGGCTGGTTGTACCACGAACTCCAGGTCTCGCCGCGATTCACGCTGACTATCGCGCCCTGATCGCTGACCAGTAGAATAATGTTCGGATTTTCCGGGTTGATCCACAGGTTCTGGTAGTCGTCGCCGCCCGGTGCGCCGCGCAGGCTCATCCACGTCTTTCCGCCGTCCATCGAGCGTTCTGTAACAATGCTCGCGCTATAAACGACATCAGGGTCTTTGGGATCGACGCGCGGAACCGGCAGATCGCCGCCGCCAATCTTCAGCGCCGGACGGGGATCACCCGTCGCCTTGTACCAGCTTTCGCCGGCGTCGTCTGACCGATAGACGCCAAGCCCCGCATCTGAGCCATAGCTGCTCTCTTGAGTAGTGGCCAGCGTTGCATAGAGCCGGCTTGGTTCACTGGCTGCAATGGCAACCTGGATATGCACTACATTGTCCGGCAAACCTTTCGTCAATTGCTTCCATGTATCGCCACCGTCTGTGGATTTGAACAGCCCGCCCGTGGTTCCTTCGTAGGAGTTGCCGTCTTCCCAAGGTCCCAGCGTCTCTTCCCAAAGCGAAGCATAAACGACGTTTGGATTCTTGGGATCGATCTCCACGTCCGCCCCGCCCGTGCTCGCATCTTTATAGAGAACCTTGGCCCATGTCGCGCCGCCATCCGTGGAACGATAAATGCCTCGCTCTTCATTCGCCCCATACGGATGCCCCAGCACCGCCGCGAACACCTTGTTTGGGTTGTGCGGATCAACGGCCAATGCCGGAATCTGCTGGCCATCGCGCAAGCCAAGGTGTTCCCATGTCTTGCCGGCGTCTGTGGATTTGTAAATCCCATCGCCCACGGAAAGATCAGGCCGATGCAGCCCCTCTCCGCTGGCCACATAGACGATATTTGGGTCCGAATCGGCAACGGCGATGGCCCCGATGGACTGCGTAGGCTGGCCATCGAATATCGGGTTCCAGGTCCGGCCATAGTCGTCGCTCTTCCACACACCGCCATCCACTTGTCCAACATAAAAGACGTTGGGCTGGCTCGGAACGCCTGTCGCCGCGCGGGTTCGTCCTCCGCGAAATGGTCCAATCATGCGCCAATGCATATCCGGAAGCGGCACAGCCGTCGGCATCTGCGCGTGCAGATAAATGGGCCAGACAGACGTGAATACAGGGACGCCGATGGTGAGTAAACGAGCGATCAATTGGCGAGTGATTCCAAGGCGGGCGATCATAGTATGGGGAGCTCCAGGGACCAGGGGCGTTGTTTCTCATCTTAGAAGGTTGACGCCGCCCCTCACAATGGCACAATCTTTCAACTCCTGGGATTCAGTCCGAATTGCCGCGGATCCCACCCGTGTTAGCCAGGGGCTTTAGCATCGTATTCTGGCCCGGTCAGGCATCGGCGGCAAGTGGCCTGAAGCCTCGTGAATCGAATGCCGGCTGTGTCAATATGTGTTGTGAGGAAGCGTATGCGCTTTAGAGCCACAATCCTGGCAACGATTGTTTTCCTGGCAGCAGCAGGGACGATTGCGCAGACTCCCGGCGGAGCGCTGCGCGGCGTGGTTGAGGATGGCCAGGGGGCGCTTATCGCTTCCGCCAGCATCTCCGTTCGCCTGGCTGATTTTTCGTTCGAACGCACGGCTCGATGTGACGGACAGGGGAACTTTCGCATGGATGACCTGAAGCCCGGGACCTACAGAGTGAGCGTACGCGCGTCCGGATTCGCCGATGCCATAGCGGATGTCCTCATCGCTGTAAGTTCCGTTCGCGATATCATCGTGGTTCTGAAGCCACCTTTGGTATCTCAGTCCGTCAAGGTCGCCGCACAAAGCTCATCCATTACAACCCAAGCTATGGATCTTGCCAGCCAGGTTCATCAGAGTGTTATCACCGGCAAGGACCTGGAGGAGTTACCGCTCCCTGCGCGTAGCTTTGCGAATATCGCTTATCTCGCTCCGGGTACCGAGCCTGTGGAGCCATCGGACCCCACCAAAGCACGCATTACTGCCGTATCCACAGGTGGTAGCTCAGGGTTGAACAACGAGTTATCGGTCGACGGAGGCGATAACTCCGATGACTACATTGGCGGCTTCCTGCAGAACTTCTCTCCTGACTCCATTCAGGAATTTGCTGTTCGCACCGCCCAGGAGGATGCGGACACTGGCGGCACAACAGCCGGTTCCGTGATGCTCACGACGACGAGCGGCACCAACGATTGGCATGGAGATGCGGCCTTCTATGAGCGGGCTGCCGCACTCAACGCTCGCTTCCCGATCGAGAACCCTGCGCCCAATCCAAAGCAGCCGTTTTCAAGGCAGAACTACGTGGCAACTGCCGGCGGCCCGATCGTCAAGGATAAGCTTTGGTTCTTTACTACGTTTGAGGCTGTGCACGAAGATGCAAGTATTGCCTACAGCCCCGCAAGCATCACACAATTTGACGCGCTAGCCACATTGGCTTCAGAAGGATTGATTCCAGGAGTCAATTCGGTCGCCGTACCCGGCAATGTGCCCATCCCGTTTCGTGATTTTTTTGCATCCGAGCGGCTGGACTGGGCACAGTCAACCAAGTCGCAGTGGTATCTGCGCGGATCTGCCGACACCTACACGACCCATAATGACCTGGTGCAGCAGGGCACGCTGTCATCCACCGGACTTCTGACGCACAACAATTACTTCAGTCTGGTAGTCGCCAATCAGTATGCCATTAGCCCAACGATACTCGGTCGAATCCTCTTCAACGCGAGCGGTCTGCATCTGACGCAATCGCGCAACTCCAACCTTGGCTTCGCACTCGCTTTTCCCTTCAGTTCCACATCCTTGACCGTATCTGGCTTCGAGACCTTCGGGGACAACCAGTTTGCCACACCGATCACGTACTTCCCATCCGAGCGGAACCAGGAGAAGTATCAGTTCCGCTACGATCTAAGCAAGGAACAAGGACGACATGCAGTCAAGGTTGGTTTGAACTTTATACACGAGCCCGTGCTCGGGGGCGTATTTCCGGGGAACTTGGAGACGCTCTATCAGTTCCCGCAAGACCCGACTTATTACTTGAACAACGCTGCTCAATTCATAACTGACATGAGCGCGGGAGCTTCCACATCCAACCTGGGAGGAGGTTTCTCGCAAAACATTCAGCGCCTCGCATTCTATGGGCAGGATTCCCTGCGCCTTTCACATGGACTTACGTTCAATTATGGGCTACGCTACTCGACGACTTATGGATTGTTCAAAGCGTCCGGACGAGACCAGACAGAGAATCCTGGTTATATTACGCTGGCGGCGCTGGATATTCCTCTCGTCAAAGCCACTCCGCAGGATGATCGCAAACAGATTGCGCCAAGGATCGGGATTGCGTACGCACCTGAGAACAACGGGGCAACGGTGCTCCGCGGAGGGTTCGGTCTCTTCTTCAACGATCTTGCGCAGAACGGCTGGGCGACGGCCTTCCAGGCTGTGAACACGCCGCCCGGAACGTGTGTCGATCCGGTGACGAAACCAAATGGCGCAGAGAACGCCGGTTGCATTCCCGGCAACTCCGCTGGCGGAACTGCCAATCTTATTGATCCCGGATATCGAACTCCGTACGCGATTCACATTTCCGGCGGCGCACAGCATGCCTTCGGGAGAACTTGGACGCTAGCAGCCGACTACGTTCACGAGCAGGGAAACCATGCTTATCGACCCTATAATTACACCGGCGGCGCGAATCTGTTCACCCCGCTGCTTGCACAGAATGACCCGGCTCAGGCCGCTGTTGTCCCGAATGTCAACGTCTTTCACTCCGACAACCGTTCCAGTTACAACGGAGTGCTTGTTCATCTGCAAGGCAACGTGAATCGGCGGTTGAATCTGGTTGCGAATTACACGTTGTCCAAGGCGCAGACCTGGGGCTGCGTGCTGGGTGAGTTATTCGACTACGTCAACGGCGTATGCAATCCGCTGGATCCATTTGGGCCTGGCGACTTCGGACCGTCGGGCGAAGACGTGCGGCAGCGTTTTGTACTTGCAGGAAGCTGGCACGGGCCCGGTGGCGTTGAGGTGAGCGGCTTGTCCCAGGCCGAGAGTGCGCGACCTTTCACAGTAACAACAGCGGACAACCGCGAACGGATTGCAATCAACGGAGCGCCCACCGTGCTGGACCAATTCCGAGGCACTCCTTACATACAAACCGATGTGCGTGTCAGCCGCCCGCTGCATTTTGCCGAGAAGTGGACCGCAACGCCATTCATGGAGTTCTTCAATCTGTTCAACCGCAATAACCCCGGGGCAAATTATGTGACCAACATCGCGACGCTCCCGGTGCCGGCTGCAGAAGCAGCGGCCGGCAATGTCACAGACATATGCACGAACGCAGATTGTTCGGCAACAACGCCGATCACAAGTCCCAATCAATTGCGCCTGGCCGGTGGTGCATTGGGAGACTTCTTCGGGCCGGGCACGACGGTCGGAACTCCGTTTGCTGCCCAGGCAGGCATCCGTCTTAGCTTTTGAGCTGGATCAGTCCTAAGCCTGGTTTCCGAAACACAAGGAGGTCAAGATGATTACACGCAGAGAAATGTTGATCGCCCTGGTTGCGATTCTCGCAACATCAGGGGCCTTTGCAATTTGAGGCCAAGAGCCAGTGATGGGCTCCTCTGTTTTCGATTGGAATTCGATCTCCGCAAAGCCCACTGAGGCTGGCTCCGTGCGATCGTTCTTCAAGGCGCGCACTGCAACCCTGGAGGAGCTTGAGGTTCACGTGACCACGCTCGATCCCGGCAAGTCTCCGCACCCTCCGCATCGCCATCCCAATGAAGAGATGATCATCGTCAAGCAGGGTACCTTGGAAGTTTTGGTCAACGGCGAGTGGAAGCGCGTCGGTCCGGGCTCGGTGATCTTCAACGCATCTAACCAATTGCATGGCCTGAGAAACGCAGGCACTGAGCCCGCAATCTATCACGTCATCAACTGGAAGACCGCAGCAACGCCCGCTCCTATCGCGCCCTGAACCGGATACCGCACGCCTTTCATCGCCCAACTACCGAGCGAGCCAACCGCCATCGACAACCAGAATGTGTCCATTGATGTAATCGCTGGCGTGTGAGGCGAGAAAGACCGCGGCCCCAGCAACATCCTGAGGAGAACCCCATCGACCGGCAGGAATGCGTTCGAGGATTTGACGCGAGCGCGTTGGATCATTCTGGAGAGCCTCAGTGAGATCGGTAGCCATATAGCCCGGCGCGATGGCATTTACCTGAACTCCGTGCGCGGCCCACTCATTGGCGAGCGCCTTCGTAAGCTGCGCGACTCCCCCTTTGGCCGCCGCATACGCGGGGACAATAATTCCGCCTTGGAAACTAAGCAGGGAAGCGATGTTTACGATTTTTCCGAAGCCGCGCCCAAGCATGTGGCGGGCTGCGCATTGGCAGAGGCGGAAGACACTGGTCAGGTTTGTAGCTATGACATCGTTCCAATCGGCAATGGAGTAGTCGACTGCAGGCGAACGGCGTGTGATGCCTGCATTGTTGATCAGAATGTCGATGGAACCGAGACCGTCAATCGCTCGGTCGATGAGTTGAGGCCCGCTGTCTGGATGGCACAGGTCCGCAGTGAGTGCGACATGGCGGACACCTGTTTCAGCGACTCTCCGAATGACGTCACCGGGGACGGACTGCGATGCGTGGAGGGCGACATCTGCTCCGGCCTGCGCAAGGGCAACGGCTATCGCTGCGCCCATTCCACGCGATGAGCCGGTAACAAGCGCGTTCTTTCCCGTAAGTCGAAACGAGTCGAGAATCAATTTTCCTTCTCCGGCAGAGTTACATTGAGTTAGAACAGATCTGGGATGCGAAGCGGGTCCATGTCGGTGTAGACCTGGTTTTCCCCGCCCATACCCCAGCAGAAAGAGTAATTGGCAGTACCCACCCCGGCGTGGATGGACCACAAAGGTGAGATGGCAGCTTGCTTGTTCGCGACCAACAGGTGGCGGGTTTGCTTCGCAGGTCCCATGAGATGAACAATGCGTTGATCGGCCGGGAGATCGAAATAGAGATACACTTCAGACCGGCGCAGGTGGGTGTGGGGTGGCATCGTGTTCCACACGCTGCCTGAGTGGAGCGTCGTGAATCCCATAACCAGCTGGCAACTCGTTGCGCCGTCAAGGTGAATCAGCTTGTGGATGGCCCGGTGGTTGGCAGTTGCCGGCTCACCGATTGTTTGCGGAACAAGATCGGCAGCGCGAACGATCGCAATAGGATGCACAGCGTGTGCCGGATAACTGAGCAGGTAGAATTCGGCAGGGTTGTCGGCGTATATGCTCGTAAAGGAGATCGAGTGCGACCCACGGCCGATGTAGAGCGCGTCACGATTGCCGAGCGAGTAGGCCTCACCGTCAACATGGACAGCTCCCTGCGAGCCAATGTTGAAGATACCCAGTTCGCGTCGCTCAGTGAACGAAGCGGCGCGGAGTTGATCGGGGCATGGCAATTGCACCGGTTCAGCAAGCGGCACTGCGGAACCGATAACGGTACGATCCAAATCGACGTAGACAAGCTGGACAACGCCCGGCGCGAAAAGATCTTCAAGCAGAAAGCTTGCACGCAGCTCTTCCGTGGACATGTGTGTGTAGCGGACTTCATCGGCGATTTGCAGAATCTTCATGGCGTGACCTGTAATTGCGTATGAGAACAATATCCGGTGGCGAAGTTGATAAGTGGCGGGTTGGGCTATTTAGTTGATGTTCGCTAAGCCGGAGTTACCGGATAGCCGAGAAACACCGGACCAATATGGCGGGCGAAAAGGTTCTCCGTTACGTTTTTCGCAATGATCTCTTGATTCGATTCAAGCAGATCAAGATAGCGACCGCCAAGCTTTGCGGCAACCTTGAATCCAACGTGCAGCAACTGGCGGAAGCTGGGGTTGTATGCCGGAGAATGCGCGTTATGCCGCAGGGCAGCGGTGAATTCCGCGGAAGACCAATGCGCAACTTCCGCGGGCAGGGGCAGCCTGGCCGGATCTATATCGATCACGGTTGCGTACGGAGCGCATAACTCTGCGGCGTGCGCAAACGCTTCCGCGTATATTTCCTTGGCGAGCTGCAATCCGTCCCCCCCCGCTTCCGCGAGCCCGATCACCTCTTCAAGCCAGGTTGTGCCTGCGGTTTTGAGATGGACGCCGGTGGAGAATTGCTCGATGGCCGCATGGATCGCTGGGTAGATGGAGAACTTGTCGCTTCCCGAGTGGATGCTGAGCTTGAGGTTTGAGGGCAATCCATACGCAGCGACCGCGTGCTGAATGGCGCCAATGTCGAGAGCAATTTCACGGGCAAATTGAGCGGTGTCGCCCACGTAGTCCACGCCTTTGTTGAAGCGGCCGCTGAATTTTGGCGCGATGGTTTGGATTGGAATCGATTCGTCGCCGATGGCAGCGAGAATGATGAGCAGTTCAGCCGGCGTTTGCGCGGAATCGGTCTCGTCCATGGAGACTTCGGGAATGAATTGTCCCTTTCCCTTGGAGGCTTCAATGCGGCGATGGATTTTGCCGGCCTCTTGAACAGCGAAGAGGAATTTGGTTGCCGTGCGGCGGAGCAGGTCCGGCGTTATCTCAATGGGTTGAGCAGAGCCCTGCAGGTGTATGGCGCCGAGAAGTTCAGGGTGACGAGTTATGAACTTCTTAATCGATGCGGAGTCGGCTGGCTTCCCGATATAGTCGGCGACATCGATGGTGTAAAAATCGCATGCCGGTAGAAATCGTTCAACTGTGGACAAGTTGATGTGGTCCGCGTCGCAAAAGTAGGGAAGCCTCCATCCTAGTTCAGCCACTGCTGCGTCGGCCGCGGCGCGGACGGATGCAGGTTCAGAGCCAATGATGATGTGTTCGCGATTTGACTTGTTCCAAACGGGTATGATTTCGACGCCGGCGTTGGACGCGAGGATGCACGCCTGCAGTTGAGCCTTGGCTTGGTGGGCAAAACGGTCACCCACACCAATAGAGAATTTGCCGAGGCTAATCATAAGTTCTTCTCTCAAGTTGGACATGTGCTTTTGAAAAACCCGGAATGCGCGGTGTGGAAAAGTGATGCGTTTTTTTCGGACCATCCACTCGCATCTATTCCTTCACCTTGATGACCAGTGCGCTGTAAGCAATTCCCGGAGAAATGAGCAACTGGTGCGGCAGACCCGCGGGAACATGAACGATATCCCCAGTTGCAATCGATTGAGTGATGCCGTTCCGAATGCCGGAACCCGTCGATTCGCCATTGCTCCCTGTATGCGCATCGATCAGTTCACCTCCGGTAATGAGAGTTGCCTTGCCTTCCATCACAATCATTATGTCATCGAAGTGGGCGTGGACCTCTGCTCCGCCACTTACGGTCCTCTCAGAGAGCTTGATTGCATGGGTTCCATAGTCACCTAACGTCGAACCGCCGCTGCCTTTGGCGTTGCCTTCCTGAGCGAGTTTCATGAGCTCGTCGTGAATTTGGCCTGAGGAAAAGACCTCTGCTTTGCCCGGCGATTGCGCAAGAGAAGGAAGGGCGAATATCGCCAGCGCGATTGCAATCGTGAGTTTCATTTATTCCTCCCATCATTTCGGATTCTCGGTAGTTCACAACGGTTGAGCGGAAATGCGGGTCTGGCGTACAACACCGATGAGGATTACAGCCGAAATTAATCGAGATGAAATATCTCTTCGAGCGGAAAGATGCGATCGTCTGGCGCATCTTCCCCGAGCGATTCAAAGAATGGAGACATCTCCGTTTGCCACCGGCTGTTAACCGAATGCTGCTTCATGGCCGCACAGGCTTTCCCAAAGTCATCTGTTTCCAAATAGCCAACGAGCAGGCCGTCGGGCCGCAAGAACAGCGAGTAGTTGCTCCAACCGGAATCGCGAAGTGCTTCAAGCATTTCCGGCCATACGCCGGTATGACGCCGTTTGTATTCTTCCAGCCGATCATTCCGGACCTTCAACAGAAAACAAACTCGCATGATCACCCCTTGTGAGTCACGTTCGTTAGCGCCGCCGTTAGAGAGCCCTTAAGAGATCAAGTGAGTTAGCGTTCTTCAGAGCAGAGTGTCATGCATTACGAGCGCCACTGCACTTCGCAATCGTGCTTTGTTTCCTTCCTGCGCAGGCCTGAGACGGGGAACCGTGGCCAGCGGGTGGCGGCGCATTGCCGACTCAATCAAAGGTCCCGCGATATGCCAAATGGTCGTGATGTCGCCCACGACAATAATCTCGGAGGGCGCCAGTGCTGAGGAGATCATGTGCATGCCACGGCCCAGTGCCGCGCACATTCGATCGATAGCCTGACTTGCTGCCGGATCGCCGGCCTCAGCTAACCTGAGAAGGTCCTCAAAGGTCGGCGAGGGCTTGTGAGCAAACTCTGCGTAGTAACGCATGCCTGCAGGATTTGCCGCAAGAGTCTCCCAGCAGCCTCTGCTGCCACATCCGCATGGCAATCCATCGGGGTCCATCTGGACATGGCCGAACTCACCTGCGGAACCTCCTTCACCGCGCAGAATGCGGCCGTTGGCGAAGATGCCTGTCCCCAACCCTTCTGAGACATTTACGACTACGAGGTCGTGCATCCCGTCGCTGTCACCAAACCAGACCTCGGATAATGCGCACGCGTTGGCCACGTTATCAGCAACCACAGGCAGCCCGGTTGCCTGTTCGACACGCGACTTTATGTGTGCAATCGGCCAGCGAACGTTGGGCGCGAAGATGGGTATGTCGGTGCGCGATTTGCCAGGGGTGGACTTATCGGCGCCGCGGTCGAGCCGGCCTGGAAGGCTAATACCGATGCCGTCGAAGGAACGGTCCTTGTTAGCTGCAATGATTTGCTGGATTGCGCTGACGATGGCAGCGATCACCTTTTGGGGATCTTCGGGGAGGGGAATCAGGCTCTGAGCAACGATTCTGCCGCCAAGATCCGTAACCGCCAACGTGGTCTGAGAAGGATGAATATCCAGGGCAAGCACGCCACGCTGGCTGTTGACGTTGAGAAAGGTCGGTCTGCGGCCACGAGGCAGGCGGCCCATGGACCCTTCAACAATCCAACGTTCCGCGAGTAACTCTTCCACGATGAGGGATACGGTGCTTCTTTGCAGGCCGGAGACGCGGGCCAGATCGGCGCGCGAGATTGGTTGCCGGGTGCGGATCTGATTAAAGATCAGATTGCGGTTGATTTGGCGAGGTATCTTATTCGACGCACTTACCTTGTTAGTGAAGGAGAAGCGAGGCGCGGACGGCTTGGAACGACTCTCCGATTTGTCTGGCATTGTCGGCACTCTGTCTGCTGGAAGTTATGATCCGCCTGCTGGCTGCGGCTAAGCATTATAGGTCGTGGATGAGACGCGACCGCCACGCCCTGTCCAGTTGGTATGGAAGAATTGGCCTCGCGGATGATCGGTGCGCTCGTAAGTATGGGCGCCGAAGTAGTCGCGCAGCGCCTGGAGTAGATTGGCGGGCAAGCGAGCGGTTCTATACCCATCGAAGAAAGCTAGGGCCGTGGAGAAAGCCGGAGTGGGTACGCCTAACTCGACAGCGTGAACGATCGCTTTCCGCCACGAGGCCTGGTACTGGTTGAGAGCGCTGGAAAAGAAGCTATCGAGCAGCAGATTGTCGATGGCCGGGTTCTTGTCGAATGCTTCTTTGATCTTTCCCAGGAAGCGGCTGCGAATGATGCATCCACCACGCCACATGAGCGCAATCCCGCCCATGTTGAGCGTCCATTCATTCTCCTTTGCGGCGGCCTTGAGCAGCATGTAGCCCTGCGCATAGGAAATGATCTTGGAGCAATAGAGCGCGCGGCGCACGTCTTCAACGAAGGCAATGCGATCGCTCTCAACGACTCGGGCGGCCGGGCCCTCGAGGATGGAGGATGCAGCGATTCGTTCTTCCTTCAAAGCCGAGAGGCAACGTGCAAAGACTGACTCACCGATGAGTGTCACCGGCTGGCCAAGATCGAGCGCACTAAAGACGGTCCATTTCCCCGTACCTTTTTGTCCGGCTGTATCGAGAATCTTTTCGACGATTGGCTCACCGTCTTCGTCTTTTTTGGCGAAGACGTGGCTTGAAATTTCGATGAGATAACTATCCAGTTCGCCCTGGTTCCAATCGGCGAAGACTTTGCTCAAGTCGTCTGCATTGAGGCCAAGCCCGCGTTGCATCAGATCGTAGGCTTCGCAGATCAACTGCATGTCGCCGTACTCGATCCCGTTGTGAACCATTTTGACGTAATGGCCGGCGCCGTCTTCGCCAACCCAGTCGCAGCATGGCGTTCCATCTTCGACCTTTGCCGCGATGGACTGGAAGATGTCTTTGACATGCGGCCACGCAGCCGGATTACCGCCCGGCATGATGGATGGGCCGAATCGCGCTCCCTCTTCGCCGCCTGAGACACCGGTACCGATGAATAGGACCCCTTTTGCAGCAAGGTCTTTGGTGCGGCGATTCGAGTCGGTAAAGAGCGAGTTTCCGCCATCAATGACGATGTCACCGGGCTCAAGGTAGGGGAGCACGTGGTCGATCATCTGATCCACAGTGTCGCCTGCCTTGACCATGAGCATGACCCGGCGCGGGCGCTTCAGCAGGCCCGTAAACTCCTGCATTGAGTGCGCGCCCACAACCTGCGTGCCCTTCGCTTCATTGGCAAGAAAGTCGTCGACCTTGGAGACGGTCCGGTTGAATACGGCGACTTTGAAGCCGTGATCGTTCATGTTGAGGACAAGGTTCTGTCCCATGACAGCGAGGCCAATGAGGCCGATATCACAAGATGTGTCTGGCATAAAATCTCCATAGTCTTACTGATGAATGAACAACTGCGATCTTATTGGTTTACCCCGCTTGCAAGGAAGCCTCCATCAACAACCAGGGTTTGCCCGGTGACGAAAGACGCCGCATCGGAGGCAAGATAGATAGCGGCGCCAACCAGCTCTTCCGTCTTCCCGAAGCGGCCCATGGGTGTGCGCATCAGAAGTTCCTGGCCGCGCGGTGTGCTGTCGAGTAACTGGGCATTGAGTTCTGTGCGGAAAACGCCGGGTGCGATTGCGTTGACGTTAACGCCCTTCTTTGACCACTCAACGGCGAGCGATCGTGTGAGCGAGGCCACGCCCGCCTTGCTGGCTGCGTAGGCAGCCACTTCACTCAGCGCCACAAAGCTGTTGAGCGAAGCGATGTTGACGATGCGGCCGTAACCGCGTTCGAGCATATGCTTGCCGAAAACCTGGCATGCACGCAGTGTTCCGGTCAGGTTGGTGTCGAGAATAGCGGTCCACTCCTCTTCCGGCATTGCAAGCGTTGGCATGCGCTTGATTCTCCCCGCGCAGTTGATGAGGATGTCGACCTTTCCGAAGCGATCGAGCGCTGCTGCGAGCAGACCTTCAAGTGACTTGCGGTCGCAGACATCTGAAGTCAGCCGAATCGTTTCACGGCCAAGCTTTTCAATCTCGGTGGCTGTTTCATCCACTTGCTGCTGGCGGCGGGCTGTGGCGATAACATGGGCTCCGGCTTCGGCAATACCTAGAGAGAGTGCACGTCCAATGCCGGATGTTCCGCCGGTAACGACTGCGACTCTATCTTTCAAACTAGGAAGCTGCGAACTCATGGTTCTTTCCCCCTGGGAGCCGGCTGCTGTGCGCCCATAGGCCCAAGCCTGGGTTTGCAATGAAGAATACCTCTTCGCCGTCGATGCGGTTGTAGCCGTGCTCAAGAGTTTCAGGATTGTAACAATGAAGCATGGAGTTAAGTTCGGCATAACGGAAGCCGACGCCTTCGACTTCTTCGCGCGTCAAGTGTCCGGGGCACCAGGTGATGTTGAATCGCCCCTCGGAGGAGGCATGGATGAGGTGGGCGGCGGCGCTGAGGTCACCGGCGAGATCTGCGTTGGCTTCTACCGCCGCGAGCGTTGTGGGCGTTCCGTGATAGCCGTATTTGCGAATCAATTTGTCAATTGCGTGGTCTTCGCCGAATTCCTTTACGCCGGGAGCGAGAATGATCAGGTCGGCGTCGTCGGCAAGCGCCATGCGGGTCCGGTAGACAGCCTTGTTGCCAAGCCAGGTGGAGTGAAACTCGTCGGGATCGAGATAAACAACCGCTTTGGTGATGGGTTCGTCGAGGATTTCGAAATTGACTTTGAGACTCAATTCAGCGGCCTGATGAAAGCACTCCGAGTCGTCGCCGATGAAGAGACCACGCACGGCCAGTCCCCCTTCTGCCCGGCGCGCAACGACTGTGAGAACGTAGACGATAGGCAGATGCCTGAGGAAGTGGTCCGATGCGTAGTTGAGCACTGAGCGAACCGGATTCTCAGCGCGGCCCATGATGCGTTCCATTCCGTAGACGGCGCCGAGATAGTGGCTGCGGTTGATACCCTCGCGGCCACCGGTGCCGACAAGAATATTCTTGGTGTAATTGGCCATTCCGATAACTTCATGGGGCACGACCTGGCCGATGGATAGGATGAGATCGAAGTCGCCTCGCGTAATGAGCCGGTTCACCTGCGCGGGCCACGCATAACTCAATTTACCCTCGGATTGCTCGCGGATGAATTCAGCGGGGACCTCTCCAAGAGTTTCCACGTCGGTGCGCCAGTTGTGTACGTGAAACAGGCCTTGCGGTACAGCGCCGAACATGTGAGTCAGTTGATTCGACCGCATAGGAGTATGCGTTCCGAGGGCAGGGAGAATGGCTTTGAGGCGGTTGCCGTAACATTGCCACGCATAGTTGGTTAGCTCGCCGGCTCGGGAGTGCTCGCGGCTCTGATCCGGAGGGACGGCGAGCACGCGGTTGCGCGGACCAAGCCTGGCGAGCGATTCCAGGAGCAACTGCTGCAGTTGCTCAGACGAGAGGTCTGTATCGACGCTTCCGACGGTGCAGAAGAGACTCATGTCAGCGACCCCACTCTTCTAAGTCCGGGTGCAAGCGTCACCAGAGTCAGCAGTGCAACCAGATAGGCGCTGGCCGCAATGGCGAACAGGGTGGCATAACTATGAGTTAGCTGCAGAATGTAGCCCGCATAGTTCACCATCAGCGCGCCCCCCGCGGCTCCGGCCATGCCGCCGATGCCGGTGACGGAACCTACAGCACTGCGAGGAAACATGTCCGACGCTGTGGTAAAAAGGTTAGCCGACCAACCCTGGTGCGCAGCCGTGGCCAGGCTTAGCAGCGCAATGGCTATCCACTCTGAATGAAGATAGTTCAGCAGAAGGATGGGAACCACGAGAGTGGCGCAGAAGAGCATGGCTGCCAGCCGGGAGTGTGTCGTCGAGAGCCCCAAACGGCGGAAGAACGCTGGAAACCAACCTCCGCCGATGCTGCCAAAGGTGGAGGCGCTATAGACGATGATCAAAGGTAAGCCAAGATGCGATAAATCGAGATGGAATTTATCGCTGAAGTAGGAGGGTAAATAAAAAAGCAGGAACCACCAGATAGGGTCGGTGAGGAACTTGGGAATGGAAAATGCCCAGGTTTGTCGAATGCTCAACAACCTGATCCAAGGTGTTGATGGACCCATCTGCTGGGCCGCTTCTTTGTAAATGTGGCGCAATTCCGCACCGGTGAGCGTGGGGTGCTCGGCAGGTTTGCGGTATTTGCTGAACCAATAAACGATCCACATAGCGCTGAACGCCCCGGTGGCAAGAAATGCCGCGTGCCAACCGTAGCGCAGCGTGACCCAGGGCACGATGAGCGGTGCCAGGATTGCTCCAACATTGGCGCCGGAGTTGAAGATGCCGGTTGCCAGTGATCGCTCGCTCTGTGGGAACCACTCCGCGACCGTCTTGATGGCAGCAGGGAAGTTACCCGACTCGCCAAGGCCCAGCGAGAATCGGGCAATGCCGAATTCAAGGACTGAGTTGGCCAGCGCATGGCCCATGGCGGAGAGGCTCCAGACCGCCATGATGACCATGTAGCCAATCCGCGTTCCGACCTTGTCAACAAAGCGCCCGGCAGCCAGCAATCCGATCGCATACGCGATCATGAAAGCCGCTCCGATGTGCCCGTAACCTACTTCTGTCATACCGATGCCGTGCTCGGCGATGGGTTTCATCAACGTTGGTTTCAGGATCGCGATGACCTGGCGGTCCATGTAGTTGATGGATGTAGCGACGAAGAGCATGGCGCAGATGGTCCAGCGCACACTCCCCAGGCGCGCGCCGGGAGATGATTCTTCTTCGACGAGCTTGCCGGGAGCGATGCTGTTCGCCAAGGTTGCTCTCCTTACAAACGATAAGTCTTTTTTACCAGACGATAGGTCAGATCGAATGCCACTTCGAACGCTTCATCCTCAGCGAGCCTATGTTCGGCAACGAGTTTGGCCAGGAACGCGCAATCCATGCGCCGCGCAACATCGTGGCGGGCAGGGATCGACAAGAAGGCGCGCGTGTCGTCATTGAAGCCGACGGTGTTATAGAAACCCGCTGTCTCCGTAGTCTGCTCGCGAAAGCGCAACATGCCCTCGGGGCTGTCGTGGAACCACCATGGCGGCCCCAGCCGCAGGCAGGGATAGTGGCCTGCCAGTGGAGCTAACTCGCGGCTGTAAGTGGACTCATCCAGAGTAAACAGAATAATGGTCAGATTTGGTTCGTTGCCGAAGCGATTGAGCAAGGGTCGCAGCGCATGAACGTAATTGATGGACTGGGGAATGTCGGCGCCGATATCGCGCCCGTAGCGCTCGTAGAGTGTGTGGTTGTGGTTGCGCACACTTCCTGGGTGAATCTGCATTACCAGGCCGTCTTCCAGGCTCATTTGCGCCATCTCGGTCAGCATATGCGCGCGGAAGACCTCTTGTTGCGCCGCGTCGGCTGTGCCGGAGAGGACACTGGCGAAGAGCGCTTCTGCTTCATTCTCAGACAGGTCGGCGGTTTGTGGCGTGGGATGGCCATGGTCGGTTGCCGTGCATCCAAGCGAGCGGAATCGGGTGCGGGCTTTGCGCAGCGCGCTGAGATAGCCGGACCATGAGGTTGTATCTTCCCCGGTCTGACGGCCGAGTTCGGCAATGTTCGTGGCAAAGCCTGCGAACTCGGGATCGACAACAGCGTCGGGGCGAAAGGTGGGCAGGATGCGCGCTTTCCAGCTCGAATCGCGGATGGCCTGGTGATCGGCAAGCGAGTCGATGGGGGAATCGGTGGTGGCCAGAACTTCAAGATTGAAGCGCTCGAAGAGGGCGCGGGGCAGAAACTCAGAGGTGCGCAGTTTCTCTGAGATGGTGTCGTAATAAAGGTCGGCCGTCGATTCGGTGAGAAGCTGATTGAGGCCAAAGAGTTCGTGAAAGGCAAAGTCGAGCCAGATGCGCGTGGGCGTTCCGCGGAAGAGGTAATAATGACTGGCAAAGATGCGCCAGACTTTGCGAGAGTCCTTTAACTCCGGCCGGCCGATCTCCAGGTTTTCAAGGGAAACTCCCTGGCTCAAGAGCATGCGATAGACGTAGTGATCAGGCTGAACGAAGAGCTTGGCGGGGTCGGGAAATGGCTCATTCCGAGCGAACCACGCGGCTTGCGTATGTCCATGCGGACTGATTATAGGCAGCGCTCGAATGCTCGCATAGAGCGCTCTTGCTATCTTGCGGGTTTCGGGTTCGGCAGGAAACAAGAGGTCTTCGTGAGTTAGCATTTCTTCAATCTCAGTCTTTCATTTGTGGATTGAATTTGACGTCAGCCTCGATAACCCATTCCGTTGAGAACGCCACGCATGTAAGCAAACGATTCGATAACGCCCGGCATGGGATCGTCTCCGTGGATCTCGTACTCAAGATCGACGAAGCCCTTGTAATTTGTCTCGATGAGGGCTGCAAAGATTTCGCGGATGGGCATGATGCCTTTGCCGACGGCCACCTGGCTTTCCCTGTCGTGGAAATCCGTGAGGTCTTTGGCGTGCATGTTGAACAGTCGTGGTCCCACCTCGTGAATGGCCTGCACGATGTCAGTGCCTGCACGAACGGCATGTCCGATGTCGATGCAGCAACCCATGCGCGGATCCATATCCTTGACTGCTTTCAGCACATCGAGCGGAGATGGAAACACCTTATCTTCGGGGCCATGGTTGTGGATGGCGATGCGAATATTGTATTCCTTTACGAATTTCTCCAATCGGGGCAGGGTGGCAGGGGCTGGGTCGCCTGCGACGATAACCGCGATGCCGGCGCGCTTCGCATATTCAAACTTGGCGCGCATGTCGTCGTCTTCGTCCTTGGGAAAATAGATAACTCCTGCAGCGTGAAGGGATATCCCCGCTGCCGCATAGTCCGCCAGCGCCTTCACTTCTTCCGCGGGTTCCATCGGCAGGTGATCTTTCACGTCCTTGGGATTAAGCGCGGTCACGTTAAGCTGCTTCATGAAGCCGATCAGCTGAGCACGCGTGAAGTTTCTGAAGGTGTAACTCGCCAGGCCGAGATGGACAGGCGACGGCTTCCCGCTCGCCTGCGATGGTTCCGCAAAAGAGGGAACTGCGCCCTGGGTGGCGCATACAGCTGCAATCAGGGCACTGGACTGTACGAAGCTGCGCCGTGAAATGGATTGTTTCATAACTGGAAACTCCTTCGGTTCTACTGACCATGGTTCCGTGGGATATCAGTTAGTGAATCGCGCAAGACTCGAGTTAGAGATGCGGCGCCCAGCCGTTTTCGTATTCGCGCCCCCACCGTTTCATCGCGGCAGCGTCATTCCGTATCTTTCCATCTGCCGTGTCAAGGGCTAGCGTTCGATTGACTTCCCATGAGACGTTGGAGAGTTGCAGCATTGTAACTGCGACATTGCCAACCGAAACAGGCGCATTGAGTTTGTTGCCTTTGCGGATGGCGGCGATGAAGTTGGCGAAGTGTAGGTCGGTCATCGAGTCGCGGCCGAGTGTGTCTGACGAGTCAGCCGCCTTGCCTGCTTTTACTTCAGATGTCTTGTTCCCTTTGAGATCGTAGACCTCGTATCCTCCGCGGTCGACAATGACCGAACCGGTGGTGCCCATGATGCAGGAGCCGCGGTCACGTCCATAGAACTTCATGCCCTGGCAGCATTTTCCTTCCCAATCAATGAGCTTGTCTTCATATTCAAAGCTGGTGAGCAAGGTGTCGTAGAACTGCCAATCGTCCTTGAAATGGTAGCGTCCGCCGGAAGAGGAAACGCGTTGAGGATAATCAACGCCAAGCGCCCATCGGCACACATCCACTTCGTGCGTGCCATTATTGAGCGTCTCGCCCGTTCCCCAGATTTTGAACCAGTGCCAGTTATACGGCTGCACATTGTCCTTGTACGGCTGGCGCGGCGCGGGGCCCTGCCAAAGGTCCCAATCGAGCGCTGCCGGCACAGGCGCTTCCTTCCCGATGCCAATGGATTTCCGGATATTGCTGTACCAGGCTTTCGCGTAGTAAGCGCGGCCGATAAGGCCATTGCCGATCTTGTCGACCACTTCGATGGTGTGCGGCGATGAGCGTTGTTGCGTACCCATCTGCACCTGCTTGCCGTATTTCTTTTGTGCCTCTACGAGCAGGGCGCCTTCGGCAGGATTGTGGCTGCATGGCTTCTCGACATACACATGCTTGCCCGCCTGCAGTCCGGCGATGGCCATCGGAGCGTGCCAGTGGTCGGGCGTTGCAATGGTGATGGCGTCAATCTCCTTCAGTTGAAGAATTGTCCGAAAGTCCTTGTCGGTAGCAGGCGCTTCGCCCATCTCCCGTTCGGTGTCAGCGGCAAACTTTTTGAGGATATTCGAGTCCACATCGCAAACATGCGATATGCGCGCGGCGCTCCTGTTGGCCTTGAGTGAAGAAAGATGCGCGCCGGCGCGCCCGTTTAGACCAATGACAGCGAAGTTAAGCCGGTCGTTGGAACCGAGAATCTGACCGTAACTCTTGGCGGTGGATGCGATGGCCAACCCTGCTGCGCCTGTTGCGAGAGTGTCGAGGAATTCACGCCGTGTAACCAATGCTTTTCTCCCTATAGCCAGCGGCTATTGCGGAATGTTTGATTGCTATTGAAAAACAACCGTGCACGTTCAAGTGCTAGAGGTTACCGGAATCCTGGAGGGCCTTCTTCATGCCGGCCCAACTGATCCGGGATGACTCCTCTGGGGTAGCTGCTCCGTGCCAGTGAGTCTCAAGACTTACCGCTTCTTGATAACCGATCTGACGCAGCGCGCGGAACTGCGCCGTCCAGTCGATAAATCCTGTGCCGACAGGCGACCATTCGATTTTTCCGTCTGCGTTCTTGACGGCGTTCTTTACGTGACAATGATGAATTCGATTCTTGGGCAGGGTCTCCCACGCGGCAGGGAAGGCATCAAGCTCACCGCGCATGACGGCGTTGGCCGGGTCCCAGTTAAGAGCGAGGTGAGAAGACTTGATTGCGTTGAGGGTGCGCGTAGCTTCGCGCCCGGTAGCCGTGTTGCACTCGAATTCATTTTCGAGGACGAGAAGAATATCCTGCTTTCCCGCAACTTCAGCTGCGGTGCGCAACTTCTCATCGATGGCTTCACGGTAGGGGGCAACATCGTCGAGTCGCCAAAAGTCGAAGCAGCGCACCTTGCCAGTGTCAAATTGTTTGGCCAGCGAGATGGATCGCTCCAGCAATTCATCCTGATGCTTGAATGCGACTTCGACGGCGCCGTGCATGTCGCCTTTTGATCCGTACGGCGAGCGCGGCGCACCCGGCCAGTCGGTCTTGAACAGCGGGCTGGCGATATCCGTCACCTTGAGATTGTATTTGGCGAGAATCTTCTTCGCTTCCGTTATCTGGTCGTCGCTCAAGTCCATGGTGTTCTTACCCCACATGGAACGGAGCTCAATCCACCGAAGGCCGAATTCATGCGAAACGACAGAACAGACGTGGTCGAAATCCTGAGAGATTTCGTCGTTGATCACAGAGATGCGGAAGGGTGAGTTGGATGCCTGAGAACGGCTCAGAAGCGGATACACCGCTGAGGTTGCGGTGGCAAGGGACGCTCGGGCGAGAAAATCTCTTCGCGAACAGCCTTTCATGGGCCTCCTTGGACTTGCGCATCGAAGCGGTTGGGTCGGATGACAATTGGCGCCTGGAGCTTGACGCGGGCGTCGGACGAAGGGGGCTACGGAATGAACGGTATTTTGTTCGAATACCGAACTAACACTATCGGGAGCGGTCTGGTTTTGTCAAGGGAAAATGTCAAAAAGTGCGCATGGAATACGCGTGGATCGTGGCACACCTGACCGAATCCCTGTTTTCTTTTTCAGAGGAAGCTGAAAGGAGACCGGAAGTACCCTCAGAACAGTTCGATTCCAGGTCTGGAATGGTCGGCACCCAAGAGCTTGCCGGCGATGTTCTCGTGCGTAATGGTCTGCCTTGCCATTCTGTACTGGTCGATATGGCTAGAGAGGATTGACCTGAAACTCGGATGCTCTACCGCCGTGATAACGATAAAGGAACGCCGTGACGCAGGCTGGTGCGGTTAAAGTGTGGACAGCGCTGGTCTGTGTTGGCAGCGCCGGTTGTTTAGTTGCCGGGAACGTAATCCCCCGCGCGCCGTCGCCTGTTTACGTTGGTTAAGCAGAAACCACGCTAAAGGAGTGCGAGCGTTTCATCGCACGAATTGGAGCAATTGCCGGGTGATGATTGCGAGCGCGGGGGTTAGATTTTTCTCAGGGAAGGTTCCGCCCTCGAAGCACATCTGCGTCTCAGCAATCCGGGCCGCCGGACAGCTGTGCAGGCAAGGGCACTTCAAACGGAATGGGTCAGACCTGCGGCTCGCGGCGGTTGTTGCGTTTTGGATTTCCGGCCGGCAAAGAGGTTGCGAAGCGAAGATCGCCGGCCAGCGGACACCCACTGCACTCGGGCGCCCTGCCGCAGTGCACCTTGCCCACGGCGACCGTGAGGGCGTGCATCTCGTTGAAGAGGCTGGCGCGACTCGCTGGAGGATCGTCAGCAAAGGCTTGGCGCGTCAATTCAACCAGCGACTCGTAGCCCCTGCGCCCAGGCGGAGGCGTTAGCAGCCCGTGACGGAACGCGATGCGGCGAAGATACTCGTCGGCCACAGGGACGGGATGGTTGAGCGCGTAAAGCAGGATGGCATCCGCGGTTTCTTGCCCTACGCCAGGCAGCGCCATGAGACGACGCCGGAGCATTGCGGTCGGAGCGTCCGCGAGCCGGTCAAGCGACCCGGCGAACTCCTCATCGAGCATGGCCACAAATGCCTTCAGCGCAGGCGCCTTGCGGGTATGAAAACCCGACGGGCGAATGAGAATCTTCAAATCTTCGAGGGCGATGGCACGAAGTCCATCGAGCGTGAGCGCACCCGCCTGCCGCAGGTTGGCAAGCGAACGCTCCACCGCTCTCCAGGAGGTGTTCTGGGTGAGATAGGCGCCCAAAATGACCTCGAATGGAGTCTCCGCGGGCCACCAGTGTTGCGGGCCGTATGCGCTTGCCAATGCATCGTGCATTTGCCGCAGGCGCTCGGCGGCGGTGGGCCTGGCTTTCACGGCAGCGAATCCGGATCCGGCGGCGATTGCAGTTGCAGTTTCCACTCCAGGATGCGAGCCCGTGCGGCAGCTGCCTCCGCCTGGTGAATATGGCCTGCATTTTGCAAGGAGATGGAGAGCGCCGCGTGGGCCAGCGGGTCGCTGGGAGTCAGGGTCGTGAGCGCCATGGCCGCGCCTATCGACTGATTGAGTTGTCCCGCATCGCGCAGCGCGCGCACCAGCCCATGATGCGCTTCAATGTGTGACGAATCCGCTGCAATGGCGGCGCGGAACGCCTCTGCCGCCTCCGTGGGCCTATCTTCGGCGAGCAGGTCGAGGCCGCGCTGGGCGAGCGAGTCGGCAGTATGCAGTTCAGTCACGGCTGGTTCTAGGATAAATGAAGAGCCGTTGCGAAGTTCCGCGATGGGCGGGAGGAGGGGTGGAGTGGCGGAAGGGGTCATGAAGAGTCACACGGAGTACATGGTATTTGAGACCAGGAAACGGCGGGAGATGGTGCACATTACCGACGAGGTGGAAAAAATTGTGCGCCGCAGCGGGGTACGAGACGGGCTATGCTTTGTGTCCCCCATGCACATCACCGCCGCCGTCTATGTGAATGACCACGAGAGCGGACTGATTGAAGACATCGGCAAGTGGCTGGAGGAACTGGCGCCTGCGCGCGCGGATTACAAGCATCATCAGACCGGCGAAGATAATGGCGATGCTCACCTGAAGTCGCTGCTGCTGCACCATGAGACCACGCTGCCAGTGACCAATGGCCAGCTCGATCTTGGCACCTGGCAGAGAATCTTTTATGCCGAGTTTGATGGGCAGCGCAGGAAACGCGTAATCGTAAAGGTGCTGGGTATTGAATAACGAAAGTGCGATGAATCCAAAGTCTTTTCAAAATGCGCTGTCATCCTGAGCGAAGTTGGGCGCGTCTTTTTGCGCCCAACGGAGTCGAAGGATCTGCGGTTGCTTTTCGGAAATATGCAATGGACTTCAGACTCAGGACACTACGGCGTTGAGTCCTCGACGTTGTAAAGCTGAAACTCGCGAATGACCGCCGCGTCCGCGCTGGAAAGGATATTCAGTCGGACGCGGGTCGCTGTAACAGCAGGGAAGCTATCGATCTTCTTGTGGCCAATCGCTTGCCCGAATGCGACTGTCTTCCATCCGCTCCCGGTCCAAATATCGATGGAATATTTCTGAATGCGCTGGCCGTCGTTAAGCCACTCCATGGTGACGGCGCGGTTGAACGTGATGGGCGTAGCGAAGCTGACTTCGAGCGTGGCGTGATGCGAGCCGCTGTCCGCGCTCCAGAAGGTGTCGGCGTCCCCGTCGAGCGCAGCTGCCACTTCAACGGTGGACGGCAAGTGTTGCAGAGCGAGATTCTGGCCATAGCGTGCGCGCAAGGCCTTGCCGAACTCTTCAAGGCGAGCCACGTCGCTATCAGGCAGCAGACCACGCCGATCGGGAGCCAGGCCGAGCATCAACTGCGCTCCGCGGCCCACGGTTTCATCGTAGGTCGTCAACAATTCGCTCACGCTTTTCAGCGATGCCTCATCGTCCGGATGCCAGAACCAGTGGTCCTTACGCAGGGGTGTATCGGCTTCGACGGGCCGCCAGCGGAGATAGCCGTGCCGGTCGATCACGTTCCAGTTTTCGTAAGGGACGCGGCCGCTTTCATTGCCCACCCAGCGGGCATCGCCATATTCAAAGAGGCCGGTATCCGCAAATACGATCGTATTAGGCTGATAAGTGCGCAGTGTTTCAATAATCTTGGGAAAGTTATAAACATGCCCGCCGCTGCCCGCGCCATCCAGCCAGAACTCGACCAGGTCGCCATAGTTCGAAGCTAACTCGGATAACTCCGCCTGGTAGTAGTCGTCATAGGCCGCGGAGTCCTTATATCTCGGCTCATGACGGTCCCACGGGGAAAGATAAACGCCAAATTGCAGGCCGTATTTCCGCGCCGCCCGTGCAACATCGCCGACGACATCGCCATGTCCGTTCTTCCACGGGCTGGATTTAACGCTGTAGGCGGTTTGTTCCGTGGGCCAAAGGCAGAAGCCGTCATGATGCTTGGCCACGAGGACGACATACTTTGCGCCGGAATCGCGGATAGCCTTCATCCATTGGTCGGGATCGAAGGCTGTCGGGTTGAAAACAGCCGGATCGGCCGTCCCATCGCCCCACTCACGGTTAAGGAATGTGTTGGTGGAGAAATGGATAATGACGCCGAATTCGAGATCCTGCCAGGCGGTCTGTTGCGGTGAAGGCTTGACGTCAGCAAAGTTCTGCGCGCATGCAAGCGATGCGTAAAAAAGTAAAGCGAACCCGGCAAAGGCAGATCGATAGCGGAAAACGTTCATCGGCGCATAACTCCTGAGTTAACGAAGCTGGATAACATCATTGATGCCTGGGCAGAAATTGCCAGATTGAAGGATCTTCCTCACCCAGCACCCAGGAGCAGAAGCCTTGAATCCCGCTTTTCTGTACTAACTCGTAGCGGTCCTTGAAGGTGTGCAGATCGGTAAAGAAGATCCATTCGCGCATCTGGTCGCGGTAGAACCAGAAATACGCGGTGTGATCGTCCTCGTCCCACTGGACTTTGCCGTTGTAAGCCGTGGCCAACTGCATGGCGTTGGAAAAGCCGATGTAATCGGCCGTAGGATTGGGCTTCTCGACTTCGGAGTTTGGCTCATGAGTGGGCGCTCCGGCATACCAGTGATAGCCATAGAGTGGAATGCCGAGCGAGAGTTTTCCCTTGGGCACGGATTTGAGGGCGTAGTCAAGATTCTCATTGGTCCAGTCCCATCCGGCCACCGGCCCGGGCATGGTCCAGCGCGTGTTCTGGTCGTAAGTCATCAAACAGAGCAGGTCAACATAAGTTGCGAGATTGGCGATGTCATATGCACCGCGCCAATCGGTATAAATCCACTTGGCGAAGGCGCCCTGGCCGGGATAGCCGGGAGCGTTGGGCACCGTAGCAATGGACAGTTGCAGTCCGGCAGTGTGCAGTGCGGTGGCCGAGAGTTTGACCAGCGCAGTAAGCCGATCGCGATCGAGCCAGTCGATATTCTCGAAATCGAATTGAAACCCGACGTAGCCGTGAGCCTTGCACTCGCGGATCATGGCCTCGTTCATGATGGCCTGGGCCGCGGGATTCATCGCCAGCGCGTGGAAGCCCTTCTTGTTGAACATGGCCAGGATGGGCATGAGCGGCACCTTATCCTCGTCCGCGCGTTTGAGCACGGTTGGATCGGGAGCGCCGGTGACAAGGCCGTTTTCGTCAACTTGATACCAGGTAGGCACCAGCAGATCGATCTGCGTGGAGTGAGTCAGGAAGGAGCGAATGGAGTCGGGATTGGTGGTCAGGTAGAACAGCGCAACCGGGGCAGCGCGCAGGGTCTGAATTGACGCGAAAGCAAATGCAACGAGAAGAAGCAGGCGTTTCATGTTGCTCCAGTTTTGTAACATCGAGTTATGAAGCTCAAGTTGTAACTTTGCCTTCGAAGTGGGCCTCGATCTCCTCCAGAGTCTTGCCTTTGGTCTCGGGCAGGAAGAAGACAATGGTGATGAAGTAGACCACGGTGAAGGACGCAAAAAGGAAGAACATCGAAGAGTAGCCGTACTTTGAAACGAAGGGCAGAAAGATTCCGGCGAGCACGGTTGATACGAGCTGATTGATGAGCAGCGTGATGCTCATGCCGTTGGAGCGGATGCGCGTCGGCATAAGCTCCGACAGGGCGAGCCAGACGCAAACTCCCGGGCCCATGGCATAGAAGGCCATGAAGCAATAAAGACCAAGAGCGACAAGCCATCCATGGTGCGCGTCGGGAACCTTACCGATGACGGCTTTACGAATTCTCAGTGGCGCAGTCCGGGCTGCATCGAGGTCTGCAAACGGATTCTTGAAAAACGACTCCACCTTGTTGGCGGGCACGGCGCTGTCGCGGGTAATCTGAATCGGCGCGGCGGCCGGATCGTCGGAGCGGACAAAGCTGGTGGCGGCGGTGTAATCGCCGTAAGAGTAAATGATGGCCAGGGAGGCGCGATTGCTGTCGATCTGGCCAGTGTCCGAACTCTGTGCAGCCAGCAACTTGGTTGCTGTGGCCGGATCGAAATGTAGGGTGAGCTCCTGATCGGGCGCAACCATGGATTGAACCTGCGAGCCTGCGTCGAAGCTGAACTTTTCCGTTCGCAAAAAGAGGATGCCAACACCGACCAGCGAAACAATGATGCCGCTCGTTCCCACAATAAACAGGAACCTGCGCCCCTTGCGATCGACCAGCATCATGCCCACCATGGTCATGGTGAAGTTGACGACCGTGAACAGAACATAGCCCCAGTGAGCGTGCAGGTCAGAGAGGCCGCTTTGCAGCAGAATGCCGACGTTGTACCCAATGATTGAATTGATCCCGGTGGCGGTATTGCAGGCCAGAATGACGAGGGCAAGCAGAAAGGGAATAACAAACTTCCGCTGCAGCGGCGATTCGCGTACGCGCTGGCTGGCCGGGACATTCTCCTGCGCCACAAGCGCGGTTTCTTCCATCTCGCGCAACTCAAGGCCGGCTTGCTCGGGACTGCGCGAGCGCAGCAGCGCCGCGTATGCCTTGTCCTTTTTGCCACGGCGGAAGAGCCACCGCGGCGACTCGCTGACCATGAGACTGCCGATGACGAAGAGAAGCCCTGGCGGTAGCGAGACCCAGAAGATGCTGCGCCAAGCATGATCTTTGAAGTCGAAGAGCGTGGCTGCGTCGGATGTAAGTGAGACTGCCCGGACGCGATAGCTGTAATACATGCCGACCAACGCCGCGGCCACAATGCCGAAGGTCAGCAGCCACTGAAAGATCCCGGTGCCCTTGCCGCGGCTGGAAGCAGACAGGCACTCAGCAAGATAGAGTGGCACCACTACGCCGATAAGCCCGCCGGCCATGCCCTGCAGCAGACGGCCCAGGAACAGCGGCCCGTATCCCTGCGAAAGGGCGATCACCGGGATGCTGATGACGAAGGTCGCGCCGCTGAGGATCATGAGCGATTTGCGGCCCAACCAGTCAGCAAGGAGGCCGGCGAAAAGGGTGGAAAAGACGGTGCCCAGCAGCACCGCCGCAACAATGTAGGAGAGCTGTGCGGCGGTCAGGTGCGATGTGGCTTCGAGATAAGGATATGCGCCCGCAATGATGCCAACGTCGATACCGTAAAGCAAGCCGCCGAGGCCAGCCACCAGGAGCAGAAAGCGGCTGTAACGGCTTTTGGCGGAAGACTCGGCGGACAAAACGGTAGGGTTGGCGGTAGTCATAGCGGTTTGGTTTCTCTTTTCAAATTGCAGCGCTGGTCAGTTGTAATTGCGACCAGTATACAGTGATTGAATTCAAGCGAAACGATCAAGAAGTTGATTTGAATTTGCCCAGAAGATTTGGCCGAAATTCAGGGGCTCCCGTTTCCAGCCAGAAACTGCCGCACCCGGCCTGAAACAGCCTGCGCATCGCAATTCATGATCAGGTGCGCGCAACCTCCGTGTGACACCGAGCGCACGTCGAGCACGGAGAAGCGAGCGTCTCATACAGTAATCACTTGAACGCCATTGGCCTTGAAACCGGCAAGGGCCTCTGCGGTAATCCCGGAATCGGTGACGAGGATATCGATGTCCGCGACGGGACAGATAAGCGCGGGGCTGACCATGGCGATCTTGCTGGAGTCGGCAACCACGATAACCTGCTTGGCCTGGCGAACCATGGCGCGAAATACAGCGGCTTCATCCGGCTCAATGGTGGTGGCGCCACGGCGGACATCCACCCCGCAAGCACCGATGAAGGCTTTGTCCAGAAAAACGCCGCTGAGCATCTCCATTGCGGTGGGCCCGGTGAGCGAGAAAGCCCCCGCCCAGCGCATGGTTCCACCGGTCAGCGTAACGTCGAGCGCCGCTTGGTTGTTCAACTCCATCCCAATGTTGACGGCGTTTGTAATCACGTGGATTCCGCTGCGATGACGAATGCAGCGAGCGGCCTGGGTCGTCGTTGTGCCGGCGGTAAAGCCCACCGTCTCATGATCGCGTATCAGTTCTGCCGCGGCCAGCCCGATGCGCCGCTTCTCCTCAGCAAATCTTCCTTCGCGCTCTTGAAATGAGGAATCGAACCGGAAGGGCTCGTACTGCGTCTGACCGGCGAGCTTGGCCCCGCCGTGGGTGCGATGGACCAGCCCGCGCTCCTCAAGCCGGGTCAGGTCGCGACGAACGCTGGCCGTGGATGCGCCGAGCTGGGCGGCAAGCTCATCCACGGAAGTATTGCCATGGCGCAGCAGCATCTGCAGGATTTTCTTGGCGCGTTGATCGGTCTTTGTCGACATCGGGAATTGAAACCCTCAGTTGCCCAGGCGCATCACCCTTGCACTGGCGCGGGCGTGACCTTCCGTGCCAGACCATTCCGCCTGCTGCACGTGCTCATGCGAAAGTCTAAACCGGCGGAGCGCTGAAGGGAACAGCCGCCACGGGTTGCATGACCTGATCGAGCCCTTGCAGCAGGGCACGCACGCTCTCTGCGCGGACGACGAAACGGCGGTACTCGCGATCGCGCAAATCGCCCATGGCCATGCCCCGTTTGCGGAATTTGACTGGGCTGGAAAATGTGCTCCGGGCGCTCGAATGGAACTCGCCGGCGCCAGTGCCCTGGGCAATCGTAGCAATGTTTTCAGCCGTAATGCCGCCGCCCGGCATGATGGCGATTCGTCCGCGGGCGGCCTTGACCATACGTGCGATCTCTGCCATGCCTTGCAGCGCGCCGGGCGCCCCTCCTGAGGTAAGGATGCGCGTCGCGCCGGTGGCCATCACGTCGTCGAGTGCCGCCGATAGATCCGGTGTCATGTCGATGGCGCGATGAAAGGTGACCGGCAAAGGCCCTGCCAGTTCGACAAGTTGCCGTGTTCGGGCCACATCCACGCGGCCTTGCTGATCCAACAGGCCAAGCACCACGCCGTCCGCACCCAGGCTCCGGGCGTGAGCGATCTCCGCCTGCATCACTTCGAATTCCAGATCGGTGTAAAAGAAGTCCCCGCCGCGAGGACGAATCATGACGAAAAGTTCAATCGCGATGCGGCGCCGCACCGAGGCTATCAAGCCCGCACCTGGCGTAATTCCCCCTTCCAGCAAATCGGAGCAGAGTTCTACCCGTCTTGCGCCTCCGATTTCAGCTGCAATCGCCGACTCCACCGAATCGATACAAACTTCAAGATCCATGATGACTGCGTTCCATTTCGAAAAAAGGTGTGCATCCCCGCTGAACACCGTAGCATTCAGCGAGGACGGCGAAGCATAGAGGCCCGGTAGGCGTAGCTGCCGCTTGTCACCTGCGGCAGCCCTGTTGTTAGAAGCTGTACTTTGCTGAGAACTGCAGGTGGCGCTCGACCGACCGCGTGCTCTGCAGTGAGACGTTGCCATAGGTGCTGTCGGTAATGCCGGTATCCGGATTGCCGTAGCTGACGATGTTGAATGCGTTGAAGGCATCGAAGCGGAAGCCCACAGTGTGGTTTTCGAAAAGATGGAAGTCCTTGAACGCAGACATATCCACGTTGAAGTAATCGGGACTGCGCACGGATCCGTTGTGAGAGGTGCCGAAGGTGTTGTTGGCCGGAACGCCGAAGGCGCAGGTCCCGTTGTCCACTCCCGCCGTGAGGCAGGGAACGGCCGAGGCATCGGTGCCGAACCAGTTTGCGTGGGTACGCCCCGCGATCTTCAGCTTGCGGTATTGGTTGACGCGATTTGCGCCATAGCTGTTGGAATTGCTCGATCCGCCGGTAATATTCTCAGGAAAGCCTGAGTAGGCGACGACAGCAGTGGAGACCTTCCAGCCGCCAATGATCTCATCCAGCACGCGGTTGGCCGAGGAGAAATACTCCTTGCCGCGGCCGACAGGGAGTGCGTAAACGCCGGTGGCGGTGAGGTTATGCTTGATGTCGTAGCCGGCAAGGCCGTCGTCGGCACCGCTGTTGTAGTAGTTCTCGAAGGCGCCGCTGAAGCCATTGACGTTCAAGGCGTAGTTGCCCAGGCTGTTGGTCATCGCCTTGCCGTAGGTGTAGTTGACGGTATACTCCAGGCCGTGATTCAGCCGTTGGCGCAGCACCGCTTGCAGCGCGTTGTAGTTCATCATGGCGCGCGACTCGGTAATCAGCAGTCCGCCGTTGCCGCCGACGCCCAGCGCCGAGTCAATCCCGTTCACGCCGATGTATTGGCTGTTGTAGAACGGAGCCGAGTTTCCATCGTTGTTGATGGTGTATTGGTTGACGTTGCCGTAGTCTTCAATGTGCTGGCCTGTCTCTCCCAGGTAGCCGGCCTGCAGGGACATGGTGCGGGTGAGCGCGTATTCGACTGTCAAATTGAATTCCTGCACATAGGCGGGCTGGATATTCAAGGGATAAGCGGTGTAGCCATTGTTGGAACTGCTGTACTGAACGGAAGTGTCGGGGTTGGTAAAGCCCTGCTCGGCGGTGTTGGGCGTGGGAATGCTTGTGGTTGTAGGCGCGCTAACCGAGAAGCCGGCCGCCTGCAGGAAGGGCGC
Source organism: Occallatibacter sp. (assembly GCA_052145815.1). Taxonomy (GTDB): domain Bacteria; phylum Acidobacteriota; class Terriglobia; order Terriglobales; family Acidobacteriaceae; genus Telmatobacter. Next base: position 49,989 of record JBKQNU010000079.1, read on the forward strand.
AATGGCCGTGAGGCGCTGGTTGAACGAGTTGCCTTCGAAGAAACTCGTTGCGCCATATCCGCCGCGAACGACGAAGCGGTCGGTAAGCTGGTAGGCGAACCCGATGTGCGGCATCCACTGCCGGTAGTTCGGCTGGTAGCATGCCAGGTTCCTGCAGAGTCCTGCACCTGGAAGCGCTCCCACGGGAAGGTGGCCTGCATAGAGAATCTGGCCCGTCGTCAGATCGATGTTTCCGGTCCTGTCGTCCTCCTCCACCCAGGGTTCGTCGAATTCATAGCGGAGGCCGAAGATCAACGTCAGATTGGGCAGCACTTTGAAGTTATCCTGCGCAAAGCCGGCCGTGCGCCACTGGCGCTGCCCCACGTTGACACTGCTTAGTGTTACACCCCCGTTGGATACACGGTCGAGCACAAAATCCGCCGGACCGTAGCCGCCTGAACCGTTGCCATTCGATGTAAAGGCCCCGGAGTAGTTCAGCGAACCCAGATAACCGTCGTTGTTTCCGGTGGGGTAGTTGTTCTGGTAGCGGCGGGCTTCGATTCCCATGGTCAGATAGTGCCGCCCGTGCTGCCAGCTCAGGCTGTCGATGTAGCTGTAGGTGTTGTCGATGACGCCGCCGTTGTAGGCCGAAGTGCCCACATCGCTGATGTTTGCGTTGAATCCCTGGTTGGTAAAGCCGCTGAATTTCTGGTTCGGAAAGGCGATGCCCACCTTGGCATTGCCCGAGGTTCCGAAGAGGCCGGTTGAATCTACAGGGAAGCCCTGGTTCCAATCCGTCCGCGTAAAGCCGACGCGCGCCGAATTGACCAGCGACGGCGAGAAGGTATGCACCCATGTTGTGCCTGTGATCCAGGTGGGATAGAGATTGATGCCCGGGAAGGTGATGGCAAGAACCGGAGTCGACCCGTCGTAGGCGTGGGAAATTGAATAGAAGCCGGTGATCTTGTCCTTGGCGCGCGGGTCGTATTCAATTTTTACATCGCCCTGGTCGTTGGCCTTGTAACTCCGCGACGGGGCCCGGTAGTTGCTCTGTGCGATTCCATCCACCGGAGGCAGGCACGTACCATTGGCGGGAGTCACCGGATTGGCGCCGCCGCAATCCGGATAAAGTTTCGGATTGGCAAACAAATATTTGGCTACCGGATTGATGATAGGGACGCCCGTGTTGCCGGCATAAGGGGCGAACGGTGTGGTCGTGTTCAGGGGGTCATAGAGCTGAATTGTATTGCCAGCGCCTACCGTGGAAGGATTGAGGAGTACCGAGAAATCTCCGTTGCGCATGGCGTCGGGTATCACGCTCGCGAAGCCCATTCCGCCGTGGTGGTAACGCGACCCCAGGTAATCGCCAAAGAAGAACAGCTTGTTGTGCAGGATGGGTCCGCCGATTGTGCCCCCGAACTGCGCCTGCGAATAAGGATTGATCGGCGTTACCGGAGTGGTCTGTCCATTCCCGTAGGAGTTTGCGTCCAACCGGTAATCCTGCACGTAGCCGTAGGCCGAGCCATGGAACTGATTGGTTCCGCTTTTCAGCACGGTCACCACCCCGGCGCCATTCACGTTGCCGTAGTCCGTGGAAGAATCTGCCGTGATCACCTGCACCTGTTCGAGTGCCGCCGGCGCGGGACTATAGGAGATGAGGTTGTTATAAGTTTCATTCATGTCGATGCCGTCGATGGTGTAGTTGTTCGCCTGTGCGCGGTTGCCATCGATGTTCGGTGTGTCGACGTAGTAGGTGCTGCGCTCAATACTCGTCATGCCGCCGGTTCCGGCGGTGTTGACGGCACCCGGCACATACAAGGTGAGCGCAGAAAAGTCCAGGCCGTTGAGCGGCAAATTCTCAATGGTGTTGGCGGTAAAAGTGCTGTCGAGGGTGACCTCGGAGGTGTTCAGGATGGGCGCGGCCGCCGACACACTCACGGTTGTGGATGAACTTCCCACCTTCAGCTTGACGTTGAAGTTCGCGGTCTGCAGCACTTCCAGCGCAAAGCCGGGGAGGGTCTCAGTATTGAACCCGTTCGCCGTCACAATGAGTTGATAATTGCCGATGGGGAGATAGTCGATGCGATAGAGTCCCGCCGAATTGGTGGTTGTGGACGTCTCTACGCCGGTGTCGAGGTTGTGGGCTACGACGTGAGCGGAGGAGACGACCGCGCCCGTCGGATCAGTCACTTGACCTGTCACAGAGCCGGTTACGCTCTGGCCAAGGGCGAAGGGGACGCACGCCATCAGGGTGAACGCACATCCGAATACTAGCCTCAGGAGTCTGGTTTTCATATTGGCCTCATTTTTTTGTTTGGCTGATCCGTCTGTTTTCTAGTGCGGCGGAGAGTTGGATCAACTCGACGCCATCATGGTTGGCAGTTGCGAGTGCCTTTTGAAAATGCCCGGAAATCCGCAGCATTCGCTATTTGGATTGAAGGAATCACCGTGGCGCCTTTCTTGCCTTGAGAACCCTGGATCGGGGAAAGCAGTGCTCTTCGTCTACTGGGATGCATTGTGGCTCTTGTATGAATCTTGATCCAGAATGCATCTTAAGCTCGAATCCAAATGTGAACAGAATATTATCTAAAAACTGATTGAATAGTCAACATAAATGATGCAAATGACGGTTATGAGCAAAACAAGCGAATGAAAGTAGAATATCGGAACAATAAATATATGCTCAGCCCGCGACGGTGAGCTCCTCTTCCAATTGCTGTTTCTGATAGAGCCCGGCATAGTAGCCGTCCAGCGCCAGCAATTCGTCGTGGCGTCCAGTCTCCACAATTCTTCCGCGATCGAGAACGGCAATCTGATCGGCGTTCCGTACGGTTGAAACGCGGTGAGAGATAAGGATGGTGGTCGAGGCCGAGGTATAGCGGCCCAGGCCGCCGAGGATGCGCTCTTCCGTATAAGTGTCCACGCTCGCCAGCGCGTCGTCCAGGATGAGGATTGCAGGTCTGCGCAACAATGCCCGGGCAATGGCCGCGCGCTGCTTCTGCCCCCCGGACAGCGTAACCCCCCGCTCGCCGACCATGGTTTCAAAGCCCTGCGGGAACTCCTCGAACTCCGTGCGAATGTGCGCGGCTTCTGCGGCCTTGAGCATCTCCTCGGCACTGGCGTCTGGCGCGCCGAAGGTGAGATTGTCGCGGATCGTAGAGCTGAACAGGAAGGTCTCCTGCGGCACCATGCCGATATTGCGCCGCAGCATGGCCAGCGGATAATCCCGTACTGGGCGGCCATCGATGATCAGCGACCCTTCGGGCGCTTCATAGAGGCGCGGGAGAAGGTTCACCAGCGTAGTCTTTCCCGACCCGGTGGGGCCGACAATGGCCAGCGTGGAGCCGGCAGGAATCTTGAGCGAGATATCACGCAGCACAGGTGTATCGCCATACCCGAAATTCAAATGACGGAACTCGATTTCGCCGCGGAGTTTGTCGTCGGGGCCAATGGCAAGATCGGCCGCGGAGTCGTCGATGGCCGGCTCAGCCTTCAGCAACTCGTCGATACGTACCACGGACGCTGTTCCTCTCTGGAACAGGTTCACAACCCAGCCGACGGCAATGATGGGCCAGGTGAGCAGGATCATGAACGTGTAGAACGAGAAAAAATCGCCCGCTGTTATCTTTCCGGCGAGAACTTCGTGCCCTCCCGCTAACAGTGTGATGACCATAGAGACGCCGAGGACGAACTCAAGCGTCGGCCAAAGCATGCCCATAAGCTGGACAAGGCGAAGCGAACGGGCAATGTACAGGCGATTGAGCTTCTCGAAGAGGCCAATCTGGGATTCCTCGCGGGCGAATGCGCGAATGAGACGGGCGCCGGAATAATTCTCCTGGGCCTGGGCGGAGATATCGGAGAAGCTGGCCTGGATGCGCTCGAAGCGGTCGTGAATCCGGTGGCCCAGGTACTGCACCAGGATACTGGCCAGCGGCATGGGCGCAAGCGCCACAAGTGTGAGCCAGGGGCTCAGGTGCAGCAGGAAGTAGAGCGCAAACAGAGTAAAGAAGACGGTGTTGGCACTGTACATGAGCGCCGGCCCAAGCAGGTTGCGCACGGCGTTCAAGTCGTTGGTCATGCGCGCCATCACGTCGCCGGTGCGATAGCGTTGATAGAAGCCGGAGTCCTGCTTTTCGAGGTGCTTGAAGAGATCGTTGCGAATATCGAATTCGATCTCCCGCGAGATACCGATCAGAATCCAGCGCTGGGCGTAGAGGAAGATGCCTTTGACGAGCGAGATGCCCACCAGCAGTCCCGCGTAGCCGAGAATCATCCGGTGGTTGGCCTGATGCTTATTCAGTTTGTCAACTGCCCAGCCGAGCACTCGGGGAGTCTGCACTGCCGCCGCGTTGGTCGCGATACAAGAGAGCGTGCCCCACAGGTATCCCCACCGGTAGCGGCGCATGTAAGCGAAGAGGGGGCGCAGATCGCGAAGCATATGTTTTATTGTACTTTGGTGGACACTAGAGAGCCGCCTAGGTCGGCGTTCGGAGCAAGAGGTATCCGCCCACCAAGCCAAACAACATATCGGATGACCAGGCCGCCAGCGCCGCGGGAAGATAATTCACGTTGCCCAGTGCGCCGAACAGGCTCTCCACCACAAAGTAGGCCAGCGCCACACCGATCGCGACCGCGATGCCGGTCAGCGAGCCGCGCCGTCCCATCGAAAGCGAGAACGGAATGGCCAGCACGGCCATAACCACGGCCACCAGCGGATAGGCGAGCTTGTGCCACAGCGCAACGCGCAGCTTCATGGTGTCAAAGCCGCTCTGCTGCAGGTCCGCGATGTACCTGCCGAGCTGTCCGAAGTTCATCTCCTGGGCCTGCTTGCTTTCCTTGTTGAAGTAGCCCGGGTCTTCATGGATCTCGGAAAAACTGGTCTGCGAGAACTGCCGGAAATTTTTGGTATGGTCACCTTCAATATCGTTTTCCCAGCCGTTCTGAAAGTGCCAGGAATTTGATTCCGGGTCCCAAACGGCTTTGGTTGCAAAGATTCGGCGCGTCAGCGCGAAGGTCGCCGGATCGAACTCAAATACGGAAATATTGGCGAACTCGTTGCGGTCGGGATCGAAGAAGCGGTAGTAGAAAATGCGCCCCGGCTCACCCTTGCCGGGGTCGCCGAAGATCCAGTTCTGTTCGGGATGGGTTACCGTCTGCGGAGGCTTGCCCTTGATTACGTTGCGCAACGCATCCTGCCGCTTGTTGGCCTGCGGCAAGTAAAACTCATCGAAGAGAAACAGGCTCACGGCCAGTATCGCAGCGATGGAAACGACGGGCACAACCAGCCGGTAAAGGCTGATTCCCGTGGCCTTCATGGCGATAATCTCGCTATTCCGGTTGAGCACTCCGAAGGTGACCAGCACCGCGATGAGCACAGCAAGCGGGGCAAGCTGGTAGAGCATGAGCGGGGTAAGGTTGACCAGGTAATCACCCACAACGGTGAGGGGAACATGATTGCGCAGGATGTCTCCCAGCAGGTCGAAGGCCGTGAAGACCAGCATGAGCAGTACGAAGCCCAGAAGCACCAGAGCAAACATGTTGAGGAATTCAAAAACAACATATTGGTCCAGAATGCGGGGAAACACGCCCCGCGAGACAGCGCGCTTCCGCCGGACCCGCAGCCTGGCCTGAAGCCTTGGGAAGATACGACCGAAAGAAGCGCCCGCCGGCTTGACCGGGATCTCGGGATCGGGCTTGGGAGTACGCACCGTCCAGCCAGCAATGGCGCTGAACACCTGGCTGCTGCTGGCCATCTGCCACAGCAGAAAGATGCCGCCAATTGCAAACAGGATGTTGGCCGACCACACTGCCAGGAAGGCGGGAATCCAATTCTGCCGGCCCATGGCGATTCCGACCAGTGACATGGAGTAATACAGAATCACCAGCAGGATGGTGAACACCCAAGCGGAGCTTTTTCCACCACGCCGCGACATCACGCCCAGCGGCACTCCCACCAGCATGAGTACCAGGCAGGCTGCAGGATAAGAAAAGCGCTTGTGCAGTTCAATGAGGAATCGCTTGCCGTCTGGCCCATGCGTCCGCTCCAAAAGTTCTTTCATGGGCAGCGCGAGGATAGGTGTGTCGAGCCTTCCCAGGTGGCCCTCATTCTGCTGGTTGGCGGTGAAGGGAAGGTCGTCAATGGCGAAGGTGGAGATGTTGTACTGCTCCGGGTGTCCCGAAACGGGGTCGTGCTCTGTCCCGTTGCGCAGTCGCATCAGCAGTTCCTGCGGCGAATAGCTGACGACCGTGGCCGAGGCGGCCGTCGTGATCTTTGGTTCACCGGGGTCGGTGATGTCGGCCATGAAGACCTGGCGCCAGTTGGCCGCGCCGGTTCCGGAGATCACATTCTGCACGTAAAGAACCTTGTCGCGAAAATCCTCATAAAAAACGCGCGGCTGGATCTCGTAAGTAGCCTGTGAAGCAAGCGCCTTGTCCAGGTCGAGAATGCCCTGGTTTGCACGCGGCGCAATGTACAGCGAGTTGAACAGGCCGATCAGCGTTCCGCCCACGGCCACAATGGCGCTCACGCGGACGAAGTAGCCGATGCCCAGTCCGGACGCGCGCATGGCGATGATTTCGCTGTCGGCTGCCAGGCGGCTGAGGCCCAGCAGCACGCCTACCAGCACCGCCATGGGGATGGTGACCATGAAGAAGTTGGGGAGCAAAAAGACAACCACTTCCATCACGCTGGTGAATGTGGAGCTGTTGCGAACCACCATATCCAGAATGTGCGGCAGCTCCCGCATGAAGAGAATGAAGGTGAACAACGCGCATCCGATAAGCGTGTGGGAGAGGATTTCACCGAGAATGTAGCGGGTCAGGATGCGCAAAGTCCGGCTCCAAAGCTAGTCTATCGTTCCAGAGCCCGCTTGCGCAGGCTATGCCGCTTGATCTGCAGCGGAAGGCTGCCAACTCCGCAGCCGCAAGCTGTTGCCGAGCACACACACAGAACTCAGCGCCATGGCCGCGGCCGCCAGCCAAGGCGTGAGCAGCAGGTGGAAGGCCGGATAAAGCAGCCCGGCAGCCAGCGGAATGCCAATCACGTTGTACCCGGCCGCCCAGCCAAGGTTTTGGCGCATGATGCGCAGTGTGGCACGGGCCAGGCGCAGCGCATCTGGAATGGCAGAGGGCTGCGCACGCAGCAGGAGCACATCGCCGGCCTCCTGGGCCAGGTCTGCGCCCGATCCCATAGCGATGCCCGCATCCGCCTGCGCCAGCGCGGCGGCGTCGTTGATGCCGTCGCCAACCATGGCCACGCGCAATCCACTCTGTTGGAGTTCGCGAATACGGGCAAGCTTTCCGGCAGGGTCGAGACCAGCTTCGACTTCCGTGATGCCCGCCTGCTCGGCGATCGGCGCGGCTGCGGCAGCCGTATCGCCGGTGAGCATGAGCACGCGCAGGCCGTCATGGCGCAACGCAGCGACAGCTTCCGCGGCATCGGGACGAAGCGTATCACGCGCGTCGAAATAGCCCACGGGAACCGTGTCGAGCGCCATCCACAGCCGCGTTAAGCCAGGCTCGGGCTTGCGCACCGGGCTGGGCAATGGCACAAACAGTTCCTGAAAGAGCTTCTCGTTGCCGAGCAGGCATTCTTGCCCATCGACCGTGGCCGAAAGTCCGCGGCCGGGATAGATCTGCAGGTTCTGCGCAGGCTGCCACACCAGGCCCAGAGACCGCGCCTGGTCGATGATTGCGTGGGCCAGCGGATGGTTCGATTGCTCTTCTGCTGCGGCAGCCACGCGCAGCAAATCGTTTGCCAGTCGCGGTGTGACGGACCGAACGCCCGCCAGCATCGGCCGCCCCTCGGTCAGTGTGCCGGTTTTATCCAGGACCACGACGTCAAGGTAGGTGAGCCGCTCCAGCGCTTCGCCCCCCTTGTATAGAATCCCGAGCTGCGCTCCGCGGCCCACGGCCACGGTGAGGGCAGCAGGCACAGCCAGCCCCATGGCGCATGGACACGCCACCACCAGCACGGCGACAGTGTTGGCCATGGCCAGCGCCAGTGAGTGCGCAGCGAGCAGCCAGACAGCAAACGTGACCACAGCGAGCCCCAGCACGATAGGCACAAAAATGGAGCTGGCGCGGTCGGCCAGCCGCTCCATCGGCGCCCGCGACGATTGCGCCTGTTCGACCATGCGCGTGATCTGCGCAAGCACCGTGTCCTCGCCCAGCGATTGCGCGCGGCAGGTGACAGCCCCATCGTAGTTGAGTGAACCTGCCAGTACGCGCCCCCCCACCTCGCGCAGTTGTGGTTCAGCCTCGCCGGTCAGCATCGACTCGTCCACCGAAGTGCGCCCTTCCACGATCACCGCGTCCACCGGGAACCGCTCGCCGGGAAGGACAAGAACGCGATCGCCTGGCTGAATTTCTTCCAGCGGAACAACCGCCTGGACACCGTCGATGATCCGCCGTGCGGTCACCGGCCTCAGGTGCGCCAGTGAGTCCAGCGCCGCCAGCGCGCCTCGCTTGGCTCGGCCTTCCAGCGCCTTTCCCAACAGCAGGAAGCCGATGATCAGCAGGACCGCGTCAAAGTAGACTTGGCGCCCCTCCGCTGGCAGGATGGTGGCATAGGCAGACCAAACAAAAGCCACGCCGGTTCCCAGGCTCACCAGGGTGTTCATGTTGGTCGAGCCGTGCGCCAGCGCGCGCCACGCGTTGATGTAAATTCCGCGGCCGGCCCACGCCACAATAGCTGCCGTAAGCACCAGCAGCGACCAGCGCAACACGTCCGGCGAAAGGCTGTAGAGCCAGGGGGCAAGCGGCTGCAGTGCACTGTCGAGCGGGCCCATCTCAGAATCGAGCGGCATGGCCAGCAACATGGCCGCGGCGCCGGCCGCAAGAGCTACCCACGCCTTGCGCGCCGCCGCATCCGTGATTGCGCCGTCTGAAGCGGGCTGCACTCCAAGCACACTGACGCGGGGAAGCACCGCATCGTAACCGGCTGCACGAACTGCTTCAACCAGGTTCGCAGGATTGGTCGAAGCCGGGTCGAATTCGACCGTGGCGCGATTGGCCATCAGGCCCACGTGCGCCGATTGCACCCCTGCGGTGGAACTGAGAGCAGTCTCTACGTGATGCTGGCAAGAAGCGCAGGTCATGCCAAGAATCGGGAACGTTATCGATTCGGTGGTGGGTGGATTCACCTATTCTCCCAGTCGTGCGGGGTAACCCGCCTTCTCAAGCGCAGCCACAGCCTGCTCCACCGGCGCCGGATCTATGCTGGAACTCACGCGAGCCGCGCCTACACGCACCTCCTTCACCTCGAGGCCCTCCGTCGCAGCCAATGCCTGGCTGACGCGCCGAATACAGGACCCGCAGTGCATGTTTTCGATTCGCAACGTGAATTCAGACATGATATTCCCCCGGCTCTCTTCGATGATACCGCGCATGAAACGATGCATGTGAGCGCGAATGACCGTGCGACCGGGAGAAGAATTGTCGAGCAGAATTGCCGGGTGCCCCATCCTTGCCACGTTGTTGTTCTTGTGGCAAGGGTGGGAGACCTCGAACGCGAATCGGCTCTGTTCATCGGGAGCTCGAACTGCATGGGAGCACGGCCGGAGCAGGCACGGGATGGCGGTACGGGGCACTATGGTAGAAGAAGTCCATATACGCGTGGAGGCAGGATGCAGCGGGAGTTTCCCGAAACGCCGTTGGTGGGTGTGGGCGCGGTCGTGGTGGACGCAGGCCGCGTGCTGCTGGTGCGCCGTGGCCGCGAGCCGCTGAAGGGCCAATGGTCGCTGCCCGGAGGGTTACTGGAGGTCGGCGAATCGCTCACCGCAGGTGTGGTGCGCGAGGTGAGGGAAGAGACAGGCCTGAATGTGGATCCTGTGGAACTGATAGAGCTCCTGGATCGGATTCATCGCGACGGCGATCGTGTCCGGTACCATTATGTCATTGCGGACTATCTTTGCCGCGTCGTGGATGGGGAACTCAATGCCGCCTCGGATGCCGATGCGGTGCGATGGGTGGAGCGGGCGCAGTGGAACAGCCACAGCTCTCTCAAGCTTGATCCGATCACGGTTCGGGTGATCGAAGCGGGCTGGCAGCGGGCGCGGACAATTCAACTGGACGTTCAATCGAACCTGGAGGGCAAGTGAGTTTGGGCAAGAAGATCCTGTGGGGTTCGCTGCTGCTTTTGCTGGTTGCCGGCGTCGGTTTTTGGGAACGGCCGGTAAGCTACTTCAACGAGTCGATGTATTTGCAGGACTCACTGTCCGGCGTCCAGAACCGCCACGTCACAGTCGGCGGCCATCGCATGCATTACGAGGTGGAAGGCCCCGCCGACGGACCCCCCGTCGTCCTGGTACATGGACTCGGCGGACGCGCCGAAGATTGGCGCAAACTGGCTCCCTACATTGCCAAGGCCGGATTTCGCGTTTACCTGCCGGACCTGATCGGTTACGGCCGCAGCCAAAAACCGGCGGACTTTTCTTACTCCGTCCACGACGAAGCAGAAGTGGTGCTCGGCTTTCTCGATGCGCTCGGATTGCAGCGAGTCGATCTGGGCGGTTGGTCCATGGGTGGCGCAATCGTGCAGCATGTGGCCGCTGACCATCCCGAGCGGATCCGCCGGCTGATGCTCTTCGATTCCGCCGGCCTTCTTGTTCTGCCCTCGTGGGACACCGGGCTTTTCACGCCCAACACGCGGGCAGAGCTGGATCAACTCGATGATTTGCTCATGCCCCATCCACCGCAGGTGCCCGGCTTTGTCGCCCGCGACATTCTCCGCGTGTCTGACCATCGTGCCTGGATCATTCATCGCGCCATGAACACCATGCTCACCGGCCAGGATGCAACCGACAAGCTGCTGCCGCAATTGAAGATGCCGTTGCTGATCGTGTGGGGTTCAGAGGATAAGATTACGCCCCTCAGCCTCGGCGAAACCATGCACCGGATGCTTCCGCAGTCTGAGTTTGACGTTGTGCCCGGCTGCGGCCATCTTGCCCCAGGACAGTGCGCCCCCCAAATCGCTCCCAAGGTGGTTGAGTTCTTAAAGCAGTGACCTGTCTGAACGGCCTTCCTCGCAAGTTAAAACGTTGATTCGTCTTCCCGAGGCGGCGCCGGCCAGCTGACGTGCTGACTCGCTATCCTTGGGCACTTCGCTTTCAATCGCTCTTCAAGGCTTCCTCGCCGACACCGATGAAGCCTCAAGAGGAGCAACGTATGAGCGAAATTCGATCCCTGATCGTTGACGATTCCTCAGTGATGCGCAAGATCGTAGAGCGGTCGCTGCGTCCGGCAGGCCTGGAAGCGATGGCCGTCTATTAGGACGCGGGCTCCTTAGGGGTGCTCGGGGAGTTCGCCTCCGAAACCCTGGGACGCTCATTGAGCGAGGACGGAGGGTTTGGCATCGCACCCGGCATCGTGAAGCGTTTTTCTCGCCAGGCGCCAGGAATGGGGCACCTCTGGTAATCGGAAATCTGCACATGAATACCGTAATCAAAGCTGCTAAATGACTCCAGTGATTAGCAGCGAAGCCGATATGTTCTTCAAGGAGAAGTACGCATAAATATTCGCAGCAGCCTCGATAGACTAAGGAGCCTTTTGGGCGTAACTGCGCCAGCAACCTGGCTCACGCAGTCAAAGCCCGGCAGTGCAGCCACCCCCTGCGCACTCTCGAGCCACCGGGCAACGTTCAGCAGTGCCGGCAGCCAGGAAGCGCAGACGGCATCCGATACCGATACCGATGTCCGCATGGACAAAGTGTCCAGCATTCAGGCCGCACTGGCGTCCGGAACCTACAGCGTGCCGTCAAGCGCGGTTGCGTCGAAAATGATGGAAGCTATGCTGGGCAGCCACGAATAACGCCGGCGCCCGGCCTGGAGGCAAGGTGTAAGCGATGAGCACTCCGCGGCGTCAGGCGCTGTCTTCGAAGCGGAGAAGTGGATCGCCCGGATTGCATTCCATACGCGGAGTCTTGGCAAAGAAAACTGGCCCCAGGACCAAGGCAGGCCCTGAGGTATTGGTCCGTCTATACTTGCTTCAGAGGACCGCCATTGCTCGCCCCTCTTCGATTCATCTGGAATGCAACCCGGGGCAACAGGCTGACGCCGTGGCGCAGCGAGTATCTCCGCTGGCGCGTGGAGACCTATTCGGGCATGCCGGCCGAATCGCTGACGACGGGCAAGATCTTCGGATTCATGTGGGCGTCCAAATGGGAGCTATTGAGTTTTCTGCTCTGGACCGGTCGCCTGGAGCGCGATGTTAGCAAACGAACCTGAGCCAAAGTCCGCCGGCAGCGTCCAAGAATCAAAAGCAAAGAATGACCAGCGTATTGGGGAGCGAATGAGCAAGACCGACGCATCAAAATTGACGCGGAGACAATTCGCCCGTGCCGCGGCGGCAATGGGTTCTCTAGGCGCTTTGGGCCGATTGAGAGCCTTGGCTCAAATTCAACCTGCCCCCATCAACACTACAGGCGTCGACTCTTTGCGTTCCCACGCCGACGCTCATGGGCTTCTCTACGGTTCGGCCGTCAACCCCGCGTTGCTCGATGTGGATGGCATTGCCGCAGGGAAGACAACTGACCCATACACGCTGATGTTTGCCGCGCAGGCCAATATCCTGGTGGCTGAGAACTCCATGAAATGGGGCGGGTTGCGCCCGGCTCCCGACAAGTTCGATTTCACGCAGGGAGACCGGCTGGTGCGCTTTGCCGGCCTGAATGGTCAGCGCATCCGCGGCCACAACCTTTGCTGGCATGAGAGCGTGCCCGGCTGGCTGAAGGCTACGGCCAACAAAGACAATGCGCGCCAGCTTCTCACCCAACACATTCAAACCGTTGCCGGCCACTTCCGCGGGCAGCTCCACAGTTGGGACGTGGTGAACGAGGCCATCAATCCTCCTGACGGCCTCGCCGACGGATTGCGCAAGACCATGTGGCTTGACCTGATCGGCCCCGATTACCTCGAACTTGCCTTTCGCACTGCCGCTGCCGCCGATCCCCAGGCAAAGCTCACCTACAACGACTACGGCATTGAGCTGGATACGCCGAACCAGACGGCCAAGCGCGACGCGGTGCTTGCGCTGCTGCGCAGGTTCAAATCAAAAGGAGTGCCCATTCACGCTGTCGGCGTGCAGAGCCACCTGGACGCCACCGGCGCCCAGGCCGGCACCGGGCTGAGAGAGTTCATCCGCGAGGCCGCAAAGATGAACCTGGAAGTCTTTGTCACGGAGATGGATGTGAACACCCACGCCGTAGTGGGCGACGCGCAAGCGCAAGATGCGGCGGTTGCCCAGGTCTATACCGACTATCTACGCCTGGTACTGGCGGAGCGGAATGTGCCGATTGTGCTGACATGGGGACTGGACAGCGCTCATAGCTGGCTTAACCAGATGCATGGAAGCCAAAGCCGACGTCCGGACGGCACTCGTGAACGACCCTTGCCATTTGATGACGATCTCAAGCCGACCCCGGCATTCCTGGCGCTGCGCGAAGCCATCGATGCGGCGCACCCTTTTGCGGGCGGAAATTCCAAACCGTGAGGCGGGGGTCGACGTCGAATCGTTTTGGGACGATTCGACGCATGAGTTTTGGATTATGGCTTCCCGCTCGCCTTCTGCTCGCGGCATCTTGGCTGGCTGCGGCAGCCGCCGCCGCCCAGCAGATGCCTCCCGCCGAGCCTCCCCAGCCCATGCCGGGCACAAGCCAGGAATCTCCCACCATTCGTGTAACCACTAACGAAGTCCTTGTCCCCACGCTGGTTGAAAAGCACGACGGCGAAGTGGTCTACGGCCTCAAGCAGAACGACTTCATCCTCGAAGACAATGGCGTGCCCCAGAAAATCCGCGTGCAGGAAGAGATGGACTCGGCGCCGGTGTCGCTGGTAGTAGCTGTCGAAGAGGGTGGCGCAAGCTTTTTGGAATTCGACAAGCTGGCCAAGCTGGGACCGCTGCTCGACCTGTTTTTGTCCGACGGCCGCAGCCAGGCGGCGCTGGTGGGGTTTGACTCCACGCCGCACCTGATTCAGGACTACACGCACTCCAGCGACGAGATCGGCGATGCGCTCAAGCATCTCCAGCCCGGCAATGGCGGCGATGCCATCCTGGACACCGTGAGCTATGCCTTTAATTTGCTTGAAGATCAGCCCAAGCAGTATCGCCGCGTCCTGCTGTTGGTGAGCGAGGAACGCGACCACGGCAGCAAGCACACCAAGCCGGAACAGCTGGTGAAGAAAATCGGCCGGTCGGACGTGCTGGTGTTAAGCATTTCATTCTCACCGTCGCGTGCGGAGTTCCTGCATGACTTGAAGGATTCAGGCGATGACCGGACCTTGAACCTGTTTTCCACCTTAGCAATGATCGTCCAGGCGTTCAAAAAGAACGTGGCCAGGGAGGTGGCGCACATGAGCGGCGGGGAGTACACCCGGTTCACCGGCGACAAGGCGTTCGAACAGCGGGTGGTGAACGCCGCCAAGCACGCCCGCAACCGCTACCTGATCACCTTCAGCCCATCCGACCCTACGCCCGGTCTGCATACCATCCGGGTGCAAACGGTGCAGGACTACGGCGCCCGGATCGTGGCGCGAGCGAACTACTGGCTGCAGGCGGAGCAGTAGTCCAATCTGGCATTCGCTGAGCTTAGGTGGGATCGTTTGCGTTTCGGCAGTGCGCAGCATGGCGCGGTCGGGTGCATTCATGGTAATCTCACCTTAGACACTTGAGAGTGGACCTGAGCAAACAAGAGGAGTAACACACGCCGTGCTGGCGACTGCAAAGAAAACTACCCTGATTGAACGTTTCCGGACTCATGAATCGGACACCGGCTCGCCGGAAGTCCAGATTGCGATTCTGAGTGAGCGGATTGGTGAACTGACCGAGCATTTCAAAACCCACAAGAAGGACCACGCTTCCCGGCGCGGTCTCTTGCAGTTGGTCAGTAAGCGCCGCCGCCTGCTGGATTACCTGAAGGCGCATGATTCCGACCGCTATCGCGACGTGATCGGCAAACTCGGTATCCGCAAGTAGTCGGAAAGTCAACATTGAACCGGAAGCGCCCAGACCGGATTATGGTCACGGCCCCCGTTCTTCCCAGAACCTGGGGCCATGGTGTACCTGGCGACCTTGAACCGCTGCCAGGGCTTGCGCACAGCTATCGGCTGAGCGCGGGCCCGGCCTGCGTTCCGAAAGACCGGCCGGGAGAATCTGCTCCCCCGCGCGAAGCCCACTCTCTTTCGCGCAGCCTGTTTTCATCCCATCCGGCCGACCATTTTCGTAAACCCCTCCCGGGTGCCTTCCCCCCACAAGTTTCCCAAGCGAACAAAATGAAACGAGGACTCTATGTCTAAGCATGAAGTATCTGTCGAACTTGCCGGTGGCAAGCGGCTGGTCTTTGAGACTGGCCGCATGGCCAAGCAAGCCTCCGGCGCAGCGTTGGTCATCACGGGCGAAACCGTGGTTCTGGCCACAGCAGTTGCCTCTCCCGATGCACGGGAAGGCATCGACTTTTTCCCGCTCACGGTGGACTACCGCGAGTACACCTATGCCGGCGGACGCATTCCCGGCGGCTTCATCAAGCGCGAAGGCCGCCCCAGCGAAAAAGAAGTGCTGACCTGCCGCCAGATCGATCGCCCCATCCGCCCGCTCTTCCCTGAGGGCTTTCGCAACGAAACGCAGATCATTGCGCTGGTTTTCTCCGCCGACAAGGAAAACGACCCCGACGTGATCGGCATCAACGCCTCCGCGGCTGCGTTGGCTCTCTCTGACATTCCCTTTGGAACAACCGTAGGCGCTGTCCGCGTGGGCCGCATCAATGGCGAGTTCGTCGTCAACCCCACCTATACCGAGCGCGCTGAAACCACGGTCAACATCATGGTTGTCGGCCACAAGGACGGCATTGTGATGATCGAGTCGGGCGCCAAGGAAGAGACCGAAGAAGTCATCCTCGCGGCCATCGAATTCGCGCACGCGGAGATCAAGAAGATCGTCGCCGCCATCGACGAACTGGTTTCGGTCGCCGGCAAGCCCAAGCGTGCTTTCACCGCGCCCACAACCGATGAGGCCTATTACGAAGAACTGAAGGCCAAGATCGGCGATCGCCTCAAGGACGCCCTCGACACCAAGACTCACGGCAAGACCGAGAGCTACGCCCTGATCAAGCACCTCAAGGACGAACTTGCCGCTGAATTGCCCGCCGACGATCCGGCCGCGAAGAGGAAGCTCTCCCACTATTACGAGTTGCTGCGCGAAAGGACCTTCCGCGAGCAGGTCACCAAGGAGCGCATTCGTCCCGATCGCCGCGCCTTCGACGAGATTCGCGAAATCACCATCGAGACCAGCGTTCTGCCGCGTACTCACGGCTCGGCACTGTTCACCCGTGGCGAAACACAGGCTCTGGTTACAGCCACGTTAGGCACGCAGGACGACGGACAGCGCCTGGAAAGCTACGAGGGTGAGAAGAAGAAGCCCTTCATGCTCCACTACAACTTCCCGCCGTTTTCCGTTGGTGAGACAGGGCGTATGACCGGAACGGGCCGCCGCGAGATCGGCCACGGTGCACTCGCCGAGCGCGCCATCGCCTCAGTTCTCCCCAGCGCGGAAGATTCGCCCTACACCATTCGCATCGTCTCCGACATTCTCGAGTCCAACGGCTCCTCGTCGATGGCCTCGGTCTGCGGCGCAAGTCTTGCCCTCTATGATTCCGGCATCGCGCTCAAGGGAGCGGTTGCCGGGGTGGCCATGGGCCTGGTAAAGGAAGGCGACGACTACGCCATCCTTACCGACATTGCCGGCGCGGAAGACCACTACGGCGATATGGACTTCAAGGTGGCCGGTACCCGCAAGGGAATCACTGCCCTGCAGATGGACATCAAGATCGGCGGATTGACCCGCGAGATCCTTGAACAGGCGATGGCCCAGGCGAAGCGCGGACGCTTGTTCCTTCTCGACAAGATGGACGCGGTTCTCGACGGACCTCGCACTGAGCGTTCTGCTTATGCGCCCCGCATTGAGACCGTGATGATTCCGACCGACAAGATCCGCGATCTGATCGGCAAGGGTGGCGCGACCATCCGCGGCATCATCGAGCAGACCGGCGCCAAGATCGACGTGGACGATACCGGTCGCGTCAGCGTTGCTTCTTCCGACGCCGAGGGCCTCAAGAAGGCGCTCGAGATCATCGGCAACATCACGGCTGTGCCGGAAATCGGCAAGGTCTACCTGGGCAAGGTGGTTCGCCTGGCCGAGTTCGGCGCATTCGTCGAGCTATTCCCCGGGACCGACGGCCTGCTGCACATCTCCGAGATCGCCGAGCACCGCGTCAAGGAAGTGAAGGACGAATTGCGCGAAGGCGACCAGGTCATGGTCAAGGTTCTGGCCATCGAAGGCAATCGCATCAAGCTCAGCCGCAAGGCGCTCATCAAGGAGCAGAAGGCCAAGCTGGCCCAGTCGTCTCCCGTTGCTGAAGGGGACGTGGACGAAATCAGCGCGTCGGCTGCACAGGCTCTTCCGGCTCGTCCTCGTCATGAATTTGACGAGCGCCAGCCGCAATCGAATCAGAGCACCATCCTCATCGAAGGCGGCGATGACTTCGACGAAGAGGGCGGCGAAGAGTTCGATGAAGAAAACGAGCCGAACTTCAACCGAGTCGAGGGCGCGCCGGTCACTGTCGGTATTCCTGCAGTCGTTGGCGCGGGCCGTCCGCAGGGCGGAGGCGGCAATAACAACAATCGCCGTCGGCGTCGTCGCCGGCCCGGTGGGGGCGGCGGCGGCCGTGGACCAGGCGGCGGGCAGGGTTGATCACGCAACGCAACTGGAACAAAAGAAAAGGAAAGGCCCGGACGCGATGTCCGGGCCTTTCTTGCGTTGACGTCACAAGGACCAGATTCCCCTCAACAGGCTCTAATCCACTACTTGAAGGTCTGCCCGCGGATGATTCTTAATCCGGGCGAGCGGATGAACCGCAGACACGGGCTTTCTTTCGAGACCTTCATACACCTCATGCTTGGCTTCGTACATACGCAGATCGGCCGCAATGCAGAGAGCCTCGATCTCGCGCGCGTCTTCGGGATAAATCGCAATTCCCACGCTGGCGCCGATTTGCACGGTATGCTCGCCAAGTTCCAGCGGCTCCTCAAGCAGTTGCATCAAGGACCGGCCCACGTTCATCGCATCTCCTCGGCTCGTGGGCTCCTCCAGGATGATGGAAAACTCATCTCCGCCCGTCCGGGCAACCGTGTCGGACCGGCGCACACGCGATGAAAACAAAGCCGCGACCCGTTGCAGCACAAGATCGCCCACATGATGGCCAAGCGTGTCGTTGACCTGCTTGAAGCGGTCCAGATCGACAACCAACAGTGCTGCCTGTGCGTCGTAGCGGCGTGCACGTTCCAGAGAACTGGCCAGCCTGTCCTGGTAAAGCCGCCGGTTAGGCAGCCCCGTCAAGTGATCATGCAATGCCAGATGCTTGTTGTGTTCAATCTGGTCTTCCAGCAGCAGGAGAATCATCCCTACAGCCACCACGTACTTGGGCAAATTCCACACTTCGGGATCGACATGAATCGTGGGCCAGAACGTCATCATGATCGGAGCGACCGAAAACACCGAAGCCCAGGCCAGGAATCCGGCAATGGTGATGAAAGCTCCGGCAGTGGCGCGCCGGTACGCATACCAGAAATGAATGCAGCAGCCTAGGTAGACAGTGAAGAGAACTGCGTTGAGCGCAAGTTCGCCGCCGTTGCCGGGCCGGTGCTGGAAGATGAGCAGGAATGCTGTCAGAGAACAATACATGCCAATCAAACCCCAGCGAAGCGGGCTGTCGAGCCTGGTGCGGGTTGCAAGGGTAATTGCCAGCGGCACGCCGCCAAAAAGCACCGCGCAAATGTTGAGGGTCCAGGAGGGGACCGAATCAAGGGAGGTCAGACCAATGTACAGGCTGTTTGTCACCAGCAAAGATATGAGGATCCAACGGCTGGAGTCTTCCTGGCGGTAGGGAACTGCGGCCCACATGAAGAGCGTTCCGGCCCAGGTCAGCGCCGCCAGGCCAACCCCTAACCCCAGAATTCCCAAGATACCGGGAACGCCCAGGAAGAGGAAGGCGGCAAAGTGCAGCGCGATCATCACCCATCCGATAAGCCAGACGCTGGAGGCGCGTGTTTCGTTACGTCGGGCAACGGACGCAAACGCGCCAGCCAGTAGGCCTACGGCTGCCAGATCGGGAAGCTCTTGCCAATTCACCACGACAACCTCAGAGATGCAACAGGACCAAATGAGAAAAGGGTCAACTCATAGAATCGGCTATTTGGGGCCGTTCGCCATAGCTCTTTTGTAGCACTCGTCAGACTTCTGCGTAAAAATAGGTAACCAAATTGCTTCGCACGTACAGTTATCGATTGGATTACCGCGCTGGAGTTTTCTTCAGAATCAAACTGCTTGCTCCACTAAACTCAAAACGATGGCAGCCAGTTTGTACATTGTCGTTGAAGGGGATGACCCCGGTTTCGATATCTTTGTGAACGGCCAGGCTCTGGCCCGCAATGAGGATGCTTTGGAACGCTTGGCTGAGCGGCTTCATGTCACGCCGCTTCTTGAGTTCTTTTCGGCCGATGAAAACTCCATGGCGTTGCTGCTAGAACAGGGTGTTGCCAGTCCCGATTGGGCACGCCACCTGCCCCAGCCTCAATGGTACGACGCCCCGGACGGATTGCTCACAGTTTGCGCCCTGATTGAGTTCCTCACCACCAACCCCGTGGCTCTCGGCTCGGAAACCCAGCCAGTTCTGGTTGAGCTTCGTGAATATGAACGTGTTTTGCGCAAGACCGCGCAGCACGGTCTGCATTGGCATATCGCCGTTAGCTGGAGATGATACCCGCTCGGCTTTGCGGAGTGAAGAAAGATCGACACGCCGCCCAACCCTTTGGTAACTTTCTACAGCAAATAAACCGTAAGTGACCCGAAAGTTCCTTTTGAACTCGAGAAGATTTTACGCTGCGAAGATATTTCCCAGCCGCCGAATCTGCGCACCCACCCCCCGCAGCTTTTCCTCAATCCGCTCGTACCCGCGATCCATATGATACACCCGATCCAGGATTGACTCCCCGTCGGCCACCAGTGCTGCCAGCACCAAGGACGCCGAAGCCCGCAAATCGGAGCACATGACCGCCGCGGCAGAGAGTCTGGACGGCCCCAGCACCGTCGCTGAGTTTCCCTCCACTTTGATATTTGCTCCCATCCGTACAAGTTCCTGCACATGCATGAAGCGGTTCTCAAAGATGTTTTCCGTCACTTGGCTTACGCCTTCGGACTGAGTGGCCAGGGCCATGTATTGCGCCTGCATATCAGTCGGAAAGCCGGGGTACTCCTCGGTGGAGATGTTCTCCGCACGAAGCGGCCCGTTGGCGCGCACCCGCACCGACTCAGGACCAAGCTGGTCGACGCGAACCCCGGCCTCCTTGAGCTTGGTGATCACTGCGCCCAGGTGGCTCGGGTTGCAATTGGCCACAATCAGGTCTCCGCCGGTGATGGCGCCCGCAATCAAAAACGTTCCTGCTTCAATGCGGTCTGGATTGATTCGATAGCGCGCCCCGTGAAGCCGCGTCACACCCTGCACGCGAATGGTGGAGGTGCCTGCACCTTCGATCTTTGCACCCATCGCGTTCAGCAGCGCCGCCACATCGACAACCTCGGGCTCGCGCGCGCAGTTTTCCATCAACGTCTCGCCATCCGCCAGCACCGCCGCCATCAGCAGGTCTTCGGTGCCGGTAACCGTAATCCTGTCGAAGACCAGGTGCGTGCCACGCAGCCGTTCCGCGCGGGCCTCCAGGTAGCCGTGCTCCTGGGTGATCGTGGCACCCATCTGCTCCAGCCCCTTGATGTGCAGATCGATAGGCCTGCCGCCGATTGCGCATCCCCCCGGCATCGCCACGCGCGCCATTCCGCAGCGCGCCACCAGCGGACCCAGAACCAGGGAACTGGCCCGCATGGTCTTCACGATCTCGTATTTTGCCTCGGGATCCGAAAGTGTTTTGCAGCAGATTTTGGTCCTGTGTTGTGCGCGTCCGTAGCCGAGTTCCACCTCGGCGCCCATCGAGACCAGCAGTTTGCGCTCCGTTTCAATATCCCTGACCTGGGGAATGTTTTCCAGCGTCACTTCTTCCTCGGTAAGAATCGCCGCGGCCATGCAGGGCAGTGCAGAGTTCTTCGCGCCCGACACCCGTATAGTGCCAAGCAGCGGATTCCCGCCGCGAATTACAAATTTATCCATGAAAAAGGAGGAACTCCTGACAGTCCAGTGTAAATCCGCATAGCCGGCTTCAGTTCCGCTGCAGAGGTAAATGAGGGGACTGGAAAAGGACGCGCATATGAAACTGATACGGCCCGACTTCGGATTGAATCAATATGTACTGCCCTTACAGCTCCAGCACGTTATCCTCGATCGCCAGCCGCACGTTGCCGTCGGACTTCGCCAGCCTCCGCACAGCCTCCGGCTTGTCCACCTTGGCCTTCAGCATCACCAGCGCCACAGGCACGCTGCGTCCCGCGCTCTTGATGGTCTGCACGGCAGTCTCGCGGTCGATTTTGCACGCACTCATCAGGATGCGAATGCCGCGCTCCACCAGCTTCGAGTTCTGCATGTGCACATTGACCATCAGGTTCTCGTACACGTAGCCCAGCCGCGTCATGGCGCCAGTGGTAATCATGTTGAGCACCATCTTCTGGGCAGAGCCGGCCTTCATGCGCGTTGAGCCGGAAATCACTTCCGCGCCCACATCCGCAACAATGGCGATATCGGCAGCCGCTGAAAGGGGAGTGTCATGGTTGCACGTGACCGCTGCCGTGTGCGCCCCGCGAGCACGGGCGTAAGCTACAGCAGCCACAACGTAAGGCGTCCGCCCTGAAGCGGAAACGCCGATGACCACATCTTTGCGGGTAGGGCGGCGGCGGGCGATGTCCCGCTGGCCCAGCTCTTCTGAATCTTCGTTGACCTCGACGGCCGAGGCCAAAGCTTTCGGTCCGCCCGCCATAATGTACTGTACCTGTCCGGGCGCTGTTGAGTAGGTGGGCGGACATTCGGAGGAATCCAGAGCAGCGATACGCCCGCTCGAACCGGCTCCTATATAAATCAGCCGTCCGCCATCCCTGAGACAGCGTGCCACCTGGTCGATCACTGCGGCGATCTCCGGAATCGCCCGCTTGACCGCCGCGGCAATCTTGGAATCTTCGTGGTTGATGATCCGCGCGATCTCCAGTGCGGACTTGGTGTCAAAGCCCTGAGAGGCCTCGTTCTGGCTCTCTGTAGTTAGTTGTTGAAGCAGGGAGGCCTGGTCTTTCTTGGTGTCGTTTGCTTGGGTGCCGGCCGTTTCCTGCATCGTCGAGCTGGTTAGCATGCGCATGTCCCCAAGCATTGATTGTATCTGTAATCCGCGCAAATTCTAAGAGAATTCTCCGCCGCGGAAACACTCCCAAGTACCACCCGAGTACCACATAGGATGCAAAACCTTTAGAGAGAGGTAAACACTGCGTTGTGAAACGCAGGCCGGACCTCCCGGATAAGTTCCTTCGTCGCGTCGGACCGGTCGGGCCAAGTGCGATTGGTCAGCAACACCACTGCAACCCTTGCCTTCAAGTCGATCCAGAGAGAGCAGCCGCTATATCCCAGGTGCCCGATTGATTTGGAAGAGAAGTTTCGCCCTGACGAGGAATTTTCAGAGGGCGTATCCCAGCCCAGCGCCCGTGAGCTTCCCTCCGGGCCTTGCCTCTTTGCGAATTGCTCAACCGTCGCCGCCTCGAACGGGCCCGGCGTACCTCCCTCGGCCGCTATTCCTGAATCTGCCTCGAGAATTGCACTTGCAAAGCGCAGCAGGTCGGGCACATTCGAAAAAACTCCGGCGTGGCCGGCCGCGCCCTTCAGGAGCCAGGCATTTTCGTCCTGCACCTCGCCCTGAATGCGGCGATGGCGCAGAGTCGTATCCTCTTCGGTGGGCGGAATGGCCGCGCGGGCAGCGGGGCTCGGGCAGAATCCCGTTGCCGCCAGCCCCAGCCGCTCAAACACTTCCCGTCTGACCCAGGAGGATAGATACTCGCGGGTCAAAACCTCCAATGCCTTTCCCAGCAGGATGAACCCGGGATCGGAGTATTCTGCCCGTGCACCCGGCTCCGCCTCGAGAGGCAGCTCCAGGCACGCGCGAAAGAGCCCAGCCGGCGTGGTCGCAGTGCGGAAAAACTCCACGTATCCAGGCAGTCCGGAGTTGTGGGCCAGCAAGTGACTTAGCCTGACGTGCCGCGCGCGTTCTCCAGGAGCCCGGCCTACCACGAAACCCGGCAGCAGCTCGCCCACGGGTGTATCCAGATCGAGCAGGCCGCGCTGTGAAAGCAGCATGGCGGCCGCTGTCGTGGCCACCACCTTGGTCAGGCTGGCTACATCGTAGACCGTCTCCGCAATCACACTGGGCGCATCCGGGTCATAAGTAAAGTGACCCAGTGCATCCTGCAGCACAACTTTGCCCCCGGACAGAACTCCGAACGCGCAGCCGGGAAATGCTCGCGCGGCAATAGCCTCGTCCAACACGCGATAAGCCGAGGCAAACCGCTCACGGCCAAGGGCAGGCGATTGAGGGGCCGGAATGGTTTTGCTTTCCATCGCTCTGATGCATCCTACCTCGAAATGAGCCGGGCAACACGGTCCGCATCGCATTTTTCGTGTCGAAACGCGCCAACGAGGCTATCCTTGGTTGCGGGCGGTTCGTCTATCGCAACAAGAGAACCTACGGAGGAATTCATGCGCCTGATGCACGGAGCCCTGAAGCACCGAGTTTGGATGGCTGCATTTTCGCTGGGACTGGCTTTGGCGCCGTCGGTTGTCTTGATCGCCCAGGCGCCCGCACAATCGCAAGACAATGCGAGCATACCAGCACAGGCAGCGACAGCACCTCCCGCAAGCCGGGAAATCTCCGCTCCGGCCGCCGCGCCTGCGCCATCCCCCAAGACCTACACAGTTCCCGCCGGCACCAAGGTGCTGCTCCAATTGCGCAGCGGAATCAATACCAAGAGCGCCAAACCCGGCGACGGCGTTTATCTCTCCTCGACCTTTCCCGTTGTCCTCGGCAACCGCGTAATGATTCCTGAGGGAGTCTACGTGCAGGGTGTAGTGGACCGCGTGGTCCGCGCCGGGCACGTCAAAGGCAAGTCGGAATTGGACATGCACTTCACTTCCATCATTTTTCCCAACGGCACAGTGGTGGAGATCCCCGGCATCGTCAACAGCCTGCCGGGCGCGAACAAGCAGGCTGTAAAGGACGACGGCGAAGGAACCATAGAGCAGAACGGAGACAAGGGACGCAACGCCGGCGAAACCGCCAAGATTGCCATTCCTGTCGGCGGCACCGTCGGCTCCATCGGCGGCATCCCCGGCGGGCATCCCCTCGCCGGGGGACTGGCCGGCATTGGCGCGGGTGCCGCGGCCGTCGGGCTGGTCTCACTTTTCACCCGTGGCGCGGATGTGAACATCCAGAGCGGAGCCCAGGTTGAAATGGTGCTGCAGCGCCCACTCATTCTCCAGGAAGAGAACCTCGCCGGGACCACCCCGGGCCTGGTTCCTGCGGCCAACCAGCCCAAGCCGCTCAACAAGCCCGATCGCGCAAATCTTATGTGCCCGCCCGGAAGCCTCGGTTGCCAATAATCAAGGCATAAAGGAGCGAGTCTACGCATAAACGGTTGGGGCACCGGGAATCCACAGAAGCGGCCGCGATTCCATCCTTCAATCTCGATTCGTGCTCCGGTTATACTATCCATGGAGCTCGTTCTCCGCCTGGCTCACCAGCCGATCCCGGAAAACGTCGAAGAAGCGCAGAGCCAGCGTACCGGCTCCAGGATGCTCTCGCTCAATTTGAATACATTCCTCCCTTAGAATCTGCATTCCAGGATTCCAGGGGGCAAGGCAGCAATGCAAACGGTTCCTGACAAATTTCCCACCGATCCCGCTCCGCCTCTCGGTCTCCCGGCAGGCACTCCTCCACCAGGGTTCGTACCCCAGCAGATTCCGGTTCAGAAGACCGGCGGCATCGGTCTCTGGCTGCGCGACCTGCTGGTCTCCGCCGTTGCCTCGGTCCTGATCATCACCTTCCTTTATCAGCCGGTGCGCGTGGAAGGAACCAGCATGTTGCCGCGGCTGGAAGACCGCGACCGCCTCTTCATCAACAAGTTTGTCTACCACTTCGCGGGCATCGAGCGCGGCGACGTGGTCGTCTTCCGCTATCCGCGCGACCCCGAGAAGAGCTACATCAAGCGCGTGATTGCGGTGCCCGGCGACGAGCTTCGCATCGATCACGGCCGGGTTTTCGTCAACGGCAAGGCGATCCGCGAGGCATACGTGCCGCCGGAGTACCGCGATAACCGCTCGGTGGCCGAATTGACGCTGCCGCGAGACGAATACTACATGATGGGCGACCACCGCTCGATCTCGTCGGACAGCCGCGATTTCGGCCCGGTTGACCGTTCGCTCATTTATGGCAAAGCCGTCTTTATCTATTGGCCGGCTCGCGATGCGGGCGTCGTTCACTGATCAGGATATGTAGCGCCGGCGTCCCGCCGGCTGTCGTGCGGGCGTCCTCGCCCGCACTTCCTTTTTCAATGCAGCAGCGCTTTCTCGATTCCAGCCTCAGCCAGCGGCGCCAAGATGGCGTACCCTGCCGGCAGCGGGTGAACGCCGTCTGTGCTCAGCGTCGGCGGCAGCCCTCCGCGTTCATCCTTCATCGCCGAGTAATAGTCCACGTACACATCGCCTTTGTCAGCAGCGTATTGCTTCATCCACGTGTTCACTTCCACGACCTTGGGTGCGGGCGTCAGTCCCGGCGCCCAGGGAAAGTCGAAGGCCGGTAGTACCGAACACAGTACGACCCGGATCCCATTCGCGCGGGCAAGCTCCGCCATCGACGCGATGTTCCCCTCAGTCTGCTCCACGGTCATCGGCCCCGTGTTCCCCGCAATGTCGTTGATCCC
>JBKQNU010000080.1:0-6208 GCA_052145815.1 Occallatibacter sp.
CTCCCACCCGCTGCATTCTCAATCACTTTCACCCGTTGGAACTCTTTCTGACTCATTGTCACCATCCTGAGAGGGTGACAGAGTCTCGTTGCAGTTATGGGGTGACATTATCTTGGAGCATCTACACATCTTCACCCCCTCCCTTTGATCCTCCCCTCCCCCTGTGTTAGCATCGGAAGTTTCGCAGGTAATGTGGGGTTGGACTGTACCCTGTACTCATCCTCATCCCGGGCCGTATCACCCTTCCCGTAAACCTGCGGAAGGAGATCATCCGTGAAAGTGTACGAAGCCGCTAACCTTCGCAACCTTGCCCTGATCGGACACGGGCACGCCGGAAAAACGACCCTGGTGTCCGCCATGCTCTACACCTCCGGAGGCGCGCCCCGCCTGGGACGCGTCGACGACGGCTCCGCCACCACCGACTACGACGAAGAAGAAATCGCCCGCCAGATGTCGATCTCGACCGGCCTCGCTTACGTCGAGTGGGGCAAAACAAAGATCAATCTGCTCGACACGCCCGGCTTCAACATGTTCGTCCACGAAGCCAAGATGATGTTGCCCGTCGTTGACGCCGCGCTGGTCGTGGTGGACGGCGTGGCCGGCGTCGAGGTCGTCACCCAGCGCGTTTGGAATTATTGCGACGAGGCCGGCCTGCCCCGCATGATCGTCGTCAACCGCATGGACCGCGAGCGCTCCGACGCCAACCGCGCCCTCGAATCCCTCACCGCCGCTTTCGGCCGCGCCGTCACCCCGCTCCAGCTTCCCATTGGCTCCGAAAAAGCTTTCAGCGGCATCGTCGATCTCGTCCGCATGAAGGCTTACACCTACGAAATGGGAGGAAACGGCAAAGGCAAGGAAGGCCCCATCCCCGCCGACCTGGCCGCCGCCGCCAAAGAAGCTCACGAAAAATTGGTGGAACTGATCGCCGAGGGCAAAGACGAGTTGATGGAAGAGTTCTTCGAAACCGGAACCATCCCCGAGGAGCATCTCGTCCCCGCGCTCCACGAAGCCATCCGCGAAGACAAGCTTTTCCCCGTGCTCTTCACCTCCGGCCTGGGCAACATCGGCGTGGACGAGCTCATGGATTTCATCGTCGATTACACCCCCGCCGCCAGCGAGCATCGCGCCCTCACCAGCTGGACCGCCGAAGGCGCCGCCGAGCCCGCCGCCCGCAAAGGCACCGACAACGAACCGCCCTCCGTATTCGTCTTCAAGACCATGGCCGACGCTTTCGCCGGACGCATTTCCTACTTCAAGGTCTTTTCCGGCGTGCTCAAGAACGACGCCCCGCTCCAGAACTACAATCGCAACACGCTGGAAAAATTCGCCCACATTTCTCTGGTCCAGGGCAAGCAGGCCGTCCCCATCCATGAGATTCATGCCGGCGATATCGGAGCGGTCGCCAAGCTCAGAGAGACTCTTACCGGCGACACGCTCGGCGACAAGGCATCGCCCATCCGCTATCCGGTCGTGCATTTGCCCGAGCCTGCCATCACCTTCGCCATCGAGCCCAAGAGCCGCGCCGATGAAGACAAGCTCGGCGTCGGCCTCCACAAGCTCATGGAAGAAGACGCCATGCTGCGCTTCTTCCGAGATCCGCAGACCAAGGAATTCCTCATCGCGGGCACCGGCCAGCAGCACATCGAAGTCGTGGTCTCGAAGATGAAGAAGCGTTATCACGCCGAAGTGGTGCTGAAAGCGCCCAAAGTCCCGTATCGCGAAACCATTCGCGGGAAAGCCGACGTTCAGGGACGCCACAAAAAGCAGACCGGCGGCCACGGCCAATATGGCGATTGCAAAATCAAGATGGAGCCGCTGCCCCGCAACGCCGAAGTCGAATTCGAATTCGTCAACGACATTTTCGGCGGCGCTATCCCGAAAAACTACATTCCCGCCGTCGAGAAGGGAATCAAAGACGCCGCCGCCCGCGGCTATCTCGCCGGATATCCCGTCGTCAACTTCCGCGTCAGCCTCTACGACGGTTCCTACCACGACGTCGATTCCAACGACCTCTCGTTCCAGATGGCGGGCCGCATCGCCTTCCGCAAGGCCATGGAAGCCGCCAAGCCCACTCTGCTCGAGCCCATCATGAACGTCGAGATCACCATCCCCGACGAATTCGCCGGCACCATCATGGGCGACCTCAACAGCCGCCGCGGACGCATTCAGGGCATGGACAACAAAGCCGGCAACACCATCGTCAAAGCCGAAGTCCCCATGGCCGAGATGCTCACCTACGGAGCCGATCTAACCTCCATGACCCAAGGCCGAGGCAGCTTCTCCATGGAAATGCACCACTACGACGTCGTCCCGCAACAACTCCAAGACAAGATTATTGAGAAGGCAAAGGCGGAGCGGGGCGAGGTTAAGGAAGAAGAAGAGTAACTCAGTGGAATCCCACGCCTCAGAAAGCGCGAATGGGGCACCCGGCGACCTAATGGAAGTGTCGATTTAGCGGCGTTTCCGGGTGGATGGGGCCGATGTATGTGCCGTTTAGAGCATCTAGCTTCTCGGGATTCTCCACGGACATGAGTATGAGCTGGCCGATTCGCATCCCGGGCTCAAGAATCAGGGCAGAATTCGAGACGTTCGCGATCTCTAGCGTCAAGCAACCCCGATAGTTGGGATGCACCCAAGGGGCAGTCTCTATAATTACAAACCTCCGAGCGATTCCTGATTTAGTCAGGATCTGACCCGACACGTCGAAGGGCAGCTTGATGAACTCGAGGGTTGCCCCAAGTACTGTTTGGTGAGCGGGAAGAACCAGTTTCCCGCCATTAGGTACGTGCACGTTAAACTCGCTGCTCGGAACAGAACGACCCTTAAGGCTAACGGCTGGTTCAGCAGGCACCTTGGGGAATAGGAAATGTGAGCCAAGCCTCAGGTCTAAGGAATCGGAGTCTACAGCAGACCTGTCAAACGGTGTAACAACAAAGCTCCTCTCATCTCCGATTGGGAGACCAAGGCGACCGAGAATTTCCGTTCGTGAAAGGACCGACATTATTTCGTGACATCCTCCAGCGCCTTACTCGTCCACATCTCGACCCTTTCCGCCCAGAGGGATCTGCATTCTAGGCACTCTGCCCTAGCCCCTGCGATCTTATTGATGAGTGTGTCGAGATGATCGACATAAAACAGGTAAGCCGAATTTACTAAAGAAACGATGGACGGCGAATATGCGCCGTCCTCGGGGACAAGGCGCGATGGAACAACCCCATAACTCAAATACTCCTCGATGAGCGGGCATTGATTCTCAAAAACGTCTGCCTCGCTCGGAACGCCAGCAAAGGTTGCCTTGACCGTCGCTGAGAGGTCGTTCGCGGTAGCGAAAAAAGCGTCCAGTGCGATTTTCTCCAAGCCGGGCTTGTATTGGTATTGCGTCACGAACTTGTACGTCGTCGTCGTTACTGGCAGGGCTGCAGAATCAAGGAGGAGGCGAACATAGTGGCTTGAGCTTGTCTCGATCTTTTTCCACCAACCGACGTCGTCACGTTGTAGGAACCGTACGTGTTCACCAAGCCTATAGGCGGCAGCGGGATGAGAGTCACGAAAGGTCGACTCCGATGCAATCGGAACGGTCGTGGTTCCACCAGGGGCGAGATTTGGCGCCAATCTGGAATAAGCGAACAACTCGATGAAGGAAAACGAGAACGCTGGTCCGATGAGCGATAGGGCGAACAGGTCGCAATATACCTCTTCGCACCACCGAAGAACTCGATCCTTACACCATGCCAGTTCAATCGGCAACAAAACCCTGCCTGCCGCAGTTTGTATTGCCCGAAGCACGGCGGGGGCTAGTTTGGACGCTTCGTCATGCTCTTGGAATGCGAAGTGCCCCATTTCGTGGGCCAAGGCCACATTCAGGAATAGCGAGGAAGACTGAGAATACGGGATTGCAACTATTCCCAGTTCAGGGGGAAACGGGGGCGCGCTAGGCACAATAGCGGCAATTTCTGCGGCGCGCTCCCGCATATAGCTTGCCCGCATTTGAAAATAGTTTAATTCCGTGCTGTGCAGGACCGCGAACTCAGCCTGATTAAAGCCAGTTATTAAGCGGAATCTGCTTGTCAATGCGCGCACTAGCGGATAGGGAACGTGTAGGGTATCTGCGTCCAGCGCCGGTTTTACTAGCTGATGAAGTTCGAACCAACCAAGTCTCAAGGTTCGGATCACCTGCGTCTGCGAATAGAAGTCTTGAGGATCAGAGCTCGCAAGGTTAGGGTCCAGCAACGACACAAACTGTGCAAGATAATTCTTGGTAGCTTCACCTAGCGAATGGATGTATTTGAAGAACTTCTTGGATGCATCTTCGTAGCAGGGGTATTCCTCATCACGCTGGCAACTAGAGGCGATGGAATCGACAAAGCGCTGAAGAGACGCCGCATCGTGTCGAACCTCATCCACGCCTGGAGGCATCTTAGGCTATACGCAGTTCCGTCGACTCCGTGTACCGCTGAAGCGCCCTGCCCTCAACCGCAGTCAGAAAGCTGATCAGCCTTTTCGCATTTTCACGGCTGAGATCGTTAGGTTGGCCGAGTACGGCAGAGACCACTTCGGCGAGATCTTGCGTTCCCGTCTCTTTCTCAACCTCGTCAACGGTTGACAGTTCTTCGAAGTGTGTCCAGGTGCCGCTTCCCTGAAGGTGCGATACGAAAGCATCGCCGCATTTTTGGTCCACACCGGCAAGCAATCTCTTCAGAAAATCAGCCAACTTGGTGTTCACTGGATGGCCGGAAGCAACTTCGCGTAGGCCGTTAATCGCCCCTCGCGACGTCAGCGCGAGTGAAAGGTACCGAGACCGACTTTCCGAGTCGCCGCGCATGGGAACCTCCGCTCAAATCATTCTAGAAGAAGCGCGAAGAGTAAACGAAACGATAAGAGTACTCTTCGCAAGTTTGTCAATTGTTATTGACAACAATTTTAATTGACAAAAAAAGAATGTCAATAATAATATCCAGATGGGCCGAAGATCCGGCATTTCCAGGTCAGAGAGACTGTTGAGGGCAGAGATTGCCAGAGCCTTATCGACTGCAATCGGCGGAAGCCGTGGCGCTCAAAGCTCTGCCGCTGAACAACTCGGGATATCTCGCCAAGCTATTAGTTTGTACATCCAGCAAAAATCTACCCCAAGTTCCGAGATTCTGCGAAGAATGTGTCAGACCTTGAAGCTGACCCTGAATGTCGAAGGGGCAACCGTCGATCTATCGGCGTTTGCGCAAGAGACACCAGACAAGACGCCCGTGCAAACGTCGCTCTTCGACGCCCTCTCCGATGTAGGGGACCAGAAGCTCGATGTGAAGGTATTGCGTAAGCGAGCGCAATCGCTGGATCTTCAGGTTACGATTGATTTCCACCCTACTAGCAAGAAAGCGCAATCCACCATACGACGAGTGCCCCACATCTCCGGCGTGCGAGCGTAACGCAGGCTATTTTTAAGTTTCGGCCGGGTGCCCCACGCCTTCGCGTTCTGTTCGAATGAGGGGGTCCTAACTGCCGGAGACAATCGGAGTGGCTCAGATTCGTCAATTACCCTGGCGCCGCGCGCGTTTGTAGGAGTCCTGCATGGCATGCCGCAGCAAGATGTTTACCTTGGTCTGGTACCCGCGCCCATAGCTCTTCAGCCAGCCCAGGATGTCCGTGTCCAGCCTCATGGTGACAGGCTTCTTCGGTGGCCGATAAAACTTTCCGATTTCCGCGCCGCGCCAGTCCACCACCTCCGGCATCTCCGACAGGTCAATGTCGGCGTCCTTTTTCCCGGCGATGGCGGCGATTTGGCGCGCCCGGTTTTTGGTGGGCTTCTTCATAGCTCTCAGCGAAGTGGGTCGGGAACCGCAAGCTGTTTGCAAATTCGGATTGCGGTAGGGTTCTTGACTTCACGATGTCTCGGTACAGTGCTGGTGCGCTGTGCTGCGGGATTATGGTAGACGCTGTGGTTGGCACCTTCGCGAAGCAGCACGCAGCCATGTGATTCCAAGTGCCGGATCAAATCAGTGCGCTTCACAAATCACGTCACGGGAACCGTGATCTTTTCGCGGGCAATTTTTTTACCGCGATGTGACTGGCTGGCGAGTTCACGATTAGCCTCCAGCAAGAGCTCGATAGCATCGCGGAGATTTTTACGCGCCTCGTCGAGCGTGTCGCCTTCCGACATCGCGCCCGGGAGTTCCTCCGTGTAGGCAACATAACCGCCGCCCTCGGATTCCGGAAC
>JBKQNU010000081.1:0-27623 GCA_052145815.1 Occallatibacter sp.
ATGGTCGACCATCCAGCGAGCCACGCAATGAGCCGCACGCCGGCCCTTGCCACATACTTTGATCGTCCCGTCTGTCAGTTTACGCCGGCCCTCAATCAGGCGCACATCGGCGACGAGGGAGTGGTAGAGCCAGGCACAGGCCTCGACCTGGCCGCACCCCTGAATTTCAACCACGCGGCCAACCTACCCTTCAGCGATCGGGGAACCGGAATCTCCTTTGAGCCGGCGACGGCGTTTGTCCACATCAGCAACGAGCCTGTCCAGGCACTCGGCACCGGACTCACGCTGGACCAACCACTAGCAAAAGGCCATGAGATCGACGCGCCTGTGCGTGACGCTATAGTCACCACGGCGGGCTACCAGGGAACGCCGGCACCGAACCAGTGGTTTGGGGGACCCGAACTCACCACCAACTCTCCGCTGTTCGGCCGTACCATCACCGTGCGAGAAGGCAGCATGGTGCTACGTGACGCCTCTGGCTTGGTTGTTGACAGCCTCAATTACGGCGGACTCGTCGACCCGTGGGCGGCCGAAGGCTACCAAGTTGCCTCCGGAATGGGAAAGAGCGGATGCTACGTGACTGCGCCCGGCGTGGCAGGCGGCTTTGGCCCGTTTGCTGCGGCTTCCGCTTCCAATACCAGTTCGGGCCGCTTCCCGGACGGTCGCGACACAGGCAGCAACTGCACCGATTTCGTGACGGCGCCCGCTACCGCCCTTTCCACTCCTTCCGCCGCTGGTGCAACCAATATCAAAGTCGCAAGCGTGGAAGGCTTTGGCGCGGGAGAAACGATCAGGATCGATTCGGGTGCGAATCTCGAGAACGCAGTCATTGCGATGGTTGGCACCGCAGGAGCGACAACCATCGGAACGGCCACTGCGGTTGGCGCAACCATGCTCCATGTCGGGAATACGACTGGCTTCAACGACGGCCAGACCATCACTGTTGGCAGCGGCTCGGAATCTGAGTCGGGAGTTATCGCCTTCGTGACCAGATGGGACGGCACGATCACCGTTGCCGCGCCGCTTGCTCATCCCCACGCCGCGGGAACAGAGATCTCCGGCACCGGCATCACGCTTACCGCTCCACTGACCCGGAAGCACCCCAGCGAGGCGCAAGTCACCGGCAATGTTGCGACGCCTGGCGCGCCCAACCAATATTCCAGAAGGCATCCTTGACGGCCCAACCCACCGAAGCAAGAACCGAACGGCAACAGAAGTCCAGCCATAACTGTAAAGGAATTCAGTATGAACCGCATCTTTGGATTGGTAATGCTTGGTGTTGCGATGTACGCTTCGGCGATCGCGCAAACCACACCAGCTACCACGCATGCAAGCAATGCGCCTGCGGCTACGCCCCAGCCCCCGCAAACTTCGCCGGAAGAAAGAGCGCGCAATGAAGCCGCGTACGCGGCCTACTTGAAGGCGCCCGATACCGAGGGCACTGGGCCGTATCCCGCGATGAAAGAGGAAGACCCCAGCCTGCCTGACCATGTCGTCTACCGGCCGAAGGACCTCAGCAAGTTTGAAAAAGGACAGCTTGGGATTATCGGCTGGGGCAACGGCGCTTGCTCTGCAGACGGCGCCGGTTCGCGCTTCGAGTTGGACGAAATTGCGTCTCATGGCTATATCGTTATTGCGCCGGGTGGTATTCATTCTGGACCCGGGTCGACTCCGCTGCCTCCACCGCCGCCGGGTACGCCGAGATTTCATATGGCGACCTCGACCGCGGACGTGAAGGCAGGCATCGATTGGGCCCTGGCCGAAAATGCACGCCCCGGCAGCCCCTACTTCGGCAAGATCGATCCGGCGAAGATTGGGGTGGCAGGCTTTTCGTGCGGCGGAATTCACGCCCTTGAGTTGGCGGCCGATCCGCGTGTCAAAGCGCTGATCATGCAGAACAGCGGCATGTTCCCCGACGATTCCAACATCTTCCAGGGTCTGAAAGTGAATAAGGCGACACTGCAGACGCTGCGCATGCCCGTGCTCTACATCCTCGGCGGCCCCACAGACATCGCATATGAAAACGGAATGGACGACTTCAAACGGATCAACCAGGTGCCGGTAATGGTGGTCAGCAACAACGCCGGACACGGCGGCGATTTCATTAAACCCAATGGCGGGCCTTCGGCTTTCGTTGCAGCCAAGTGGTTTGACTGGCAACTGCGTGCCGATAAGGAAGCAGAAGAGTACTTTGTTGGTTCGGACTGCGGAATCTGCAAAGACCCGGAGTGGAAGGTTGAGAGGAAGAACTTCTCGACCGCGCAGTGATCCAGGACGATGAGCATGGACCAGAAAGCATGATGCTGTGCAGCCGCAGATCGGCCCCTCTTCTTAAATAACCTGCGGCTCCCATCAAACCCTATCGCCGCGCCATGCGCCCGGAATTGAGACGGAGTCTTCGGGATCGTCCTCAAACCGGCTCAGATCGATGACCGCGACCTTTTCACCAGTGTCCATCAAAGTTTTGAGTTCAGCGGGGGTAATCAGATGAGATCGAAGTTCGCGGATCATCTTGGCAAACTGCACAGCCTTCAGTGCGAGGAACAAAAGGAGCGGAACGCTGAGAACAAGAATTACAGTTCTGGCAGTGAGAGAGATGTACCCGGCCACGCTCTCGAATCGTTCCGCGGCGAAAAACCCGATTCCGGCGTAGGTCGCTACCCAGAGGGCCGCGCCGCCGGTATCGTAAGCAAGAAACAGCCCTCGTGACGTTCCCGACATTCCAGCGAGCGGTGGAGTGATCCCTCCAAGACCGGGAACAAGTTTGGCAATTAAGAGAATTGGCAAGCCACGCCTGGCAAATTCACTTTTTGATTTTCGAATGCACAAACTGGGATCGGGTGCCAGCGCGCACAGCAATCGCAAGACCGGCTTGCCCCAGTACCGACCTGCCTCAAACCAGACAATATCTGCCAGAAGAGATCCCAGAACGCCGATGCAGAGAATCCAGATCAAGCTTAGGCGACCCGTTCCAGCGAGGGCTCCTGCAGACATCAAAAACAGGGAGCTGGGTACCGGAAGGCAGAGTTGTTCGGCGAGCACGGACAGAAACAGAATTGGATAAGTCGTGTGCAAGAGATAATCGTTCATTTCCTCGCCACCTCCTTCTCGGAGGGAAGTTGAGCGCGATCCCAGCCTCCGCCGATGTCTTCGATGAGCTGCACGTTGCTCGTCATCTGGCTCACTCGAAGGTTGACGTAGGTCTGTTGTTGAGTTAGCAAAGATGTTTCCGCCGTGTAGACATCGAGGTACGGATCCAATCCGGTTTGGAATCGCGTCTTTGCCAGGTCGAGATATCTCTGCGCGGCATCGATTGCGGCCTGTTGCTGCGGCAGTTGTTCCGCGAGGTAATGCTGGGAGGCAAGAGCATCTTCTGTCTGCTGGAACGCTGTGAGAACAGTTTGCCGATACGATGCGACGTCGGCCTCGTATTGCGCTTTGTAATTAGCAAGAGTGGAGCTGCGAGCGCCGGCGTCAAAGAAAGTCTCGGTCGCCGATGGGCCGATGGAGAAGAAGCGGCTGGGCCATGTAAACCAGTTTCCTATCGTGGAGCTTTGCAATCCGCCTTGCCCGGAGATGCTGAAGGAGGGATAAAATGCTGCAACCTCAACATCGATCTGTGCGTTTGCGGCCGCCATGGTCCTTTCCGCGGCTGCGATGTCGGGACGGCGCTGGAGCAGGTCTGAGGGCACGCCCGCAGGAACAATGGGAGCGGCTGTAGTCAGTACATGGACAGGAAGGGAAAATGTGGACGCCGGCTCTCCAATCAATAGGGCGATGGCATGTTCGTATTGCGCGCGCGCGATCCGCAGATTGATCAGCGAGGACTTGGCCGTCTGCAGATTGAGATTCGCTTGGGCGACATCCTGCGCAGTGTCGATGCCGGTCTTGTCAAGCAGGTTTGTAAGCTCAAGCGACTTGGTGTAGGCTTCCACCGTTCGCTCGTACAAGGCGATGAGGGAATCTTGGCCGCGAAGCTCGAAATAGTACTGCGCAAGGCTTGCCTGTTCTGAAAGCCTTGTATTCGCGAGATCGGCAGCGCTAACCTGCGCCTGGTTAGCATACTGGCGAACGGTGCTCCGCACTTTGCCCCAAACGTCCGGCTCCCACGAAACATCGAAGGAGAGGTTGAATTCATTGCTGTTGGGATTCTGGGCGTACTGTCCACCTTGGCCACCGGATTGTCCACCCATGCTGCCGGAGCTGCGCGCGCGAGTGTAGGAGGGACCGCCGGTGACCGTCGGAAAATAATTCGAACGCGCTTGCCGCACCAGGGCGCGCGCAGCCATGAAGTTCTGGTAGGACTGCGCAATCGTCTGGTTGGAGGTGTTGAGTCTTTCTTCTAGCCCGTTGAGTTCTGGCTCGCCATACACCTCCCACCACTTGCCACGTGAAATCGCATCCTGGGGCTGAGCAGCTTTCCAGAGCGTGCCGTCGGGACTGATTTGCGGCGCAATTTCCTTGAAGACCGGCGGCGCCGTCAGCGCGGGGGGCTTGTACTTGGGCCCCACTGTGCAGCCGGTCAGGCTCATTAACACGCCGCATATGACTGCAGCCGTAAGAGAGACGCGATTTAATGCGGATACCATGGTGAACTCCTTACGCCATCGCAGGGCCCTGATCCTGAACGAAGCGAGCCTCCCTGCGGCGCTTGAATCTTTGAGCGATGCGATCGAAATACAGGTAAATCACTGGCGTGGTGTAGAGGGTCAGGATCTGGCTGAAGACCAGCCCGCCAACCACGGCAATACCAAGGGGGTGCCGCAACTCCGATCCTGTTCCTCGTCCAAACGCGAGTGGAAGTGCACCGAGGATTGCTGCGCAAGTCGTCATCAGAATTGGACGGAAGCGAAGCAGGCAGGCTTCGAAGATGGAGTCGCGGGAATTCTTGCCCTCCTCGCGCTCAGCCTGCAGAGCAAAGTCGATCATCATGATGGCGTTCTTCTTTACGATTCCGACAAGCAGAATGATCCCGATAAAGGAGATGACGTCGAATTCGCTGTTGAACAGAATGAGGGAGAGAAATGCACCTACACTAGCTGAGGGCAGAGTCGTCAGAATCGTGATGGGATGTATGAAGCTCTCGTAGAGGACGCCGAGAACAATGTAAATTGCCAACAGCGCTCCAAGAATGAGAAACGGCTCGCTTGACATCGACTTCTGATACGCCTCCGCTGTCCCTGCAAACTGCCCGCGAATCGAGGATGGCATCCCCATTTGCTGTTGCAATCGGGAGATATCCCGTTCCACTTGCCCTAGGGCGATGCCTGGCGCGAGGTTGAAAGCAATGGTGACTGACGGGAAGAACGACGAGTGATTCACGGCCAGAGGCGAAGTTGAAGTGAGGGCATGGGAAACAACTCCGAGCGGAACCGAACCGCTCCCCGACGAATGAAGGAACATTGAGTTCAACGACCGTGGATCATCGTAAAACTGCGGCGCCGCCTCGAGAACCACATAATACTGGTTGATGGGAGTGTAGATCGTTGAAACCTGAGATTCGCCGAACTCGTAATAGAGCGAGTTGTCGATCATCTGGGCTGTGATGCCAAGCCTGGCTGCGGTAGCGCGATCGTACTGCAACAGCATTTGCAGCCCTTGGTTCTGCTGATCCGTTGTCACATCCCTGAGTGAGGCTATTTGCCGCATTTGCTCGTAGAGCTTCGGCCCCCAGACGCTCAGGTCTCCGATCGAATCTGAAGATATCTGATACTGGTACGCCGCATTGCTTTGACGGCCCCCTACGGACAGATCCTGCGCTGCCTGAAGATAGGTTGAAGCTCCCGGAAGTGCGTTAAGCTTCGGCCGCAGCCGATTCAGGACATCCGCAGCGCTGATCTTTCGCTGGTCAAGCGGCTTGAGATTGATAAAAAGAAATCCGGAGTTGATCGTTCCACCGCCCGGACCGCCTTGGCCTCCTGTAAACCCGCTAACGGACTTCACCGCAGGATCAGACTGGATCACTCGCTCGATGTCGATCAGCGACGATCGCATCGATTGGAACGAGGCATCCTGAGACCCTTGAAAGCCGCCCATAAGAGTACCGGTGTCTTGCATCGGAAAAAATCCCTTGGGAACCCGCACCAGGAGGACTCCGTTCAGGACGAATGTCGCAATGAAGAGAAGCAGGACGATCGCAGGATGGCGTAACGTCCACTCCAACGTGTGCCGGTATCCAAGCAACAGGGCGTTAAAGGCCCGCTCGCTCAATCGATACAGCCGTCCATGTTCGTGTCCTCGAGTCGACGGCAGAATGTAAGCGCACATGGCCGGAGTGACGGTCAACGAAATCACCATCGAAATTGCGATTGCCGCCACGAGCGTCGCTGCAAACTCGTGGAAGAGCCTGCCCACGATGCCGCCCATAAACAGGATCGGTACAAAAACAGCGATCAGGGACAGACTCATCGAGACGACAGTGAACGCCACTTCCTTCGATCCGACGAGAGCTGCCTCGAACGGCTCTACTCCTGCTTCGATGTGGCGAGCGATATTTTCCATCACCACAATGGCATCGTCCACGACGAACCCCGTGGAGATCGTCAGCGCCATGAGCGAGAGATTGTTCAGGCTGTAACCGCAGAGATACATCACTCCGAATGTGCCGATCAACGATACTGTAACGGCGACGCCAGGAATCAAGGTTGCGCGCGGGCTGCGCAGGAAGACGAAGACCACGGCGATGACCAAAATGGTCGCAATGATCAGTGTTTGTTCCACGTCGATGACAGACGCCCGAATCGTTGTTGTCGAATCGTTAATGACCTGCAGATTCTCGTCTTTGGGAATCGACGCCCGGATCGATGGAATCGTGCGCTTGATCCTGTCAACCGTCTCGATTACATTTGCGCCGGGGAGCCGAAAGACAAGCAGGACCACGCACAGCTTGCCATTGCTAAAGGCCGTCGATCGGAGTGTTTGTACCGAGTCATAAACGTGCGCCACATCCTGAAGGCGGACGACAGCCTGATTCGATGTGGTGATGACCAGTGGGGCATAGTCCTTGGCCTTCGATATCTGGTCATTTGCCGTAATTTCCGCGGTTACCTGATCGTTGCTGAATTGCCCCTTCGGGCGGTTTGAGTTCTGTAAAGAGAGGACACGGGCGACATCCTGCATCCCGAGCCCGTAGCTGTTGAGCTGCTGCGGGTTCACATCCACACGGACTGCGGGAAGAGAACTGCCGGCGACGAGCACCTGGCCGACGCCTTCGAGTTGCGAAATCTTCTGCTGAATGATCGAGGCTGCCGTGTCATACAAGGTGCCGGGGTCCCTTGTATCGGAAGTCAAGGTCAGCACCAGGACTGGCGCTACAGCTGAGTTGATTTTTCTGTAGGTCGGATTCGATGGGAGGTTTGCCGGCAAGTAGGTGCGTGCCGCGTTGATTGCCGCCTCGACATCGCGGGCCGCCCCATCTATATCGCGCGACAGGTCAAACTGCAGGGTAACGGTTGTAAGACCAAGCGAACTGGTAGAAGTCATCTGAGCTACCCCGGCGATTCGTCCGAACTGCCTCTCCAGCGGCGTTGCCACGGAAGAGGCCATAATCTCCGGACTGGCGCCCGGTAGGGCGCTGGTAACCGTGATGGTGGCGAAGTCCACTTGCGGCAGCGACGCGACAGGAAGCACCCGGAAGGCGACCAGGCCGGCGATGGCAATCGCCAGGGCAAACAGAGTAGAGGCTACCGGCCTCTTGATGAAAAAGCCGGGGATGCTCATGCTTGCCCCGCCAAAAGATCGCCCGGAGCCGTATTCGCTTGTTTCCGCGGAACCCGGCTTGCGAAGCGATCGAAGAAAACATAGATCACCGGCGTGGTGAAGAGCGTGAGAAGCTGGCTGACAATGAGACCTCCAACCATGGCGATGCCCAGTGGGCGACGCAGTTCTGAACCGATTCCCGAGCCAAAGGCCAGCGGAATGCCGGCGAACAATGCACAAAGCGTCGTCATAACAATCGGACGGAATCGCAGCTTCGATGCCTCGAAGATCGCTTCTTCGGGAGCTTTGTTTTCGGTTCGCTGCGCCGCGAGAGCAAAATCGACGATCAGGATCCCGTTCTTTTGAACGATGCCGATCAGAAGAATGATTCCGATCACTGCAATGATGTCCAGATCCTGGTGAAAAAGACGCAGCGCAAGCAATGCCCCTACGCCGGCGGAAGGAAGAGTGGACAAGATGGTGAGGGGATGAACAAAGCTTTCGTACAGAGTTCCGAGCACGATATAGACGGCAACCAAAGCAGCCAGAATCAGAAGGACCAGATTTGAGCCAATCGAATTGTAGGCTGCCGCCGTGCCTTGAAAATCAGCCTGCACACTCGCCGGCATATCGAGCACCTGTTGTGCCTTCTTGATGGCGTCCACTGCCTGGCCAAGCGAGTATCCCTTGGCCACGTTGAACGAGAGCGTTACGACAGGAAACTGTCCCTGGTGCGCCACCGTCAAAGGCGAAGCCTTCATGGCAAAATGGCTGATGGCCGAAAGCGGTATGGGGGTCGGCTGGGTTGTTGACGAACTGGATGAACTGGAGCCGCCACTGCTCGATCCTGTCGTGGTCGACGAAGAGCCCGTCGTTGCGCTTGCCGAGCTTGCCAGGGCCGTTGTTGGCGCCGTTAATGCGAGCGTTTGCGTGGTTGATGTCACCGCCGATGAAGTGCTCGTTGTTGCCAGCGTACTGCTGGTGCCAGTGCCGCTCGCTAGCGCGCTGGTTGGAGTGGAGGCGAGTGCTGAGCCGGACGATGCTGTTAGGGTCGCCTGCGAGCCTGTCGAGACTGCCGCTGTTCGCCCGGAAACGCTTTGTGCCTGAGTTGAGGTGCCATTCGAGCCCTGGATGTAGATATCGTTCAGCCGGGCTGGGCCGCTCTGGAACTGGGGCATCACTTCCAGAATGACGTGGTATTGATTCGACTGCGTATAGAGCGTATCGATCTGCCGTTGGCCGAATGCGTCATATAACGTGGAATCGACTTGGTCCGCCGTGATGTTGAAGCGTGATGCAGTCGCGCGATCATAGTCCAGTTCGGCGCTCACTCCATTTGACTGCTGGTCTGTGGCAACGTCGGAGACCTCCGGCAGTTTTCGAATGGCTGTGGCAAGCTTCGCGGTCCACTCGTTCAGCTCATTCAGATCGGGATCTTCGAGCGTGTATTGATACTGGGTCCGGCTCACACGATCGTCGACTGTGAGGTCCTGAATGGGCTGCAAGTATAACTGCATGCCGGGAATTCTTTGAGCGAGACGTTGCAGGCGGGCAATGACTTCGGAGGCGGATTCGTGGCGCTGCGCGATCGGTTTGAGGTCAATCTGAATGCGCCCGCTGTTCAATGTTGTGTTGATTCCGTCAGCGCCAATGAACGATGAGAGGTCCTGTACCGCGGGGTCTTTCAGTATTTCGACGCACAACTGGCTCTGCTTCTGTGCCATGGCGGTGAAGGAGATCGAATCGGGAGCTTGGGTAATGCCCTGAATAATCCCCGTATCCTGCGTCGGGAAGAAGCCTTTGGGGATTTCGATGTACTGGAAAACACTGAGCAGAATGAGGCCGACTGCAACGATGAGCGTTGCCGTCTTATGCCCGAGCACCCAGCGCAGGGCGCGGCCATACGAGTCAATGATGCGTCGGAAGGCTTCCTCAGTCAATCGGTAAAACCGGCCCTGCTTTTCCAATGGGGTGTGACGCAGCATTTTCGAACACATCATCGGGATCAGCGTGAGCGAAACAGTAGCGGAGATCAGGATCGTCACGCTGAGCGTAACGGCAAACTCCCGGAAGAGCCGTCCGACAACGTCTCCCATGAACAGCAGCGGAATGAGCACAGCGATTAATGCGACCGTAAGGGAGATGACCGTGAATCCAATTTCGCCGGCTCCTTTGAGGGCGGCCTCGATCGGCTTCATTCCCTGCTCGATATATCGCGAGATATTCTCGATCATGACGATGGCGTCATCGACCACGAAACCAGTCGAGATGGTGAAGGCCATCATCGTCAGATTGATGATGCTGAAGCCCATTGCGCTCATCACAGCGAAGGTGCCAATGAGCGATAACGGGACGGCCACGCTTGGAGTCACAGTCGCAGTGACCGTGCGAAGGAAGAGGAAGATAACGAGGACGACGAGACTGATGGTGAGCATCAACTCGAACTGAACATCCCTGACTGAGGCATGGATGGTTGTGGTTCGATCAGTGAGTGTCTGAAGCTTAATGGATACCGGCAGACTGCTGCGCAGTTGCGGAAGCAGTTGTCGAATTTCATTGACCACTGCGATCGTGTTGGCGCCCGGTTGCTTGCGGACATTCACGATCACCGCGGGTGTGTCGTTCATCCAGGCGGCCAGTTTGGAGTTCTCAATCCCATCCGTGACCTTTGCGACATCGGTTAGCATGACGGGCGCACCGTTCGTATAGGCAACAACTACGTCCCGGTAATGGGCGCTCGAAAGAAGCTGGTCGTTTGCATTGATCTGATAGTTCTGTGCAGGCCCGTCAAAGCTGCCCTTCGGAGAGTTGACG
This sequence comes from Occallatibacter sp., assembly GCA_052145815.1. Taxonomy (GTDB): domain Bacteria; phylum Acidobacteriota; class Terriglobia; order Terriglobales; family Acidobacteriaceae; genus Telmatobacter. The sequence goes on from JBKQNU010000081.1 coordinate 10,513, forward strand.
CTCGTGTTCGAAATTGCGGTTCGGACGTCCTCAAGATTGACCCCGTAAGAGGCCAGAGCCACAGGATTGACCTGGATTCGGACCGCCGGCTTCTGGCCGCCGCTGATCGTGACCAGTCCCACTCCACTCAATTGAGAGATCTTCGGCGCAAGCCTCGAATCTGCCAGATCTTCGACCTGCGAGAGCGGCATTGCAGAGGAGGTCAGCGCAAGTGTTAGCACCGGTGCATCGGCAGGGTTGGACTTGCTATAGACCGGTGGCACCGGCAAATCCGTTGGCAGGAATCCCTGTGCCTGGTTGATTGCCGCCTGGACCTCCTGCTCGGCCACATCCATGCTCAGGCTCAGGGCGAACTGCAATACGATGATGGAACTTCCATCGGAGCTTGTCGACGTCATCTGCGACAATCCCGGCATCTGCCCCAACTGCCTCTCCAAAGGCGCAGTTACCGACGAGGCCATCACGTCCGGGCTGGCGCCCGGATAAAACGTCTGTACCTGGATCGTCGGATAGTCTGCTTGCGGAAGAGCGGAGACCGGCAAATTGATATAAGCTGCTAGGCCGATAACGAGGATCGCCGCCATCAGAAGCGTAGTAGCGACTGGCCTCTGAATAAATGTGCCGGAGGGGTTCATTGGCTGACAGCTCCACTCGCCCTCTCACTGGAGGCGCCGTTCGCGGCAGTCTGTGTGTTCAGAACCGCAATGCGCGTGCCATCCTGAATCTTGTCGAAACCGGTGACCGCAACCACGTCACCTTCGTGCAATCCGCTCACTGCGTCGTCGTCCCCTTCAGTGGCGATCTCGTCGACAGATTGCAAATGGACTGAGCCTTGACGCACCACGTAGACGAAGGCGTCCACGCCGTTATGCTGGACCGCCGCTGCTGGAACCAGAAGTTGGCCCTGCAAGGTTTGAACAAGCAGACGTGCGTTGACAAATTGGTTGGGGAACAGTGCAAGGTCCGCATTATCGAACTGTCCTCGAAATCGGATCGTCCCGGTTGATGTGTCCACCTGGTTGTCAAGCGTGAGTAGCTTGCCAACTGCGATGCGTTTCAGTTGAGCCCTGTCATAGGTTTCTACGGGCAGAGCCTCACGATGGGTCACTTCGGAGCGCACCTTGTCAAGGTCGTCTTCTGCAACGTTAAATACAACCGTCATCGGCTGCAGCTGAATGATAACCACAATCGGACTGGTGCCGCCGGAGAAGACAACGTTCCCAGGGTCCACCAATCGCAAACCAACCCTTCCGCTGATCGGTGCCACTAAATGGCAATAGCTCAGCTGGACCTTTCCGTATTCCACCTGGCCTAGGTCGTTCTTCACGGTTCCTCGGTCTTGCTCGACCGTCTGCATCTGATCTTCATAGGTCTGTCTTGCCACTGCATCCTGCGCGGCCGCATCCTTGTAGCGCGCGAGGTCAATCTCCGCCTGCTTCAGAACCGCCTGATCGCGTTCAAGCTGGCCCTGATCTTCCTGTAACTGCGCCTCATAGGGACGAGGATCGATGTCGATCAGTGGATCGCCCTTGCGAACGATTTGCCCTTCTACGTAATGAACCGCAACGACCTCTCCGCTGACTTGGCTGTATAAGTTGACTGTGGCCAGCGGTGTCACGGTTCCGAGTGCTTCGATGTACTCACCGATGTTGCCCCGATGAACCGTCGCCGTCCTGATGTTCGGCGTGGTAAGTGGATTCTCGCCAGCCTGGGATGCCGGTTTGTGTTTTCGAACCAGCGCAATGATGACGACTGTAATGAGCGCCGCGGCCAGAATCAGCGGCCAGAATTTGCGCCTGGTAGATCTGCCGGTTGGAACGCCGGATGGCTGCGGACTCGTCGTTTCTTCTGATATGTAGCTTTTACTCACGTAGTTGCTCCTTTACAGCTCTAAACGGCTAAATCTCACGGTCCCGCCCAATGGCGATACGCCTAGCGGAACGGAATGGCAACGCAGGAGAAGGTGGTGTTTCTCATTGAGTGCCGATCTCGTCTCGCCCCCTTCGGTTCGTGACTAGCGAGCCTTGCCCCGATCGCAGACCTCTCGCGTTGTTGCATCGGGGAGGCCGATTCTCCCGAACACTCTCGCCTGCCAATTCGATGAACTCCTGTCTCGTGTTCTAGGTTGACGACTGCCCTTCGCCACGGATCGTCGAACAGTTGATGAAAACGTGCGTTTGAATCCGTCAATTGAACGAATCCGGCGCATCACGCCGGCCAAATTGGTTGGGCCACGCGATTCTCGGGGCTGGTCGGTCCAAGGAAAGTGACCGCGCCGACCATTGCAGTAGCCGATTTGCATCAGACAGGAACCGCTTAACGCCAAGACGAGGGTTCCATTCGAGGACCTCCCTTGAACATCCGGCTCGCGCCTCGCGATTACTTATCGAGCAATGCGATTGCCATTTGTAAATAGCTGTAAACAAAAGCCCTCTTGGATTTCGCAAATTCGCAGGATTTGCGAATCCACGATTCTTGCGGATTCGCGTTCGTCGCCGGAAGGCGGATCCATGCTGGGATCACAATGCCCAATGGCAGAAGCCGCTGGGGAAATACCGCCAAAAGCGGAATTACGTCAACGTTGAGTAGTGCGTCGAGTCTGACAAAACCCAAGATCAACCGAAGGGTCTGAGTCGATTGCGTCGTCGCCCGTGAGTCCGATTCAGCGGGGCTGCATCACCGGACAACTGTCAATGATTTACGAACAGTAGAAGAGCTCCGGCCCCGAGGAACAGGCCTACGATCGTAAGAGAAATCAAGATCGGAGCTAGCCACTCGTTAACAAGCTGCCCGCGAGACTCTATCTGACGGGCCAAGGGGAAAAGTAACGCGGATGGCTCTGACAGTTCGATTCGGTTTCCATCTGGATCTTCGAGTTGAATATGCTTCCCATTTGGACTCACTTCCATCTCCTTTGCAAAACATCCGGCAATGACTGATTGCTTGCCATCCGCACTACCAAAACGACAGATTAAAACGTTCGTTTCAATCTGTCAATTGAATTCTACGGGAGCTCACAGCTGAGTTTATCTTTTTCCTTAACCGCGCTTGCAATAGCCTAGGGGGAGTATGGTACAAGAATTGAAAGCGGCGATTCTGGCACGTTGGCGCGTCGCGGTGAACACTATGAAAACCGAATCTGCGTTAGAACCTCCACGATGCTGGAGTGTTTTCCTGTGCTGTGACGGTGGGGCCCTCGACTAGCGTCATCTAGTCGCCCGCTCGCTACTCACAGTGCACGTCCCTGTTTGAGTGAGTGAGCAGACCCTCCCCGGATTTCAAGAAAGCCGGTGGCTCTACCCACCCTCCTGATACCAAAGTCTGGCGAACTGGCGTCTGAGGCGCGGATCTTGCATTGGCCCGTCAGCCTGGATGACGCTCTGTGCTGGAAGGAGGAGTCATGACCAAAATTGTTCTCAACTTTCGTATTCGCAAAACATCTTCTCTTGCGTGTGTCTGGATCGAGACGGGAAACCCGGCCCAACCTTTGGTGTGCAGATGGTCGACTCGTCCAGAGTCCAAACTCGGTTTCACTGCGATTCGAGCCGAGGAGCCGCCGAGTTGCAGGTATTGCGCGTGATTCAAATTCACATTCGTGGTTAGAAGCGACTCGGATCAAATCGATGTCCAGGTGCCGGGCTCTCGATTGTGGAATCCCGGGTTCAGCTTCATGACATAAGGAGGATTTGATGGAAGAAGACCCCGCTTCACCAGAACCTCCGCAAGGGCGGAGCAAAAACATCTCCGCGACGAATCGTTGATCCTTCCTGAATCATCTGACTCGTCGCCGAGGTAAAGGCGACAGAGCTAGCGATTGAAAATCTCGCGCGCTTGAAACAGAACCGCTGGCTGGCCCCCGATGGTGTCCAGGCAGGATGCTTCGCGTGTGTCACGACGCCGCTCGGAGATGAGCTTATGATTCGCGATCAGGAGTTTATGGAAAACGCTTGGGTTTTCGCTTCGACTGAACGGCCAACATTTCGCGGCTGGGTGATCGGACTCGCAGCTGCTGTTGTGATTGTCACCCTCATGGCCGCTTCCGCATTCGGTCAAACGAGCGGCAGAATCTCAGGCACAGTGAAGGACATGACGGGCGCCGTGATCCCGCAAAGCACAGTCACAGCAACAAATCTTGCGACCGGCGTCAAAGCCTCAACGGTCGCGAACGAAAGCGGTGCCTATTCCTTCCCACTGCTTGGCATCGGAACCTATTCCATTGAAGCGACGGCGTCTGCCTTTCAAAACGAGATGCGGAACGCAATCAAGATCGATGTGAACACCTCGCTGACAATCGATTTCTCGCTGCATGTCGCGGACACCTCACAGACCGTCGAAGTGAATGCGGGCGCGGTTCAGGTCGAGACCACCGACACGCAGATCGGACAGACGATCGAGTCCAAGCAGGTGACGGATATTCCCTTGAATGGGCGCAGTTATACCGATCTTCTCGCGGTTCAGGCGGGCGTTGCACCCATCACAACCAGTGGCGCCGGAAATTCTACCTCGGGCGGAGGGTTTGGCACCGTCCCAGCAGCCGGCGAGCAAAATACGGGGCAATTCTCAATTCACGGTCAACGCGAGTCCGACAATGCTTACTACCTGAATGGTGCCAGCGTTCAGGAGACGATCGGCCAGCAGGCCGGCATCATTCCGAATTTAGACTCGATCGCTGAATTCCGGATTTTGAGCAGCAACGTCGATGCAGAGAACGGTGGATTCACGGGTGGCATCATCGATGTTGTCACCAAATCGGGGACAAGTCTGTTCCATGGATCTGTCTTCGAATTTCTGCGCAATACCGACCTTGACGCGCGCGGGTACTTTTCACCGGAACGATCGACATTTCAACAGAGCCAGTTTGGCGGTACCTTCGGAGGACCGCTTCGCAAGGACAAAATCTTCTTCACCGATTACCAGGGGCAGCGCACCGTCCAGGGCATCGAGACCGGTATCGTCAGCGTTCCTTCTCTGGCCAACCGCAACGGCGATTTCGGCGATTCGATCGCGACACTCACTGGCTCGGTGAACGGGCCCTACCTGGCACAAATCCTCTCGAATCGACTTGGGTATTCGCTCGCAACTCTGAAATCTGGGGGCATCGCCAGTTACAGTGCTCGATGAATGCGTTGCCGATGAGAAAGCGTCCGGCCGTTGCTACTCAGTACAACTCAATCCCGCCACCTGCTGAATCTAGCCCTTCCGGCTCTTCGGGAGCCCCCGTGCCACCGTTCGAACTGATTGTCAGATTCCGGAAGAAACGGTCGGTCTCAGGCCAATCCGCAACTTGACGGAAACCTCCCTAGAACAGCCAGCCGTGCTTGGCCAGGAATATGACCAGCATCAAGACGGAGATTCCAGCGCCGCCCAACATCTGTCCTATAGCGCGTCTCCTTAGAGTGGACTCCTCCTGTTCCGCCGTCTTCGAGGTGATGATGAATGTAGGCGCGGTTTGTCCCTTCTTAATCAGGTTGCGATCATGCTGTTCCGTCGCAGAGGGGTTCTCTGTACAGGTCCCCACGATTTCATACGACTGACCGGGAAGAATCAGGTACTCCGTGAGGCGAAACCAGCCCAGCGGAAGGCCCTCCGAGTCCTTCACGAGCGGTAGTTCGCCTGGATGCGGCGCGTGAACTCCCCCGATATAAGCCAGTAGACTTGCGGTCGACGCATCAGGATGCAGGGAGCCCGTCCAGCCCCGCGCATCTTTGCCTATGGTCAGCTGCGCACTTTGCGCCAGGTCGTACTCGGCGTCTCGAGCGTCCACCAGCACTTTACCGGTGTCGTCCTCCAAATTGAACAGGGGACCATTGGCATCCGTGGCGTACCTTCCCCAGTTCTTTTTACTCATGGTCTCTATAAGCACCTAGTAGAAATGACGCGCCGTTTTCGAAACCGGTCCGGTCACGAGCCGGTCGCCCGAAGCTTTTCCGCGGATTCCCACCAAGCCCAGCGGAAGGTTGCGGATGGAGAGGAGGGGGAGTGCTCTTGAGGGTTTCGATTTCGCGGTAAGTTTTAAGTCCCCGAGAAAACGTATAGATGCCTATACAAAAGAAAAAGAAAAGAAGAATGAACACTCGGCGCCCCTTTCTCTGACGTGGCCGCGGTTGTAACACTCGTCGTTCCTGGAATACGTGCATTAAGGCAAAGTCGCATCCTCCCCCTTTTTGGCTGGTGAATTAAGGCCGGTTGAAGAGCGTTTGCAGTGTTCCGGACGGTTAGTCGGCTTTCAGGACAAGTGGCCCTTGGCTCAACTCCTGCCAACAGCTCAATGCGTGTTCGCAGGACTCGAATCAACATTTAAACGTACTTTCAATAACATGCAGGTCAGCGGATGACACCTAAGACCGTGCAAAGCAGCCTTAAACCGATAAACAGAGTGCAAATAGAGCGCGGTTTCGCGGCAATGGTGCCGTAGGTTTGCCGCCGACGTCCCATTGGACGGCCTGAGGCAACCAGGCGATACGCAAGGAGAGGGGAAAGCGATTCAATCAGCAACCTCCTAGCCAAATTGAAAGTGGCGTCTGAATTCAAACCGCAGATTATGACGCCGCCTCGGACTCCATTGACCAAAACCGCAAACCCCAATTTCCAGCCCATGGACTATGGGCTCAAACCCGCGACCTTTGCCGTGACAGTAAACACGATGGTCGTAACCTATTGATTTAAAGAGCATTGGCGGAACCAAAAAGCACCCAAAATCATCGAAAAACAAGCTTCGGTACCGTCATGCGTACCGTCAAAATGGACGGTTAGACTTCTGCCGAGCAAGACCGTGTCACGACGAAGAACAGGTGGATCCCCCGCCCTCCAGGAGCGACCAAAGCAATCCAGTTCCACCTACAACTCACGGCCTCAGCCAATTATTGGGGACGAGCCCTTAGCTGGAGTTATGATGGGAAGTCTTGCGGACCATTATTGTTCGCGTAAATTGCGCAAACCCGCCTCGGTCAAATTGGATCGAAAGTCGTTCATTTTACCGGGATTGATTTACCCAAGCTTCAAGCCGGAACTGCGCGAATTGGAATGAAAAGGGGAGTTGCTTGAAAAGCCGTCATGCGATTTGTTCGTTCTTGCTCTGCTTCGGATGGTTTGCTTTCGGACAGGACGCCGCTGCTCCCTCAATTGCTGCCCTGCCTGATCCAATCGAGGCCTATTTACAGCCTTTAGTGAACAGCCACACGATTGCTGGAGCAGTGACGCTGGTCGCCACGAAAGATCGTACGCTTTATCTCAAGCCAATCGGATATCGGGATCTTTCGTCAAAGGCGCCGATGCCGGCGGATGCCATGTTCTGGATTGCTTCGACTTCGAAGCCGATGACCGTGACGGCTGTGATGATGCTGGTTGACGAAGGCAAGATTCACCTTGACGACCCGGTCGGAAAGTACCTGCCGGAGTTCAAAGGACAGTTGGTTCGGACGACCAATCCTGCTCCACCAACAGCCCTGCCGGGGACAACTGGGGCGCAGGCACCCCCGCAGCTTGTTCCGGCCGTTCATCCAATTCGGATTCGGGAGATTTTGAGTCACACGAGCGGGTTGCCGTTTCACTCCGCAGCACAACCGGGCGCTCTCGATCTGCTCCCCCTAAAAGACGCGGTAAAGAGCTTTGCCTCGGAGCCGCTTCTCTTTCAACCGGGCACCAACTACTCTTACTCGAATGAAGGGATCAATACCGCGGCGCGCATCATTGAAGTCGTCACTGGAATACCCTACGAACAGTTCATGCAGGAGCGGCTCTTCACGCCTCTGGGTATGAAGGACACAACCTTCTGGCCAACACCGGAGCAGATCGGCCGTCTTGCGAAGTCATATCGGCTGGACAAGACCACCAGGAATCTCGCGGAGCAACCCATCGAACAGTTGACTTACCCGCTTGATGATCGGCAGCGCCGCTATCCAATGCCCGCCGGTGGATTGTTTTCGACGGCTTCGGATGTATCGATCTTCTGCCGGATGATCTTGAACGGCGGAGTGCTTGACGGCAAGCGCTACATCTCGCAAGCTTCGCTCCGCGAGATGACGACCGAACAAAATGGCGGTTTGGGCAAAACGAGCTATGGATTTGGCTGGTCCATCTCGGCGAGCGGCTTTGGCCATGGCGGGGCCTACAAAAACGCAATGGAGATTGATGTCGCGAAAGGGCGCATCCTCGTCTTTATGGTCCAACAGAACGGACCCTGGGGAACGACGGACGGGGACGGAATCGTATCCAACCTGGAGCGGCTATCGGACGCAGTCGTCGATTCGCATGACATGGGAGTGAATGACGGTAACACGCGAGGACAAACTGCGGTCGGCCAAGACAGCGGCGACGCACTCAAGAAGGGCTTTGAAGATCCACCAGACAGCGCGCGCCCTCTGGTCTGGTGGCATTGGATGAACGGCAACATCAGCAAGGAAGGCATCCGCCTCGATCTCGAGTGGATGCACCGCGTGGGAATCGCCGGCTTCCAGAACTTCGATGCGGCGCTTTCGACTCCTCAAGTCGTACCGAAGCGGCTGGCCTACATGACCCCGGAGTGGAAAGACGCCTTCAAGTACGCCATCACCCTGGGCGACCAGTTTGGGATGGAGATGGCAATCGCAGGATCTCCTGGATGGAGCGAATCGGGAGGTCCCTGGGTGCCCGCGTCGCATGCGATGAAAAAGTACGTATGGAGCGAAACGCCCGTCGAAGGCGGAAAATCGTTTACGGGTAAGCTCGCGCATCCTCCAACCGTGACGGGCCCATTCCAAAACATCGCTCTCTCTCCCCGGGAACAGGCCGGGAAAACGCAGTTCTACGCTGATGCTGCCGTCGTTGCATTCCCGGTTTCTGCGCAGAACTCCGCATCCGCAAAAATTACTTCGAGCAGTGGTCAGCTTGATGCGGTGCTGCTCACCGACGGCGATCTGACCAAAGCCGCGGAGTTGCCGATTCCGCCCGCTGGATCGGTCGCTTGGATTCAGTTCGAATATGCGGCGCCGCAAACCATTCGCTCCATCACCTGGGTCACGCAGGACCCCGGCGAGCTGGAAGCTGCATTTCAGGGCGTGGGCGCGCCAGCAAAGACGCTGGAGGCCAGCGACGACGGCAAAACGTTTCGCAAGGTGCTCACCCTGGAGGGGGGAGAAGCGGCGGAGCACACTGTTTCTTTCGCGCCGGTAAAAGCGAAATTCTTCCGCGTGACTTTCACTCCCTCGCCGCGTCCGCAGTTGCCCTCGTGGGCGGCCGGGGCGAACCCTTCTTCGTATGGCATCGATCCGAACAACCCGCCCAAGACCTACAAAATCGCGGAGCTGGTGTTGCACAGCGATGCGCGCGTCAACCGGTTTGAAGAAAAAGCCGCATTTGTGCCGGAGGGCGATCTTTATCCGTTCGCAACGCCAAGTGTCGATGCGGCGAGTGCAATCGCCAAGTCCGGCGTAATCGATTTGACGGCAAAGATGCAGCCCGATGGCACGCTCGACTGGACTCCACCAGCGGGACGCTGGATGGTCCTGCGCATTGGATATTCGCTGCTGGGAATCACCAATCACCCGGCCACGCCGGAAGCCACCGGCCTGGAAGTGGACAAGCTCGACCGGCGTTATGTGAAGGACTATTTCGACAAATATCTCGACAGTTACAAAGAGGCAGTCGGCGCCGACTGGATGGGCAAGCGCGGCATTCGCAACGTGATCAACGACAGTTGGGAAGCCGGCTCACAGAACTGGACCGACAATATGCTGGCGCAATTCCAGGCTCTGCGTGGCTATGATGCAACGCTGTGGCTGCCGGTGTTGACCGGTCGCGTGGTAGAAAGCGCCGAGGCGAGCGACCGTTTTCTTTGGGACTTCCGCAAGACCATCGCCGACCTGATTGCCAATGAGCACTACGGCCAGTTGGAAGCCACGCTGCATGAGCGCGGCATGGGCCACTACGGCGAATCGCACGAAGGCGGGCGAGCATTTGTTGCGGATGGCATGGAGGTGAAGAAGTTCAACGAAGTCCCCATGAGCGCGATGTGGACGCAGCTTCCCGGTGTCAACAAGATCCAGTACACGGCCAATGCAGACGTGCGCGAATCGGCCTCGGTAGCGCACATCTACGGGCAAAACCTGGTAGCGGCGGAGTCAATGACCGCTTCGGCGGCAGCGCCCTGGGCGTGGTCGCCCGCCACACTCAAGCCAACGGCAGACGCCGAGATGCTGGCCGGCGTGAATCGCTTTGTCATTCACGAATCCACACATCAGCCACTGATCGGCAAGGCCCCTGGGCTGACACTTGGACCGTACGGACAATGGTTCAATCGCAATGAAACCTGGGCAGAGCAGGCGCGGCCCTGGATCGATTATCTGGCCCGGTCAGACTACCTTCTCCAGCAAGGACGCTTCGGCGCCGACGTACTTTACTTCTACGGTGAAGACTCGAACCTGACAGCCATCTTTGGCGGCAAGTCGCCGGACGTGCCTGCCGGCTATGGTTTTGACTACATCAACGCCGACGGTCTCATCCACGAAATCAGCATTGCAAACGGACAAATCATTGCCAGGAGCGGCATGCAATACAAGGTGCTTTATCTGGATCCATACAGCCGGCACATGTCGCTCCCGGTGCTGCGTGCGATTCACACCCTGGTCGAGAACGGAGCGCGCCTTGCGGGCCCGAAGCCCACGGACGATCCCAGCCAGGCTGACGATCAGGGCGAGTTTCTAAGGCTTTCAACGGAATTGTTTGGCGATGGATCGGGCGTGCACAAAGTAGGCAACGGAACTGTCTACGCTGGACGAAATCTGAGCGATGTCTTCACTGCGTTGCACGTGCGGCCGGACTTCGACTACACCAAAGACAACCGCGATGGAGACTTGGAATTTGTGCATCGCAAGCTGACCGACGGCGATATCTATTTCATCGACAATCGCAGCGACAATGCAACGACAGTGAATGCGACCTTTCGCGTAGCCGGTAAACAGCCCGAACTGTGGCGCGCCGAAACTGGAACTACCGAACCAGTCTCGTTCAAAATCGAAAACGGCCGCACGACTGTTCCCCTTCGCATCGAACCTTGGGGCACTGTTTTTGTGGTCTTTGCGAAGACGACCTCCGAGACATCCCGCACAGTGCCGCCGGTGACGGAGAGAACATTGACGGCAGTGAGCGGAAGCTGGACTGTCAGCTTTGAACAGGGCCGTGGCGCTCCCGCTTCCACAACGATGGAGAAGCTTTCAGATTGGAGCCTGAACACAGATCCCGGCGTAAAGTACTTCTCCGGAATTGCAACCTACAACAACACTGTGAAGGCTCCTCCGGTTTGGTTTGGAAACGGCGCGCGTCTGCTGCTCGATCTTGGGGATGTAAGGTTTCTCGCTACGGTTACCGTCAACGGAAAGTATCTGGGGGAGGTCTGGCACGCGCCTTACCGCGTTGACGTAACATCCGCATTGAAAGCAGGGGCCAATCAAATCGAGGTGAAGGTCGTGAATACCTGGGTGAATCGGCTCATTGGCGACGAGCAGCCGGGAGCATCAAAAATCACATTTACCGATGTGAAGCCCTACAAGGCCAATTCACCTCTGCAATCATCTGGTCTGCTCGGGCCCGTGACTGTGATTCGAGCCGACATACACTGAAGTCTCTTCCTTGTTGGCCAATGCTCAATGATGGTAGCCAGCGATCTGCCTTTCAGGTGTGGCCAAATTCCTCGGATCGGAGCGGCGGATCGGTAGACCGCTCGTCCGATTCACCCTTCACATTGAAGACCGCCTGGATACGCACGCCGATTGCTAAGCGTCGGAACGGAAAAAACTCATTCCAGCTTTGATTTTTTGGTGAACGCGGTAGGAATCGAATCAACATTCAAACGTACTTTCAACAACATGCAGGTCAGCGGATGACATCTTAGACCATGCAAAGCAGCCTAAAACCGAAAAACAGAGTGCAGATAGAGCGCAGAGTCCTATTAAATCTGGGCAAGGCAAGTCCCATGGATCCCGTCATGTGAAAGTATCTGATCTCGACCGAATCGACCCGATTGTGATTATTGTCGAGATGCACTTTCTGATGTGCACCTATCAATTCGGGCACATCAGTAGCGGAAGCAAATTCTGACAAGTAGCACACGACAACCGCGATTGTCCGTGATCCGTAAAGACTGCGTTAATCGCCGCCTCGTTGCGGGTCGCAGTGACCGCTGTCCTGCGTTCCCATTGCCTTGGGTCACACCATACTTCGGACATGGCGTACGGCACATTAGGCGCCGCTGCACCGCCCGCAGCGTGGAGAAGGTTGGCTGCGACTATCAACTTAGGGGCCGCACATGACAATGGAACATTCGCACCCGGCGCCTGACATGCGACGATCACTCCAGGCGCGATCACGGTGCCACCATATGTGCGCACGGGCGCAGCCACTGCGCCCACCAAGTTAACGCCGGGAATGCGCCCGACGGCCATGGCAAAGTTTGCTGGAACAGCTACCCCCGAAACACCGACGAGAGTGTGAGCCCCGGCCACAAGCACGCCGAAAACGAAGCGTGCTTCGCGTTCAGCATTTGTCAGAGCACCCGCGCCCATGCCGGTCTTGTTATAAATCTGCATCAAGTGGAAGACAATCTCTTTTGCCCGACGTTTGGTGGCGAGAGACTCTGTAAGGTGATGATTGACGGCATGAGGCGCAAGGCAGGTTCCGCAAACCGTGTTCGCATAGGTCACCATCGAATTCCCTCCTTTAAGCCAAATGGCAAAATCAGGATATACCAGCGTGAAATGGTGGCACCGAAAAGCATCCAAAGTCATTCAAAAACACGATTCGGTATCGTCGCGCGTACCGTCAACGGGCTACTAGACCTTTGCCCAGCAGAGGCAGAGGTCAACACGCCAATTTGCTATGTGGCTCCGCGTCTATCCCTGCCGGTATCGTGGCTGTACCGCGGCGCGTACCTTGGAACTCAACACTACGACACCTCAGTTAATAGAACAATAAATGGCGTATTTTCAATGACTTACGCGGAATGGCTGGCAGCCTAAAATATTGAAAAGAAACGATAGGGAATGATGAGGAATTGGTACGGTGGGGAGATTGTGGGGTTCTGTGGGGTCGATTCGCTGCTCCCTTTGCACCGAAGAATGACGGAATGGTCGCGGTCGTATTCACCTTCAAAATCGGGCTTCCTCACTTGCCCTTAACCAGGATAGGCGCGGGCATTTTTACCCACTGCTAATGCTTTATGTCTGCGGTCCGACGTGCCATTTGCCGGGCGACTACCCGGCGTATCCATCCCCGTCGCTTTCGTGGATGTACGGTCTCAGTAGCTCGATGTAATTATCGGCGACAAACTTCGCCGCGAGTGAGCCTTTGCAACGGTTGGCGACTGCCGAGACAATAGAGAGATAAGTTGAGGCCGCTCTTGACGAAAGAGCCGTTCCTTGCTGTTTGTCGTACTCAGCTATAAAGAGAATCATCCCAAGTTGCTTCACTCCACGATTCCTGACTACAGATAGCGGAGGTACGCCTTCGACATCCGGTGGTTTAATCGCACGAGTGACTTCCGACCAGAGCCTCTTGATATATGCATCTCCCAGATTGCCTGTTTTACTAAAGGACACAAGAATGAATCCGACATCCATCCAAACCACCGCCTTCGGGTCCATCTCAATATCTGTTCCTTCAATTGCTCCTGCTGCACGCATAATCTCTACTGCTGGTGCTCTGCAAGTTGACAGTAAATCTGAAATGCCAGCAAACACCTCGCTGTTTTCGGTCCGAATACACCTTGTCCTCTGTAACGTAGCTATGCAACCACTGGATATGGGGTCCCATATTCTTCAGGGTCTCAAGCGATTGGAGGGAAACCTGCCGGAGTTGTTCTTCCGTCAGCGATCCAGCACCCGGAATGTCGCGTTCAATGACGAATTGCGGCATGGTCCTGGATTGTCGCATCCGCATCGAATGTTGGACAGGCCCCAGTTGGCGCATCATCGCCGAGCCACTCATCGACAAACAAGAAGGGTCCACTTATCTGTATAGTCGCCTGCTCGTCCACATGGTTTCCAACGGGTGCTCAGTTGCGGAAGTCACTTCTCTCGGTAGCCGGTAATACGTCCGGAACCATACTTAGGCTCTAGATTACGTTCGAGAAGCCGACATTCCGGTACAAATCTGCCCTCAATGAGCAACTCGGCGATCTAACATCAAATTGACGGCAGAATGACGGCCGAGGAACTACCGTCGGTTCCCGGCGACTGTTCGTGAGAACCAGGAACGCCTTCCGCTCCCCGTATATGCGGTCGCGGCGGGAACTGTGAGTTCCACTTCTGCTCCTGCATCCAGTTCGCTCCACACGGTCAGAGTTCCTCCAACCAGCTTGGCGCGCTCCCTCATGCCGGACAGGCCGTAGTGTCCAGACCGCGCCTGTTTCGCCAGGACGGATGGGTCCATGCCCTTTCCGTCGTCCCGGACGCGCAATCGGAATTGTTCATCGTCATAGCGGATTTCAACCTCGATCTGCCGGGCCTGGGCGTGACGAAATGCGTTCCGCAGCGCTTCGCCGGCGATCCTGTAAATCTCATCGCGCAAGAAGGGGTGCAAATTGCGCGGCTCACCTTCAACCGTGACGCGAAATGCCGCAGACCCATTGTTAGCAGAGTTCGCTGCGAGTTCCTCTCCCAGGGCATTCACGGCCCGTGCGAGATCATTCCTCTGGACCGTAGACTCGCGCAATCCCTGCACCGCGTCCCGGCCTTCGGCGACCGTCTCAGCAAACAGGTCGATAGTGCTTTCCAACTTCTGCCGCGCTTCCACGGGACGTTCCTTCAACAGCATCATGACAATGTGCAGGCGCAGCAGCGCTCCCTGGACGCTTTGCAACAGAGTATCGTGAAGTTCACGTGCAATACGGGTGCGCTCGGCTACGCGCGCTTCCAGCGCAATCTCGAACCGATGGTGCAATTGCCGTAGCCGCCACTGGTAAGCCGCCCATATCAACGCCAACAAAGCGGCCCCGCTGAACACGCGAAACCACATGGTCTGGTACCACGGCGGCATGATCGTCAGCACCACATCTACGCCGTTTACATTCCACACTCCGCTGCTGCTCGAGCCCTGCACACGGAACGTGTAGTGCCCCGGAGGCAGCGTCGTGTAGGTCACGAATCGCTGGTTGCTGCCGACTTCATTCCAGGTCTTCTCCAGCGGCTCCAACATGTACCGGTAACGATTCCTTTGCGGGTTGGAATAGCTGAGGGCCGAAAACTCGATCGAGAAGATGTTCTGGCGGTGCAATAGCGTCAACGCGTCCGTGTAGGAAATCGACTTCCGCAACACGGAGTCTTTACCGACCCGGACTGGATTGTTGAATAGACGAAAGTCCGTCAGGACGACGGGCGGAACGAATGGGTTGTCAGCAATTCGGTTGGGTGCGAAAGCGGTGACCCCGCCGGCCCCACCGAAAAACATCTCCCCGCCATGACCATTCTTGAAGTAATAATTGGCCTCGTTGAACTCGTTGCCTGCCAGGCCATTCTCGGCATAGTAGTTTTTGAAGGTCTTGGATTGTGGGTCGAACTTGGACAGCCCATTCCCTGTCGCCAGCCATAGATTGCCCGCGTCATCTTCCTGAATGCCTTCAATCGCATTGTTGGGCAGCCCGTCGCGCTCATTGAAAACTGTAAATTCGCCCGTCTGGTGATCGAAGCGGTTCAATCCGTTCTGGGTGCCGACCCACAGCGTCCCGGAGTGGTCGACGCAGAGGGCATTCACTCGGTTGTTGCTGATACTGTTACGGGCATTCGGATCGTTCTTGTAGGCGACGATCTTGCCTGTCCGCACATCGAGCCTCTGCAACCCTTGCTCGAAGGTGCCCATCCAGATCGATCCCCCCCGGTCCTCGGCAAGGGCCCGATAGATCCGGCTGTCGGGGGGGCCACGAAAGCGAAAGGCGGTGAAGCGCCCGGTGCGCATGTCCATGCGGTCGAGGCCGTCCTCGGTGCCAGCCCAGACGGCGCCCTCGTGATCGAGAAGCAGAGCCCGTATGGCGTCATGGCTCAGGCTCGCCGGATCCGCCGGATCATGCCGGTAGGCGTTGAACCTTCCGGTTTTGCGATCGAACCGGTTCAGCCCTCCAGAAAAGGTACCTAACCACAGGTATCCCTCGCGGTCCTCAACCATCGCAGAGACGTTGCCGACAGAGAGGCTTGCGGGGTTCGCTGGATCGTGCCGGTAGAACGTGTACCGCCCGGTCTTCCGGTCAAGCCCGTTGAGCTGGCCCGTGCCGATCCACAAAATTCCCTGGCTGTCTTCAAACACCGAGGCAATGTTCCCTACGCCCAGGGTGTTCGGAAGGCCGGATTCTTTCCGATAAACGGTGAACGGCGCTGGAGCGCTGGAAAACCGGTTCACGCCGCTGCCGTCGGTCCCCACCCAGATGCCGCCCTCCCGATCCTCGAGCAATGAATCCGCGTAGTTTGTATTGAGACTCGCGGAATTCTCCGGATCGTTGCGATACCTGGTGAACAGCCTTCGAGTGCGGTCAAACTTGACCACGCCATCGGCGTTCGTGGCGAGCCACAGCATCCCATACCTGTCTTCGAGGATGGCGTAACACCCGCGGGAGAGGAATGCCTCGGGCTGGTCCTCAAAGAAGATGTATGTCGTGTACGCGCCGGTCTTCGGGTCGAGCGAGGTTAGCCCGCCGCGCCGCGTCGCACCGAGCCAGAGCGTCCCGGAGCGATCTTCGAAGATCCGGTCCAGCGCCGGCTGCTCGGCATGCGGATAATGACGAATGACTGTCCCCGTTCGCCGGTCGAAGGCGTCAATGCTGGCCGCAGTCGCAATCCAAAGTGTGCCCTGCCGGTCTTCGATTGCATACCGGACATCGTTGCTGCCCAGACTGCGGGGATCGCTCGGGTTGTTGCGATAGTGGGTGAATCGGCCGGAAACCGGATCCAGCCGGTCCAGTCCGTCCCGGGTAGCGAGCCACAACATGCCGTCCCGGTCCTGTGCGATGTGCTCCACGTGTCCGGCAAGGCTGGCGGGATCTTTGGGATTGGTGCGGTAGTGGAAGAACCTTCCAGTAACGGGATCGAAGCGGTCCAGTTCCTCATCGACGGCGATCCACAGCGCGCCGGAGCGGTCCTGCAACAACGAGTAGA
>JBKQNU010000082.1:0-17500 GCA_052145815.1 Occallatibacter sp.
GTCGCTTAAGCACCGTTCTGACCGGTCAACGACCGCAAATTCGCTGCCGAAAATCACTTTGAAAACGTCCACCGAGTGCGGGAGTCAGGCTCGTTTTGCAACCGGATGGAGTTTTGGCGAGGCACAACCTGTGAACCGCCGAACAAGGAAGGGTAACCTTCTGCGGAGGTTGGGGAGGGAAGGGCGCAGCTGAAGGAATTACACCGTCTAGGGCACATGCTCCGGACTCTGAGCAGGGAGATGCATGTTCCAGCGTTTTGGCGGTGTGCGTGAAGTTGACCGCAGTCTGGGTTCGCCCTCACGCCATCCATCCTTCAGAAGAGCCGTATGCGTAGACGCGCACGTACGGATCTGTGCGGGGGGCGGTCAGTAATGGCCGTCCCTACCGCGATCGCAATCAAACGAAGCGCCTTTTTCAAGACCAGAACGTTTCTCGGTACCGATCTGTCCAGTCGTCGCTTCTGCGCGGGCCGCTCAACTAGAACCCACCAGCCCGACTACTTTTTCACCACTTCAACCCGCCGATTCTGTGAACGGCCAAGCTCGGTGTCGTTGCTGCTCACCGGATTACTCGCGCCAAATCCCTGGGTTGTCAGTCTGTTTGCGTCCACGCCTGCGACCACCAGGTACGCCTTCACTGAGAGGGCGCGCTTCTCTGAGAGTGTCTGGTTATGTGCGTCTCCGCCCACATTGTCCGTGTATCCTTCGATCCCGAAGCTCCACTTTGGCTGGGTGCTCGCCGCGGCAATCAGAGCATCCAAAGTTGATTTCGATTCGTCCTTCAAATGATCCGAGTCCGTATCGAACAGGATCCCGTAAAGCCGCGCTCGTCCCTCACTCTTCAATTGATCCACAACGCCGTTGCCCGCGCCCGGCTTCCAGTGCGGGCAAGAGCCAACCTGCCTGGAAACGCGCTTGCCCACCCAGCTTCCGGAAGGGTTGCCGGCCGCATTCCCTGCGTCCCACCAGTAGCCGGTAAACGACTGGCCGTCGTCGGTAAAGACCAGCATCGCCGGTCCGCCGCGGCGCGGCCCGGGGGGCATATCTCCCTCTCTCCACGTGAAGCGCATGACTCGCCCTTCAAATCCGCCGTTTTCGATGAGTCCGTTGCCGTGCTCATAGCAGCCATTCACAGCGGAGCCGGTCTGTTGCATGCGGAAATTCCCGTAGCTGGAAGAGAATGTTCCGGAGTTGTCCGGGAGCGGCCGCCTCGCCAATGGCTTCCCATACGCCATGAAATTCATGATCTCCATGTACTTTGGATCGCCCCAGTTATTCAGCACCGTCAGCCGCACGTAGCGCCCGGTCACTGGCGCCTTCAGCACGAACTTCTGGTGATCCTTCACCTTTGCCAGGGCCGCCGTGGCGATTTCGGTGTACACCCCGTTCTGGGCATCGGAGATCTCCACCTTCACGTCCTTGGCTCCGCGCTCGGGGTTCTCCACGCGCGCCGTATCAAAGGCCAGGCTCGTGATCTGGCTCTTTTCCGCAAGCTCAAACACGAAGACCTTGGGCGTCAGGTCGCCATTCCTGGTGGCCCAGCCCGTGGACGGCACCTCATCCAGCAGCGCGTCGGGCGACCAGGCGCCACTGTCGGAGTAGGAGAGCGGCGCTTGCACCACCAGCGCGCCCGCGCCCCATGAAAGCAGATTCGACTCTGGCGGATCGCCGGCGGTCTGGGCAGGAAGCTTGGCAAACAGCAAAGGGATCGCACAAATGATCGCAATCCAAGGGTAAGCCCTGGCTATTCTCATAGAATCCTCGCGAATCAGCGAGTTTAGTGCGCAGGATCGCTCCGGTCAAGACGCATTTGGCGCCATTGGCCCTGCACGAAGGAGCCGTGATTACCAACTCGCGCGCGCCGCAAGACAATTCCAGAGAATAACGCAAGATCAGCCCTGATAAGCCGGCTCCTCGTATGCGATCTGAAGTCCAGGTAACATGCAACCCTTCCCCAACCCCCAAAAAATGGGAGGCTGAAAGGCACGGGGGGAACAATCGTTAAAGGTCCGAGTCGCCGACCTCCATGTAAGTCATTGTCAAGGGAAAAGCACGAGCTTCCTGGGCGCGCTTGAGAGAGCGCGCATTGCACGTCTGATCGGCTGCAGCTGTTCGACCCGGACGCCAGTATGCCCCGAATCAATCGGGGGATGGTCTACCTCGGGGCATGTCTCATCGCCGGTAGCCACCGTTCGGCGCAAAAGCAGGACACTAGGTCCTTTTGTCCTAGTGTCCGGTAGGGGCGTGCTCAATTGCTTGAAATCCGGAATCGGGGTCTACTACGAATGACCACAGGCTCCACGAAGCAGATTTCAAGACGAGGAACAAAACGATGACGAAGGCGAGTTTCCACCGGTATACATCCAATCGGCAGTGCCCCATGTGCGGTGCATTCGCAATGAAGGGCGTCCCCGAATTGCATTTCATCGATCATTACAAGGCGGCCGATGGCGACTTTAGCGCCGGATTCATCGAACGCTCCGCGACCGACGAGACCTGCGATCTGCTGCCTTCAGGCGACTAGACGCGACCGCTGCCAGCGCCGGGGATGGGCGCGATCCAACCTCCGAGCAAGCGAAGAGACTCAGGTCTTGATGGGGAAATGTGTTGTCATTTAACAAGCAGTGGAAACCCATTCCCGTGTGCTAACCGCATTTTCTACTCGATGAAAAGCCTCGTGAGGCTTAGCGCAGGTCAAAAGAGATATTCCGGAGAGCGAAATGGATTGCCCCCGCTGCCAGAATCTGGAACGAGCCCTGCAGATCAGGCGAGCCGAATACTCCGAGGCTCTTGACTCTGTGTACTATCGGGTCAACAGGAGATTTGCGGCGTATAAGAGTGTGGAGTTGGAGCGCGCAAGGAACGAACTTGAAGAGCACCGGCTTGCATGCGGCTACGCAGTCAAGCAGCATGAGCCAGCGCCGATAAAAGCTCTGCCTTTCTTTGCACGGCAGGAAGAACTGCCAAGCGTTAGAGAACTCACCTTGATTGGCTGCCAACAGTAGACGCGATCGACTCCAATCGTAGCCATTCGACCACGCCACACCTCAGACAACCTTCGACAAAGTTCAAAACAGAACCACGGGAGTTTCTATGACACTCGTTAAGAAGGACGATGCAAGAAGTCATCGATCCGTTGGCAGGCAGACAACATGAGCATCTTCAACCCCGGCACTCGGTAAACCAAAATCGAACAGAATCCCCGTCTGGCCGTGTTGTATTCATTCTGCTTCGGAAGACCAAGCCGCCACAGACTCCGCTGAACAAACCCGTCGGATTCTAAATGCAACCTTGATTACTCGGCAGCTTACAGGTTGTACACCGTCTGCCGTGTCACCTTGAACTCCCGAGCGAGAGCAGCCGCTCTGTTCTAATCAGGCTCCTCCCTGGAAGAAACATCCACTGGCATCACCTGGGGCACTCCCGGTCCCGGCAACATGGGCTGTAGCCGACAACAGAGGCGACCATAATGCTGTCAGTCACGTCGGCCAAACACAACCATCAGGCGTGCTGGGTGGTTAACCAAATGGGGTAATAAAAACTTGGCTTACTGTAAGCAATATTGAGCAGATTTTGGAGCGGACCCTGATTAGGATTCTTTCACCTCTTATCTGCTGCTGTGCACGAGCCCCCGCGACTGGGGGCTTTCGTGCGTTACAAGAGCCCAAATTGTTGGCGGAGAGCGAAGGCATCTTCGTTAGTCTGATAAATGCGAACAGGATCACAAACATGGTCCCGTTCGGATTGAGCAAGCTCTGTTTGCATCTTGGCCGAAGCCACCGTTAGATGGCAGATTCTACAGATCGAATCATAGGAGCCATTTTCGTTAAGTCGGTGGGGAAAGAGAACTCTATTCACGCTAGACATCTTGCACCTCTCTCAGAATTTTGTTGTTTGAAATATCGGAAGATTAGCCCGAACGAGAAGGCGTGTCTGGTCAGTTTTGCCCCTGCTTGCGGTTTTATTTGCAGAGCCATAATAAAAAGCCCTGCCAACCTGAGCAGATGGCAGGGCAGAATCCCAAGTGACATCTGCACCTTATTGCAAATGTGATCGTCCACGCTGGTCAAAGTTGATCGTGTTGCCAATTATGCCGTTACCGCGCTTAGACATCCCCCGGAAACATCCAGCAGCCTCTCCTGGGGCACTCCTGGTCCCGGCACAATGTGCTGTAGAGCACTAGTCCGTCTGAGTTGCGAACGGGAGTTCCGGCCAAATGTGGAGCCCGTCTTGAATTGAATTGAAATTGTGTGTACAGGAGAGTAGGCTCGTGCTCACTCATGAAAGGCAGGTCTGACCTTGGAAGTCGATAAGACAAATGTTGCTCCGGGTGACTATAATGGTGTTTCATTCGTGGCTAATGATGTTTACCTTGGTTACGCCGGGGTATGGCTGGGTTGCAGACCTAACCAAAACCACACATTGACAATTGCTCAAGCAGGGAATGCTTGCATAAATTTCTCTCTGGAAGGCTCTGGCCTTATTGGGTGGTTGACTGACCCATCTAGAACCTTCAATTCCGGTGGCGATAATCGCGTCTTTGTTTTTGCTGGATTGGCGATTCGGTATCAATCCAGAGTCATTCCCGGCGAAAAGCGCGTCAGACGACACCAGCCAATCGCCCGGCTAAGTGGCGCTGAGCGAATCGTAGGGACCGGCAAGCTTGCTTGCGTCCGCTTCAGCTGCAAGTTAGGCCCGCAATGAAAGAGCGGGCAGCGCCGATTCGATGGAACGCAGACGGATCTGCAATGGCGGGGCCGGCTTGCGAACGGCAGAAGTACATCCACTGCTAGGAATGGCAGTTCGTTTACTCAAGCTGAAATCAATGTTGAATGCTTGTCTGTTCAATTCCATATTGTATTGCTGCTTTAAGTGCGTCGAGTCTTATATCTGTTAGTGTTTTGAATTTAATGCAATACCCCGTGACGCTTGCTTTGCCGAGTTCCTGCCCAAATGTCTGTGCTAGGTACTTCTTGTCATTCACTCCCATAATGTAGACGGAAATGCCGGTTGTATTCGCACTTATTCCGATTTGAAAGAACTCCTTGGTTTTTCCATTGGCATATTTAATGGTTTGAGATCCATATCCAATGTTTGGGTTGGAAACGGTTTTTCCTTTCTCGTCTTTTCCATCGAAGAACCACAATTTACATGTCGGCATCAACGCCAAAATAATGTGATGCAACTGTTGCATTTCGCTACGTTTTGGTTCCGGTTGAGCGGCAATATACTCCTTAATTTGTTTCTGCAAGTTCATGTAAATCTCCTTGGCTTAGCGGTACCAATCCAGTGCTCCGGGAACCACCGGATTGGAGTCGGCTTGCTAGGTTGCGTAAATCGATCAGAATGATACCGGATTCTGTTTACTCATTGCTAGCGCTCTGAAATCTCGGCTGACGAATTCAGTGGGCCATAGCGCTCATTGACCCCTATTTCAGATCGATGTATGTCTTCGGCAAGTTGCTGTATAACCGGCAACCCGGACAGAACTCAAGATCGGGGTCATGTCCGGATTGGCGACCACTCGAGGAGAATCTACTCTTTGCACATTCGACAAATCGTCCAGGAATGCTTTCCACTCCACCCTTCGCTGGGGTGTTCGGGATGGACCTGCGTTCGAGCGCGCTGAATGACGCCGTCGCCTATTTCGCTCTTGGAACCAGGCTCGATTCGGAGAGCGTTCCAAGGTCCAGGTGCGGCGGGATGCCGGTCGGCTTGTATTCAAAGGTGTCGTGTGTCTCGGCCCTCAGTGCGGCTAGTCGCTCCTTGAGATGCGCGGTCAGTTCCTCATATCCAGCCTTCCCGTAGAGATTGTTCATCTCATCCGGATCGTCGTGTAGATCGTAGAGTTCAAATTCCTGCGGCTCGAGGAAAAAGTGGACCAGCTTATATCGGGCCGTTCGAACGCCGCGGCAGGGACGCACGTTCTCGAATCCCGGATATTCGTAGTACTCGTAGAGCCAGTCTTTTCGCCACCCGGCGTCGGGCTTGCCCTCTGCAAGGGGCATCATGCTCCTGCCTTGCATCTCGCCTGGCACGGCCAGCCCCGCAATCTCCAGCAGGGTCGGCGCCATGTCAAGGTTCAGCACCATCTCATCCGACTTCGTGCCTGCCTTCACCTTGCCGGGATACCGGACCATCATGGGAACACGAATCGATGGTTCATACATCAGCCTCTTGTCGTAGAGGTGGTGCTCGCCCAGAAAGAATCCGTGGTCGGAACTGAGAACCACCGAGGTGTTCTCGACAATCTTCTGCCGCTCCAATTCCCGCCATACGGCGCCCATGTTCCGGTCGTTATCCTCAACGCCGGCGTAGTGGTCTTTCACCAGCTCTTCAAGCGAACGAGGATCGTCGCTGAAGACCTCCGAGTAGCCGATCTTGTCGTCGGCATCGGCCACTGCGCGCGGCTTGCCCGGATAGCCCTTTTGATCCTCGTCAAACGAATTCGGTTTGGGGATCGGTACGCCATTCAAGTCGTTGACCAAGTCCTTTGGCCTGTAAAACGGCGCATGCGGCGCATAGAACCACAGGAACAGGCAAAATGGCTTGGTGCGCTCCTGCTTGAGCCACTCCACGGCCTTGCGTGTCAGCAGGGTGTCCACATACTCGCCTACATAGAGCTTCGCCGGCCCGTACTTGCCGCGGACTCCTTCTGTGATCCTCGGCCGATAGTAGTCGGCCTGCCCAACAAACCCGAAGTAGTAGTCCCAGTAGTGGTCCATCAACGCGCCTTCAACGTGCGATTTGCCCAAGAACGCAGTCTCGTACCCGGCCTTCTGCAGCATGTCCGAGACCAGCGGGAAACGTTCCGGGATCTTACCCTGCACATTCGAAACGGCCCCGGTTGTATGCGAGTACATGCCCGTCAACATAGTTGCGCGCGACGGCAGGCACAACGCGTTGACCACGAAGGCATTCCTAAATGTGCAGCCCTCACGACCGATGCGATCCAGGTTGGGAGTTCGAATTGTCTTGTTGCCCGTCGATGACAGCTCGTCCCAGCGCAACCCTTCACCAACGATGCAGACGATATTTGGCTTCGCGCTGGCGCCATCAAGCTGCTGAGCGAATGACTCCAACGCATCCAAGCCACATGCTGACGCCCCCATCGCGCCTGTCAGGTACTTCAATACGGTTCTGCGCGTTTCCATGTTCTGCTTCCTCTGCCGTACTGCCCGTGCATGCAAGATCATTGCAGCGATATCTTCTCGATGGGACAGACGTGACCCGAAGATGATATTACCTCGTGCGTCGCATTGTCTCCCGCCGCGAACCCTGGCAGAAGCGGGCCAACGCATCGTATCATCGAAGTCCAGCGAGGTTGCTCATGCCGTCCGCCGGCTTCCACATCATGACCAAGCCGATTGGGCCCATTTGCAATCTCGATTGCAAGTATTGCTTTTACCTGGAAAAGGAAAACCTGTATCCCGCCACCAGACGCTGGGCGATGCCTCCCGAGGTACTCGAACATTATGTACAGCAATATATCGCGGCGCAGCCGCTCGATGAGGTTCACTTTGCCTGGCATGGAGGAGAGCCCACTCTGTTGGGTGTCGAATATTTCCGAACCGTCATCGCACTTCAGCAGAAACACGCTGGCGGTAAGTCGATTCACAATGCGCTGCAAACCAACGGCACGCTCATAGATGATGAATGGGCGGAGTTCCTTGCCTGTCACGAATTTCTGGTTGGCGTATCGATCGACGGACCGCGTAAGCTCCACGACTACTACCGGGTCGACAAGGGCAGCGCGCCCACGTTCGACCGCGTGCTGCGTGGAGTGGAGAAGCTGAAGCAGCACAAAGTCGACTTCAACACCCTTACCGTTGTGAACCGCCACAACTCGCAATACCCGCTTGAAGTCTACCGATTTCTGAAAGAGATTGGGAGCGGCTTCATGCAATTCATCCCGGCTGTGGAGAGGGCTACTGCTCAACCCGGGCCCGATGGCCTCGTGCTGATTCAGCCCTCTTCCGATCGTCTCGCCGAGGTGAGTGAGTGGTCGGTGGAACCGCTCAGTTATGGCAGATTCCTCGCCACGATCTTCGATGAATGGGTTAAGAAAGACGTCGGCCGCACGTTTGTTCAGCAGTTCGATGTGGCACTGGAGAGTTGGTTTGGGATGGATGCAAGTCTGTGCGTCTTTCGCAAGACATGCGGAACCTCCCTGGCAATTGAGCACACCGGAGACCTATACTCCTGCGACCATTTTGTTTACCCGGAAAACAAGCTGGGAAATGTAATGGAGGCTGACCTGGAGCAAATGGTAATCTCGCAACAGCAGAAGGAATTCGGCCTCGAGAAGCTAACTTCACTCCCGCGTATGTGCCGTGAATGCGATGTTCGATTTGCTTGTAATGGAGAATGCCCGAAGCACCGCTTCCTGAAGACGCCAGACGGTGAGTATGGACTTAACTATCTCTGCGCAGGCTACAAGCACTTCTTCCACCACATTGACCCGTGCATGCGGTTTATGGCTGCTGAGTTGCGCGCTGGCCGCCCGCCGGCCAACATCATGCGCATTGTGGGCTCGTCGTCCTAGAGTCGGTCCCAGCCGGTTGTTCAGTCCAGGCGGAGCGATAGCAGTTTCGAGCAAAGCCGCCATTGAAAACTCTCAGAACGCTAACAGATAGATAATCAATAGTCGGTAAGTGTTTACAAGTCCAGACCACTTGGACGTAAAACCGGCTAACCGGACAGAACTCGAAGGCGGGTAATGTCCGGTTTTGCGCCACGCCCGGGACTTGGTTTCGATTCAATGAGCGCTTTGGCTTCCATGAGAAGGCCGGTGTGCGTCCCCTTGCCGGCTGACGCAGACAATCCGCCAATTAAATCAAACTGCAGAACACGATCAGCGCCAGCCCGATCATCGACGCCTGATGGTACCCGTTTATTGTGGTTCCCGTTTAGCGCTCGTGTTGTCGAAAAGATGGATTGTCGAAAGGATTTATATACTTAACAGTTATTATCTGCTATATAACTGAAGGATAGGCCATGTCGGATAGGCCACCTCTCCACCCGGAACTCTAGAAAAGTCTCGCCAAGCGCATTGGGGTTGTGTTCTGCCGGCGTCGGGCACTAGCCGCTATTTCAAAAAGCCTGGGAGAGACCGCGCTGCTGGTGCAGGTAAATGAAGGGCGGAATTTCCCGGACCGGTTTTCCATAAAGTGTGTGTTCGGAAACGGGGTCAATGGGTCAATGCGCAATAGGGCAGTGTCCCTTCTGCAGAACTCGCGTAGACCCAACACGCCCGCGCCTATTTCGGCGAAGCGTCGGCCCTCGAGTGATCTTGCCTCATCGTGGCAGCAAGCTCCTTGATCTCGGTCAGATCCCGCTGCATCTCACTCCAGCCATACCACAGCGCATAGTCGTTGCTCGCATGGAACGTGCCCTGAAAGGTCCTCATGCGATGTTCGAGATACATCACGAACAGCTTTTGCTCAATGACCGTAGGCGCGTCATAGAACGTGAGCAGGTTCGGAAAGGCATAGGCATAGTTCTTCGGCTTCGGGATCACTCCATCGCGATAGAGTCCGGCAACAATCTGGATTGCTTCCGCCATCAAGTGGTCGGCATTGCGAATCATGTCATCGCCCTGCTGCAGTTGCTGGCGGGCGAAGTTGTCGGCGTGGCACTGATCGCAGGTCTTGATCATCTTGTCACGCTCGCGCTGCCAATCCTCCTGGGTCAGGCGAGCCAGATCGGCAGCCTTGACCGTGTCCACCAGGGCGGTCGGTTTGCCGTCGGGATCGAGTACGCCCAGAGCTTCCAGAATGGTGGCGCGATCGGCGGCCCACTGCTTGTCTTCGGGCAGTGGAAGGCGTACGGCAAGGAATCCCCATGCTGTGCGGACTTCATGATTTCCATCCTGCATGTGGCAGGTCTGGCAGGTCGGCGCCGCAGCGCTTGCCGGCAATACATTGAGGTTTTTTAGCTCGTGGCGGACGCCGTGTTTCGATGAAGAGTACATCTCCCACTGCGGATGATCGAAACCCATGTGGCAGCTTTCACAAGCTTGCGGCTGGCGTGCCTCCTCGACCGAAAAGGTATGACGCGTGTGGCAGGAATCGCAGGCTGCCGCGCCAAACGCCGCTCCACCATGGCGCAGTTCGGCAATCTCCGCCGTGGACTTCATGCCGATCGTGTGGCATCCACCGCAGCCTTTTTCGCCCTCGACCATCGCCATGGGCTGCCAGTGGATCGTGGGCATCGCCAACATTGCGGCCCAGGCCATCGCATGCTTTCCCTTTTTGTACTGCGCGACCTGGTCTGCGTGACAATCTGCGCAGGTGTCCGGTGTCGGCGTTTTGACTTCGGATACATCCGCCGCTGAGGTGTGCTGGTCCCCGTGGCACACAACGCACCCAATATCGGACTGGCTGTGCTTGCTCAGCTTCCAGTCGGCGACGATGTTGGGAGTCGTCTTGCTGTGGCATTCAATGCATTGTGCATTGGGTGAAGCGGGACCGGCAGCGAAAGCAAAGGTTGGAACCAAAACGAGCGTAGTCAGGATTGCAGTTTTGGCGAGGACTTCCGGACGGAAGATCATGGCATCCTCCCGTAGGCCATAAATTCTAGCTGGAACGCGCCGAAGTGCCCTGTGACTTTTGTCACAGCCGCACCGACTTCGCCTGGGACCGAACGTGAATACGGGCTGCTTCGAACCGGGAAGACCGCAAAACGGCTCCTCGATCGTTTTCGTCTTGGCCTGCCCGAGACCGATCCGGGACGCTGCTGCTTGGAACGACCCATGCCTTGGTCTGCTCCCAGGAGGAAGCCGATCGATTGGAGTGAGGCATCGGAGGACCACTCAAAATGAGGCGGCCGCAGGGGGTTTGAAATCTGGGCCACGCCCATCTGTGCTCATTGCTAAGAATTTGCTCCGTGTGACTTTGGTCATTGAGCAAAAACCAGCCCCACCCTCACGCTGGAAGAGTGAGGGCACCATAAGTGAATTGCTGAACAATCGTAGCCAGCGAATCGAGACTCTGAAGCACATCATCCGGCATCTTCATCAAGGCAAGGCTCCTGATCAGGTGCGTGAACAACTTCGTGCGTTGGTACAGTCCGTGGATGCATCGGAAATCATGGCGATGGAACAGGAGTTGATGACTGAGGGGGTCGCCGTGGAGGAAGTACGTTCCATGTGCGATCTTCATTCTCAGGTCACACGCGACGTGCTGGTACGGTCATTTCGATCTCCTTGAACTCCAACTTACAGAGATCGCCATGTCCGCCACAGCGACTTTGGTCACTCTGAAGCTCAATAAGCCAAAAACTGTTGAAGGGATCGGTGTGACCAAAGTCGCTGAGATCTCCGTTCTGCTCGGCTAGGCTTGCGCTTAGACAGAAGGTCAACTCGACATGGGCGCAGCAACCATCACGCCGATCCACGAGCAGGAAGGCAAAAGGAAACTTGTCCGAAGGTCCAGATCGGATGGTTCCCAAAGGATCAGGCGAATCGTTCAGTGGCTGTTCGTAGCTCTGAATGGCTGGCTGGGAATCCAGTTTCTTCTCTGGGTTCGCTTTTGCGAGCGCGGCGGCACGGGGTTAAGCGTGCCAAGACCCGCAGGGGCCGAAGGCTGGCTGCCCATCGCAGGCTTGATGAATACGAAATATTTCTTGCTCACAGGACGCGTGCCCGCAATCCACCCCGCTGCCATGGTCCTGTTTATTGCCTTCATGCTGATGAGCCTGCTGCTCAAGAAAGCCTTCTGCTCCTGGCTCTGCCCGGTCGGAACTCTTTCAGAACAAATCTGGAAGCTAGGAAGACGCGTATTCGGCCGTAATCTGCATCCACCAAAATGGTTGGATATCCCATTACGAGGGCTGAAGTACCTGCTTCTTGGCTTCTTTGTCTTTGTGATCGGCGCAATGTCCGCCGAGGCAATCCGCGATTTCATGTCCACACCCTACGGTCTGGTCGCCGATGTCAAGATGCTGAATTTCTTCCGCGACATCGGGCAAACAGCGGCAATCGTCATCGGTTTGCTGGCTCTGCTGTCCATGCTTATCCAAAACTTCTGGTGCCGGTATCTCTGTCCGTATGGAGCCCTGCTGGGAATCGCATCGCTGCTCAGTCCAGTAAAGATCCGCCGCGACGCCGAGGCCTGCATCGATTGCGGAAAATGCGCGCGGGCCTGTCCTTCCAGCCTGGCCGTTGACCAGCTCGTGCAAATCCGATCCGTTGAATGCACGGCGTGCATGGCGTGTGTTGCAGCGTGCCCGGCTGAGAATGTCCTGCAATTCTCTTTGGTACCGAGAAAGGCGGCAACGCCGGTGGAGAGATGGCGTCGCCGCGCACTCTCACCCATTGTCGCTGCAGCAGCTCTCGCTTGCATCTTCCTGGGTCTGGTCGTGGCAGCGAAGGCTACTGGGCATTGGCAGACTAATCTGCCACGCGACGTGTATATGGATCTGGTTTCCCATGCAAGGGAGGCCAGTCACCCTGGCATGTAAAGAGGCAAACGGACGGAAAGTGGACGGCCGGAAACTGCCGACGGACTCACGGAACCAGTCGGCATGACATCTATACAGCAGAGAATTAACAGCAGAGGGTTACTTCCGTCTGAAGCGAAACTCGGTCGCGATAGCCGCGATAGCGTGGCTATCCAGCACCTGGATCGCTCGAGCGAAAACAATCGATTCCTCGACTTGGATATGGTCGGAATAGAGTTGCTTGAGGCGCGCGGTTTTGGAATGCAAGAGTCGCGCATCTTCCGGGCCTAAGCTGCCCGACTCAATCCAGACTGTGTACAGCCGCTCGACCAAACAGTGCAGATCGTTCGCCTCGTGATGATCGTCCTCAAGCCGGTCGATTTCCTCGAAGGATTTCGCGTCGGACTTGCGCAGTCGCGGAAAGAGGGATTCTTCCTCGTCGGCTGTGTGGCGTTGTCCGCCGGCTCGGAAGTACTCGAGCGCCGCCTTGACCGCATCGCGCTCTTCATCGGTAAGACTCCTGCCTTGTGCTCGATCGACCACAACACAAAGAATGCCGAGGAAGCTCTCTATCCGTCTGTGGCAGTCTTTGAGCATGCCGATCGGGTCGTCAAAACCGCTGTCGGGCTTTGCGCCAATCTGAATTGCCATCGTGTTCCCCTTTATTTCTTCCGTCCTGTTGATTGTCGCCTATTCGACGGCGATTGCGGCCCTCATGCGTCCTGAAGAACATGGAGCGTTGTTGCCATTTTTAGCTGCAGTGCCGGCTGCGCGTAGCCCTTTGGAACATAAGAGCAGCATGGCTCTTCAGCGTGCGGGTTTCCAGTCAGAGCATACGCGCGGGCTCGCGATCCTCCGCAGATTTCTTTGAACTCGCAGGAGCCGCACTTTCCCTCGAGCCTTGACGTGTCGCGCATATCGCGGAACAGGGGCGAGTCGCGATAGATCGCGGCCAATTCTTGGTCGCGGATACTGCCGGCCGAGAGAGGGAGGAAACCGCTTGGGAACACTTCTCCTTTGTGCGAGATGAAGACAAATCCCTTCCCGTCGTTGAGACCGCGCGGTGCGCGCCCAATTGCGTCGACGGCTCTCTCGTGCTGTGAGGTGACGTCGATTCCCAACTTGCGTTCGGTGACCCGTTGCTGCAAAAGATAGCGCCTGTAATGCTGCGCCTCGGTCGTTTTGATGTCGAAGCTTGCATTCTTGGACAGGCGGTAGACCTTCGCAAAGACCGCTTCGAACTCCTCCGCGGTCAATAGATCGTTCAGCTTGCCTCGCCCGGTGGGAACGAGGAAGAAGACACTCCAAAGCGTGATCTTCAGCTTCTCCATCAGGGCAACGATGCTGTCAATCTCGTTGATGTTCCTGCGGCTGAAGGTGGTATTGATCTGCACCGGTAATCCGATTTCGTTTGCCCAGCGCACTGCATCGAGCGTTCGCGCGAATGACCCACTCATCCCGCGAAATGCGTCGTGAGTTTCGGCACTGGCGCCATCCATGCTCACGGCCAACCTGGCAAGGCCAGCTTCTTTCAGCCTGACAACGACGTTCTTCGTCAGCAGAGGCGTAGCGCTTGGGGTCAGTGAAACTCTGATTCCGACCGAGCGCGCATGTGCGATCAGTTCAAAAAGGTCAGGCCGTTTAATCGGGTCGCCTCCCGTTAATACAAAGACAGGAACCTTCAATGCAGCGATCTGGTCGATAAGATGTTTGCCCTCATCCGTGCTGAGTTCCATAGGGCTGCGGTCCGGCTGGGCGGATGCGCGGCAGTGCACACAGGCGAGGTCGCATGCCTGGGTGACTTCCCAGATGGCGATGAATGGCCGTTCATCGAAGTCGGTCGTGTTGATTTGCGGGTTCATTAACCTATGAGACAGCCTGAATCGGGCAGATGCAGTGACCAAAGTCCCAGGCTGCTAGAATTTCCGTGTGACTGCTGAACGCACAGATCTCGCTACGGCACTGGGGAAAACCACACTCTTGTCGAGCCTCACGCCGACGGAGTTGAAGATGCTGGCTGCGCGTACTGTCCGTAAACTGTTCAGCACCGGAGAGTTGCTCTTTTCAGAAGGCGAGCCGTGCAACGGGTTGCACATCATCGCACAGGGCAAGATCCGCATTTTCAAGTCATCCATGAGCGGCCGTGAACAGGTTCTTGCGGTAAACGTTCCGGGCGAATCAGTCGCGGAATTGCCGGTATTCGATGGCGGGCCATTTCCGGCTTCCGCGGTTGCGATCGAGGACGCAGAAATTGCGTTCATCTCGCGGCGCGATTTTCAGGCGTTCTGCATGGAGCACCCTGAAGTCGCACTCAAGGTTCTGCAAGTGGTTGGAGCCCGATTGCGGCGGCTCGTTGGGATCATCGAGGAGTTATCGTTCACGACGATCCGCCAGCGTCTCATATCGGCACTTCTCAAACTAGCGCAAAACGAGGGCAAGCAGAGCTCTCTCGGAATCGAGTTTCAACTGCCAGCAACCCATCAGGAACTCGCCAATCAGCTTGGAACGGTCCGCGAGCTGATCTCACGGAACCTCATGCGGCTCCAGGCCGAGGGATTATTGGAGGTGGACGCCAGGCAGATTGTGGTCAAGGATATGAAGGGCTTAAGTGCGCTGCTCGAATCAAATTCATAGACTATCTTGCCACCGAGTGACATAAGTTACTGTGCCTGTCCCCGCCATTCTCTACCGTTAGAGGTGGAGAATGTTTATGCCAACCTTGACACAGTCCATCCGGGAAATTGTTTCGAACCAGTCATCCGCAGCGGCCGTTTTGCAGCGTTTTGACATCGACCTCTGTTCGCGCGCCGACGAATCGCTCAAACAGGCTTGCGCGGAGTTGCAGCTCTCGGTCGACCAAGTGCTCGAAAAACTTTCCGACGCCGCAGCAAATGAACCCGGGGCCGAGCCCGCGGATCTCGCGAGCTATTCCATGAGTCGCCTGATCCAGCACATTGTCCGCACCCATCATCGGTACGTTCGATGCGAGCTACCGCGGTTGGTTGAGATGGCGCACAAGCTCACCGGCAAACACGGCGACCGCGCGCCCGAGTTGAAGGAGGTCGAGAACTTGCTGGGCGCGCTGAACGCCGAAATGTTCGCTCACCTTCAGAAAGAAGAACAGGTTTTGTTCCCTTTCATTGCGCAAATGGAAGAAGAGACCGTCGGCTTCGCTCCATCGACAAGCGCCTGCTTCAAGACGGTCGCCCAACCGGTTTCCATGATGGTTCGGGAACACGAATCGGCCGAAGGTCTCGTGTCGGGGTTGCGCAGACTGACGAACGAATTCAAGACTCCGACATGGGCATGTCCCACACACATTGCGCTCTATGCCAGGCTCAATCAGTTTGAGCGCGATCTGCGGCAACATGTGCATCTCGAAGACGACATTCTGTTTCCACGCGCAATCGAGATGGAATCCGCGTTGAATCAACGGAGGTAAATATGGCTTCCATCGCACAGATCAAAACGGCGCTTCAGCCGGACTCAACCGATTCGATGCAAGCCATCGTTGCTCGCGAACGACTGAAGAGCCTGATGTTTCGGGCGTGGATTCTGGGCGGCATTTTCTTCATGGCGTTGCCGGGTACACTGCTCGGCTTTTCAAACTTAATGGCGATCAGCACGCATCACGGATTCGCCAGTCTGCCGGCGGCGTGGATCCAGGGTCACGGACATGCGCAGGTATTTGGCTGGATCGGCAGCTTCATTCTCGGAATCGGATTCTATTCGCAGCCATCGCATGGTCGGTCGCTTGTCAGGATTCCGCTGACATGCTTCGTTCTGTGGACCTCAGGCGTTGCGATGCGATGGACCGCATGCATTTACGGCTGGCATTGGCGTTCGGTGTTCCCGATCTCTGCCGGGCTTGAATTGATCGCAGTTCTATTGTTCATCATTGCCGCATCACAGCACAAGATGCCAGAGCGGGCACAAAGTAAGCGTGCAAAGCCACGGATGGAGTTGTGGATGGTCTCCGTGTTGATGGGAACCGCTGGGCTCGCAGCTTTGGTCATCTTCAACTTCGTTGAATGCGTACGCCTGGCTGTCAATGGAACGCTTACATCGCCAACAACATGAATTTCGTTGGTCTCTTTGTGGGAGGATCGACGGCGACTGGCGCTCAGGGCGTTTATGCCGTTTTGCCCTACGAGGCGGGTATGTCCTACTTCCCTTTGACGGCGCCTTCATTCAATGTTCGAATACGCGGGCCTGAAAATACTTACATCAAAACCGCCGCGCAGCGGAGCATCGATCCAAACGGAGGACCGGCCGAGGTTGCACGAAATCGCACCGGTTTCCGGTTCATTCCACACGGCGACAAGCTCGTGCTGATTAATGAAGGGGGCTTTCTGCGTGCAGCAAGTGCCGATGCACACGAGGCGTGGTTTCGCGCCGGAGCCATCTACAACACCACGCCTTACAGGAATGAGGCCACTGGACGGTCGGCCTCGGGAAACTACTGCGCCTATGCCCTTATGGATTATCAATTGCTCAAATCAGACCTTGAGCATCCAAAACGGGGGCTCTATGCCGGCGGATCGTTCATGACGGTGCCGGAGACCATGAACGCCTACTCCCGTTATTACGAGGCACGGCTCTACAAGAAGGCGCCGTTTCGGTCGCGTCCCGACGATGTTCTCTCCGTTGTGGCATCCCGCACCGGGTACAGCAGAATCTTTACCGACAATCTCGTCTCCGAAGGCAAGACCGTTTGGCGGGCTGGAACGACGGCCACTGGCAGCTACTCGCTACGCGCTTCGCGCGGCAACTACCTCAGCCTGGGACTTAGCTATGTCGGCGGTCCGGCAATTACACCGCGTGTTCCAAAGGCACTCAATATCGTCGCAAACTGGACCCTGTTTTTCTAAGGTCGTCGATTGATCGAAGGGAGTGGTGAATTTGGCCCTGAGCGTGTCGTTGGCTAACCGCTTGTGCCTCGCCAAAACTCCATCCGGTTGCAAAACGAGCCTGACTCCCGCACTCGGTGGACGTTTTCAAAGTGATTTTCGGCAGCGAATTTGCGGTCGTTGACCGGTCAGAACGGTGCTTAAGCGAC
>JBKQNU010000083.1:0-74898 GCA_052145815.1 Occallatibacter sp.
CCAAACGATCCATCGATGCCCTGTGGAAGGAAATCGGTGACCTCCTCAATGCCGTTACGCCAGACGAATGCTCGAACTTCTTTGCCTCATGCGGATATGTAAACACTTAAATCGAAAACGCTCTAGAAGGTGAATTTTGCGACGAGCTGCACCAATCGGGGCGAAGCAGCGCTGACGATGTCGCCGAAATGTTGAGTGTCGTCTACTTGTCCATCCACCGATGCAGGCCCGTAGAATTGGGTATGGTTGAAGGCGTTGAACGCCTCGGTCCTGAACTCAAGAGACTTGCCTTCGGTCAGACGCACATTCTTTTGGAGAGTCAAATCGAAGTTCTCGATACCCGGCCCATAGAAGACCCGGCGCTTGGCGTTGCCCAGTGTGCCGTAGGCTTCAATCGGAAACAAGCCGGTGTTGAAGGCCGGCCTTCCATTGCGGCCGTTGGTATTGATCTGGAGCGGCCCTGTGAGCTGCTGCGGAGTGTCGAGCAGATAGTTGTTGATGCCGTTGCCCAGTGTGCCGAGCAGCGAGTTGTCGGAGTTGTCGGTCAGCGTTACGGGAAAGCCAGTGGCGTAGCGTGTCGTTCCTGAGACGCTCCAATCATCGGTCAGACGACTGGATTTGCGCAGCAAACCCTCGACCGGCAATGCCAAGGTATAGCTGGCCACAAACGTGTGTTTCTGGTCCCAAGCGGAGATCGCGCGTTGCTGCCTGGGGTTCCTTGGATCGATCTGCTCTCCAAGATTGGAGCCTTGATCGATCGATTTCGCATACGTGTAGCTGAGCAGGAACTGCGAGCCGCTGTGCCGATACCGCAGAGTAGTTTCAAGCGCGTTGTAGTTGGAGTTGGCGACGGTGTTTTGGGAAGAGTTTTCGCCGTAGTTCTCGCTCGATGTAATGGGGGCTCCGTAGGTGTTTTGGTCGCCGGGGAGGTTGCGGGTTCCATAAATAGTTCCGCCGGACGCGCCGGTATAGTTATTGTCTTCACCGAAGGGACCGCAATTCTGGCTGGCGAGGCTCTGGCAAAGAGCAGTATTCCCCAGGTTCGCGTCAACAACGGCGAGGATGCGGTGTCCCTGGTTGCCCACATAGCTCATTGTCAACAGAGCGCTTGCGGTGAGCTGCCGCTGGATGGAGAACATGTAGTTGTTGATGTAGGGCGCTTTGTCACTGTGGTTGAAGAATGGGTCCGCAGCCAGCGGCGCAAAGTTGGCCCAGTTGATGGAAGTGTCCGGGTTGGACGCTGAAACATTATGCGGTGGAAAGTGGAACGGAAACCGCTGTCCGTTGTTGACGCCTGTGGCAGCTGTAATGAACGGCGTTGCAATCAGCGGCGGGGCCGGACTGAGGTAGTTGAATCCGAAGGGCGGCACACCGTACATCACCCCGGCAGCCAAGCCGGGAAATTCGGTGTAAAAGACGCCATAGCTTGCCCGAATGCTGCTCTTGCCGTCTGCTCCGAAGAGTGCCCTCCAGAATCCATGATCGAACCGCGGCGCATAGGCGACGCCGATTCTGGGCGCGAAGTTCTTGTAGCCCGTCGGAGCGAGCGTTCTCGGAATTCCCGGGTCGCCAGCGACCACCAATCCGGGAAGCGCGCCTGGATAGAGCGTTGAGGCTGCATTCGGAGTCCAGGTCTGGATCTGGTTGTATTTCTCCCAGAAAGGCATAATTACGTCCCAGCGCAGGCCCGCGTTGATAGTGAGGTCGTTGCGCGCTCGCCAACTGTCCTGTCCGTATACGCCCTCATAACGGTTGCGAAGGTAGAGCGGCGAGCCAGATGACTGCGTGAAGTTGCTGGCCACGCCAAGCAGCAAGTCGGCAAACGGATCTCTGGTTTCGGTCCCGTTGATGTTGAATGTGCCGTTGAACGTGCCGTTGGGATAGTCATTGACCTGGTCGATATGGATTTGGCCGCCAACCTTCAGCGTGTGCGCGCCGATAACTCTTGACAGGCCATCGCTTACAAAGTACGTGTCGTTGATTTGTGTCATGTTGGTGATGGGAACGCCCATGACAAAGGTAGGAAATGTAATGTTTTCGACGCCTTCAAACTGCGGCGCCTGCGGGTCGATTCCCGGCCCGCCGTTGGCGCCCGAGGCGAAACCCTGAGACGCCAGGCTCACGCCGAGTCCGCCCTTCGGCTGCCCCACCACATTGGCGTTGCGCAGATAGCCGAGATGAAACTCATTCACCGTATTTGCGCCGATCAGCTTGCTGTCGCCAAACGAAAACAGTTGTGCGCGCCCGATATACAGCGCATCGAAGCCAGGTATGCTCGCTCCTGCAACCGAGCCCGGAAAGGGATTGTCGAGATAGTAATCATCGATGAAGTAATAGCCTGAGAGCTGGCCAAGCCCGGTGTTTGCGTCGATGCGGGATGCAGCCTTGTCATCGCGCACCTTCTGCTCAAATCCCGCAGTTGAATACTGGGTTGCGGTGATGTTGGGTGTTGGCACGTACTGAAGCAG
Organism: Occallatibacter sp.; assembly: GCA_052145815.1. Classification (GTDB taxonomy): domain Bacteria; phylum Acidobacteriota; class Terriglobia; order Terriglobales; family Acidobacteriaceae; genus Telmatobacter. The sequence continues at coordinate 2,469 of JBKQNU010000083.1, forward strand.
ATTCCTGCCCGGAGTCGACCATGCGCGTTGCGGAATGGCGCCGTTCGGGAACACGGCGGGCCTTCCAGGAGTGCATCCGGACGCCTGCGTAGAATATGGGTCCCCGGCGTCGACAGTGATACCCAAGTCCGTCGAGAGCATGCCCGCCATATAGGGGCCGCTGACACAGCCGGTAAGGTCGTTGAAAATGCCGTTGTGGTTGTCGGACGTTGGCACGGTGATCTGGCCAGTGGGAATGCCCTGAGCGGTGCGGGTTCCCTGATAATCGACGAAGAAGAAGACTCTGTCATGCTTGATGGGACCGCCGGCCGTGCCGCCAAACTGATTCTGCTTGAATGCGGCTTTAGTCAGATCGAAGTACCCCTTGGCGTCGAGGGCCGTGTTGCGAAGAAACTCGAAGGCGTCCCCGTGAAATGTGTTGCTTCCCTGTTTGGTAACAACGGTGACCACGCCGCCGTTATAGTTTCCGTACTCCGGATCGAAGTTATTGGTCAGCACCCTGAACTCCTCGATCGAATCGAGGTTAGGAATAATGGAGGTCCCGCCATTCATGTGTTCCTGTACATCGAGACCGTTCACCATGAATCCATTTGAAGACTCGCGCTGCCCGTTGATGGATAGATTGCCGGGATTCTCATCGCCCGAAGGATCGATACTCCCGGTGACCCCTGCCATGATGACCGAGTTGGGAAGCAGGGTCGAGATCGGAGCCACTCCCGGTTGAATCGCCAGCAGATCCGTGTAGCTTCTTCCATTCAAAGGCAATGCGGTCATTTGCTCGCTCGAAATGACCTCGCCAAGGTGGGTTGCAATGGTATCGACTTCCACGCCTGTGCCGGCATCGCTCGTGACCGTCACCGAGTCCGTAACCTTGCCGATGGCAAGCACCACATCCACGCGGAGCGCCGAGTCGGTATCTACGTTCAGGTTGGTCTTTCGTTGGGTCGTGAACCCGTTGGCCGAGATAGTCAGATCGTAATGGCCGACCGGAAGATTGGGAAAGGAATACGTTCCCTGCCTGTCCGCAACTGCTTTATAGATAGTCTGTTGAGCAATGTTCACCAGCTTCAGGGAAGCTCCTGGAATGACCGCACTGCTGGGGTCGGCGACTGTTCCGGAAATGCTGCCGCCCGTAGCCGCGTGCAATGAAACGGCAGCGACGATAAGTAATACGATAATCAGTTTCGTGCTACCGAGGTGCATCTGGCCTTCCCGGTTAAGTTTTGGATATGCGTTATTCCTGCTGGAAAACGGGGCATTTCAGATGACGGATCAGAGTAACACGAAATCCAGAATCATGCTACGTGGCAGCCGAGCCGGAAACGGCTCAAATAGGGTACGGCCGGGGCATGAATTTGGATTGGAGCCGATTGCCGATCAATTCAAGAACATCGTCCGATAGAGGGTGTCGCGTTGGACGGGCTTGAAGCCGGCGTCGCGGATGATTCGGCGCAGTTCTTCTTCCGTGGTGCAATTCGACGTGCCGGCAGCCTTGACCACATTCTCTTCCAACATCACCGAGCCCACATCGTTGCCGCCGAAGTGGAGACCTAACTCAAGAACCTTCAAACCTTGAGTTACCCAGCTTGCCTGCACGTTTTCGATGTTATCGAGATACAGCCTTGAGATAGCCAACACCTTCAGGTACTCGACTGAGGTGGCTTCGTCCCAGCCGCGGCCGCCCATGGCCGTGTTATGCGGCTGGAAGCTCCAGGGGATAAACGCCGTGAATCCGCCAGTCTCTTCCTGTAAGTGCCGCACAACTTCGAAATGATTGATGCGTTGATCGAAGGTCTCTCCCACTCCAAACATCATGGTGGCAGTGGTGCGCATGCCAAGTTGATGCGCGGTGCGGTGGACGCTGACCCAGTCTTCGGTGCGACATTTGAGGCGCGCAATGCGCTTGCGCACGTCGTCGTCGAGAATTTCAGCGCCGCCGCCGGGGATGGAATCCAGGCCTGCGTCGCGCAGGCGGACGATCGTGTCGCGCAGGCTGAGTTCAGAGTATTCCGCGATGGCCAGTACCTCGGAGGCCGACAGGCAATGCAGCCATATCTGCGGGAAGCGCTTCTTGATGCCGGTAAACAGGCGCTCGAACCAATCGATCTTGAGGTCGGGGTGGATGCCGCCCTGCATGAGCACGCCGGTGCCTCCCATTTCAAGGGTCTCGGCGATCTTCTCGTAGATTTTTTCGAACTCGAGTATGTAGCCTTCTTTTGCCCTGGGTCCCTTGAGTGGTCGGTAGAATGCGCAGAAGTTGCAATACTCGGTGCAGAAATTGGTGTAGTTGATGTTGCGATCGATGATGTAACTGACCACGCCCTCGGGGTGCAGGCGGCGGCGTACCGCATCGGCCTCGAAGCCCAGGCCGATCAGGTCGGGGGAATTGAAGTAGTCGAGTGCCTCCTGACGGGCGATGCTCATATGTCTCGATTCTAACAATTCCGGGGTTGGGGAGCGAGTCAGAGGCGATCGGCGTTGAGGTTTGGCTTGCCATCCGGCTGCTTTTCGCCTTTGCTGCGAAAGAGAAACAATCCGCGGCTGCGAACCGGCCCGGGCTGTGTGCGGGAGAGATTCGAAGCGGTGGAAATCCCGCTGAACAGGACAAAGAAGTCCCAGAACGCGCGAAGGAGGCTTTTCTTGTTTTCGGTTGTCATAATCAGGGCCCCCACGATCAAGCCTGGCCGATGGCTACCAGCTACCTCATTTGAGGCAGCGCAGGTTGCTGCGGTTGCGGAATGTTTGCCGGCGCTGCTCTGTCGAGAATCGATTCAAGAATTCGGTCGCCCCTACGGGGCTTATGGGGTCTGTTCAGGCTGCTCTCCCAGGGCGGCCCCTTTGCTTTGCTCAGGGTTGCCCTGGGCTATTTTCGACGGCTCCCTATGGGAGCGAGCGCCATTTCTGCAATGTCGAATCCGCTACGACTACTCTTTTGGCGGTACCGGCGCGGGCTTAGGCGCAGGCTTGGCCTTTGGCGCCGGGCGTGAGACGCCGAAACTCATCAATAGAAAGCCGAATCCTTTGCGCAGCGAGTCGAGCACGCTCATGGTTTCCTTTCATTCCGATTCATCGTTCGAACCCAGGCACGTCTTCAGGTTGGAAGCGGGCACGACGATTGGAGCGGACCTACTTGCCGGCTGCAGGTGCAGTTGGCGCGGCCGGGGCTCCGCTTTGCAGCAGATCGAGTGCGGCCGGGGGCAGCGGCTTGTCGGCATTGGCCAGCAGGATGCTCACTTGCCACATCTGGTTGTCCGTCAATACGCCCTTGAATGACGGCATGCCGCTGAGCCGGATGCCGTTGGCGACCTTCCAATAGGTCTCGCCGGGTGGGTCGTCGGTAACCCCCATCACGGCCTCTGACCCATGGTGGTGCATCTCGAACAGCGGAGGCGCGTCAGGATACATGTGGGCGCCGAACTGGGAGGGTTTGCCGCGCAAACCGTGGCAGGCGGCGCATTGGTCGCGGTAAATCTGGGCGCCGGCGACGAGATCGCCCTCGTCGGGCTGGACGGGTGGGTTCTGGATCAGATCGCGGTCGATGCGTGCTCCGAGGGGAACCTGGACGATGAGGCGCTCCTGCGGAAGAGGCGGATCGGCCACGGCGACCGGTACATTGCCGAAATGAAACCACGCCAGCACGGCGGCCGGCACCAGAATGACTCCGACGACAATACCCAACAGAAATCGAACCATATTCGTTGTGGTCTCCAATGGTCTTCATCGTAGAGCATTGGAGTTCATTCGCGCTTGCGGTTTCTTCGATTTTCGAATTGTTGCGGATTTAGTCAACCGCGAAGGTCGCCCAAAATTGGGAGGGGGTGGGAGCATGAGGGCCGAGGAAGGAAAAATTACTTCCGGATTGCCGGTTACCCGTCCAAAACCGCGAAATTGTCTGCACGACGCTCGATTCAAGCCCCGGCAATTTGGCTTGAATTCAGCAGCATTTCCGGCGAGATTCCCATCCAGCAGGAACGCCCTTCCGACGCCCTCGCAAATATCGGAACTTCCCTGCGTTGGTTTGCGTAAGGGCCAGGGGGAAACAATCATGAAATCGCTTCGTCTCGTTTCAATCGTGATGATGAGTGTGTGTGCTATGGCACTCGGACAGTCTTCCGACAAGCCCGTTGTCAGTTCCGATGCGCAGAATTCTTGTAGCCGCGTAGATTAGTATGCGTCCTGGTTGGATCCGTGATGTTCGTTTGGAGTTCTTACCTTTCGGATCGTTCTGTAATCTGGATAACACGAATGAAAACACAATCATCAAGAATTGTTCTAGCCGGAGTGGTCTTGCTTCTTGCCCTCATGGCTCTGCTTGCGGACGGAGCTGCGCGACGTGAATCCGTCACCTTTGATGAAATGGCGCACATCGGGGCGGGTGTGAGTTGTCTGCAGAAGCTGGACATGCGGATGAACGAAGAACACCCCCCGCTGGCGAAGGTGCTGGCCGCGGTGCCGCTTGTGCTTCGCGGTGTGCACGCCGACTACTCCCAAGTATCCTGGACGTTCAGCGGCAGTGGAATGTTCAAGCAGTATCTCGGCGAATGGATCTTCGGCCACTGGCTGATCACCCGGTGGAATGACCCTATCGCGACGGCCTTCTGGGCGCGGCAGCCCATGCTGTTGTTAACACTTGTTCTGGGGATCGTTCTCTTTCTATATGGCTCTCGCCTCGGCGACCCGTGGGGCGGACTGCTCTGCCTGTGCGCTTATGCCACCATGCCTGTCATGCTCGCGTTTGGCCCTTTAGTCCTAACCGACATTGCAATCACGTTGTTCGCCGTGCTGACGTTGTGGGCCTTTGCCAGCATGTGGCGGTCGCCGTCGCGTGCGACGATTCTGCTATTCGGTCTCGCCTTTGGCGGGGCACTGCTGACCAAGTTTTCTGCGGGACTCCTGCTCTTCTGTTTTGCCGCATTTATTCTCAGCCTCCGCTGGCGTCCGGCGCCGGAACAGCCGGCAGACAAGGCGGCGCTTCGGGCATGGCGTCGTTTGCGCTGGTGGAGCCTCACGAAGGGCATCTTCCTCGCTGGACTGGTTGTCTATGCCGTCTACTTTGTCCTCTCGTGGAATGAGCCAACCGACTCTCTGGGTTTTCTTGGACGTAACATGGCGGCGCTGCTCCTGCGCAGATTGCTCATGCCGCCCTGGATTTACCTGCGCGGTCTGGCGCTGTTCGCCTTTACCGCTAAGCCGCCTGCTTACATCCTGGGGCACTGGTACCCGCATGGAGTGTGGTTCTACTTTCCGCTCTTGTTCTTGCTCAAATCCTCGCTAGCCTTCCTCCTCTTGCTGGTTCTTGCGCTGGCCATTGGCCTGGTTGCAAAGTTTCGTCCGGTACGCCTCGCCGTGATACCTGAAGGGATGGAGTTGCATTGGCGGGCAGTGTGGGTTTCCCTCGTGGTCTTCACCGTCGCATGTATCCTCAGCCGATTTCAGTTCAGCATCCGCCACTTCTCTGTTTCCCTGGCGCTGCTCGTGCTCTTGCTGGCGCCGCTGCCGCGAGCCTTGAATCAACTGCGGAGTTCAGGCTGGCCTGCCGCTCGCGCCGGCCTCTGGCTCACCGCCGCATTGGCGCTGGCGTCCGTGGTAACGGCCGTGCGCGCATACCCCTACTATCTTCCATTCCTGAACTCATTGAGCGGCGGCCGTCCCGGCTATCTCCTGGTGGCCGATTCCAATCTCGATTGGAACCAGGGGCTTCTCGAAGCCGAGGATTTCGTACAACAGCGCGGTCTGACCCGCCTCTTGATCGATGCGTATGGGTTTTCCGATCCCGCGGTCTATCTTCCTCAAGCGCAATTCTGGAACTGCCAGGAGGCTCGACCGCAAGATGGCGGCCAGTGGGCCATTGTTTCCGCCAACCTGATCCGGGAGAGCCACAACTGCGTCTGGCTTCTGCAGTATCCACACCAAGCCCTGGCAGGCGGCAGCATGTATGCCTTCCAACTCCCGCCCGCGATTCCTCCGGCGGGCACTCCTGGCGGTCCGCCGTTGCCTGAAAACTATCGCAAATTCGCAAACGTCCCTATGCCTGGAGACATGCGGCTCATGTTTCTCACCTGCATCCGCGATCCACTTCAGCTCCAGCCGACCTGGGATCGCATGATGGCAATGGGGCCGGGGATGCAGAAACAAGAAAGCGGATCGAAGGCCGTGAGATAGGGCGCAGTCCGCTGCAGCGCTGGCGGCTGGGATCATCCAACTCGAGATCCTTCTGATCAATCTCCGTTGCGCTTTGGGCGGGAAATGATCTGCAAGAGTGCGCGAGAGTATTTCGCATTCCGCGGCAAGACGCGCGACCGGCAACGCGATTGTTTCCCAAGGCAAACGGGGCGAATCGCCGCGGGCTGCGTCCAAAGCAGTACAGGTTCACCCACAAGGCTCCCCCTGAGATGTTTTAATACCTACTGGGGGAAGTGCTGCCGAGAGTGGTGGTGTGCTTCCGTAATCCCGTGGAGGTAACCCAATACCGATGTATTCTTTTCGCCGTCTTGCCCTTCTTTTGGCGCTCGCGTCTTCAGCGATATCTGTTCTGCAGGCCCAAACTTCGAGTTCGAGCAGCAACCCCACACCTCAGGACCAACAGGCGCCCACAGCAGCCGAAGCGCAGCAGCAGAACCAGCCGCAACCGAGCGTGCAGGCTCGCATCAAGGCTCGCCGGGAAAAGCGGCGCGCCGATGCCATCCACGAGGTCTACGATCATCTTTACGAGGGGTACGTCGGTGGCGGTTACCTCCGCTTTACTCCCGGCCCCTTCTTGCAGCGCGTGAACGAATACAACTGGAACGTTGGACTTACCCGCTATTACAACGAGCGCCTGGGCGTGACCGTGGATGGCCGCGGCTACTACGGGACTCCGTTCATTGAGCCCCAGGAGGGCAATCCCCCGGCAGGGAATGTGCGGCTGGACAAGCCGGCCATCAGCCAATACGCGGCCTTGATTGGACCTACTTATCGCTTTTATTTGCAGCCCAAGTATTCCGTCTCCGGGCGCGTTATGGCGGGGTTTGCGCATGGCAACTTCACCGGCGACACCAACGGTTTTGGCACGCTCGGCGTCCTGTACCCCGATGCGAACACGTTTGCCGCCAGCGCAACCGTCTTTTTCGAGTACAACCTGGCCCCAAATATCGGGCTGCGGGTTGCGCCGGAGTATTACCTGACAGGGTTTGGGTCGACCGTGCAGAATAACCTTGGGTATACGATGGGGCTGGTCATTCGAGTCGGCAAGCAGCGATGAAGCAGGGGTTAGGGATTAGGGGTTAGGGATCAGGAATCAGGTTCATTCCTTTAACGCGCTCTTATGCGCCGCGTAATCGCCCGCACCCATGAGATGAAGCGAAACATACGGCTCGTCCCCCACGACCCAACTGTCGTGGCCGGGTTCGATATAGAAGATATCCCCGGCCTTCATCTCAAAGATGCGGCCGTCGTCCATGGCCGCGGTGGCGCGGCCGGCGATGACGATTCCCACATGCTCGACTTCGCAGCTCGCCTTCCCTAGGGCGCTTCCGACATGGACTGACCACTTCCAGCCTGGTTCGTAGGTGGCGCGGCCGAGAGTCATCCCTGCGATGTGAACCAGCTCAAATCTGCCCTTTTCGAAGATGCGGACTTCGTCGGGATCTTCAAATTGCTTGAGAATCACTTCATACATGGGTTGCCTCCTGCCCGAGCCCGTTTCGGAGATTGGTGTCAGGACTCCCCGCTACTGGAGAATCGGAATTCCGGCGATGCGCTGCTGCCACTCGGCGGGGCCGGTCTGGTGGACGCTGGTGCCCTTTGAATCGACGGCCACGGTTACCGGCATGTCGCGCACGTCGAACTCGTAGACGGCTTCCATGCCCAGGTCGCCAAAGGCCAACAGGCGCGAGCCGGTAATGGCTTTGGAGACGAGATAAGCTGCGCCGCCCACGGCCATCAAATAGACCGCGCCGAACTCACGGATGGCGTCGATGGCTGCCGGGCCTCGCTCTGCCTTGCCCACCATGCCCAGCAGGCCGGTTTCAGCAAGCATCTGGCGGGTGAACTTGTCCATGCGCGTGGCGGTTGTAGGGCCGGCAGGGCCAACCACCTCTTCACGCACCGGGTCGACAGGGCCGACGTAGTAGATGAAGCGGTCATGGAAATCGACAGGGAGTTTTTCGCCGCGGCTCAGCATGTCGGTCATGCGCTTGTGGGCGGCGTCGCGTCCGGTGAGCAGCTTGCCGGTGAGCAGGAGGACTTCGCCCGGCTTCCAGGTGGCGGCTTCGGCGCGGGTCACGGTGTCCAGGTTCACGCGGCGCGCGCCGCTGACGTCGTAGGTGAGCTTGGGCCAGTCATCAAGATTGGGTGGATCGAGGTACACCGGGCCGGAGCCGTCGAGGACGATGTGCGCGTGCCGCGTGGCAGCGCAGTTGGGAATCATGGCGACCGGGAGATTGGCCGCGTGCGCCGGTGTGTCGAGAACCTTCACATCCAGCACAGTGGTCAGGCCGCCCAGGCCCTGCGCGCCAATTCCGAGGCGATTCACCTTGTCGTAGAGTTCGACGCGTAGCTTTTCGGCAGTGGTCACGGGGCCGCGGGCGATCAGGTCCTGGATGTCGATGGGATCCATGAGCGACTGCTTGGCGAGGAGCATGGCCTTCTCCGCGGTGCCGCCGATGCCGATGCCGAGCATGCCCGGCGGACACCAGCCGGCGCCCATGGTGGGGACGGTCTTGAGCACCCACTCGGCGACTGAATCGGACGGGTTGAGCATGGCGAATTTACTTTTTGCTTCAGAGCCCCCACCCTTGGCCGCGACCGTGACTTCGACCGTGTTTCCCTTGACCAATTCAACGTTGACAGTGGCCGGGGTGTTGTCTTTGGTGTTGATGCGCTTGCCGGCGGGGTCGGCTTGCAGAGAGGCGCGGAGCTTGTTGTCGGGGTCTAGATAGGCGCGGCGAACACCGGCATCGACCATTTGCTGGAGATCGAGGACTTCTTCGGAGGGGTCTGCGGCGAAGCGGACGTCCATGCCAACTTTGACGAAGGCGTTGACGATGCCGGTGTCCTGGCAGATGGGCCGATGGCCCTCGGCGCACATGCGGCTGTTGATGAGGATTTGCGCGATGGCGTCCTTGGCGGCGGGGGATTGCTCGCGCTCGTATGCTTTGGCGAGCGAGGTGATGTAATCCACCGGGTGGTAGTAGCTGATGTATTGCAACGCGCCCGCGACGCTCGAGATGAAATCCTCCTGGCGGATGACGGTCATGAACGGCTCCCTCTGAACTCTTTAGGGTAATGGATGGGAGGTGTGCTCGTCCCCTTACCGATGCTTCATGGCCGACCGCAAATCCGTGTGAACAAAATCGTCGCCTTTGTAGAGCAGGGGTTCGCGCTTGTCGCGGGCCAGGGCGTAGCTGAAGCAGTCGCCGAAGTTGAGGTTGGCGGGGTGGCCGCTGCCTTTGCCGAAGTCGCGGTAGGCCTGGCGGGCGATGCGCGCCTGCGCTTCAGTCACCGGCTCTATGTGAATGCTGAACCTCTCTACCAGATCGTCCCATTCACGGCTCAGAACTGGATTGCTCCAGCCGTCCACGACAATCGAGGCTTCAAGAAAAGTGGCGGCTGATATTTTCGAAGACTTTGACGCATCCAAAGCTTCAGAGAGTGTCTCCCACGCCGATTCCCGCTTGAGAATTGCGATCAAAGCCGACGAGTCAATAATCATTTGGGAAGACCCGTCTCATCGTCGTAGAGTTCATCCATCAGCTCTTTCGAGGTTCGGCCATCGTTCATCAGCGGAGCGGTCCTTGCCGTAAGCTCACGCAGCCATTCCATTCGCCCCTCCCGCTTCCGCGCCTCACGATGCCGATCCAAACGCTCCTTGACTGAAAGCTTCACCGCAAGCGTAAGAGTCTCGCCTGTTTCTCTGGCCAACTCGCTCACTAGCCGATATGTCTCCTCATCCTTGATATTCAGGGCCATTCGTTTTCCACCTTTCTACCTTAGGATTATACCATTCTACCATTCAGAGGTCAATGAAGACTGAGGGGCCTTCAACGCCCAACGGATGTGTCCAAATGCCCTAAGCTAGATGCATGAACGAATTGAGCACGGAGGCGGGGGCGCTGGGCGGAATCTTCGATCTGCTGGTTGTGGGGGCTGGGCCTACGGGGCTGGCTTGCGCCATCGAGGCTCAGAAGGCAGGCTTGCGGGTTGTGGTGGTGGACAAAGGGTGCATCTGCAACTCGCTCTTTCACTACCCTGCGCACATGACGTTTTTCACTACGCCGGAGCTGCTCGAGATTGGCGATATTCCTTTTCCCAGCCCCAACCCCAAGCCCACCCGCAATGAGGCGCTGCAGTATTACCGGCTGGTGGCGGCCTACTACAAACTTGACGTGCGGCAGTATCATCGCGTCGACCGCGTGAAGGGAAGCGATGGGGATTTCACTGTCCATACGGTCGACCGGTACGAGCGGCCCGGCGTACACAAGGCGCGCAAGCTGGCGCTTTCAACCGGCTACTACGACCTGCCCAACTACATGCACATCCCCGGCGAGAATTTGAGCAAGGTGCATCATTACTACAACGATCCTCACCCGTTTTTCGGAATGGACGTGGCGGTGATCGGCGGGAAGAATTCGGCGGCCATTGCGGCGCTGGAACTGTGGCGTAGCGGCGCACGGGTTACGCTCATTCATCGCTACGCGGAGATTCACCGTCACGTGAAGTACTGGATCAAGCCGGACATTGAGAACCGCATCAAAAACGGCGAGGTCAAGGCGCTGTTCCGCTCGCAGGTGGTCGAGATTACTCCGGACACAGTGGAGGTGGAGACGCCTCAGGGCCGTCAGACGCTGAAGAATGACTTCGTCTTCGCCATGACCGGCTATCATCCGGATTTCGATTTCCTGGAGCGCCTGGGCGTGCGCTTCGAGGGAGAAGACCGACGCCCCGTTTGCGATCCGGAGACTCTGGAGAGCAATGTGCCCGGAGTCTATCTTGCCGGTGTGATTGTTGCCGGCTCGCGCACCAACGAGATCTTTATCGAAAATGGACGATTTCACGGACGGCAAATCGCCCGTGCGCTGGCATCGAAGCTAATAGCATAAAGCGAAGACCTACCCGGCGGAATTGAGAGCCGGGCATGCGGGAGTGACCTGTCGGACAGGGAAGGGGCTTTTTTATGCGCTGGTGGCCGCGGTCGATTCGATGGCAGATGCTGGCAGGCGTTGTCCTGCTGGAGGTGCTATCGATTGGACTATTTGCGACGCTGCTCATCCGCCAGCAGGCTCTTGAAGTGCACGACCGCATGCTGCACAGGCTGGCGCACCAGGCAACCTCCATGGCCTTGCAGGCTACTGAGGCCCTGCAACAGGACCGGCGCACCTGGGTCGGTCTATCCGTCAAGATGATGGGCGAGGCGCCCAGCGTAGCTTTTGCCAAGATCACCGATCCCGCCGGCGACGTTCTTTTTGTCAGTTCGGGAGAGCCGGAGCAAGTGGAACTCGATCCCATTGAGCGGGCGCAGATTCCGCTTCTCGCCAATGGCGAACCAAGGGTTTTTGCCTACGGCAAGAATCATTGGGAGGGCGTGAAGCCAATTTTTACCGGTACCGACCTGCGCGGCTTTGCCTGGGTCGAATCCGATCGCAACTGGGATTACGAGGAGTTGAACTCGGTTCTGCGCAGCACCGTCATCTTTGGGGTCATCTGGATCGCCTCTTCGGCATTGCTTGTGCTTCTGATGGCCCAGTCCATCTCCCGGCCGCTCGCCATCCTGCGCCAGGGCACGCGCGCGCTGATGAACTCCACCGAAGACGACGGCAACTTCCCGCTGCCGGTTTCGGTTCACAACGAGATTGGCGACCTGATTGAGGCGTTCAACCGCATGGTGGCTTCACTGGCGGAGCAGCGGTCCGGACTCAACGACACGCTTTCGCTGCTGGACTCAATGCTGGCCAATGCGCCCATCGGATTGGCATTCTTCGATCGCCGCTGCCGGTTCGTGCGCGTCAACCAGGCCTTTGCCGACATGACTGGAGTGAGCCTTAGCCGGCATCTGGGACGCACCTTGCCTGAACTTCTGATGCAGCCTGTTGCGCAGGAACTCGAGGATTCCGTGTTGCGAGTCTTTGCCGCGGAAGAACCGGTGCGCGACCTGGAGTTGACGGGCCAGAGCCCCAGAACCGGCCGCCCATGGACGTGGCTGGCCAGCGCTTACCCGGTGCGAACCACACCGCAGCAGGTGCGCTGGGTGGGCGTGATTGTGCTCGACGCCAGCGACCGCAAGCGCAGCGAAGAAGCCTTGCGCAAGACGGAGAAACTGGCCGCGACGGGCAGGCTCGCCGCATCCATTGCTCACGAAATCAACAATCCCCTTGAGGCCATCACCAACCTGCTGTTTCTGCTGCACAATTTCTGCCAGCTTGAAGAGCCGGCGCTCCATTACATTGTGATGGCCGAACATGAGGCCAGGCGCATCTCCGAGATCACGCAGCAAACGCTGCGCTTTTACCGCCAGTCCACGCTGCCCACGCGCGCCAATATGGGTGAATTGCTGGGCTCCGTGCTCGCTCTCTATCGCGGCCGGCTGAATACGCTCAATATCCAGGTGGAACGCGACTTTGAGGAAGAGATGGACCTGTTCTGCTTTTCCGGAGAATTGCGGCAGGTGTTTGCCAACCTGGTTGGCAACGCCATTGATGCGCTCATCGGAGGCGGCCGCCTGCTGGTGCGCGCGCGGCGCTCGCACAACTGGAAGCAGCCGGAGCAGGAGGGAATTCGCTTTGCCGTGGCCGACACCGGAACAGGCATGAATCCGGCGGTGCGCGAACGCGTTTTCGAGGCCTTCTTCACTACCAAAGAAGTAACGGGGACCGGCCTTGGCCTGTGGGTAAGCCACGAGATCATTCTCAAGCATCACGGCACGGTGCATGTGCGCAGCCGCACCGCCCAGGATGGGCGGCCGTCCGGGACCGTCTTCGAAATCTTCATTCCCGATGACGCCGACCCGGCGGTTCCCGCGAAGCAGGCGGTTCCGGCGACAGCCTAGCCCTTTCAAGGATGTTTCACGCTACCGATCTCTTTGGCCTTCCACCTTTGGCGCCGTTCTTTTGTGCGGCGTTGCGTTTGGCCTCCGTCGTGGCTCGACCCCCTTTCTTGCCCAACTGTGCCATCCAACGGCGATTTCCATATACGCCTTCGATCAGCGCGGGGACGTAAAGGTCGACATCGAGTTCCGGAAAGCTGATGCCGGTCCCGTGTCCAAGCAATTCATAATTCTGAAGCTGCTCGTGGGTTGCAGCGCTCAACCCCTGCAAGTCCTCGATAGGAAGTACCAAACGGCGTCCATTGCTGAGACCAACGATAAGCAGGTTGAGATCGGTGACGTGCTCAACCGTCTTCGCGAGTGGGTCGCCACCGTTGGTCTTTGTCCGTTCCAAGGCAGACTCGATTTCGGAGTCGGTGGTTGCGACTCGATGCTCAGCCATGATTTTTCTCCCAAAGATGAACCAATTCGTCGAAATGCCACGCAGCTACAGTCAGCACGTGACGCACATCCGACTTGCTGGCGTTGCTCGGCCTGATAGCATCGGTCCGGTTCGCCAATGTAACTTCGCCATTTGGACGAAGATCAACGATCACTTCAACCTCGGCGTAGAAACCATGCACGTGCCGAGGCTCGTGGTCCATGCTGTAAGCTACAAACCTTACGCCATCGAACCGAAGCGAGCTCATCTAAATTCATGATAACCCAAGCTGATTGGGTTATCTTCCACAATCAACAAAAAAATCAGAAAATCCGTTGCATGCTCACCTTTCTTTTATGTTACAGTCAGTAACACTATGAAGAGTAACACTCAAACCGGTCACGATCCGGCGGAACTCGGCGAATTGGAGCGCAGCATTCTCTCGGTCGTCTGGCGGAAGTCCGACATCAACGCGGAACAGGTGCGCGAGGAACTCGGTAGGCCGTTGAAGGACTCGACGATTCGCACTGTCCTGCGCCGCCTGGAAGAGAAGGGCTACCTGGCGCACACGGTGGAGGATCGCACCTTCGTGTACCGTCCGGCGCAGACTCGGCAACGCGTGGCCGGCCGCGCCGTCAAGCGCATTGTGGACTGGTTCTGCGAGGGCTCCGTAGAGGCGCTGCTGGTGGGCATGGTGGACTCCAAAGTTCTCGATCGGGCCGAGCTGCAGCGCCTTGCCGAGCGAATTGCCCAGGCGCAAAAGAATGCAGTAGATCTCAACAACTCCAAAGAGCGGGAAAAGGGAGGGGGACGATGATTCAAGCATTGATTGAAGCTGCGCTGCGCGCGCTCATCGTGGCGCTTGCGGTCTGGGTGGGGCTTCGGGTCTTTCGCGTGAGCAACGTGCTGGCGCAGAAAACCGCCTGGGGACTGGTGCTGGTGTGCGCCGTTGTCATGCCGTTGATGATGCGCTGGCAGGTTTTGCCCGCCTCGATAGCGTTCACGATACCGCGGCACCTGGGGCTGAGGGCCGTTCCCATTCAAGACGCTTCACCCTTGCGTGTGGAGAATTTGGCTATAACGCAGAAAAGCCTTATGCCGGACCAGACCGACTTGAGCGCGAGGGACCACCGATCTGCATCGGCGGTTTCCAAACCGAGAATCAAACCGCTGCACCAGGCTCGGCCTTTGAGCATGCGGTCCGACGGAGCTGGACCTCTCGCGTCTTCCCATGTTGTTGCTCTGTCTGCCAAGCCTCGACCGGCAGCCGGGTCTTTCTCCAGCAAAATCGGAGACTGGGCGGCGCTGGTGTTGCGCAATGCTGAAACTCCGGCCTTGCTTTTGTACCTGGGGGTTTGCGGGGCGCTCCTGATTCGCACGGCGTACGGGCTCAACCTGGCGATGAACCTGTGGCAGTCGGCGGAGATATTTGTGCCCTATCCGCAGGACGATCCAGGCTACGGCCTGCACATGCGGTTCAGCAGGGCGGTTTCCTCGCCGGTGACCATCGGCTCGGGCGTCCTGCTGCCCTATGAATGCCTGGAGTGGGACGCGGAGAAGCTGCGCGTTGTGCTGGCCCACGAGCGGGCACATGTGCGTCACGGAGACTTCTACCTGCAGATGCTGGCAGGCTTGTACAGCGCCGTTTTCTGGTTCAGCCCGCTGGGTTGGTGGCTCAAGCGAAGGCTCTGCGACCTGGGTGAGGCCATCAGCGACCACGCCGGCCTGGAAGAAGCATCAAGCTGCGCTTCCTATGCCCAAGTGTTGCTTGAATTCGCGGCCATCCCGCGCCCAACCCAAATCGACATGACCAGGATAGGAGTCGCCATGGCACGCAGCAGAAATCTCTCCCATCGCATTGAAAGGTTGCTCGATGAAACCAGCTTCCGAAAGGCCTTTGCGAACAGCCGCAGGCGCGTCCTTATGGCGCTTTTGCTGATTCCGGTTGCGGTCTTCGCCGGTACGGCCCTGATTCGCGTGGAAGCGGCCACAACCGGCCAGTCTGTAACCCCGCCCCCGGCTCCGGCGACAGCCCCCAGTCCGGCCGATACCCCCAATCCGGCGCCTGCACCGGCATCAGCGCCGGCCCCGCCGCTGCAGAGCATCGATCCGGCTCCGCCTGCTCCTGGCGCTCCCGCATCCGCCCCCTCGCCGGATGCTGTGCCGGCTCCGCAAGCTGCGCCGGCTCCCGAGCCTCCCCCGCCGCCGGCTTCGCAAACCGGAGAGATTCGCGACGCAGCCGAAAATCTCAGGCTCGCTTTAGAATACGCACGCTCCGCCGCAGCCTACGCGCAAGACTCGACAACGACCAATACGAACGACGCTGCGACGCGCCAGGGTACTTCAGTCGCCAACGGCTACGCATACCACTGGTCGTCGAATGGCGATTCGTATGCGGTAGTGACTGGGCCGGGCGAGCATTTCAGCTTTTCCGGAGACTGGAACGGAAGCTCTAGCGAGCAAATTGAAAGGGCGCGCAAGGTGGCCCACGGAAAGTTCCTCTGGTTCACGCACAACGGCAAGTCGTACATCGTCGACGACCCGGCTGTTGCTGCTCAGATCGAAGCCATGTACAAGCCCATGGAAGAACTTGGCCGTCGGCAGGAAGAACTGGGCAAGAAGCAGGAGGAGCTTGGCCGTCAACAGGAGGAACTGGGCCGCAAGCAGGAGCAGGCCAGCGTTCCAACCCCCGATATCTCCAAAGAGATGGCGGAACTGAACGCGGCCGTCGCCAAGCTCGATGCCAAGAAGGGAAGCACAGTGAGTCAGGACCAGCTTGCCGAAATCGAAGGGAAGATTGGTGAAATTCAGGGTCGGCTGGGCGAGTTGCAAGGCACAATGGGTGAGAGGCTCGGGCAATTGGGAGACTTGCAGGGCAAGCTCGGCGAACAGCAGGGCAAGCTTGGTGAGGAACAGGGCCGCTTGGGTGAACAGCAAGGAAAGCTTGCGGAAGAGACCGACCGCAAGGTCAAGACCATCATCGACGAGAGCCTGCGCAATGGGAAGGCGAAGCCGGTGGATTAGGCCCTCGCGCAGGGCACTTGCAAGAAAAGCAGGGGCGAGGCGGGATCGAACCGCTTCGCCCTTTTTGCGTTAGGCCGTCAAAGATCGAAATGCCTGTTTCGCCGAATTGGAGTTGACATCCGCGAAGTCCTCTGCGATATTACGTAACCAGATGGTTACGCGTTTCAAATCTCCGCCCGCCGGCTCTCTCCCGCCCGATGTTTATCGTGCCATCGCCGACCCTACGCGGCGTGCGATTCTGGACCGGTTGCGCAGCGGGCCCGTCCCAGTGAATTCCCTCGCGTCCGATTTCAGCCAGACCCGGCCGGCCATCAGCAAGCATTTGCGCGTTCTGCGCAACGCCCACCTGGTTAGAGAGCGGCGCTGCGGCCGGGAGCGGCGTTACTCCCTGGAGCCAGAGCCGCTGCGTGATGTAGCCCGGTGGATTGAAGAGTATCGAGTCTTCTGGCAGTCCAGCTTGAACAGTCTCAAGCGCCATTTAGAAAAAGAAACCGGAGGAACGAAATGAGTTTGACCAAGCAGGCAACCGCGGTGGCGGACGTAGAAAAGGGATTGGTTCTGGCGACGGTTGAAATTGCCGCACCGCCAGAGCGCGTGTTTGAGGCGCTGGTTCGCGAGGAAGATGTTCTGCGCTGGTGGAATTCGGAGCAGGGCTACCGGACCACGCTATGGGAGGCAGATGTGCGCCTCGGCGGCAAGTGGCGCCACACCGGCCGCATGACCGATGGCCGCACCTACGCGGTCGAAGGCGAGTTCACCGAGGTGGACGCTCCCCACCGCCTGGCCTTTACCTGGCGCCCCGATTGGGATGCACCCAACGAGACGCACGTGACCTACGTGCTGGAGGCGCTTCAGCAGGGCACGCGGCTCACCCTCCGTCACGAAGGTTTTGCCGATCGGGTTGGAGCTTGCCGCAATCACACCGAGGGCTGGGAGCGCGTGCTGGGCTTGCTGCAGGCGGATCTTCGCCGGTTGTCTTCGCCACCGCAGTACTTTCTCTTTCGCCTGATTCCGCCGCGGCGGAGTTTCCTGTACGACGCGACGGCCGAGGAACTGACTCTGATGGGCGTGCACGGCGTTTACTGGCGGGGAAAGCTTGCCGAAGGCAAGGTCATTGCAATTGGGCCGGTAGCTGATCCCTCAGGCAGCTGGGGCGTGGGGATTCTGCGTACCGCCAACCCCCAGGAAGCGCAGAGCCTCACCGATAGCGATCCGGTGATGCTGGCAGATAAGGGATTCCGTATTGAAGTCTTCCCCATGCCCAACGCCATTCATGCTTAGAAGTCTGAAGCGGTTCCACAGATCCCGGTGTTAGACTCGACGCTATTCCAGCAGGAGGAAACAAAACATGCCAGTAGCCAGCGAAATTGGCCATGCCGCCGGAGGTTTCAACCTCAATGCCAACCTGCTCGAGAAGAGTTTTGAAGGCCTCACGCCTGAAGAATGGCAGAAGAGCCCCAACGAAATGAACCCGATGATCTGGATTGCGGGGCATATTGTGTGGGCCAGATCCAGAGCCCTGAATTTCCTCGGCACAAAGTGGTCAAGGCCTTGGCTGGCGCAGTTCGGGCGAGGCGAGAAGATTGCCGACCTGGCCCAATGTCCTTCGCCGGAGGAAGTGCTTTTGGCCTGGCAGGATGTCAAAAAGGCTCTGAATTCAGCGTTGGAAGACGCATCCGATGAGACGTTGTGTGCGGGTTGCCCTCCGGGACCGCCGAGCTTCGATGGGAAGCTGAGCGGATCAATCAGCTTTTTCGCGCTGCACGAGTCGTACCACGTGGGCCAGGCGGCGTGCCTGCGGCGCTGGCTGGGCCACGGACAGATCGCTGGGTAGCGCGTTTCAGTTTAGATCGAGAGGCGCTGGTCTGGTCAGGCTGGCTGGATCGAAGCGGCCGGGATTATCAGCATTCGGATGGACCGTGCAATGGGATCTGGACTGGATCGGATTTAGATAGGCTTTTGTCACATGCAGCCGGTCCATGAGCACGTAACGCGTGCGCAGCCCGTCAATGATTGCAGGCAACTGCGCGGGAGCCTTTTTCCGGTCCACGTAGATCACCAATGCGGCTTCTTTTGGGTTGTCGAGGCTCTGTCCCACACCGACGCCGAAGAAGGCCGGATTCTGCCGCATCAGGATGCGTCCAGTCCTCTGCTTTACGGCAATCGCCTGGCTTACCACCGCGGCCGGCAGGTTCTGCGCGAATCCGAAAAGGGACTCGAACGGCGTTTGCGGTGCGGAGCCCAAGGCTACCGCGCGAGCATTGGTCGGAATCACGATGGTGCGAACGCCCTCTACGTTCGCGGGCGCCGTTGCGGCTGTGTTTTCATCCACATAAATCACCACCGCACCCTCGCCGGGATGGTCGCTGCTCTTGCCCGTGGCCACGCCGAGAATACCTGCGGACGGGTTCACCAGCGTGCGAGCCTGCGCCAGGGCCTGCTGGCTGCGCGCAATCTCGGCATCACTGAGGATTCTCGACTGCGCCCCGGTTACCGTGTTGTCGCCATAGCTCAGACAACTCACCCCGTGGTCGGCTGTACCTACAAAGGAATAACTTGCTCCCGCTCCGACCTGTGCACTCAGCTCACTCAGCACGTCGCTCACGGGGCTGGCAATGCCCTGGCTGACGCCTGCTGCATCCAGGCCGCCGGCAAAGAACAAACCCACCGGCTCGGCATTCGAGGTATCGACAACCAGCGACCCGGAGTCGCCCGCATCGCTGAACTGGTTGCCGCTGATCGCCAATTGGTTGGTGTAAGTCTTGGTGAGGTAGGGTTTGGTTTCGGCACAGTCGGTGAAGTAATCAACGTTGACGTCCAGCGCGAGCGCGGAGATGCTGGCGCAGGTCAACCCGGTCGTCCGCCCGCTCTTGGCCACGGTCTGGCGCAATCCCGCCGTTTCGCCCTTGCCGCCTGTAGAAGTTACGCCGGGAGGGGCCGCGCCCAGCGTGCCGTCCGCCTGCCGAGGGCCAAGTTCAAGAATGCTGCCCGTCGGGTCCACTGCGCCGGTCACCGCTTGTGCAATGGCCGCGTCTGCATTGGTTGCCGGGGAACTGAGCGGGAGCCATCCGGTCAGCGAGCCTATGGGCGTGGTGCCCGGTCCGTCGCCATAGGGCACGCAATTGTTGTCGATCAGCCCCGGCTGGACAATGTAATCGCCCATTGCCGCCTGGTCGCTGCGCGCCAGCACATGGTTGTTGCTCAGCAGATACTGGTGGCCATTGCTGTCCTGGATCAGCGAGCCCAACGTTCCGCCGCAGCAATCGGCGACCTGGTTACCCTGCGGGTCGTAGTCGACGTTATTGCCGCCCGAGGAGCCAAGCTCGGCCGGGCTCAGTTGCTCCGCCTGGTGAACGGTTGGACTGCTGGCAACACCCGCGGTGTTCAGAAGCAGATTGACCGCCGTCTTCGATGACGAAGCCCCCGCCGTGGCAACCACATACGTAACGCCCGTCGACGGCACAGTTGGCGGTGCAGAGTAGGTGACGCTGCAGGAGGCAAAGGCTTGCGAGGGGCGTTGGCAGGTTGTCGGGCCCAGCGTTCCCAGCCCCCCGCTCGAACCGGTAGCGGAGTTCGACAGCGCAAAGGAAATGCCTTCCTCCCCGCCTGCTTCAGCCAGGAATCCGGTGATTGTGACCTGGCCGTTGGCGCCCACAGCGGCGTTTTCCGGCGTGAGCGGCTGCAGGAAACCTGGCGTTACGGTCAGGGCCGCGGTTGCCGTTGCGGTCCCCTTGAGGGTAGCCGACACCACTACCTGGACGCGATCGGCAGTGAGATAGCTGGGCGGCGTGTACTGGCCTGCGGCGTTAATGGTGCCCGGGCCGGTATTTGGATCTCCGCCGGAGACAGACCAGGTTACAGGCGCAGCGCCGCCGCCGGTGAGGGTGGCAGAGAATTGCTCCACGGAGGCGCCCTGCTTGCCGGCGGTATTGCAGCCGGTGCAATTGGTATCGATGAATGCGGTGCCGGGCGACAGCCTGAACGTCGCGTTGGAGGGGTCGGCCGTCACAGTTCCCACCGCGCAGCCTGCCACCGCCAGCATGGCGGGCGGCATCAAGATGGCCGCAAGACGAAGCCCCAGCTTGCTCATTGCGTTTGAGCGCACACGCAAGTCACCTGGCTCGCCCGTGGGGCGCGGCAAACTGGCTCCGATTTGTTCGCGGCACGGCAAAATCCCGATTCTTTCCTTAAGGTTAAGGTTTCTGTTTCGATTCTAGGCGCTGCGAGGACGTTCTTCAATTTATTAGACACCGGCTGAATCAGAAATGCGACCAATGTGGGATTGGTGCGATATGAATTTCCCGTGATTTCGGAGCCGACCGAATTGCCGGGTCCAACAAACCCGAACGGGGCAGGGCGCAGGTTCAACGGGTCTTATGTCCCGCCGGGCTATACTAGAGGAAGAAATTGCACGTTGATTCTGCATCCAAAGGTCATCGTTTCCGGCCTTCGATTTGTGCGCACACAGAGGTCGGCTCCGCGTGAAAAACGAAGAACTCATTCTTGTCACCGGCGCAACCGGCTTTCTAGGAGCGCGGTTGGTGCGCGAACTGCTGGATTGCCATCCGGATGCCAGGCTGGCGCTACTGATCCGGCCCGGTCGCGACAAAACGAGCCAGCAGCGCGCCGACGCGATTGTGCCGGCGAACGAGCGGCATCGCGTTGAGGTTTACCCTGGCGATGTGGGCCTGTCGAATTGCGGTCTGGACGCGGCTGCCGGCGAGCGACTTTCTGCCGAGACCACGCGCGTGATTCATTCCGCCGCCACGGTGCGTTTCGATCACTCGCTGGAAGAAGCCCGCCGCATCAACGTGGAGGGCACACGGCGGGTGCTGGATTTCGCAGCCGGGGCGCCGAAGCTGCGCAGCTTTGCCTACGTCGGCACGGCCTACGTGGCGGGCGAACGCTCCGACCTGGTGCGCGAGAGCGAGCTTGCCGTGGGCCAAAGCTACCGAAATACCTACGAGCAGACCAAGGCCGAAGCCGAGGCGCTGGTGCGCTCGCGCCTGGAGTCCATGCCCGGCATCATCCTGCGCCCCAGCATCATCGTCGGCGATTCGCAGACCGGCGTTACTTCGAGCTTCAAGATGATGTACTGGCCGCTGAAGATCTACGCGCGCGGGCTGTGGCGAACCGTGCCTGGATACCCGGATGCGGTGCTGGACATTGTGCCGGTGGATTTTGTTGCGGCGGCGGTGGCGCGGCTGGCGTTCGACGAGGCGGCCATGGGATCGGTGGTCCATCTCTGCGCCGGGCCGCGCGGCAGCGCCACCATCCAGCAGGTTGCCCGTCGGGCTGCCGAGTACTTTAACGCCCCGGAAGCCCGTTACGTCGATCCGCGGCTGTTCTTCGCCGCCGTTCGTCCGCTGCTGTTCATGACCTTATGGGGACGCAAGCGCCGTGTGCTCCTTGATGGCAGCGCCTATCGCGACTACTTCACCATGCGCATGCAGTTTGACACCACCAACGCCGAGCGGCTGCTTGCGCCTGCCGGGATTTGTCCGCCGCACGTACTCGATTACCTCGACCGTCTCTTCCAATACTGCGTGGCCAGCGACTGGGGCCGCAAGCCCGTTCCCGCACAATGAATATCTGGCGCCGCTTTCAGCTTTCGCGTGACCGCTCCGTCACAGTCGCCAACCTCATCGACGAACTGCTGCGCCGCAAGGGAGATTGCGAAGTCTCCGTGGAGGAGACCGGGCCGCGGCGGCTCGCCGGTCTGCACGCCGAGGTCTGTGGGATCGATGCGTTTCTGCGGCGCACGGTCGGTATCGTTCCGGGGCAGCTTGTGGCAATCTACCGCACCAACGATCCCGCCTGCTTTCGCTGGTTCCTGGCCATCGTTCGCGCTGGCGGCATCGCTGTTCCGCTCAACCCCATGCTCACGCTGGCGGAGGTCCGCCGCATTCTCGAGAGCAGCGGCGCAGAGATTCTAGTCACCGATAGATCGGTCTTCGAACGCGTCATTGTTGAGTGCTCCGCGCTGCCGGTGCGGACCTGGATTCAGGCGGACGATGAGGCGGAGACGCTCGAAGGGTTTTTGCGTCCCGGACCGGGTGGCGCGGCCTTCCCACCTTGCGGTGTCGATCCTTCCGCGACCATAGCCATATTCCACACCTCCGGCACCAGCGGCTTTCCCAAGGGCGCGGCACTTTCCAGCCGCGCACTGCTAGGGGCGCGGGCTTCCACCGTGCTGGTCGGGCTGTTTCTCGGCCCACGAGACTTGGCGCTCATCGCTCTGCCCTGGTCGCACATCATGGCAGTCAGCATTGCGCTCTACGGCCTCATGGCCGGCATCCGCGGTTGTTTCATGGACCGCTTCGACGTTTCCGGCGCTCTCGATCTGATTGAGCGGCTCGGCGTCACCGCGGTGGTGGGCGTGCCCACCATGCTCACCCGTCTGGTCAACAGCAATCCCGACCCAGCCCGCCTCAAGACCGTGCGGTTGTGGCTCTCAGCCAGCGACCACCTGCCTGCGGAAGTGCGCCAGCGCCTGCGCCAGTTTGGTGCGCTGCGCCAGCTTCCAGGCGGCGGGCGGATTCCGCCGGTTCTCATCAACGGCTACGGCATGGTGGAACTGGGCGGGCTGGCCATGATGGGCATCGAGCTCTCGTTTCTGCCGGGCAGCGGAGATTTGTGCTTTCCCGTGCCGCCGTTCCAGATTCGTGTGGCCGGCGAGGATGGGCGGGCGGTGCGCGCGGGGGAAACGGGCGAGTGTCAGATCCGGCGGCGGGGTGTGTCGCCGCATTACTGGAAAGACGCCGTACTCGAAAAGATAGACGTAGATGGACTGCTTACCGCTGACGGCTGGCTGCGCACCGGCGATTTGGCTACGCGCAATCGCGTTGGGTTGATCCGTCTCGTAGGGCGGATGAAGGATGTGATCAAGTCGGGCGGCTATTCGGTGTATGTGCGCGAACTGGAAGAAGCCATTGCGGCGCATCCCGCGGTCGCTCGCGCGGCGGCTTTCGGTTTGCCCCACAAGGAGAAGGGCGAGACGCCGGTGGCGGCGGTCGAATTGCATCCTGGCTCCGAGGCCAGCGAAGTCGATTTGCTGGAATGGTGCCGGGAGCGGCTTGCGCCGTATAAGGCTCCGCGACGCATCTGGATTTTGGAAGCCCTGCCGCAGAATCACACGGGGAAAGTGATGCGGAGAGTGTTGCGCGAGCGGTTTATGGAGACGCCGGAGTGATATTGGCCTTGGCGGTTTCCCACCCATTCCGCAAAAAAAGCGGAATGGATGGGGCACAGGGCTTATGGGGCACCCGGCACGGGACGGATGGGGCGCCCGGCACAGTTCCACAGGCGATCACGGCGTTCTCCGGTGTGATGCTAGTCAATGAAACCTCTTGATCTTGTGTGGCTTGTTTGCGGATTTCTTTGTTTGCCGAGCGAATTGGCATCGTGTTTTTTATTTCATGGAAGGTTTCAAGCGCCGCAAAAATTACCCGTTGTGAGGCATCAGCGCCAGTCCTGCGCACTGTGCCTGATGTGCAGGATTTAGACAATCTCTTGGGTGGAGCGGTACACAACGACATAAGGCGGGCTGACGAGCTCGCGGGTTCCCTTCACCTCTCCGAGTCGGCCAAGGCTGGGGAATGCTGCCAGTTGTTCAATGCGGTCGATAAGCGCCTGAGCAACATTTCGGGCAGCGGTAGGATTGTCTTGCTGGATGTGGTTAACGGCGGTTTCAAGTTGGTCAGCCGCTTCGGTTGTCCACCGAATCTGTCTCACAAGTGGAATAGCCTGTCGATGCGATTGAGCACGTCTTTGTGCTCGACAAACTCGCCACTGTCGGCTTGCTCAATACCCCGTTGCACTCCGGCGATGAAGCGGGCCTGATTTTCGAGCATCCGGGCAACAGTATCTTTGACTAGTTGCTCGGCATCCTTGCCGTTGGCAACAGCCACCTGTCGGAGCCGCGTTTCGACCTCGGGCGGGAAATGGACTTCCATGCCTTCAAAGTACGTGAAAACCGGGAGAGAGGCAACACGGGAAACGAACGCATCACGGGCTGAGCAGGGCAGGGATGCTGCCCTACACCCCGTTTGTGAGACACGCCGTAGTGTTGCCGCGGCCGAAGGCGGGTTTGGAATTGAGGCCGAAGCTTCGCCGCTGTGATCGCTTCCTATCTATTCATAAGTGTGCGCCCAACTGAAGTAATTCTGCGCAAATCCGGGGAAGGAATTCGCGGGGCGGCAGATGGTTGATTCTTTTGGGAGACAGGTGTGTTTGGAGGGTGAGAATTTGGGCTTGGGGTATTGACACGGTTGGAGGGAATCGAATGACAGTGCGGGAGGAGTTCAATACCGAAAGATGAGGCACCCGCATTGGTGGGAAATCAAGGGTGGGATCCCCGCCATTTCTCACGGACGGCGCGACGGCCCGGATTTCCCGGCTCGCGAGGTCTCTGCGGGCCAGGAGGCCCTCAGGACAGCCGGTCTGGAGACCGGCGCTACGATGTTTGGCGATTTGAGGGAAATGCGGGCTAACTGACTGTCAGCCCCCCTACCCAACTGTGAGCACGAGTTTGCCGAAGTGGGAGCCTTCTTCCATCCTTGCGAGGGCTTCGCGGGCTTGGGACCAGTGGAAGTTTTCGCCTACGGGCCTGAGCATGGCCAGGGAAATGGCCTTGTTCATGTCTTCGAAGTCTTTGCGGGAGCCTACGTAGATGCCCTGTATGCGGACCTGCTTGTGGAGGATGGTGCTGATGGGGAAGGCTGGTGCATCGGCGGTTCCGCTGAGGATTCCGATCTGGGCGATGGCGCCGCCGATGCGCAGGGCGCGCAGGGAGCGGGGCAGCGTGCCCAGGCCGCCGACTTCGATGATCAGATCGACGCCCTGGCCACCGGTTTCGTCAAGCGCCCAGCGGTCCCACTCGGGGTTTTCCTTGTAGTCGAGGCCGGCGTCGAGGCCGAGAGAGTAAGCGCGCTCGAGCTTGGCGAAGCTTGAGGAGATGCCCAGCACGCGGGCTCCGCGCAGACGCGCAAGCTGGAGGGCGAAGACGGCTACGCCGCCGGTGCCCTGGATGAGCACCGTGCCGCCAGGCTTGAGATCGCCCACCAACAGCGCGTTCCAGGCGGTGACGGCGGCGCAGGGCAGCGTCGCCGCCTCCTGAAAGCTGAGGTGCTCGGGAATGCTGACCAGGCCGGTTTCCTTGAGGACGACGTACTCGGCCAACATGCCGTCGATGTCTCCGCCGAGGGCGCGGCGGGATTTTATGGCGGTCGGGGGGCCGTCGAGCCAGTTCTGCATGAAGATGGCGGCTACGCGGTCGCCGGGCTTCCACAGGGTGACGCCATCGCCCACCGCGACTACCTCGCCGGCGCCGTCGGAAACGGGAATGCGGGGAAGCTTCAGTTTGGGGTTGTAGAGGCCTTTCACCACCAGCAGGTCGCGATAGTTGAAAGAAATCGCACGCACTTTGACGAGCACTTCGCCGGCGTCGGGTGAGGGGGTAGGTCGTTCTACAAACTCCAAAGAATCAACGCCAAACGACGAAATCTGCCAAACGCGCATTGCTGCTTCTCCGTGCTGAATCGGGAATGACTTCTGTTTCGCGGGACGCATTTTGAAGAAAGCCCCGTAGAATGAAGATATGGCTCGTGGTTGGGAAAGTAAATCGGTGGAGGAGCAGATGGCAAATGCACTGCAGCAACGGGAGGTTCAAGCCGGCAACGAGTTTGTGAGCGAGGACCAACGGCGGACAGCGGACCAGGTTCGCACCGTGAAAGAACGGCAGAAGCAGGCGCTCTACCTGCAGCGTGAGAATATCCTATCGCAGCGAACATCGAACCCAGCGCGCCGCGCGGCTCTGGAAGCGGCCCTGGCGCAGATCGAGGCGCAGATCGAGGCGATGGGGTAG
This sequence comes from Occallatibacter sp., assembly GCA_052145815.1. Taxonomy (GTDB): domain Bacteria; phylum Acidobacteriota; class Terriglobia; order Terriglobales; family Acidobacteriaceae; genus Telmatobacter. The sequence goes on from JBKQNU010000083.1 coordinate 28,797, forward strand.
CGGGTTCTTCTTTACAGTTCTGGTGAATTCGACGATCCGGGTTCGTGGTATCCCACCCATTCGCGAAAACGCGAATGGATGGGGCACGGAGAGCTACGTTAGGACGAAAATATGCTAGTGTGGTGTCTCCGAAGTTCTTGGCATTTGTTTTGCACTACCTGGTTTGCCGCGAGCTTCCCGAAAAGCAGGTCCTTCGGCTCCGCTGAAGAACGCTTCGCTCAGGATGACGGGTCTTTTTTGATATGAACATTGGAGACAGGACACTAGCTTTCGCGGTGAAAGAGCAGCGAGTTGGCCTGGTCAATTGAGGTTATGCTCACCCGCGCAATGTTCACGTGCGCTGGACGGCTTGCCGCCCACACAATGGCGTCGGCAATGTCCTCCGGCTTGAGCGGGGTCAACCCCTTGTAGACCTTCTCGGCGCGCTCTTCGTCGCCATGAAACCGCACCAGGCTGAAATCGGTCTCCACCATTCCAGGGTCGATGCTGGTCACCCGCACCGGCGTTCCCAGAACATCTTCGCGCATCCCGTCGTTGATGGCGCGCTCCGCCGCCTTGCTGCCGCAATAGACCGCCCCATTGGGATAGCTGATCTCGCCGGCCGTCGAGCCCATGTTGATGATGTGCCCGCGCCCCCGCACCACCATGCCGGGAACCACCGCGCGCGACACGTAGAGCAACCCCTTGACGTTGGTGTCGATCATCTCGTCCCAATCTTCGATCTTGCCGGTATAGAACTTGTCGAGCCCGCGGCTCAGCCCGGCGTTGTTCACCAGGATGTCGATCTCCGCCCACTCTGGCGGAAGGCCATCAATGGCGTCCTGAACGGCGCGATAGTGGCGCACGTCCATATCGATGGAGTGGACAGCGGGCGCGCCGCGTTCCAGGGCAAGCGAAGCAACTTCAGCCAGTTTTCCCGCACGCCGCGCAGCCAGCAGCAGGCGCGCTCCTTCGGCGGCAAATGCAAGCGCAGTGGCCGCGCCAATGCCGGCGCTGGCCCCGGTGATGAAGACAATCTTTCCTTTGAGGCTCATGGCTCTATCTTAGATTGGAATTGAAGCTGCCCGTCTGCGAGCGCCATCACAGGAGGAGGAAAGGATTTTGTCAAAGCGCGGCCGGGCAAACGTTTATCCCCGATCCCTGCTTTACTGCGGCTCCACCAGGTGGTGGGCGATGGCGAACAGGGCCAGTTCCAGGCGCGTGGAGACGCCGGTCTTGTCGAAGATGTTGGAGAGGTGGCGCTTGACGGTTTCTTCGCTGAGCGTGAACTGCTTGGCGATGCGCGGTTGGAGCAGCCCTCTACAATGCAGCCCACAACTTCAAGTTCGCGCGGAGTAAGGCCGTAGGTTTTGCGCTGGGGCACAACGGCCTGTTGCATCAGGTCGTGAAGAGCGCTGACCAGGTTGACCACGCGCTTGCCGCCGATCCAGTAATCGCCGTTGAAGACGGTGCGGATGGATGTCTGCAAGTGGCTGGCCAGGGCGTCTTTGAGCACGATGCCGCGCGCGCCGATGTGCAGCGCTTCGATAATCTGCTGGGTGGTGATGGTGGAGGTGAGAAGAAGAATCTTCACCGTCGGCGTGCCGTTCATGATGGCGCGCATCGCTTCCAGACCAGGCAGGCGGGGCATTTGCAGGTCGAGCAGCAGGATGTCGGGCTCGAGTTCGAGCGTCTGGGTGATGGCCTCATCGCCATCCGTGGCTTCGCCAATGACTTCAAAGCCGTCCTGTTCGGAGAGCATGTTGCGCACACCGATGCGTACTACAGGATGATCGTCGGCAAGTACAATTCTGATTGGCTTATCCACGGGGTCGGCTATCCTCCGGTATTTCCCTGTCTCTGCTCTTCTTCTTATACCTTCAATTCAGCATCCAGCATACGCTGCAGGTTGAGCGCGGCGGCGCGCAAATCTGCCAGGATCGCGTTACTGTTATCTGATTGGTTAACTCCCGCGGGTTCAAGGCCTCCAGATTCAATCAGTTCGCCCAGCCGCGCCACCTGCACGGCTCCAGCCATGGAGCCGCCTCCCTTGACGGCGTGGCCGATGCGGCGCGTCTCCGCCCAATCGGCCTTGGCGATTGCCGCTTCAAGCAGCGCGCTGCGCTTTCCGACGTCGGCGATGATGGCTTCGAAGATCTGCCGGACCGCCTTGTCCGGCATCATCTCGCGAAGTTGCGTCAGGGTTTCCCGGTTGACCACGGTCTCCGCGGGGTCAAGGCCTGGGACCACCGGGGGGCGCGACTGCGCCTCATGCTCTCCAATCAGCCTGGTGAGTGCTTCCGGAGGGAATGGCTTGAGAAGAAATCCGTCAGCCGCGGCAACGATCTCTTCCGACGTACTACTTGCGCTTATGACGTAAAGGCGCGCCTTGCTGTTGGCGCGAAGCTGCTCGATCAACTCGATTCCGCTTAGCCCCGGCATCTGGATATCCATGAGGATAATGCCGGGGACGCAGGACTTTGCGGCGAGTAGCGTAAGCGCTTGCGTACCGTCGGTGGCGGTGTGGACCGGGTAGCCGCTCATGGTGAGCAAGGTGGCCATTACTTCCCGGCTCACCATGTCGTCATCGATGAGCAGGACCGTGGGCAGATCGTGCTGCGTGATGAAGTCGAGCATAGGTACAGTTTGCCACTCGCAAGCTGACCTCATCAGAAAATTGAGCGAGGGGAACCCAATCAGTTCTGGGCAGATTCAGTGGGTTTTGAAGTTCTGTTCCGGATATCCAAACTAAGATTCTTCTGCATTCGCACTTCAAACGTTTTTTTTCTTTCGGGGAAAAGCGGCTTCCGTTGTTCTTCTTTCAGTGCGCAAAGCCATCGCTCCCGCTCCGATTTCAGTGACCGATGACCAGCACCTGGAAGCTGCCTTCGACGGGGCGTGTTTTCAGGGTTCCGATACCGCCGGATTGAGCCAGGTCGACGCCCACGTAATCGGTGACCAGGTAGACTTCGCCAGTGTCTGTGTTGACGGCCAGGGTGCGGGCACGCTGGCGCGTGGGCAGGTTCTGGATGAGATCGTAGGTGTCGGTCACGTCCTGGCGAATGATGGTAAGGCTTCCGTGTGCACCGCCGTTGGCGGTGTAGATCAGTCCGCGACCCGGGTCGTAACCGACCGTATCCGTGCCTGAGCCGATGGGTAGTGTGGTAACCGCTTCTCCGGAGCCGGCGTTGAGCACGGCGAGTTTCAGATTGTCGCAGGCGACAAACAGGCGCTGGTGCGCGCCATCGACGGCCAGGCTGCGAGGCGCCCGGCAGGCGGAGCCGAGATCAAACAGGCGCATGGATTCTTGCGCGGATTGCGGTTGCCGAGCCCCGTGGCTCCAGTCGAGCACGGTGGGTGCGGCTTCTTCAGGGGATGGATTGTCTTTGGCATTGCCGGCTTGCGATGGGCCTGCTTCGGCTGAAGCAAGCTCGGTTTGGGGAGTCGCAGTAGCCTCGGCGTTCCGGTGCAGCAGCGCTGCGATGGCGGAAGCATCGAGGCGCGCAACCTGGTTTCGATCGACGAAAAGGACGAAGATCTGGCCGTTGCCGTCGGATTGTGCGAATCCAAGCTTGCCGGGCATGAGGATCTCGCCTATGCGCCGTTGGGCGGCCACATCGATCACGGAGACGGTGCCCTTGATCTCGCGGTTGGCGCCGGGCTGCGGGGCTGGGCTGCGCGCGGCACCGCTGGAGTTGGCGTTGCCGGACCGCTGCTGCGGAGCACCGGGCGTTTGTGGAGCGGCCTGGCCGAGCGGGTTGGTGCAGACGGCGAACAGAAGGCCGGTTTGTGCATCGAAAGCCAGCGCACGCGGCGACGGGCCGGTGTCGACGGTTGCCACAACCTGCAGCGAACGCCGGTCAAAGATCGCTACCTGGTTCGCCGGCCCATCGCTGATGAAGCCGAACTCGCCACTCTCATCGAGGACGATCGCATGAGCTTCGTGAAGTCCGGCGATCTGGCCGGCGACCGCGCCCGTTTCCACATCCACCACCTGAACCTGGGCTCCGTGTGCGATGAAAAGCCGCCGCGCCACCGGATCCATCGTCAGATAATCCCATGGCCCCGTGCCGCCGATGAACCAGGCGGTCTTGATGACGAAGACGTCGCCGGGTAGTTGCGTGGGCTGCGGAGGCTGCTGCGCGGACAGTACGATGGGGCACAAGGCGAGCAGGCACAGCGATCGCATTCTCTTCATCATCAGCGGCTCCTTTAGAAATAGATGCATCTAATCTGCGTGGGGCGCGAAGATTCAATGGATAAGCGCTGCGAATGCGTTCATCGAGCAGACGGGGCTGCTCCAGCGAATGGCCAAGTTCGGAAGACAAGTTAAGGAGCTATTGAAGATCGCGGGTCCGGGAATCATTACCGGCGCCGCGGACGATGACCCGTCAGGCATTGCTACTTACACACAAACCGGGGCTCAGTTCGGCTACGGGCAATTGTGGACGGCGCTGCTTGTTTTGCCCATGTTGATTGCGGTGCAGGAGGCCTGCGCGCGCATTGGAGCAGTGAACGGGAAGGGCATTTCGGCCGTCGTCAAGGAACACTACAGCAAGAAAGTACTGTATGGAATGCTGGTGCTGGTGGTGGTGGCGAACACCATCAACCTGGGAGCCGATCTGGGCGCCATGGGAGCAGCGGCGCAGCTGATTGTGCCGGCGAATTTTACCGTGCTGGTGCTGTTCTTTACAGCAGCGATTCTTATCCTGGAGATTTTTACCAATTACAAGACCTACGCGCGGATTCTAAAATGGCTTTGTGTAACTCTGTTCTCGTATGTCATCACTGTGTTTCTTGTCAAGGAGCCATGGGGCACCATTCTGAAGGCAACGATTATTCCGCACATCGAATTCACCGCGGGATTCTTCTTCATCATTACGGGCGTGATCGGCACCACCATTTCGCCGTATATGTTCTTCTGGGAAGCTTCGGAAGAGGTGGAAGAAGAGAAGAGCAAGGGAATGATCCGCAACGGAACGGCAACAGTCACCAGGCTATTCATGCGCCGGCTGCGCATGGATAACCTGATGGGGATGGTTTCATCGCAGATAGCGGCGTGGTGCATTATCGTGGTCGGCGCGACAGTGTTGCATCATAACGGCATAACTCATATCACAAGCGCGGCGCAGGCGGCGCAGGCCCTGGAACCGCTTGTACATAGCTTTCCGCATTCCGGGTTCCTGGCGGAATTGATCTTTGCCATCGGAATCATTGGACTGGGATTTCTTGCTGTACCGGTGTTCTCGGGATCGGCTTCGTATGCACTTTCCGAGGCACTGAACTGGAGATCGGGCCTCAACCTGAAGTTGAAACGGGCGCATGGATTCTACGGTGTGATCACGATTGCGACGCTGGTTGGGCTGATGATCAACTTTATCGGCATCAATCCCATCCAGGCCCTGGTGGTGACCGCTGTTATCAATGGCGTGGTGGCCGTGCCGTTGATTCTCCTGATCGCGCGGATTGCCCGAAACAAGGAGATCATGGGCGAATATCGCAGCGGGACAATGTCAAATATTATGGTGTGGGCCGCATTTGCTTTTATGGCCGCTTCGGCGATAGCTATGCTTGCAACTATGAAGTTATAGGGGCGGAGTCAGTCGGCGCGCTAACTTAGGACTAACTCGAAGTAGATGAGGGGATCGTCTTTGTAGACGACGCGGGCGGTTTCGCGGAAGCCGCAGTGGGAGTAAAAGCCGCCCGCGCCGGCGACGGCGTCGAATGCGTCGAGACGGATGGCGTCGGCAGGCCATGCTCTGGCTTGGGCAATGGCTTCCCGGAGTAGCATGCGGCCAATGCCCAGGCGCTGGAGTTTGGGGAGGACCGCCATGCTGGTGAGATAAATTGCCTTCTTTACCGGCGTGAAGTAAGAGACATCGATGGCCCAGGGTTTCTTGTTGGCCAGGCGCAAGGTTCCGGCAATGGTTTTGCCTCTGCGCGCGATGAGGACTTTGGCGTAGCGCATGTTGGCGAGCACGCCTCTTTCAGTTGGCGGAGAGGACCAGAAGCCGAGGCCGAATCGGTGCGTGAGGTGAGCTGCGGCGGCGATATGGAGCGCTACAAGCGCGGGGGCGTCGGCGGGGGTGGCCAGGGAGAATTTGAGTTTCATTGAGAGCGGCATAATTCAGGGCCATGATATCTCAAGGATTTTGCTTGAAGAAAGCGAGAGTCAAAAGCGGGTCCTTCGGCTCCCTTCACTTCGCTACGGTCGCTCCGTCGAAAATCAATTGCTGGGAATTCGGTCGCCCCTACAGGGCTCATCAGGTCTGTAGGGGCTGGGCTATTCTCAACGGCTCCCTCCAGGAGCGACAGCGCCGGGACGGAGTTTCATAAGCATCGGTGGGCAAAATGTCAGCGGTCGCTCAGGATGACAGCCATCAGGAGGGTCTTGCCCACTCATCGCGACAAAGCCGCGATGAATGGGGCACAGTCTAATCTCAGTTCTATTCAAAGTTCTATTCGTTGAAGGCGGGGACTTCGTGGAGCCAGCCGGGGGCCTTGAGCAACTCGCGGGGGCGGGAGCCGTCGGCGGGGCCGACCAGGCCGTCGCGCTCCATCAGGTCGATGAGGTGAGCGGCGCGGCCGTAACCGATACGTAGCCTGCGCTGCAGCAAAGACGTTGACGCTTTGCCGAACTCGAAGACCAGGCGGACGGCGTCGTCGAACATGGGGTCGTTCTCTTCGGGGTCGGGGTTGGAACCGTCGACGGAGACACGCTCATCTTTGGGCGACTCCAGGAAGCCCTGCACATACTCGGCCTGGCCCTGATCCTTCCAGAATTCCACGACGGCAGCAGTCTCCTTCTCGCTTACATAAGGAGCGTGGAGGCGCATGAGGCGACTGGTTCCCGGAGGCAGGAAGAGCATGTCACCGCGGCCCAGCAAAGCCTCAGCTCCGTTGGTGTCGAGAATGGTGCGTGAATCGACCTTGGTGGCGAGGCGGAAACTGATGCGCGTGGGCACGTTGGCCTTGATCAGGCCGGTGATTACGTCGACCGAAGGCCGTTGCGTGGCGAGCACCAGGTGAATGCCTACGGCGCGGGCCATCTGCGCCAGACGCGTGATCGACTCTTCGACGTTGGCACGGTCGAGCATCATCAGGTCGGCTAGCTCATCGATGATGATGACGATGAAGGGCAGCGGCTCGTTGTCTTCCTCGTCGTCAAAGAGCGAAGGCATGGAGCCTTCAAAGAGCTTGTTGTACTGGTCGATATTGCGGACGCTGCGCGAGGCCAGCAGCTTGAGGCGGCGTTCCATTTCACGGACGGCATTGCGCAGCGCATTCGCGGCCAGCTTGGGCTCGGTGATGATGGGCGTTAGCAGATGGGGAATGCCTTCGTACATGCCCAGTTCAACGCGCTTAGGATCGACGAGGATGAGCCGCACCTGCGCGGGCGTGGTGCGAAAGAGCAGGCTCATGATCATGGCGTTGATGGCCACGGACTTTCCCGATCCCGTGGAGCCGGCGATGAGCAGGTGGGGCATGGTGGCCAGATCGGCGGGGACGATGCGGCCGTTGATGTCCTTGCCCATGGCGATGGTGAGGCGGCCTTTGGCCCGGGCGAAGACTTCGGATTCAAGCACGTCGCGAAGGTGGATTGTCTCGCGGTCGTGATTGGGCACCTGAATGCCGACGGTGGACTTGCCGGGCATGCGCTCGATGAGGATGCTTTCGGCGCGCATGGCCAGGCAAAGGTCGTCGGCGAGTCCGGTGACGCGGGAATACTTGACTCCTGCTTCAGGCTTGAACTCGTAGGTGGTGACCATGGGGCCGGTGTTGATTTGGACCACCTGGCCGCGGACATCGAACTCGGCGCATTTCTCAACAAGGACGCGGGCTTCTTCGCGCAGCATGTCTTCACGAACGGCCAGCGGGGCTTCGCCGGTAAGAAGCAGCGTGCTGGGCGGCAGCTTGAATCCGCTGACGGATTTGGGCGCGACGGTCACAGTGCGGACTTCGGCATCGGCGCGGCCGTGAATGGCCACCTGCGGTGGGGCAGACGGCGCTTGCGCGCCAACTGTTTTGGTGGATTCCCTGGTCTCAAAGGCGAGACCAGGGGCACCCGCCGCGGGGGAGGACGGGATTGCTTCCAGGCCCAGCGAACGGGGCCGGTTAATGGGCACGCCGGGCTGAGGGGTTGGTGAATCGGCGGCGGAGCGCTCCCAGATGCTGGGCTTGCGCGGCGCGGTTGCTTGAGAGTCTTCGTCTTCCGCAGAGGGCACGGGAGCACGCTGGAAGGCGGGGATATCTTCGAGAGAGGCCTGGTTCAAGTACTGCTCCTGCACCCGGTCGCGGCGGCGGAAGAGGCTGGCCAGACGGCTGGGGCGATGCTCGGCCTCAACGGGCTCCTCCATGATTTCCTCGAGCTTTTGTGCTTGAAGTTCGGCCTTGCGCTCGGCGCGCTCTTCGCGCCAGTTGCGCCAACGGTCATGCCACGCGACCACGTGGATCCAGCGTTCTTCGATGCTCTCTTTGATAGCCAGGAAGCTGACTGCGGAGGCGAAGTAAAGGCCAGTGGCGGCGAGGATGCCGGCTACCAGCCACGCGCCCTGGATGTTGATGTAGCCCACCAGAAGAGCGGAGATGAGGCGGCCCATCACGCCTTCGATTGGCAGCAGATGGAGCCAGCGCCAGTGCCAAGGAAGAAGTCCGAAGGTAGAGGGAAGGAAAACGAGGGCAAATAGGGTTCCGGTCCAGCGCAGCCAGGGTGAACCGCTGGGGCGGGAGTGCATCCAGGTCCAGCCCAGCCCGCCCAGCCACAGCGGGATGAAAAACGCGGTGATGCCGATGGCCTGCAGCAGCAAGTCGCTCAGCCAGGCGCCGAAGAGACCGATCCAGTTGTGGACAGCATGAGGACCGGACTCCCCTGACGCTGTGTTCAGTGAGGGGTCAGAGGCGTGCCAGGTGGCCAGGGAAAGAAGAAGCAGGAGCGAGACCAGCAGCAGCAACACCCCGAGAAAGACATTCAAGGGACGGCTCCGCGTGGGCGACAGAACAATTGAAATGGGTTTCATGGCTTGGGCGCTCCCGCTCATTGGCGCTCGGGGAATCTGCCGCAAGCGAGCCAAAGGAGCGGAGAAAGAGTCCCAGCGCAACCTTTATTATCCGTGCGCCGGTGGGGATTTTCGGCCAAAAACGGGTAGGGGGAACCTTGGTGTGGACCCCCTGGTTATGGGCCAGGGGTTAGGGGTTAGGGATCAGGATTTGGTAGGGCTGTGAGGAGTGAGTTGGACCATGACTCATGGAGCGAGATTGTATGCCTGCACGATGGTGCGGGGGCGTTCGCCGCGGGTATCGGCGTTCTCAAGCTCGATATGGATCGTTCTTCGCTCGCCGGGCATGAGGGCGATGTAGTTGTCATCATAGAGGGCGGGTACGATGGGATCTCCGGATTTTTCGCAGATTGCCTTGACTCTGACCATCAACGCGGGAGCGGCCGAAACGTTGTGTAGCTCGGTGGTGATGAGCCATTGATCGCCACGGCGAACAATGGTGGACTTTGATTGCACTTTGACGGGCGGCAGAGTGCGGATGCCCGTATAATCCTGCTCGGCGATTCCGCGCAGGTAGAAGTTGGACGAGATGACTTTGCCGGCGCGCGAGAGGGTGAGACGGATAAAGTGCGTGGGCGAGATGTCCTTTGGGAATTCCAACTGGATCGGCGAAAGCGTCGTGTCTTCGCTGCTGTCGAGGCTTGCGGACTTCTCCCATTTCAGTGAGCCATCGAGACTCAGCACTTCGGCGTGTGCGGTGAGCGAAGGCTGCGAGCCGGCGCTATAGTTGACCACTTCGACAGCGTTGGTGGATGCATTCCACTGGATGTGCAGCGGCTCCGCGGCCTTCTTCGCGCCGTAATAGCCCGCATCGGTGTCGAAAAAGTAGTCATAGGTCTGCCACAGCAGAGAGGGCCATGCGGGATGGCTCATCCAGATAAGCAGGCCGAAGCGGTTCTTGCTTTGGCCTTCATACATACCACGGTAGGCGTCGTAATCGACGAACTGCGCCAGGCTGTCCCAATCGGCAATGTTGGTAGCTCCGCCGTAATCGTGATCGACTGCATCCTTGAATGGATTCTTCGGATAAAAATCGTGCAGCGGCCATTGACTGCCTTGCGGCCACATGGCCGACTCGGGCATGGTGCGGCGCAGGCTGTCCATGTCAACCACGTTGGGCGAACCCATTTCGCTATGAAACTTCTCCGGCGCGTGCTCGAAGTAATAGCGGAGCGGCTCGACGCGGTAGGGGCCGTGGCCGCTGACCGGGCCGTCGGCGGAACTGGAGATATAGTGCGATCCGGGCTCAAGCGTGGCGACAAGATTGCGCAGGCCGTCGTCGATGGGCTGCGGTGGAAAGCCCTCATTCCGGCCGCAGAACAGGCCCAGAGAGGCGTGATTGCGAATGCGCAGCAAATAATCGCGCGCGTTGGCGAGGAAAAGATCGTTGTTGTCGGGGTCTGGACCGTCCCATGGATTGGCGAGCCAGAAGTCTTGCCACACGACCACGCCATTGCGGTCGGCTGCTTCGTAAAAGGCTTCGTCGCCGGTTTGACCCACCCAGTTGCGAATCATGTTGAAGTGTTCGTCGCGGTGGTAGCGCAGCGCGGTTTCATACTCGCGCGCGCGATAGCGCAGCATGGACTCGGGAAAGCCCCAGTTGCCGCCGCGGGCGATAAAGCGGCGGCCGTTGATCCACATCTTGAGTACGCCGCCGTCTTCGGAATACGTGAACTGGCGGATGCCGGTCAGAAAAGATTTTGAGTCAGTCACCCTGCCATCAATGACGAATGCGATGGAGACGGGGTAGAGATTGGGGTCGCCGTATCCAACAGGCCACCAGAGCTTGGGATTTGCAATACGTAGCGCGGATTGAGTGGAGGGAGCTAGTTCGACGGTTTTGGTGGAGGATGCGTCGAGTGTAACGGGTGTCTCGACCGCGATGGCGCCGAAGCGCGCGCGGAGAACGCCAGAGACTGGATGGTCTTCGAGGTTGTGGAGCGAGGCTTCGATGTTGATGTCGGCGTGGGTGGTGTCTGGCAGCGGCAGAGTCGTCGTGACGAACGGGTCTTCCACCGTGACGGCGCCGGTGATGTGGAGAGATACGTTGCTCCAGATGCCGGTGTTGCGGCCGCGGATGGTGGAGATCCAGTCCCATCCGACGGAGGCGTGGTAGGTGGGATTGTCGCGGCCCAGCGCGCCGCCATTGACGGTCTCTCCGGCTTTGTCTTTGGTGCTGCCGGGGTTGGCATTGCGGATGATGCGCACGGCGAGTGCGTTCGTGGCGAGGTTGGGATGCAGGAGCGCGGTGACGTCGAAGCGGCCGCGCATATATCCGCCGTCGATGCGGCCGACGCTGTGGCCGTTCAGATAAATCTCTGCCTTCCAGTTGATGCCGTCGAAGTCGAGCCAGACGTGACGGCCATCGCCCAGGCCGGGGCCAATGAATTCGTCGCGATACCAGAAGTCGGCGCAGAAGAAGGAGTCGGAGATGAGGTACTGGTTGTCGCCGAAATCGGGATTGGCGATGGCGCCGGCGTTGAGGTAGCTTGTGAGGATGGTGCCGGGGACTGTTGCGACCATCCAGTCATTGGCCGCGAAACCGGGCGTGGAAATCTGCTCGCCGCTGGCAGGGACAAGTGATGCGCGCTGCAGGCGCCAATTGCCGCCGGTGAGAGGGAGAGTGAATTGCGGCTGAATGGCAATTTCGGATTTGCGAGCGGCACGCTGATAGGCAGGGGGCTTAGGGTTGTCGAGCGTTGAATAGGGCTCGGGTTGTGGCACGGCAACCGGCCCGCCGCGGCCATAGACTTCCAACTCGCTGAGGATGTAATTGCTTCCCGGTTCCGCGGGTTTCGTCATGAGGACGCGGACATAGCGGCCATGGGCGGGCTGGGCGAGATGAATGTCGTCGGTAGACGAAAGCGGTAGAAGTGTCTGCCAATCCTTTGCGTCGTCGGAGACCTGAATAGCTCCCTCCGCAGCGCGCTGAATCCACGCCAGAGCGATGCGGTCGAAGGTGCAGTTTGCGCCGAGGTCGACGTAGACCCACTCTTCGCCGCTGCCGGCGCTCATCCACGCGCTGCTGAAATGATTGGGGCCGGCAATGCGTACTTCGTGGTCCTTGTCGAAGAGGACTAGCTCCGCTACGCTCCACCTGGCGACGCCGGGAGCGGATAGTTGCAAGCGGTAGAAATGGTTGCGCGAGGGAGCGGTGAAGGGGATGGACTGCACGATGCTGGGGTAGGAGCCGCGCATGCTGGGCCAAGTTGTGCCCGAATTACGGCCCACTTCGTGCCAGGTAACATGGTCGTCCGATGCGGAGACGATGTAGGTCCATCCCGGAGCGGAGAGCGGGCCGGTGGATTTGCGCAGGTAAAGGTCAATCATGTCGAGTTCCGGAGGGTCGCCGCCGCCATCGAGATCGAACTCGACCCAGGCGTTGTCGCCGGTGACATCGATGGACGATACGACGTTGCCGTCAAGGAAAACTTCGCGCTCATTTTTCGCTAGCACACCGGCGTTGCTCGTGGAGGTTACGATCCACTGCGGCTGTGCCGTCTCTTTGATGCCGTCGGTGACCAGTTGCGCGGTCAGGTTGTAGTCGTAGGCGCTGGATTGATACGCGGGACGATGCAGGGCGAGATTACGGTAGTTCCTGGCGTCCACAACCAGCGTTGGGCCGGTGTATTCCTTGGGATCTCCGGGATAAACGCCGATGCCGCGGGTGTATTGCTGTGCATAGGAAGAGGACGAGGCAACGGCCAGCAATAGAGCGAGAGCTTTCATGATTTCTCCCGGAATCGTGTGCGGCGGATGAAGAGCGAGCTTGACGCCGTGAGTGGAGACAGCTGTTCGGGCGCAATGAAAAAAGGAATCATTGAACGGGCAAGTCTACTGCCCGGTGTTTGGAGTCCGCAAGCTTCAGGCGATCTGGTGGACGGAGCCGGTAAAGAAGGATATAGGAAGGAGTGGCCGAAGTTACGTGGAGTTATCCGGCCTAAACGAGAAGAAAACACCATCTCGAACGTGCGGCGCCTATCGGTCCGAAAATCAACCGCAGATCCTTCGACTCCGATTGTCGCAAAGAGCGCGACAATCTCCGCTCAGGATGACAGTCTTGAATTTCAGCACGACAGTCTTGAATTGAGGAAAGTTCCCGGTGTGAAGAATCAGCTGGTCATGAATCGGGCACCCCAAATCAACAGAGCGATGCCAAGAACGATGCGGTAGAACGCGAAGAGCGCGAAGCCGTGCTTGCGCACCCACTGCAGGAACCACTCCACCACGCCGAGGGCAACGATGAAGGAGACGACCAGTCCGATGATGAGCACGACCCAGCGTTCGCCGTTCATGACGACGTGAGGAGCGATGCCGGCAGCTATTGCGGCCTTGGAAGGGTGAATTTCCTTGAGCAGGTCCCAGCAGGTGGCGGCGAACATGGTGGGGATGGAGAGCAGGAAGCTGAAGGCCAGCGCGGTGGGGCGGTCAAGCGAGACCAGCTGGCCTGCGGCGATGGTGGACATGGAGCGCGATGTCCCCGGAAAGACGGCCGAAAGAGTCTGGCAGAGGCCGATCCAGATGGCCTGAAACAGGGTCATCTGCTCAATGTCTGTGACATCCGGGTCGCGTTGGTCTGCCCAATAGTCGATCACCCACATGATGATGCCGCCGAGGAGCAGGGCGACGGCCATGGCAGTGATACTCCCCAGGTTTTTCTCGCTCCATTTGTGCAACAGCAACGCGGGTACTGAGGTGCAAGCGAAGGCGATGAGGGTGAGGGAAATGGGATGGGTGAGGATGGTGCGGTCGCCGTTCTCGCCACGGGGGAAGGTACGGATGAACTCGACAATGCGGCCCAGGAAGAGCAACGTGAGCGCGAAGATGGCGCCCAGCTGGATCACGATTGTGTACATCTTCCAGTAGGCGTCGTCGAGGGGAATCTTCATGAGGCCTTCGGCAATGCGCAGATGGGCCGTGGAGCTGACGGGCAGGAACTCGGTCAGGCCTTCAACGATGCCAAGCAGGACAGACTGAAGATACGGATTCAAGGATCCTCCAAGAGGGGTTGACCGCGGCGTCTCAATGGACTTGTAAGACGCGGCAAAGCGCCAGAGTATCGAAAGCTATTAGAAGCATACCTCAGGGCTGCGCGGGCTACGGCAGATGGCGAATTGCGGAGACGATTTCCATGAGATTGCCAAGCCGTTTAAAGCGATAGCGATCCCGTGTTGAATGTGACTTTCTCTCTGCCTACTCATCAGAGAACCGCCAGCCATCATGGCAGGTCGATGCCGTAGACGGGAACACCCTGATCCAGCTTGAACCCCAAGGTCCCGGCGCGCCAGGTGTAATCCGATTGCGGGAATTTGTCGCGAAGGCGCTTGAGCAGGTCGTTGGCGCGGTTGTGAGCTTCTTCGGCTTTCTTGTCGCTGCCGTCGGACTTGAACATGTCCACCAGGACCGCCTGGCGATAGACAGCCTGGTAAAGGGCCTGCGCAGTGCGCGGACCGTCAGGGAATTCGTCGGCATATTTTTCGTAGTATTCCGATTCTTTTTCCGGGCATTTGGGTGAGCCCTGCCAGTCGCCGCAGAGCTTGTTGTCGATGAGCTCGAAAGCGGCAAGCTCGGCCCAGCGGGTCTTGGGGTAGAGCTTGAGGATCTTCTTGAGCTCGTCTTCGTCCATCTGGTCGCGCATGTAGGGGTCGCGCTCCTTGGCAGAAGAGCGGGTGGCGGCATCTGCCTTCTGGATTTGCCATTGGTCGTCGGCTGCGCGCCAGGCGGCTTCAGGCACCAGCGGGGAGTTGGGGAACATTTCCACGATGCGGCGGTAAAGCAGGCGGGCGCTACGGGCGGCGTTGGCGGGGCCGCGCGAATCGGAGGCAAGCGACTCCTGGTTGGCGGCTTCGCCCATCAGAATCTGGTCGCCGTTGGGAGTGGATTCGATGACCACGCCCTTGGACTCGATCCAGCCGGAGACAGGAGGGGGAATGTCATTGGTGTTGAACGTGGGCTCGTCTTTGGTGTGGAGCTCCTCGATGTCGGTGTTGGCGTAGACGCGTAGCCAGGGACCGCTTTTTTCGGCGACCACCATTTCGCGGCCGATCTGGATGCGGTCGACTTTTTGCGAGGCTGGGTCGGGGGCGACATAGAGGATGGTGATGCGCAGCGGGGTGGCGCGCGGACCGGCCAAGGGCTTTTCCAGGTTGGATTTCTTTTGGGCTGGGACGTGGACGGCGCAGAGGAGGGCGAGGGCGAAAGCGATTGTGCATAGCGCAAATCTTCGGGGCTTAGTCACGGAGAAAATCATAATTGAATAGACGTTCTTTCGGTGCCGGCGTGTCCGAGAGACAGACGGTACCCGGCTCAGACAGCCGCAAAACCAGGAAAGCTGCCACCGATAAGCCCCTGAGAATCGCAAACTATTGACCACTGGTCGCGATCGGGATCGTCAACGGGAAGCTCTAAAAACCAACTCTCAGCCCACTCTTCGTTGGTTCCTGCGATAGTCACCAACCGACCGTCCGAAAGTACCAATGTAAGATCGCTATTCTTGTTTGCCCGTATCGCGGATATTTCGCAGCCAAGCATCATCATTATTGTGCTTGCCTGTAAGGGAGCCTCCTTTGCTATTGGCGCAACGCCTTTCACCGGAAATTGCTGAACGGACAGCTCCCATTGCTTTTCTTCCCCGACCCACCACTTACCTCGAAGACGAAGACAAAAGAGCGGGGGGATTCTGCGTGCGCCAAACCATTCCTGCAACCCGGGATTTGTCTTTGCGTTATCGCGCTGGATTCTCAATATGAACTCGCCCCAATATTCAAAATTGGCGATTTCTGCATCTTGAAGGAGCAGCGTTAGGAGTCGGACATATCGGTTCATAACCGTTTCCCTGCCTAAAAGGCCGTCGAATTGTATTCTCTGAGCACCTCGGCCAACAGCGTGGGGTCGACGTTGCCGCCGCTGACTACGGCTACGGCTGTCTTGTAGGCGGGGAGCTCATTGGCGTGGAAGAGCAGGGCGGCGGCGGCGACGGCTCCGCTGGGCTCGGGGACGAGGCGCGTGGCGGCGACGATGGCGCGCATGGCGGCGCGGATTTCCGCCTCGGTGACGGTGACGATGCCATCGACGTAGGCCTGGATGTGGGCGAAGTTGCGCTCGCCTACGGATTGTGTTCGCAGGCCATCGGCGATTGTGCGGCTGGTCAGTTCCGCGGGCCAGGTGACGATAGAGCCGGTGCGGAAGCTTTCGGCGGTGTCGCCGGCCAGCTCGGGCTCTACTCCGTAGACTTTGGTTCGAGGGCTGAGCGACTTGACCGCGGTAGCCACGCCGGAGAGCAGGCCGCCGCCGCTGACGGGGGCGAGGACAAGGTTCACTTCCGGATGTTCCTCGATGATTTCCAGGCCGCAGGTGGCCTGGCCGGCGATGATCTGCCGGTCGTCGTAAGGCGGAATGACAACGTAGCCGTGCTGACGGACGAGCTCATCGGATCTAGCAAGCCGCTCGCTAGAGGCTACGCCGACATCGACGATTTCCGCGCCCATAGCCAGTGTGGCGGCGCGCTTGATGGCGGGAGCGTTCGAGGGCATGACGATGACCGCCTTTGCACCCACAGCCCGCGCCGCATACGCCACGCCCTGGGCATGGTTGCCGCTTGAATAGGTTATGACGCCGCGAGCGACCTGGTCTTCTGTGAGTTGCAGAATCTTGTTGGCCGCGCCGCGAATTTTGAATGCGCCGATGGGCTGAAGGGATTCGGCCTTGAGATAAATCTTCTTGTTGGTTCCGTGACCGCTCAGGCCGGGAAACGCGGCTTCGATGAGCGGAGTGCGGATGGCGATGTGAGCGATGCGCGTTGCCGCGGCGCGGATTTGTTCGATGGAGACGAGGGAGTGCTGCATGGGTCAATTATCTGCGATCCGGGTATCGGCGATCAGGCAGGGCGGCGGTCACGGGAGATATTTCGCCGGGACGGGGTCGTCGGGCCTTTCGGCTTGCCAGACGATCTCGATCACGTGCCACTGCTTGCCGTCGTAGACGGCCTGGATGCTGTTGATGCCGCGGTCCATCATCGGGCTTTCGGAGGGCTTGTCTTGGGAACCGATGCTGGTTGTGTAGGTGCTCCAAAGATGAGCGAGGTGGGCCCAGGTTTCGCTGCGGACCTTGATCTGGCGCTCGGTCAGGACCTGGCTTCCGCGCTTGGCTACGGCGCTGATCCAGCCGTCCACGTTGAGGACGACCGGGTTGGCAGTGCCATCGGCGGCGATGCGGATGGGAATGAGCCGGGCGTCGGGCAGGAAGAGCGCGCGGAAGCAGGTGCGGTCCTTGTCCGCGGGCCCGGTGACCGCGGCGTCGATGGCGGTAATAAGCTGGTCGAGCGTGGCGGTGGAAGGGCATGCGGCAACCGCGGGTGAGGGTTCTTGCGCGGAGAGGTTGTGGATAAGGCAGGCAGCGGTGAGAGCAAGGATGAAGAGTGAGCGGCGCATGAAGGGATTCTACAGGGCAGCGATCAGGGATCAAGGAACCGGGGTCGATTTTTAAGCGGCCATTTGGAGTCTCCGCCATCGCAACGCGAGTTGACCTCTGTGGCTTTCTGACTCTTTGGGAGCATTTTCGACGCATGAAGGTTGGTCGACGCAGGGTATGCTTTCGATATGCCTTTCCATCCCCTCCGCTTTCGCTGCTTGCCGGCTTTGCTCCTGTTCGCGATTGCGGCTGTCTTGTCACAGGCGGGAGAGGCATATTCAGCGCCTGCACCGGCTGCAACTGTGATTGATGGCCTGGGTAAAGGCCTGGTCCGATTGAATGGCCCCTGGCAATTCCATCTCGGCGACAACCCTGCCTGGGCCGCGCCTGATTTCGACGATTCAACCTGGGAGCAATTGCGTGGTGACGATACCTGGGGCGCGCAGGGCCACGCAGGTTACACGGGATTTGCCTGGTATCGTTTGCATCTGACAATCAACCCTGCGCCCGGCGCCGGGCCGGACTCCGCGATGATGCTGGCCGGCGTCATGGATGCGTACGAGCTTTACCTGAACGGTGCGCGTGTCGGGGGGAATGGAAAGCTGCCTCCCCGCCCCGTCTGGTATTACAACCAGCCTCCGCAGACCTTTGGCCTGGGCCCGGTGCGCAGCGGGGTCCTCGCAATCCGGGTATGGAAGGCGCCGCTCACCCCCGACGACGCGAACATCTTGGGCGGTCTTCTCAACGCGCCCGTTGTGGGCAGCCCTGATGCCATCACCTACTTGAAGGGGTTTCTCGAATACCACTGGTTGCGCTCAAGCCTGGCCGAGTTTGGGCTGAACCTGCTTTATGGGCTGGTGGCTGCGCTCAGTCTCATCGCCTGGGTGCGCGATCGAAAGCAATGGTACCTGTTCTGGATTACCGCATACTCTCTTTTCCCCGTGATTTATTTGTTCCTTTACGATATGCGCTTGCCTTTGTCCAACCTGGCTTTGGGAATTGGAAGGCCAGTCGGGGCCGTCCAGGATATCGCGCTTTGGTTTCTGCTCTTGTGGCTGCTTCAACTCCACAGGGACCGATACCTGGTTCGCGTTACGCAGGTGGTTGCGCTGAGCAACCTGGCTGTTGCCCTGTGCAAAGGGCTGATAGAAGGTCCGCTCTGGTCGGCCAACTGGAACAATGGTTGGATTTCGAAATTGCAGACAGCGGATTTTCTCCTGACTGGAATTGAGACAGTTTTTGTGGTTCTGCCGCTGGTGCTCGTGACCATTGCGCTCCTCCGGCGCCGGCGCCTGGATCTCGCGCGCTGGCTGGTATCGGTTTTCGCCTGTGTTCAGGCGTTGCTCGATCTCCTGACCTCTGCCGTCGCGAACACCCGGCACCTGACTCAATCGACTCTTGTAGATCGGATTACCGCGCCCTTATTCACCGTGAACGGCAACCGGATTGACGCTGCAATGCTATCCAGCATCTTCCTGCTCGCATCCATCCTCTACGCGGTGTATCGCCATTCTGTAGAGAAACGCCGCCGCCAGATGGCTCTCGAACATGAGTTCTCGAGCGCCCGCGAGGTGCAGCAGGTTCTCATCCCCGAGACCGTGCCCACCGTCCCAGGTTTTGCCGTCACCAGCGCTTACCGTCCTGCCCAGGAGGTGGGCGGCGATTTCTTCCAGATCATCCCTCTGGAGAACGATTCGACCCTGATCGTGCTCGGCGATGTGAGCGGCAAAGGCCTCAAGGCCGCCATGTCCGTCTCCCTGATCGTGGGCCTGGTGCACGCCCTGGCGGATGCCGATACCACCCCAGGCTGCCTGCTGGCACAGTTGAACCGCAGGCTGACCGGACGCATGCAGGGCGGCTTCGCGACATGCGTCGCCGTGCGCATCGATCGCGGCGGCGAGGGCACCATGGCAAGTGCCGGCCACCCCGGGCCTTTTCTCAACGGACACGAAATCGACCTGCCCGGCGCGCTTCCGCTGGGCATGGCGTCTGACGCCACTTACAACGAATTCGGCTTCTATCTACGCGTAAACGACCATTTTTCGATGTTCACCGATGGCCTGCTTGAGGCCAGAAGCCCTTCGGGCGAAGTCTTCAGCTTCGAGCGACTGAAGGCCCTGTTTTCCACCAAACCTACCGCGGCCCAAGCAACGCAGGCCGCCGTGGACTTTGGCCAGGACGACGACATCACCGTGGTCACGCTGACCCGGCTGGAGAAGGGCAGGGAATCCACGTCGACCTTGACACTGCGTCTGGTGCAGTAGGGGAGCAGCATCAGGCATTGCGGGCGAACGGGGTTCTTTGATCAGATTTCGAGGATTACCGGCATGATCATGGGGCGGCGGCCGGTGGTTTTCTGGATTAACCGCTTTAGCTCGGCGCGGACTTTTTCTTTGACCATGCCGTAGTCGGATTTCTGCTCGGTGCTGAGACCGTCGAGGGTTCTGAGCACCAACTCGCGCGCCTGGTCGGTGATGTCGGCGCCGCCGAAGCCGCGCATGATGACTTCGGGCTGCTGCTCCACTTTGCCGCTGCGCTTGTTGATGGCCAGCACGGCGAGGACAATGCCGTCTTCGGACAGAATGCGGCGGTCCTTAATCACGAGGTCTTCGACTACATCGATGGAAGAGCCGGAGTCAATGAGGACGCGGCCGGAGGTGACCTTGTCGCGCTTGCGGACGTTGTCTTTGTCGAGTTCGAGCACATCGCCGTCTTCGATGACGATGGCGTGCTCGACGGCGCCGGTTTCCATGGCCAGGCCGGCGTGGCGCACCAGGTTGCGGTAGTCGCCGTGGATAGGGATGAAGTACTTGGGGCGAACTAGATTGATGAGCAGCCGCTGCTCTTCCTGGGCTCCGTGGCCGCTGACGTGAATGAGGCCGTTTGAGCCGTCGTCGCAGACGACGTTGGCGCCGCGGCGATAGAGGTGGTCGATGACGCGGAAGATTCCTTTTTCGTTGCCGGGAATGATGCGCGAACTGAGGATGACGGTGTCGCCGGTTTCGATGTGGGCGTGCTTGTGGTTGTCGACAGCGGCGCGGCTCAGCGCAGACATTGGTTCCCCTTGAGTGCCGCTGATCAGGATCATCAACTGCTCGGGGCTGAAGTCGCGCATCTGGCCGGGATTGATGACCAGCCCGGGCGGAATGTCGATGTAGCCGAGGTCCTGGGCAATGTCTGTCGACTCCATCATGGAGCGGCCCACAATGGCAACTTTGCGGCCGTGTTTGCGCGCCAGCTCAAGCGCGATCTTCATGCGGAAGATGGACGACGAGAAGCAGGTGAAGAGAAGCTTCTTCTTGGCTTGGGAAAAGATCTCGTCGAGGCGGGGAATGACGGCGCGTTCGCTGGGTGTGTAGCCGGAGCGCTCAACGTTGGTCGAATCCTGCAGCAGGGCGAGCACGCCGCGCTTGCCGTACTCGGCAAAGGCGTGCAGATCGAAGGCGTGGTCGTCGAGCGGCGAGAGGTCGATCTTGAAGTCGCCGGTGTGGATGACGATGCCGACGGGTGTTTCAATGGCCAGGGCGACGCAGTCCACCAGGGAGTGGGTCACGCGGATGGGCTCGATGGTGAAGGGGCCGAGGGTGAATTTGTGCCTGGGCTCGATCTCGATGAGCTCGATTTCGTCGAGCAGCTTATGCTCATCGAGTTTGCCTTCCACATAAGCCAAGGTAAACTCGGTGCCGTAGACGGGGACCTTGAGCTCAGAGAGGATCCAGGGCAGGCCGCCGATGTGGTCCTCGTGACCGTGGGTGAGGATGATGGCGCGAACGCAGGCTTTGTTCTCAATGAGGTAGGTGATGTCGGGAACTACGATGTCGACGCCGAGGAGTTCCGATTCGGGAAACATGAGGCCGGCGTCGATGACGATAATGTCGTCTTCCCAGCGCAGGGCGAGGCAGTTCATGCCGAATTCGCCGAGGCCGCCGAGGGGGATGATTTTAAGATTTTTCGTTTGCATTTGACATGTTTGATGCTACCACCGCCCCCTGCGTCGCGGCCCGCCGCGCCGGACCGCATGCGCGGCATGAGATTTGTTGCGGACGATCGAACTTCGCAGAGCTGGAGGAGTTCATCAGCGGTTCATCCGATAGGGAGATTTCACGCCGAGGATCTTAAGAGTCTTCAAGGCCGCGGAGCGGATCTTGCCTCGCAGCTTGCGGCGCAGGTTGGCGCGGACAATCATGGAATTCTGGCGTTGACGAAAGACCGGTTCGTTGGGCGGACCATGACGCAAGGCAGTTGCCGCCAGGGAGACGACGGCGTCGAACTCACGTTCGGGCGCGAAATGGTTGAGCCACGCCTGGCGCGCAAGACGCCCGCGTTCGGCGCTCGAGTCGATATGCACCTCGAGAAGTTCGGGAAGGCGCTTGATATCCCTCTCGGCAATACGGAGAAGAAATGTGTTCCATGACACATGCGGCGGCAGCGGGTAGTTGTCGGATATGAGAACCGGCGCGATCCCGGCCTGCATTACCTCAAACAGGCGGATACTGCTCGTGCCCGCTCCGCGCGGACAGAGAACGAAGTGCGAGGCTGCGATGGTCCGTGCATACAACTGCTGCCGCTCATCGCGGCCCGCCTGATCCAATTCCCAATGGTGGTAGGTGCTGGTGTCTTCAATCAGAACGTCAGGGCGGTTGAACGGGATTTTGTAGAGGCGCTTGCGCAGGATTGAAGTGCTGCCGCCCTGGAATGAAAACAAGAAGGACTTGTTGGCTAGCGAGCCAGCGAGGTGCGGGTTTGCGAGGCTTCCGCTCGCGGAGACGTAGGACCAAGTGAAGACGCGGCCGGCGCGGGTGCTTTCGTCGCTGCGCGCAGAGCAGTAGACGCTGGGAAGCAGCGGTAGGTATTCGTCGTCTTCAGAGTAAACGGCGCATTTGTCCGGAAATTGACAATAGAGCGGATGGTCAAGAAGCAGATGGGGTTCGTGAGTGGGGTTGCCGAGGAACAGGATCAGGTCTGCGGCGGGTGGGTCGTCGATGAGAGTGTGACTGCTGTGTTGCGCGCGAAGACGCATGAGGGCGGTGAGCGGAGATTCTTTCGCGGCGGCGAGATGAACCTTCATTGGTAGATTTATCTTAGCCACATCGAGACGTAACTCGGGTCATCTTGCGGCTTAGGATTTGGCGCTGTTGGCGACTAGCATGGATTCGAGAATCTGGTCGGATACCTCTTTAACCGACGAGGGTGAATGGGACAGGAACAGGGTGTTGGTCTTGTCGCTTTCGCCGATTGATTTGAGGGTGTCAAAGTACTGCGTGACTAACACCAACTGCATAACATCTCGCGAGGACGCTCCATCCACCACTTTCTGGAATTGTTCGATTGAGACTTGCAGGCCTTCGATAATGGCCTTGCGCTGGTTGGCGATGCCCTGGCCCTGCAGTGCTTTGCTCTCGGCTTCGGCTTCGGCCTTCTTGACGACGAGAATCTTTTCCGCCTCGCCGCGGGCGTTGGCGGCGACCTGTTCGCGCTGCGCCGCGTTGATGTCGTTCATGGCCGACTTTACTTTCTGATCGGGAACGATGTCAGTGACAAGCACGTTGACGATCTCATAGCCAAATGTGGACATGTCGGCATCGAGTTCCTGCTTGACGGCAGCGGCGATGGAGGACTGCGAGGCGAAGACCTCGTCGAGCGTCATGCTGGGAACGTGGCCGAGGATGACCTGCTCGACGTACGACTTGATCTGCGCCACGGGGTCGGAGAGCTTGTAATAGGCGTCGTAGACCTTCTCCGGGCGAACGCGATTCTGCACCGAGATAGGGATGGTGACGAAGACGTTGTCTTTGGTCTTGGTCTCCATGGTGAGCGAAATCTGGTTGACACGCAGACTGACGATGCCGGCGACGGTGTCAAAAAACGGCCGCTTCCAGTTTAGGCCGGGGTCGGCTACGCGCAGGAACTTGCCGAAACGGGTGATGACGGCTACTTCCGCGGTGCGCACGGTAAAGAAACTGCTGAGGATAAGGATGAGAAGAATGAAGGCAACGACGGCGAGCAGCACCAGGAACAGGGCGTCCATGTGTATCCTCCGATGAGCTTGTGAGGGCTGGTGGGAATTATACTCCGGGGCGTGCTGGCGGTCTGCGGTGAACGAAACGAAACCTCACGCGACGTTCTACTCGCCTTGCTGATCCTGTTCGGGCTCGCAAAGGGCAATTTTGTTGCCGAAGGGGTCTAGCAGGTTGAGCTGCTCCGTTCCCCAAAAGGTTTGAGTGATGCCGGGACGCCAGTACGGATAGTTCTTGGCGGAGAGTTCAGCGTGGAGTTCGCGCACGCCTTCGAAGGTAACTTGAAAGCGAGCCCCGGGCGATCCGTCGCCATAGTGCTCGGAAAGATGAAGGACAAGGCCGTCGCGCGAGACCTGCATGTAGAGAGGCGCGCTGGGCTCGAAGCGGTGTTCCCAGTCGAGATGAAAGCCGGCGTAGTCGAGATAAAACTCGCGCGCCTTCTCGATGGAAAAGATGCGTAGGATGGGGACAACCTGGAGGGTGCGCGGGCTCATGGGACTAACGTAACAAATCCTCAAGGGTGGTGGACAAGTCGGTTTTTTCGTCGCGGTATTTGACGATTACCGGGGCGTAGAGGCTCAGGCCCCATTCCTTACCGTTTCCCTTGCTCACGGCGCGAGAGCCTGGGACGACTACAGCGTTTTCGGGGATGATAAGTGGCAAGTCACCGGTGGCGCGAAGGATTGTGCCATTGACCAGGTCGAAGACCGGGGTGCCGCGGGTGAGGATGGTTCCAGCGGCGAGGACGGCGCCCTTGCGCACGATGGTTCCTTCGTAGACGCCGCAGTTGCCGCCGACGAGGACGTCATCTTCAATAATCACTGGGCTGGCGTTGATGGGCTCGAGAACTCCGCCGATCTGGGCCGCGGCGCTCAGATGGACGCGCTTGCCGATCTGCGCGCAGGAGCCTACCAGGGCGTGCGAGTCTACCATGGTTCCTTCGTCCACATAAACGCCGGCATTGATGTACATAGGCGGCATGCAGACTACGCCGCGCGCCACATACGCGCCTGCCCGGATGGACGAGCCGCCGGGGACAATCCGGATGCAGTCTTCCGGCGTGAATTGGCGGTTCGGGTAGGTGTGCTTGTCCACGAAGGAAAGTTGGCCGGCGGGGAATTCGCGAAGCTCACCCAGGCGGAATCCAAGCAGGATGCCCTGTTTGACCCAGGCGTTCACGCGCCAACCGGTGGGGGCGTTGGGGTCAGGAGATGCGGACCGGAGTTCGCCGGATTCGAGAGCGGACCGAAGGGACAGGAAATCCGTCATGGCGGCGGGATCTTTGCCGGCCGCGGCGCCGGCGGCAAAATGGCGCTCGATGGACTGCTGAAGCTTTGCGAAGGACATGGCAGTTCAGAGTCTATCAAGTCAGGGAGAGGTAAGTGACAAGCAGGAGAGAAGCAAGGGATAAGGCGCGGATGATCCACGTAGCGTTAGTTATCAGGAATAAGAAGAAACGCGCATGGCTTTCACGGGGTCTCAAGCGCGGAGAGCGTTGAGGCGCGTGCTCAGGCGACAGGCGGGTGGATCTGTCTGAGCTTTGCTTGACCGTTCAGACGGACGGGTTGGAGCTTGAAGGAATTCCTTCCCGAGGGGATCATAACCATGGGGACCGGGGTTCGATCAGGGCGAGTATGAAAATTCTTCGACTCCAGCCAGGCGCATAGCCGGGGATCGTGAATCTCGGGTTCGTCCTGCCAAAATTCCGGGTCCAAATCACATTGAATCTGCAGATGATCCAGTTCCAACTCGATGACTGAAATGTCTCTGGGAAAATAGCGGCGAACATTTGAAGCACCGACGTGAAGCCCGGTGAGACCGCGACCCTTTGATTGTGTTTTGACGACCATGGGAGCCTGCTCTTCAACGTTGGATGAAGTCAGTTTAGGGAGCCAGCATACGAGCCTCCCTCTGCAAGTGTGCGAAAAATGTGGCGGAGGTTCCGGATATGGGACACACTTGCAATTCTTGTCCGATTTGGGACGATGGTGCTCTCCTTTTGCCTCCGTGTCAAGACTGCAGCCCGAAATTTCGTACTGCGCATTACTATTCTTGAGATATTGACGCAGCGAAGGGCCCTCTGGTTGCCGATCATGCACTTTCTTAGCAGTTGTTTTGCAAGATAGCCATTAGAAAGTTGTACTTACGACGAGTTACTTGCGAGAAAAGGGAGTTACAAGACTTGCTATCAGGTCGTGGATAAAAGGATTAACTAAATCGAGTTAGCCGATAAGTGAATTGCTTCTTCAAGTACCGTGGCAATTCGCTGCTGTTGGGTGGGGCCGATGCGGTTGAAAAACGGCAATGCGAGCGTGCGGCGGGCGATGGACTCGGTGAAGGGAAGGTTAACCACGGCGGCGCTGGGGTGGTTGCGCCAGCCTGGTTGAAGGTGGATTGGGGCGAAATAGCGCCCGCTGGCAACGCCGTGGGCAGCGAGCACGGCTCGAACGCGATCCCGGTCTACATGCAGAGGAAGGCGGACGACGAAGACGAACCAACTCAAGCGGCGGCGAGGGAGTTGGGTGGGCGGAAGGTCAAGTCCGGGGATAGCCATTTGTGTAAGGAGTGCGTGGTAACGCTCTGCGGCCGAGCGGCGGAGGGAGAGGATTTCCGCGATGCGGGAGAGTTGTACGCGGCCCAGGGCGCAGGCAAGTTCTGAGAGGCGGTAGTTGAAGCCGATTTCCGCGTGGTCCAGCCAGCCGATTCCGGATCGACCTACCACCCCATCGACGAAGACCTGTCGCTGGGGGCCCCGGCCTTCCACCCCATCGACGAAGTGGGCGCCCCCTGGGCATCGCTGGGGACCCCGGCCTTGATTGCGCAGGCTGCGAATGCGGGCAGCCTGGGCTGGGTCCTGGGCCAGGACGGCGCCGCCTTCCCCTGTAGTCATCTGCTTGTTGGGATAGAACCCGAGGACACCGAGATTGCCGAAACTGCCGACGCGGCGGGCGAGGGGCGGGTCGCCAAATTCAGCTCCAATGGCTTCGCAGGCGTCTTCAATAACAACGAGGCTGTTGCGCCGGGCGATGTCCTGCAGTGCGTCCATGTCTGCCGGAACGCCGAAGGTGTGAACGACGAGGAGCGCACGGGTGCGGGGGGTAATGGCGCGCTCCACCGCGGCGGGATCCAGATTGAGGGTGAGTGGGTCGATTTCAGCAAAGACCGGCGTGGCGCGGACCTGGAGGACGGCATTGGCCACGGCGATAAACGCAAAGGAGGGGACGATGACTTCATCGCCTTCACCGATGCCAAGCGTGAGCAGCGCCAGATGAAGGCCCGCTGTGCCGGAACTTACGGCTACGGCGTGAGGCACCGAGTGATACGCGGCCAGCGCCGCTTCAAAAGCATGTAACTCCGGGCCAAGGCTGAGGCGCGGTGTACGCAGGACTTCGGTGACGGCTTCGATCTCGGCCTGGGTGATGTCGGGTGCCGACAGTGGTATGGCTGGGAGATCGGGATTCGAGGTTTCCCAGGTCTCAAAATCGAGATCCCCTTCGACAGGCTCAGGGCAGGCTTTCGACGGGCTCAGGACAGGCTCTGGGGCGCCCGGGTTTTGAGGTCGTTCCAATTCAGGACTCATGGAGGTCCTCTGTTTCTTCGGGCAAGGGCGCCGGCTGTTTGATGAGCAGGTCTTCTAGCGGCACGGTGGTGAGGACATTCACGATGGTCTTCGCTGCGGTGCCATTGCCGTAAGGATTGGTCATGCCGTGCAGAGACTCTCTGAATTTCCTGGTGAGCGCGTGGTGCAGGGCGTCGCGGATTCCGGCAGCTTCTGCAGGAACGTCAACCACGTTACGGGCGCGCTCGCGGCCTTGCTGGCGCATGCCCACGTTGACCACCGGCAGCGCGAAGGAGGCGGCTTCCATGATGCCGCTGGAAGAGTTGCCTACCAATGCGTCGACCTGTCTCAGAAGGCTCCAGTAAGTAATAGCGTCCAGGTTGACGTAGATACGGGTCTGGGGACGCGTGGCGGCGAGTTGCTTTGTGCTTTCGATAAGCGCGTAGCTGCCGGCGTCCGCATTGGGATAGACGAAGATAAGCTGGCCGGGAGCCTCGGCCAGGGCTGCGATGAGCGCGTCGGCCTCAGCGTTCGTATCGCGCAGGATGGTGACGGGGTGCCAGGCGGCAAGGATGGTTGGCTCGGTGAGTTTGAGGCCGAGCCTGGCTTCGAGCGTTGGCCGGTCGAACAGCGCGGAACGGCTCAGATGGTCAAGCGAAGGCGCGCCGGCGTGGTGCACGCGCCACGGCTCTTCACCCATGGCGATTACGCGGCGGCGTGCCGTCGGCGTCGACGTGAAGTGGATGTGCGCAAGCTTGGTGAGGGCGTTGCGCACCTGGTCGTCAATTGCGCCCTGCGAGATTTCGCCGCCTTCGATATGGGCAATGGGAATCCTCAGGGCAAGCGCGACGGACGCAGGGGCCAGCATTTCATAGCGATCGGCAATGAGGAGCAGAATGTCCGGGCGCCAGGAGGTAAGCGCGTCGGCCACGCCCAGGATGGCTACGCCGATGGTCTTGGCCATGCCGGTGTCTGTGTCCGAACTGAGCAGGCACTCGATGCGCGCCTGAATGGGAAAGCCGTCGCGCTCGACTTCTTTGAGGGTAGAGCCAAATTCCGGCGATAGATGCGCGCCCAGGGCGAAGACGGCGAGATCGACTTGCGGGTGGGCGGAGAGCTCACGCAACGGCCAGTAGAGGTGGTTATAATCGGCGCGCGAAGTGGTGACGACGCCTATGCGGCGCTTGCTGCTTGAAATGCTCATCCGGTCTGGCTCATTGCGAGGGGCTTCTTCGGGATTCCATTCAAGTTGAAGTATAGATTGGGCGGGGAAGGGCCTGTGCGCGCGATCAACAGGTGCAACGCAGGGCAATCGCATGAATCTGTTTTTGGGCTGTGCATGGATGCCGCAGCGCCCCTCTGGGGCGCGAGGCCGAATATGGATCGCGGCGTTCCCAGGGCAGCGCTTCGCTCGCCCTGGGCTACTCTCTCGCGGTACCTCCGGGACCTGAGACGATCTTCGAAGCAGAGTGAGGGGCTTTGAGGCTCGGTTTTGAGCTCATGCGATTGCCCTGAGGTAGAAGGCGCGGTCGATGCGGGGTGATTGTGCGCTCGCATACACTTATAAGGTTGCCTGCACGGTGGGCGGATTTCCGGCTGGGGATTTCAGCCGCAATGGGGATGAGCTTTTATGCGATTGATTGGTACTGCGGCAGTTGTTTTCGGGTCGGTGCTGGGCATGACGGCCGCGAGCGTGATGGCAGCACCG
This sequence comes from Occallatibacter sp., assembly GCA_052145815.1. Lineage (GTDB taxonomy): Bacteria > Acidobacteriota > Terriglobia > Terriglobales > Acidobacteriaceae > Telmatobacter. The sequence continues at coordinate 57,525 of JBKQNU010000083.1, forward strand.
GCGCACTTGAACGCCGATGCGGTTCTGCTGAATAATCGCGGCGTGGCGCAAATGGGCCAGCAATTCACCGAGCGCGCAGCGGATACCTTTGCCGAGGCGATGAAGAAGGATCCCAAACTGGAGCAGGCGGCCATCAATGAGGGCATTGCGCTAATGACGCTTCAAAAGCTGGACGAGGCCAAGAAGGCCCTTCGGGCTGCCCTCGACCTCGACCCCAACAGCGCCCAAGGATGGTACAACCTGGGACTGGCGCAGCATGCGGGCAACGAACTTGAGGAGGCTCTCAAGAGCTTTCAGCAAGCTGTGAAACTGGATCCACGCGACACAGATTCCTACTATTTTGAGGGCGTGTGCTACGCGGAGTTGAAGGAGTTCGACAAGGCCATCGCGATTTTTCAGGAAGCGCTGAAGATCGATCCGAACCATGCTTCCTCTGAGTTTCAACTGGCGCGGGCTTTGCAGCGGTCAGGCAACACGCCGGATGCGAAGGAGCACTTCAAGCGGTTCAAGCATCTGACGGATACCAAGATTGGCGCGCCGATTGGATTGGCTTACGGCGAGCAGGGACGCTACTCGACGGTGACGCCGGTCGAAGAGCCGGAGGCGGCGATCAAGGCGATGATTCCGGTGAAGCTGGTAGCGCGGTCAATGGTTGGTGGTATCCCACCCTTGCCGCAAGATCAAGTACGCGGCAAGGATGGGGCACGCGCGGATTGGGCGACGACGGGCGGGGCCTGCATGATGGACGCGAGCGGCTCGGGCCAGATGGACCTTGTGCTGATGCAGGCCGGGCCGCAGGCAATTCGCGTGTTGCATGCAATGGGCGATGGGAGCTTTGAGGACTGGGATGCGCAGGCCGCTGGACTCAAGGCGCAAGGACACGCGGTTGCTTGCGCGGTGGGAGATTACGACGGCGATGGGCTGAACGACATGGCGGTGGCGCTCGACGATCAGGTGCTGCTATTCAGGAATCTCGGCAAGGGCAAGTTTCAGGATGTAACTGCCGAAGCGGGCCTCGCGGCGCGCAATCGGCCTTCGGGAATTACGTTTATCGATTACGACCACGATGGGGATCTCGATCTGTTCTTGACGGGGTCTCCGCTCAAGGACGGCTATGCGCCGAATGTACTGTGGCGCAACAACGGGAACAAGACATTTACGGAGTGGACCGAGCCCACGGGGCTGGGTGGAAGCGGGAAGACCAGCGCCGCGATCCTCACGGACTTCAACAACGATCGGGCCGTGGATATTGCAGTAACCGGCGATGGTCCTGCGCCATTGATTTATATCAACCCGCGCGAAGGGAAGTATCCGACGCAGGGGCTTTATGAAAACAAAAAACTGCCGTCCACGGTGGGCATCGCGGTGCTCGATTACAACAAGGACGGCTGGATGGATATCGCTGTCACGCACTCCGGCGCGCCGGGGTTGACACTGTGGCGTAACGTTGAGGGCCCGGAGCACATTGGCCGTCGCTTTGAGCCGGTGGAACTCCCCCTTAAGGACGCTATACGCGGGTGGGGCGTGACCGCGATCGATATCGATAACGATGGATGGATCGACCTGGCAGCAATTGTGGAGACCAGGACAGGCGCAGAGGTGCGTGTGTTTCGCAACCGCGGAGACGGGACGTTTGAAGACGTAAGCCACGCGCTCGGGTTGGACGCCGTGATGCTCAATGAGCCGCGCGGGCTGATTGCCGCCGATGTGGACGGCGACGGCGCGACGGATTTGATTGTGACGCAGTTGAATGCGCCTCCGGTGCTTCTCCGTAATATGGGCGCGAACAAGAACCATTTCGTGCGCCTCGATCTGAGTGGCTACGCGGATAACAAGACAGCTTTGGGCGTGAAAGTTGAGGCGTTTGCCAACGGCCACTGGCAGAAGTGGGAGCTTGCCGGTGCATCGGGATACCAGACGCAGGCGCCGCCGCAAATTCTTGTCGGGCTGGGCGATGCGGAGGGCATTGACCTGCTGCGTATTCTGTGGCCGACGGGCGTGCTGCAGGACGAGATCGACTTGCCCAAATTGAAGGACGGGCGCGCTGTAATTGCAATGAAAGAAGCGGACCGTCGTGGCAGTTCGTGCCCGGTATTGTTCGCATGGGACGGGCATAAGTACAGGCTGGTGACCGATGTGATTGGAGCCGGTGTTGTAGGCCACTGGTTCACTCCGGAGCGGCGCAACATTCCCAATCCCGGTGAATGGATCAAGGTGGATGGCGCAGCGGTCGAGCCGGTGGACGGGAAGCTCAGCATGCGCTTCATGGAGCCGATGGAGGAAGTGAATTACATTGACCAGTTGCGGCTGGTTGCGGTGGATCATCCGGACAATGTCGAAGTCAATCCCGATGAGCGGTTCCTCGACGATCCGCCGTTTGCGTCGGGCCGCGTGGTGGCATCAGCAGCGGCGCGGCTGCCGCTGGGCGCATGGGACGGCGAGGGGCGCGAGGTGCTGGATGCGGTAAGCCGGCGCGATCATACCTTCGCCAGCGGGTTCAAGGCTGCGCCCTATGACGGCTTTGCGAATCTCCATTCGCTCACGCTCGACCTTGGCGATGTGGACACTCAGGAGCCGCTGAAGCTGCTCATGACGGGCTACGTCAACTACTTCAGCGCGACATCGCTTTACGCGGCCTGGCAGGCGGGTGTGAAGCCGATCTCGCCCTATGCGGAAGCGCAGTTGCAGGATGGAAGCTGGAAACGGATTGCGGACGACGTTGGTTTTCCGGCTGGCCTGGAGCGAACCATTGTTGTCGACCTCACGGGCAAGCTCCCCGCAGGCGCGCGGAAGATTCGCCTGATGACGAACCTGGAGATTTATTGGGACCAGGTGCTGATTGACAACAACGCCGAAGCGGAGGCGCATGCGACGGAAGTGCCGATGGCGCTGGCCACGCTCGATTTCCGCGGCTATCCGAAACAGATTGAGGGGGCGAGCCCCGGCGATCTGGATTACGACTATGACCGCGTGAGTCTGACGGGACCATTTCAGCATCAGCGGGGCAATTACACGCGCATGGGCGATGTGACGGCATTGCTGAAAGGCATTGACGATCGCTATGCAATCTTCGGCAGCGGCGAGGAGATTGCGGCGGAGTTCGATGTGAGCAAGCTGCCCGCGTTGCCGGCGCACTGGAAGCGCGATTACTTCTTCTACGCCAACGGCTACGTGAAGGACATGGACTGGTGGGATGCGTCACCCTTTACGGTGGCGCAACTGCCGTTCCACAAGATGAGTACGTACCCATATCCGCAGAGCGAGAAATTCCCGGATGATGCGCAGGGGTTGGAGTACCAGTTGAACTGGAACGATCGCTGGGATTCGGGTGAGCCGGTGCGATCGTACCGGTTTGATTATCGGCTGATGCATTCGACGCCGTTAGAAGATTTTGCCCCGGGGGATGCAAGCGCGCGTGGTCAGGGCGTGCGGCATTGAGGCGGAGAAACGAGAACGAAAATGCAAAAGCAGGTCCTTCGGCTCCGCTGAAGTGCGCTTCGCTCAGGATGACAGGGTCTGTGGTGAGGAAAGAACGTATAGCAGCCGCAGGTCCTTCTACTACGGTCGCTGGTGCGGCCTGCGATCAGGATGACAGTCTACGAATAGAAGGCCAAGGTAGCAGTACCAAGTGGGCCTCCCAGAATGACAGCTTTGGGGAGTGTCCATGAGCAACGTTGTCCTGGAATCGGCGGTGCGGCAACTGGAGCTGCTGAAGTCGGGTGCGATCTCTGCCGCGGAGTTGGCGGAAGCGCACATCCGGCAGATTGAGCGGCTGAATCCGAAGCTGAATGCGCTGGTGGACTTTGACGCGGAGCAGGTGCGCATGCGGGCGCGGATGCACGACGCGTGGCGCGGCCATCGTGAGCGCAGGCCGTTGTTCGGATTGCCGGTGACGGTGAAGTCTTCAATCGCCACACGCGGACTGAAGTGCGAGATTGGCAGCCTGCTACACAAGGGTGAAATTCCCGCTCACGACGCGTTGGCTGTTGCGCGGTTGCGTGCGGCGGGCGCCTTGATTCTGGGGACAACCAATTGCCCTGAATTTCTGATGGCGTACGAGACGGACAATCTGCTGCATGGGCAGACGCGGAATCCGTGGGACCTGGAGCGGACGCCTGGAGGGTCGAGCGGCGGTGAGTCAGCCGCGATTGCGGCGGGCATGTCTGCTGCGGGCCTGGGCAGCGACAGCGGCGGCTCAGTACGCGTACCGGCGCATTTCACGGGCATCTGTTCGCTCAAACCTACTCCCGGACGCATTCCGGGGCGCGGGCATTTGCCGCCGTGCGTGGGGCCATTTCAAATTCTTGGTGCGATCGGGCTCATGGCGCGGACCATCGCCGATGTGACGCTCCTGTTTCGCATGCTGAGCGGGCACGATCCAACTGATCCGGCGAGCGCACCGGTGGCGCTGCGCGAACCTGGCCCTGGCGAGTTGCGATCAAACCGGATTGGCTTCTTCGAAGACGACGAACTTGTTCCCGTGACGCCGGAAACACGCGCCTCCGTTCAAGGTGCTGCGGCTGCACTGCGCGAGGCGGGATTTCGCGTTGAACCTTTCAGGCTGTCCACGCTGGAACTATTGCGCAAGTTGTGGTGGAAGTTCTTTGTGCAGTGCGGGGCCATGTTCTACGCGCCGGAAATTCGCGGCCGGGAGCATGAGTTGAGCCCCATCTTCAATGAGTTTTTGGGAATCGCCGCCGGAGCTGAGCCACTTACAGCGAACCAGTTGTTGAATGCGTGGGCGGAATTGGACCTGCTGCGGGCGAAAACGCTCGAGGAGATGCGCAAATATCCCGTGCTGCTGTGCCCGGTGGCCAGTATTCCTGCCTTCCGGCATGGTGAGCGGTCTTGGAATATCGAGGGGCGGACGGTGGAGTATCTGGATGCATGGCGGCACACGCAGTGGTTCAACGCGCAGGCTGCGCCGGCGGCGGTAGTCCCAGTGGGCAGGTCGCCGGAGGGGTTGCCGATCGGGGTGCAGATTGTTGCGCGGCCTTATGAAGACGAGACGGCGTTGGGCATCGCGGCCATCGTAGATGCTGCGTTCGGGTATCGGCCGCCGGCGATGGCGCTGGGGTGATGCTGGCCCGCGGTCTTGATTCCCACCCTTGGCACAAAGACAAGAGCGCGCGGCCCCGACCCAGAGGGTGCCCCGGTACCCCGATGGGGCACCGGGGCGCCCGGCGATGGCGTTGAAATCTCAAAAAACGCATAAGTCAAGTTCATCCGTCACAGACAAGTGTTCATCGCGCAAATAGAACCAAACGAACAGGTGCGATGCGAACGTCCTGCGCGCCTCAACCATTGGATGGAGGCGGGTTCGCGGTCGATCGCGGTACTCTAACGCTTCCGCTTCCCCAGAAACGGAGCGCACAGGGTGCGCGAAACCTGGCACGAACGATTTACCGATTCTCCCGATGTTCTGAAGAGCGCACGGCGCGAGCAGACGATTGTTCCCGTGCTGGATATTCAGATCGGCGGCCCCGAATTCATCACCATGGCGGGGCCCTGCTCGGTGGAAACCGAGTTCCAGTTAATGGCCACTGCCAATCATGTGCGGCGAGGTGGTGCGCGCATTCTCCGCGGCGGCGCATTCAAGCCGCGCAGTTCGCCTTACGCGTTTCAAGGCCACGGGCTGGAGGGGTTGAAGATGCTGGCGCGGGCGCGCGAAGAGAGCGGCCTGGCCATCGTGACGGAAGTCATGAGCGAGGCCGATGTTCCCATGGTGGCCGATTATGCTGACATTCTGCAGATCGGCACGCGGAACATGGAGAACTTCTCGCTGCTGGAGGCAGCCGCGCGCAGCGGTCGCCCGATTCTGCTGAAGCGCGGAATGGTGGCGACCATTGCAGACTGGCTGCGGTCGGCGCAATTGATTCTGGACTGCGGAAACCCCAGTGTGATTTTGTGCGAGCGCGGCATTCGCACGTTTGAAACAGCAACGCGGAACACGTTCGACATAGCCGCAATTGCGCTGCTCAAGCAGATTTCGCATCTGCCGGTGATTGCCGATCCGAGCCACGCGGCGGGGCATCGCGAACTGGTGCCGGCGCTGGCGCGCATTGCGGTTGCATCGGGCGCGGATGGATTGCTGGTTGAGGTGCATCCGAATCCGGAGAAGGCTTGGAGCGATGGCGAACAGTCGCTCGACTTTGCAGGATTCGACGACATGATGGACGGGCTCGAACCGTGGCTGGAGGTACGCGCGCTGGAGTTGGAGCGGCGCGAGAACAGCGGCGTACAGCCTATGGAGGCCGTCGGATGAGGTCTCGGGCCAGGGTGCAAGCGATCATCGCCGTGCTGGTACTGCTGATGCTTGTTTGCGCGTTCGGGCCGAATGAGTCACAGAGTGCGATCGATGCGGACATCATTGTGACGGCAGCACCGGCTTACATTCCGCTGGCTGCGCTGAAAGGCGGAGAGCGGTTTCCCCACGGTGCGCAATTGCTGCTCATCCATGCAGGCAAGGCCGAGCCGTTGGTGGCGGGATTCTGGGCTGCGGCGGACGCGAACGTTTCTTTCGATGGCCAGAGGGTTCTGTTCGCGGGCAAGCAGACGCAGCGCGATCCATGGCAGATTTGGGAACTGACGCTCGAAGACCGATCGGTGCGCAAGCTGATCGCCGGCGAGGGCGATGCGATCCGGCCGTTCTATCTGCCCGCAGGGCGGCTGGTGTATGCGCGACATACCCCGCTCGGATTTCGCCTGGAAGCAGCGGGGAAAGATGCCTCCAACGCTCTCGCGCCAATCGATTCGCAGGCCGGCGCATCGCTGCTCCTGCTGAGCTATCTGCCCGCGAACACGATTCCCACCGACGTACTGAAGGATGGGCGCATTCTGTTTGAGGCAGGATTCCCGCTGGGCTCAGGGTCGACGCCGGAGCTGTACCTGGTTTACTCCGATGGGTCGGGGGTTGAGTCGTATCGATGCGATCATGGACGAGCGCGATGGGGCGGGAAGCAATTCGCGTCAGGTGACGTAGTGTTCACGCACGGGAACGCTCTGGCCAGGTTTACTTCGGCGCTGGCGCACGAGGCGCCGGTTGCCGCACCGCACGCGGAGTATGCCGGAGCGATTGCTGAGACAGCTTCCGGCGCGTGGCTGATGAGCGCGCGGACCGGGGCCGGAGCGCATTATGCGTTAAAGCTGTGGGAGCCGGGGTCGCCTGTGCTGAAGACGGTGCTGGCGGTTGGTGGAGAAGACCTGCTTGAGCCTTTGGTGGTAGCGCCGCGGGCCCGGCCCAAGCGGCATCCGTCTGGCCTGCACGATTGGAGCTATGCAAACATGGTCGCGCTGGATGCGCGCCAGTCACGCGAAGGCGATTTGCACGTTGCGCCGGCGCAAGTGCGGTTGGAGTCGATGGACTCCGAGGGTCATGCGGTAACAATCGGCACGGCACCGGTTGAGAAGGATGGATCGTTTTATGTGCGGACCCCGGCGGATAAGCCGATTCGCTTTGCACTGCTCGACGCAAAGGGCGCCGTGGTACGCCAGGAGCATGGATGGTTCTGGATTCGTGGCGGCGAGCAGCGCTACTGCGTGGGTTGCCATACCGGCCCGGAGCGGTCGCCCGAGAATCGCGTGCCGGCAGTCTTGTTGCGCACCACAACTCCAGTGGATTTGACCGGCGTAACTTCAGTGGCTCTGACGACCCCTGGCGCGCGTGGGGGCAACTGAAATGATGACTCGCTTTCTTATTTTATTCGGCGCATTCTCTCTAACTGCAGCGCAAGGCAGTGCACAGACTCCTGCTGCGCGAGCAGCGTCTGCCCCACCGCAGGTGGCTGTGCAAGCGGCGTCTGCCGCACCGCAGGTGGCTGAGACACCGCAGTTGGCGTCCCTGCCGCCGGCGGCGATTCAATTCGAGGACGCTAGCGACAAGGCCGGCATCAACTTCACGCATAGCTTTGGATCGCGGCAATTGGGTTCGTTGCTTGAGGGGACAGGCGCGGGTTGCGTGTGGTTCGACTACAACAACTCCGGCCTGCCTTCGCTCTATGTGGTGAACGGACGGCCGCTGGATGACTCCATGCACCCGTATCCGCTCAAGGAGAAGCCGGCAACGCCACCGCACAACCATCTTTATCGCAACGATGGCAACGGGAAGTTTACCGATGTAACGGAGAAGGCCGGCTTGAACCCCGATATGTATTCGGTCGCCGTCACAGCGGCCGACTACGACAACGACGGCAATGAAGACTTGCTGGTGACCGGCTACGGCAAGGTGGTCCTCTATCACAACGACGGTAACGGGCACTTCACCGATGTGACGGAGAAGGCGGGGATCAAAGTCGATGGCTGGGCGATCAGCTCGACCTGGCTGGACTACGACAAGGATGGCTGCGTGGACTTGTTTGTCGGCCGCTATGTGAAGTTCGATCCCAAATATCGCGCCTTTTATGCGCCGAATAACTATCCGGGGCCGCTGGATTACGAAGGCGAGACAAACAAGCTGTTCCACAACAACTGTGACGGCACATTCACCGATGTGACGGAAAAGTCCGGGATCGGCGCATACGTCGGTCGCACCATGGGCGTGACGGCGGCTGACTTCGACAACGACGGCTGGGACGATATTTACGTTGCCAACGATCGCACTGAAAACTTCCTTTTTCATAACAAGCACGATGGAACGTTCGAAGAGATCGGGAACGATTCGGGAACGGCGTTCGGGCAGAACGGCGAATCGACTTCATCGATGGGGCCGGTGTTTGCGGATCTCGAAGGGCGCGGCGTTCTGGACCTGTGGGTGACGGATGGCCACTACAACCGGCTGCTGCGTAACACCGGCAAGTTGAGCTTTGAAGACATCGGCGCGGAGACGGGCGTGTCGCAGGTGAACGCGCAATACGTGAGCTGGGGCACGGGGATTTACGACTTCGTTAACGATGGCCTTCTGGATATTTTGATCTTCCATGGCGGGCTGATTCATTTGATCCCGCAGGAGCACACGCTGTTTCGCGGAATCGGAAACGGCAAGTTTGCCGATGTCTCACGTGAAGCAGGTCCGGTGCTGAGCGAGCGCACCACGGCGCGCGGGGCATGCTTTGCGGATTATGAAAACAACGGCAAGGTAGACGCGTTTGTTGTGAACCTGGGCGCGCGTGGGACGCTGGTGCGCAATGTATCGACCAACACGGGACACTGGCTCGAGGTGAAGCTGAGGGGAACGAAGAGCAACCGCGATGGCATTGGCGCCAAGGTCGAGGTGCTCGCGGCGGGCAAGAGATGGACGGCAGAGCGAGTGGCCGGCTCCGGCTATCTTTCGCAGGACGATGGGCGGCTGCACTTCGGGCTGGGCGCGGCGGCGACGATCGACAAGTTGCTTGTGCACTGGCCGAGCGGGCGCGAACAGACGCTGGAGAAGCTGAGCGTGGATCGTGTGCTGACGGTGGAGGAGCCTAAGTGAGCGTCCGTCAAACCACTCCGACGCGAACTGCGAGGTTCGTGGTTTCCCACCCTTTTCGCAGAGTGCGCGAAAAGGATGGGGCACGAAACCTTTGTTGCGAATGCGGAATTGGGATTCGGGGCGTAGCTACTTTAACGCTGCTGGGAAGTGCTTTGTTTGGGATTGCGGCGCTGAACGGTGGTGCGGTTCAAGCGGATGAAGGAATGCAGGCGGCCGAGAGCGTGAGTTATGCATCGCCGCTGGAAGTTATGCTCTCGCCCGATGGGTCGCGGCTCTATGTCCTGTGCCAGGAGAGCGAAGAAATTCGCGTGCTGGATGCGAACAGCTACGCGGTGATCAAGAAGATCGGGGTGGGGCGTGTGCCGCGCGGATTCTCGCTTTCGGCGGATGGACGGCGGCTGTTTGTAACTAACTCATGGGACGATACGCTCTCGGTGATCGACACGAGCACGCTATCGATTGTGGCGACCTGGCCGGTAGGTGCGGAGCCTTCGAGCGTTGTGGAGGATCGACAGGGCAAAAGACTGTTTGTCGCCAACCGGATCTCGAACGATGTTGCAGTGCTGGATGCGGAGACGGGCGCGGAGGAGAAGCGGTTGCTGGCGGGGCGCGGAGCGAGTTATCTGGCGCTTTCGCCGGATGGAAGCCGAATCTATGCGACGCATGTGTATCCCAATCCGTCGCGGCTGCGGGCCGGTCCGGAAAATCGCACAGCTCCGGAGTCGGAGATCACGGTGATCGATGCGGCGCGCGCGGTGGTGGTCGATCGCATGCCGCTGCACGCGGTTGCCGGCGTGTTTCATGCGGCGCTCTCGGCGGATGGCCGCCTGGGCGTGGTGGCCGAGTATCACCCCAAGAATCTTGTCACGCTTGCGCATCTGGAACACGGCGGAGCTTTCGAAGACACGATCACGGTGTTTGGCGCGGACGTGGGCAAGACGGTTGAAGTGCCGCTGGATGAGTTGGAGCGCTACGCGTCGCAGCCGTTCGGCGTGGCCATTGCGCCGGACAAGTCGCGGATTTATGTGAGTAGCGGTGGGTCGGAACTGGTGACGGTGATCGATGTGCAGCGCCTGCTCGCCTACATCCATGCACACCCCGCGGGATTTGTTCAGGATCTTTCGGCGAGCGCGAATTATGTTGTGACGCGCATTGCGGTTGGGCTGAATCCGCGCGGGCTGACGCTGACGCGCGACGGGCGCAGGCTGTTTGTGGCCAACCGGCTTGACGATACGATCAGCGTAATCGATACGCGAACCAACAAGGCGACGGCGACCATCAAGCTGAATGGGCCGAAGAAAATTTCTCCCTTGCGGCACGGAGAACAGACGTTTTATACGGCTCGCTATTCGTTTCAGGGACAGATTGGCTGCGCGAATTGCCACATCGACTCGACGTTTGACGGCCTTCAGTGGAACCTGGAGCCGGATGGATTTGGGCGCAACATCGTGGACAACAAACTGGTCGAGGGAATCAAGGACACCGCGCCTTACAAGTGGAACGGCGGAAATCCCAACATACCCACTGAATGCGGGCCGCGAACAGAGAAATACTTTTGGCGCTCTGAGAACTACGACGATCTGACGCTTGCGGATCTGGCGGTCTACGTTCGCAGCCTTGAGCCGCGGCCCAACCGCTGGAAGCTGCCGGGAAACGAACTGACTCCGGCGCAGGAGCGGGGCAAGGCGATCTTCGACCGTGCCGTGGACAAATTCAAGAATCCGATTCCAGAAAACAACCGCTGTTCGTTTTGCCACAGCGGACCCAAGGGAACGAACCAGAAACTGTTCGATGTGGGGACGCACAAAGCAAATGACAACGCCGGACTTTTGAAGTCTGCGCCGTTGACCAACATCGCGCTGACGGCGCCGTATTTGCACGACGGATCGGCGCGGTCGCTGGAAGAGATATGGACGGTCTACAACCCGACCGACAAGCACGGGCGGACGAATGACCTGACCAAGGATGAACTCAACGATCTGATCGAGTATTTGAGGACGCGATGATGAGGGCCGTGGCGAATATGGGACTCATGAACAATGCGGGGTTGGGTACGTGGTTTCCCACGCTAGTGTGGTGCCTCAGAAGTTCGTGGTACTTGTTTGCCGCTAACTGTTTTGCCGCGAGCTTCCCGAAACGCAGATCCTTCGGCTCCGCTGAAGTACGCTTCGCTCAGGATGACAGGTCTTTTTTTGATATGAACATTGGAGACAGGACACTAGCGACAAATATTCGCCACGGCGGATTGCGAGGGTGGGGCACCCGACAGCGGTGGGGCGCACGGGGTATGTTGGTGCTGTTTGCGGTCGCGTTGACCACGCATGCTTTGGCTGCGGCGCCGCAATTACCGCGCTTTCGCTTTGAGAATTTCACCACGGCAAACGGGCTGCCCAACGATCATGTGTTCGCGGTGCTGGTCGATGGCGATCGGGTGTGGGCGGGCACGGACGATGGCCTGGCACTCTATGAGAATCATGTGTGGAAGACTTATTCAACCAGCGATGGTTTGGCGCATCGGGCGGTGCTTTCGCTGGCGCTGGACAAGCGCACCGGAGATGTATGGGCCGGGACCATGGGCGGGTTGAGCCGCATCTCGGGCGGACGCATTGACACCTTCACGCAGTTGAATTCAGGGTTGAGCAACGACGTGGTCTACGGCGTAAGCGTGGAGGGTGAAAATGTGTGGGTGGCGACGGCCGCGGGCGGGTGCCGGCTTGACCTGCATACCAACCAGTGGTCGCTTTACAACGAGCGCAACACGCCCATGGTGGAGATATGGACCTACGCGGTCTCCGCTACGCCGACCAAGGTCTACTACGGCGTCTGGGGCAGCGGGGTGCTCGAATATGATCAGAAGACGGGGCGCTGGGACAAGTACGACGACCCGGACGGTGAAAACGAGATAGTGCTGTTTAAGGATCAGGGCCTGATCCACGAGATTGTCACATCGGTTAGTTATGTAGACAATATTCTTTGGGCGGCCACGTACTTTGGAGCGAGCCGGTATGACGGGCGCTACTGGCACAACTTTCTCACCAAAGACAGCGGGCTTCCTTCGAACTTTATCAATTTCGTCAAGGGCGTGGACGTCACGCGGGCATGGTTCTGCACGGACAAGGGGCTGGCATACTACGATGGCGTGAACTGGGCTGTTTATCGGCCTTCGTTGAAAGACGGCAAGCCGGAGATGACTGTGCGTGACGCGGACGGCAACCTAACGTCTATACCAGTAACGACCGCGCCCGCGCACAACTATGTACTTGGAATCGACTTCGACGGGGACGACATTTGGGTTGCGACCGCCAAGGGGCTAAGCCATGGGATTCGACAAAAACAATAAGGAGAAACAAAAAAACATGAACGCATTCGCAGATATTTTGGAAGCCATTGCGCACGCACCAATTGAAAAGCGCTCCATGACCAATCACGGCGTGCTCAATGAGGCCTATGCCTATGCCAAGCCAAGCTCATTTTCACGGGGCATGAGGATTGACATCGGCGGAGTCTGCATTTTGCTGATTTCGGGAACCGCATCTATTGATGAGCAAGGCAAGAGCGTGCACATTGGCGATTTTCCCGCGCAACTTCGGCGGACATTCGACAACATTACGGGACTGCTGGAGAGCGAAGGCGCAACCTGGCACGACATTGTGCGCACCAGTTGCTACCTGCGCGACATCGATCGCGACTATGACGTGTTCAACGCGGGGCGCACGGCATTCTTCAAGGAGCAGGGGCTCGATCCTCTGCCGGCGTCGACGGGAATCCAGGCGCACCTGTGCCGGCCTGAGTTGCTGATTGAGATCGAAGCCATCGCGATGTTCCGGACCGACAAGGGAGCAGAGAACAAGAGGTAGTGGCAATGCGTACGGGATGGTTGACGTTTGCGGCGTTTGCAGCTTTCGCGAGTTTCGCGGTGAGTGGTGGGGCGCAGAGCGCAGGCACCTGCGAGTGTGGCGCTCACCCACCAGGGCCGCCGAAGGATCGCGAGGTTACGCCCTACGCGGGCGAACCAGCCGACATGAGCCCCTATGCGAAGTTCGCCGCGCCGTACGATCTGAACTATACCCATCCCAATCTTTACTCCGGTGCGGCGCGCGATGTTGCAGCCCCGAAGAATCTGAGCGAAGTGCGCATTGGATTTTTTGGGCCGATCGAGCACACTCCAGACACGGTGTTTGGATTGCGCATGTTGCATGGCGCGCAACTGGCCGTCGAAGAGGCCAACGCGCGCGGAGGCTACGGCGGCAAGCCTTTCAAGCTGATGGAGCACAACGACTACGACAACTGGCAGGCAGGTGCGGTTTACGGCCAAGACCGCCCCACGGCCCCGACCATCTGGGGCTCGGCTTCGAACGAAGCGGTGAAGATGGTTTACGACGACCAGGACTGGGCGATCTTCGGGTCAATCAGCTCCGAATCCACGCACATTGCGCTGCGGGTCGCACTGCGCGCGGAGATTCCGATTGTCAACTCGGCCTCGACCGATCCCACCATTCCCGAGACGTATATCCCGTGGTACTTTACCGATCTGCAGGATGACCGCGTGCAGTGCCTTACGCTGGCCCGCCGCATCTACACGGAACTTGGCCTGAAGCGCGTGGCATTGCTCAGGGTCAACAACCGTTACGGGCGATTCGGCGTGAGCAAGTTCATCGATGTTTCGCGCCGCCTCGGCCACCCGGTGGTGATGGAGCAGATCTTCTTTCCCGGAGACTCGGATTTCGCGCGGGAACTGAAGATCATCCAGAGCTCGCGTGCGGATGCGGTGGTGCTGTGGGCCGATGAACCGGACGCGGCAAGGATCCTGAAGCAAATGCGCGCGGCGGGGATGAAGCAGCGTGTCTTTGGCGCGCATCGCACGCTGGGCGACAACCTGCTGAAAGAGGCGGGCGATGCGGCGGAGGGATTCGAGGCTGTGTATCCTTACGATCCCACGCGTCAGGACCAGCACTGGATGGACTTCAATCGCCGCTATGAGGGTCGATTCCACGAGAAGCCGGAGCAGTTCGCCTCGCTGGCCTACGACGCGATGAACATGCTGCTGGATTCGATCTGCAAGGCGGGCCTGAATCGGGCGCGGATTCACGATGCGCTGGCGGATATTGAGCAATATGACGGGGTGACGGGGCACATGGTCTTCGATCCAAATCAGAAGAATGTGCAGCCAATGTATCTGGGCACGGTACACAACCGGGCTATTTCTTACCGTGTGGCGACCATGGAGAAACAGCCAGTCAGCGAGTCAGCAAGTCAGCGGGTCAGCGAGTCAGCGAGTCAGCGAGGCGGCGAGTTAGCAAGTCAGCGGGTCAGCGGGGGCGTGGAGGCTGTGGGTCCCTATGCCCGCGTCGGGGAGGATGGGGTGGACTTTGCCGGGCCACGTCAGGCTGATGTGCCTGCAGGGCCGATGAACGTGGTTCTTTTTGGGCCGAAGGCTGAGGAGGTTGCTGCTTCGCCGCAGGTGCTGGCGGAACTGGCTTCCGGAGCAGCGAAGGGCCGGTCCTGGAAACTGCTGCCCGTGGAGAGCGATCAGAACTGGGGCACGGCTTCCACCGCATTGGTTCACGCGGTGATGGACGAGCATGCGCTGGCGATTGTGGCGCTGGATCGCAACGCGAGCCACCTGGCGGAGCAACTGGCGCTGAAGAGCTTCGTTCCCGTGGTGGCCTTGAGCAATGACAGGTCGCTGACATCGAACAATGTTCCCTGGATCTTCCGGCTGCAGCCGGACGCGACCCCAGCCGCAGCTTTGCACATGCTTGCGGCTGCGGTTGGTCGAAGCGGAGCCAATCCGGAGAGGCTGCGGGACGTGCTGGCTTCGGGGGATGCCATCTCCGGAGTGGCATTTCTTCCCAGCGGAGAACCACGCGGGCAGTAGCTCGTTCAGGGCGAAATTACGGCATTCCAGTTGCATCGCGTCGCTTGCGCCACGAGAGGCAATCTGGATAGAGTTTGACCTATGAAGATTCCTAAGATATTGATTTTTGGCCGCGTAGGCCAGGTGGGCTGGGAACTGCGGCATAAATTGACTTGTCTGGGCCAGGTTTCAAGCGTTGATTTCCCCGATGTCGATTTTTCTAAACCGGATACTATTCGCGAGGCAATCCGCGCCGCGCAGCCTACGGTGATTGTGAATGCAGCGGCGTACACGGCAGTCGACAAGGCTGAAGCCACGCCGGAACCCGCGTGGGCGCTCAATGCAACCGGGCCGGGCGTGATCGCTGAGGAAGCCACGCGGATGGGCGTGCTGATGGTCCATTACTCCACGGACTACGTCTATGACGGATCGAAGCTGGGCGCCTGGGTGGAGACGGACGCGCCTTGTCCCTTGAATGTTTATGGGCAAACGAAGCTGGCCGGAGATGAGGCGATTGCAGCGGCGGGTTGCGAGTATCTGATCCTGCGCACCAGTTGGGTCTACGGGGCGCGCGGCGCAAACTTTCTGCTAACCATGCTGCGCCTGGCCAAGGAGCGGCCGGAGCTACGCATTGTGGATGACCAGACGGGCAGCCCTACGACAAGTGAATGCATTGCGCAGGCAACGGCGAATATTCTGGCGCAGGTGCTTTCGCCGCGCGGAGGTGGGCTGGCGGGACGCAGCGGCGTCTATCACCTGACCAATTCCGGAACCACCACGTGGTTTGGATTTGCCAAAGAGTTCTTGAGCAGGCAGGCAGCTTGCCCCAGGCTGACTCCGATTCCGACGAGCGAGTACCCTGTTCCGGCCAGGCGGCCTGCGAATTCGGTGCTGTCGTGCGAGAAGTTGGCGGAGACGTTTGGGGTGCGTATGCCTTCGTGGGAACTGGGGCTGGAACTTGTGCTTGAAACACTGGCGGAGGGGGCCGCAAGGATCTGAAGGCGGCAGTTTGAGGGTCGTGGCGGCCCACCCTCACGACAAGAACAAGAACAAGAACATCGCAAGGATGGGGCACCCGGCGCTGCCTACTTCTTTCCGTTATCTTTGAAGTTCAGCGCAACGTAGTAGGTCGTGTACGAGTGGCTGGTTGACACATTTGTCAGGAACTGGCCACCGCCGAAGTAGCCAACGCCACCGCCCAGGTTGAAGTGCCTATTGAGTTCATACCAGGAGTAGCTATCGACTTCTGCGCCCACATGGCGGCCGTGTGCGGTCTTGTTGGTCACGATCGCGCCGCCCGAGGTGTTGTAGATCGAGTCCACTGCCGACGCCGCCCAAAAATCCAGCCCCTGCACCGTGAGGGTGAGCCGGCGGTGGGGCTCAATGGTGGCGCCCGCGCGCATCGCCTCAATGTTCTGCCAGCCGAACAGGTCGGTGATGCCAAAGCGGTCGTGGGCTGTCGGATAGATCGTGTCAAAGGTGGTGTGCGTACTGTTCTGTTTCGGATTGCCGTTGCCCGAGGCGTAGTCGTATTGGGCAAAGAGGCGCGGCTTTGCCGCTACTTTGAGGAACTGGTATGCCGCGCCTTCCTGCGTCGCCCAGCCATTGATGCTTTGCGGTCCGACCTTGCCGCCTTCGTAGATCAGTTCGCCTCCGTAATCGAACGCCGTATGGACTTGCTCCTTTAATCGCACACCAAGAACCTTTTCGTTCTCTTTGCCGGTGGCCTTGCCTGCGGCGGGTTCCACGACTTCTGCAGGCTGCACACGCCACAGGAAGAACGGCTCAAGGTTGGAGTGCGGCGAAAGAAAATCATCGATGCGGCCGTAGGCTCCGTAGATGTTATTGCCTTCCCGATGTGGGCTCACGCCATAGGCCTGCGGTACCACGGCCGAGGCGGCGAAGATGCCCAGATGCTCGCGCTTCGCGTTCAGGTTCAACACCGCCGCATCGTAGGAACGTGCCTGGTTGCGCCACTCGGAGTTGGCGATGATGGTGTTGTTGTAGTTGATGAGCTGCCGGCCCACGCGCAGGCTGAACCAGTGTTTCTCCGGGTTGCCAATCTCAGCGTAAGCCAACTTCAGATCCCAGCGAACCTTGTTCGGCGG
>JBKQNU010000084.1:0-57863 GCA_052145815.1 Occallatibacter sp.
CGCCACGATCCAGCGCCCACAACACACGCTCACGCAAATCCTGCGAATACGATTGCATCCTGCCTCCTCTCTGCCGGCAGGAATATTATCGCACAAAATGTAAATAGTTAAATTAGAAATGCTCTAAGCCAGAAGGCAAGTGGTTTGGCTCGTGGGATCGCGGGCCTCTTCGGCCCGTCTTGCTTACGGCAAAACCAGGGATGCTGTGTCCTGATTGGCTTCGTTGAAGGTCGCCGCTCACTGCTGGTCGCGTCGACTTGAGAGCCTTGGCGTGGGGAAACATCGTCCCTGGTTTTGCTAGAGCAGTTGGGAAACTGGCGAGCGCGCGCCTCAAGGGCACGGAGCATTGCCTTGTCGGTGTTGTGCGGATCGGCTCCTGGCGGTCAATAAGTCCGGAGCGCTCAACGCAAGAGCTTCACAACCTGGCCGGCCCGGCTTGAGAGGCCGGGACTTCGGATTCAATTTCGTGGGTTGTGCCGGGCATCCTTGAGAATATCCTTAATCGCGCTGGACAGTTTGACCTCATGAATCCCATCCTTGTCGACGAAGCGCTCGCGCTTGCGGTAATAACTGCCACCCCAGGGCGAGGGCCCCCGCGTATACGCATCCCAGGATTCGTCGCGGTAGACCATTTTCACTGCGCCTCCATCGACGATGTACGACTGTGGGCGCGCCATCGCGGCCAGGCTTAATGGTTCAGGAACGGTCTTTCCGTGATCGCCCTTCACATCGAGCAGCAGAACCTTGCGTCCGGGAAATCCTTCCAAGTTGGCTACTGCTTGTTGCGTAGCCCACTCGGTGTGTTCGCCAGAGAGCGTCGAGGCGGCTGTTGCAGCCAGCGCCTGCCCCAGCGTGGTGGCCGCGCAGTAGGCTGTGAAGCTTCCATCGGACCGGCTCACGCTTACCAGCCATCCCTGTGTAAAGACCTTCTTGAGGCTCTTGATTAGCGAGGAGTCTTTAGGCCGCGACGCGCCCGGAGCAAAGACAACCAGCAGGTGCGGCGGGAAGCTCGAACCAGACGCCGGGTCTGAGTCCGAAGGCTGCGAGATGCGCGCGGGATACATGTGGCCATTCTGAGAAACCGAAAAAAACTCGACTGCGATGTACACCGGACAATTCCCAGGCTGACATTCCCGCTGGTCACTCAACTGGATGTAGGAGTTCCGCAAATTCTCCCGGGCTGAAGAAATGCGAGGCGGCGCCGGCGAGGCCGTCGAACTCCGGCCTTTCGAGAAAAGGAGGCTCGAAGAACAGTCGAAAAGGATGAGAACGCCGAGAAGGAGAAGACCACGCCGAGCTTTCATGGCTGAGCCTCTTATGCTTAGACGGGTGCGGGCTGAGAAGAGTTATTCCTGCGGGTCGCAAGTTTATCGCCGCTTCCGATTCGGATGCGGCGCGAGGGCACCTTCAGCCGGGGAGCGACGAGGTCCTGGATGCTGCCAGATGCATTGGCCGGAAGACGCTCTACTTTGCGCCTTCCCTCAGGATCTGGTCGGCGAGGTAGTTGTGCACCTTGGCGTCTTCGCGCAGCACTTCCTGGTATGCGGTCCTGAGCAGTTGCGCGTGAACCTCGCGGAGGCTCTGGCGAATGGCTGCCTGCACGCGCACATCGGTCAGTGTGCGCTGGCCCGCGGCTTCCCTGGAAATCAGCTTGTAGATCGCGTAGCCGACCGGCTTGCTTCTCGGAATCGGGCCGCCATTCAGGGGAAGAACTTCAGTGTACTGCCCCGGCTTCAGTTTGGTGATGGCATCGTACACGTCCGGGGCGGCATTCTGGTGCAGCGCCGACTCGGTCACGAAGCCCATCTCGCCGCCGTTCGAGGCGGTGTCCTTGTCCTCTGAAAAATTCATGGCTACGACGCCGAAGTCCTCGCCGTTTTCGAGCTTCTTGTGCAGCGCCACGATTTTGTTCTTTGCGTCGGCCGCGTCAGAGGCCTTGTTGTTTTGCAGGTTGTTGGTCTGCGGCGAGGGAGCGTTGGAAACCACGATGCGGGCAATGCTGTAGCGCGGCTCAATGAAGTTGAAGTCCGCTTTGTGCTGCGCGTAAAAGTTGGTGATCTCGGCATCGGTGATGTTGATCTTGGAGTCGATCTCCTTGTTGATGAGCTTGCTCTCGGTCAACTGGTGGCGCACTTCACGCTTCAAATCGTCCAGGGTTTCATTGCGCTGCTTCAGTTGCTTGTCAAACTCCTCCTGGGTGTAGGGAAGTTTCATCTCCGTGATCTTGGCGTTCACATCTTCATCGGAGGCGACGACATTGAGCTTGACGGCTCTTTGCTGCAGGATCTCATCGTCGATCATGCCGCGGAGAATGGTGAGGCGGGCAATGTCGGCCTGCTCCGGGGAGGGGTCTTCGGGGGCTGGTCCCTGGCTGATTTTGACGATCTGATATTGGCGTTCAAGATCTGCGCGCAGAATATCCTTTCCGTTCACGGTGGCCACCACATCCGGCGCCGGAGAGCGATGACAGCCGGATGCCACGGCCAGCAGCGCGCAGCTCAGAAGAAGGAAGGCGGCAGGCCGTCTACGGGCCAAAAAACACGATTCGACTTGCAACCTGATGTCTCCTATAGATTCCACGAGGGCCCCGGCATTCAAGCATAAATCTTTACGCCGGCTAAGCGATACCACGCAGCGCGACGACTTTCGGGGCCCTTTTTCCGCAATCCTGTCGCTCAGGCCTATTTACCCGATCCGGGTGCAGCGGGCGCGGGTGCAGCAGGAGCGGACGCAGCGGGCGCAGGGGGTGGCGGAGGTTGCTCTCCGGCGGCGCGCAAGGCACGGTCAATTACCTGCCAGACCTGGTCTTCGGGGATGGCGCCGTCAAAGCGCTCGCCATTCACAAATACAGCGGGCGCCCCTTCGACCTTTAGAGCCTCGGCCTCCTTGAGCGATGCCTGCACCGCAGTTTCATCCTGCTTGGCGAGGCAGGCGTCCAGCGTGGCAGAATCGAGCTTGCCCACAGTTGCCTCCTGACGGGCGATGCGATCCAAAGCCTGAAAGCTCTTGGGAAGGTTGGGGTCGGCACCGCTGACTTCAGCGCCATGGTTGTGCAGATAATCCACGTAGGTCCAATAGACGTCTCCGCTTTGCGCGGCCAGGCAGTTGGCGTCGACGGCGGCGTGCATGGCCCAGGGGTGCATGTCGGCGGGGAGGGGGTTGTCCTTGTAAACGAAGCGGACCTGATCCTTGTAGCGGGCCAGCGTATCGGGAAAGAGCGACTGGTGCAGGCGGGCGCAGTAAGGGCATTCCAGGTCATCGAAGCTGATGAATGTCACTTTGGCCGCGGGGTTGCCGCGGATGGGGCGGCCAGCGATATCGATGGAGAGCCCGGGCGGTTTGGCCAGGTCGAAGGTCTCCAGGCGGGCCAGGGATTTGCCGTCCTTGGAGAGAAGAAAGTCTATGATGGTTGACTTCGCGCCGCGAGTCAGAGTGACGGGGAGAGATTCGTAGCCGTCGATTTTGCTGGGCCCGCGCGCGCCGATGGTCACGGAGTAATCCGGCGGGACGTTGTACTGGGAGCGGACCATCACCTCGATGCGGCGGTTGAGGGCAGCGTCGGCGGGCACGTTTTCCGCGGCGGAAGAAGACGGGGCAGTCTGTGCCTTGCAGCCGGCGGTAAGGCAAAGCGCAAGCAGGCCGATCATGATTCGAGTTGGCGACAAGTTGAAATCCTCTCAATAAAAGGATACTCCAGCGGCGCTGCGCCAGCGATGAAGCGCGTGGCCGGCACAGGCACTGGTGAGTTGACGCGCTACCGGACGAAAGGCAATAAAGTTGCGCAATATCACTGCATCATAAAGCCGGGTGATTCTCTGGATCTGGCGGAGGAAGTGGTTGATTTAGGGGGAGTTCGATGGCTCGCCACGGTTTTACGGCGCAGTTTGCCACCGTTCTCTTTTGTCGAGGCGGCCTCGGGCTGCGCCTCTGCCTCTCGTTGGAGTAACCTCATACTTAACCGTCATTTCATGGTGCTTTCATGCGCGCACATTGTCTGCGGATTTTAGCCGCCATTGCCGGTCTCTCGATCGGCACGATCTCTGCCACGCCGCAACAGCCGTCACCGCAACATTCCGCTTCAGCCTCTGGCAGCGCTGCCGAATTGGCCACCGGCATGGATGAGAGCGTCGCCGCTTACCGCAAGATCATTGTCCTCATGGACGACGCCGCGGTTCTGGATGAGGGAAACCGCGAGCGGGTGCGCACCGCGGCCTGGATTCTTTTCGAAAAGAACCACAACCGTCTGGACGAAATGGAACAGGGCCTTCGCGCCGATGCTGCCCGGCAAGACTCGTCAATGGTCGCAACTTTCTTGAATCGCCTAGAGAGTAATGTCGATTTTCGCGATGCGGACAAACTGGATTTCCGGGATGTTCTGGACGGCCTTGCGCAGCTTTCTGCACAGGAAGTTCCCAGCGCCGCACTGCGCAAGCGCATCAGCGACGATGCGACCGCCATGGAACAAATCCAGACCCTTTACCAAAAAGAGATTTCCCAGATTTTTTCCGGATTCCAGGCGCGCGGCATGGCCGTTCACCGCGAGGCGTGGGCGGATTACGTTGCTTTCCTGAAGACAAAATACAACCGCGAGCAGATCCTCAGGGAATCCGCATCCCAGCTTCCGCCAAC
The DNA here is from genome assembly GCA_052145815.1 of Occallatibacter sp. Classification (GTDB taxonomy): domain Bacteria; phylum Acidobacteriota; class Terriglobia; order Terriglobales; family Acidobacteriaceae; genus Telmatobacter. The sequence continues at coordinate 4,630 of JBKQNU010000084.1, forward strand.
TGAGTCGCGCGGTGGTGCGGCAGCCAGGAGCAAGCTCGAAATCTCAGGCTTGGAACTTCCATCGAAGACGGTGGCCCTGACCTTCGACGACGGCCCGCATCCACGTTACACAGACCAGGTGCTGGCGATTTTGAAGAAGTATGGCCTGCACGCGGTGTTCTTTGAGATCGGCAGGAACGTTGGATCGGCCAACGACAAAAACGTGGTCACCCTGGCCCCGACGGCGGCAGCCAGCACTCGGATTCTCGAGTCAGGCTCAACCATCGGCAACCATACCTACACACATCCGGTCCTTCCCAAGCTCGATCAAGCGGATCTCACCAGGGAGATCGACTTGACAAGCACGGTTCTCACCGAGGTGCTGAAAGCGCCGCCGGTTCTTTTCCGGCCGCCCTACGGCGCTGCCAACGCAAACATTCTCACCGAGATTCAGGCCGACAAGATGAAGACCGTGATCTGGAATGTCGATTCCGAGGACTGGGCAGATCCGGTGCCGAATTCCGTTGCGCAGAGGGTGATTACGGAGGTCGAGAAGCAGCAACGCGGGATCATTCTATTTCATGACATTCACAAGGTCGGCCTCGATGCGCTTCCGGTTGTCATCGAGACACTGCAGGCGGATGGGTACAAGTTTGTTTCGTGGAATGGCGCAGCTTTCGGCCCTTCGGATACGCGCGGCGATCAGGCGGAAGTTGTGGCCGCTCCGCCTGCTGCGCAGGTTTATCACGACAGCTGGGCGGCAATCATCGGCATTGACGACTATGTGAACTGGCAGAAGCTGCAATATGCTGCCCATGACGCCCAGGGGGTGAAGGACGCGCTGATTCAGAAGTACAACTTCAAACCGGATCACGTGTTCACGCTGCTGAATGGCCAGGCCACGCGGCAGGCCATTCTCTCCCTGTTGGGCGACAAGCTTGCCGATCCCACCATGGTGCAGCACGAGGACCGCGTCTTTGTCTTTTTCGCTGGCCATGGCGCCACGCGCAGGCTGGCCTCCGGGCGCGATCTTGGCTACATCATCCCGGTTGACGCGGACCTGACGGACTTCGAAGGCACCGCTATTTCCATGACGAATTTTCAGGACATCTCGGAAGCGATTCCCGCCAAGCACGTGCTGTTCGTGATGGATTCATGCTACAGCGGGCTGGCCCTGACCCGTGGCGGCGGCGATCTTCCCTCCACACAGAATTACCTCAACGAGATTTCGCGGCGCGAGGCACGGCAGATGTTTACAGCCGGCGAGGCGGACCAGCAGGTTGCCGACAATGGGCCTAATGGGCATTCCGTCTTTACGTGGACGCTGCTGCAGGGACTGGATGGCCGCGCGGATTTGAATGGCGACGGCGTGATTACAGCAACGGAACTTGCGGCTTACGTTGCGCCGGCTGTGTCTGCGCTGTCGCATCAAACGCCCACGTTCGGCAACCTGCCCGGCACGGAGGGCGGGGACTTTATCTTCAGCCTGAAGCACGACACCGAGTTCCTGAATGGAGATTCTGCGCAACTCGACGATGCGTCGATCAAAATGAACGCGGAGCTGGAGACGCTGCGCAGCCGGATGAGGGAAGAGGAACAGAAGAACGAAGAGCTCCGCAAACAGCTGGCTACCGCGCAGGCGCAATTGAAACAGGGCGCCCAGCCTGCGGCTTCCAGTCCGCAGCCAGGTTCGGCGGCAGCGGCCGCATCGGATGGAGCCCAAAAGGTTGCGGCCAATGCACCGGCGGAAACTGCTGCCAAGGCTAACGATGAGGGCATGCGGCTTTACAAGGAAAAGCAGTATGCGGAATCCGCCGCGAAGTTTGCCGAGGCTTCAAAGCTGCAACCTGCCAGTGCGCTGTTTGCCAACAACGCGGGGTTCGCGTTTTTTCGCATGGGACAGTACGACGAGGCCGCGAAGTGGTTTCTTCAGGCCATTGCTCTCGATCCCAAGCGTGCGGTTGCTTATCTGAATCTTGGGGATGCATATTTCAATTTGAAGAAAAATGCGGAAGCAAAGGACGCATACGAGAAGTTTCTCGGCCTGGCGCCGAACTCCAAGAGCGCGCCGGATGTGCGGGAGAAGTTGGCATCCCTTCCGTGAAGGGTCTCCAAATGCTGTTTCATACCCATTTCATAGCCATTTTAGGCGGTGGGGACAGTTCCCTCAGGGGCTAAAGCCCGCGATTCCTTGCTCTGTAGCGGCACGGCTAAAGCCGTGCCCTTTCAAGGCAATTTCCTCAAACGGAGCGGCTAAAGCCGTGCCCTTTCAAAGCCAGATTTATGCAACCAGTTCTAGCTCTTTTGTCCCATGTGGGCGAGGCGGGGGACCACGATGAGGGTGATGGCGAAGAGGAAGATGGAAGCGGCGATGAACTCGAGATGGCCGTGGCGCAGGTCTTCGAAGATAAGCTTGGCGGCGACAAAGACGACGGCGGCGTAGGCGATGCGCGTAAGCTCAGGCCGGTGAAAGCGGACTCCGGCAAAGGCTAATGCAAGAGCGACCGCACAGATGGAGAGGGTGCGGATGAAGGCAACGTGATAGATATCGGGAACGATGCGCAGGGCGACGAGGTGTAGAAATAGCTGCACGAGCAGGGCGGTCAGTGCGCACACAGCCAGGGCGGCGGGGATGAGGCGAAGAGACTGGCGCACCCAGTGATGGGCCGGAGCCTGATTGCCGGCGGCATAGCAGACAAGAGCGCATGCTGCCGCGACGGCTGCGCCGGGCGCCAGGACTATGGGGAGGTTTCCGGCCAGGGCGTTGAACACGTAGTTGAGCAGACCGGAAGCCACCGCAACCGAGGCCAGCAGTACCACGCCGTGAACCTGCAGTGTGAGGCGGCCGAGGCGGACGCCGAGAAGCGTGAAAGCGACGGCGCCGAGGGCAAGACAAAGCGCCAGTCCCAGCGCAGGCAGGCAGAGCAGGCTTCCAGCTAAAAGCAGGGCCGTGCCCCAGGCAGCGAAGACCTGGTAGTTACGGCCGGGGGCCAATCCGCGCGCAAAGGTGAACACCAGTGCATAACATGCCGCCGAGAGAAGCAGGCACACAATGCCGAGGCCGATAGAGCCGAATTGCGGCGCGAAGCTGAGCACGCTGAAGGCTGCCAGCGCGAAGGAAATTGTGGCCTGCAGGGTCTCGAAGAGGGTGATGTTCTGTCCCAGAATAGTGGTGCGGATGGAGATGCTGGCGGCATAAATGAGGAAGAGCATGCAGGCGGGAGCGAGCAGGGCCGCGGCGCCGAGGGAGGGGTAATCGGCACGGGCGGATTGCGGGCCGGAGTAAATGAAGATGGAGACCCAGACGGCCAGATCGGCGGCCGCGGCCACAAAGGGGCGCACAGAGCGCGCGTGTTGGTGTTCTGACGAGTACTCGCAAACCAGAGACATGAGCAACAGCACGGCAAGGAAGGGATTGAGCTCGCGCGTGGCGATGGCGAGACTGAGGGCAGCTACGGCTGCGCCGAGGTTGGCGATCCAGAATACGGGCGTAAGATCGCGCTTCCATGCAAGCGCAGATGCGGCGAGCACGAAGGCGGCGAGGATGGCCGCTGCGGCCACTGGAGACAGCACCTTGAAGCTCAACGTGAGCTCCCAGATCATGGGCGTGAGAATGAGGGCGGAGGTGCCGGCATAAATAGCGCTGGGGATCCAGGTGTCGGCCTGGACGCGGACGGCCCAGACCAGCCACATGAGGGCGTAGGCGATGGCGATGGCAGCAACCGCGGCCTTGGGCAGCGAAGTGGACTCGGCGACCGCGCGCAGCAGGTAAGCGCCGGCAATGCCAAGCATGGCTTTGCCGAGCACAGAGAACAGGCCGGCGGTTTGGGCCGAGGAGAGACCTTCTGCGCTTTGCGGCGTGGTTGGAACGGAGGCTTCCATCATGACAGCGGTTTTGGGTGCTTCGGAGGGGTGCTCAAGCACATAAACACGCTGCTCGAGGGATTCGAGACGTGCGATGAGCTGGTCGAGTGTCACGGGAAGATCGTTCATTTAGTCCACCCGAGATAAAACAGAATCCGGACGGTCTCAATCCCCAGCTGCGGGCGCGTGGGCGTGATTTTCAGGCCACGGCGGCAACAGCTTGACCAGCACCCACAAGAAGAACAGCGGCAAGAGCGTCAGAAAGACGGCCACAACCAGGCCTTCCTTGGTAACCAGGGCCATCTTGTAAGTGGTGTAGCCGAGAAAGCTCTTGGAGAACAACTGGCCGCCGATGACGACGTTCCAGCGCATGGCGAAGATGCCGATCAAGGCCAGGCTGCCGGAGACGGCGTACATGCGCTTGCGGACGATCTCCGGCAGCTTGACCACCTGGGTAATGAAGAGGAGCACCAGCGGGGTGAGGGTGCCGAGAAATATCTGGATGACGATGTGAGGGATGTAGAGCTGGGTGTGTACCAGGAAGTTGAGGCTGCGGAAGGATTCGTCCGCCTCGTAAACGCGATGGACCAGGTCGAGCATTTCCAGGCTGAAGTCGATGATGAAGATGTAGAAGAGATACATGGCGATGGAGTCCACGCAATGCACGTCGATCTTCTGCTTGCGCAGCTTGGTCACGGCCATGTAGAGCAGCATGACGGCGGCGATGCCGGAGACCATGGCGGAGAAGATGAAGACCACGGGCATGAGCGGCGACGACCACCAGGGATTGGCCTTGATGGAGCCGAAGATGAAGCCAACGTAGCCGTGCAGCAGGAACGCGGAGGGAATGCCGATGAGGGTGACGATCCAGCCGACGCGGTTGTCGATGGCCAGCGAGCGGGGGCTGATGTTGCTGGAGCCGAGGGTCATGATGCGATAAATGACGCGCAGCAGGCCCTTGCTGGACTGCGAAAGCAGGACGATTTCGCGGCGGTAGTCGAGCCAGATTTCAAGCACCAGTACGGCCATGAGGTACCAGAGGTAGATATAGCCGAACATGGCCATGGCAGAGGTGCTGTGGGGGGTGAAGTACATCTCCGGTGAGCGCTCGGGATGGCCGAGGTGGAGTTGCAGCGGCAGGGGCGCGACGAGGAGGAATGAAAGAGCCGTGAGCAGCGCGAGGCGATAGGTGGGCTCGATGGCCTTGACGCGGAAGATGCGCACCAGCGAGGCGAGAATGAATGCGCCGGCCACCAGTCCCGTGATGTACGGATACAGAACGATCAGCACGCTCCATTGGAGGCCGATTTCGTTGGGATACATGAAGCCTTCAACACCGTTCATAAGTCCTCACTAAAACAGCTATCAGCTATCAGCTTTTAGCTTTCAGTTCCTTTGCGGCAAGTCTGAAAAAATCAACATTTCAAAAAACCAGCTAAGAGCTGAAAGCTAACGGCTGAAAGCTGCATTCCTTACCGCACCGAGCCGTCGAGGCCGTTGTAGAGGACCTTTGCGCCGGTGGCCATCTGCGGTTTCAATACCTGCACGTTATGGGTCTTCAGGAACTCGTGGATGGGATCCTTGGGATTCTTGAGATCGACCAACTGGCGCGCACCGGTGGGGCAGGCTTCGCAGCAGGCGGTGGTAAGTCCCTTGGTGATGCGGTGATAGCAGAGCGTGCACTTGTCCGCAACGCGCTTTTCGGGATGAATGTACCGGCAGCCGTAAGGGCAGGCCTGCACGCAATAGGCGCAACCAAGACAGTACTTCTGATCGACGAGGACCACGCCATCCGGGGCGACGAAGGTTGCCCCTACGGGGCAGACCTGGGTGCAGGGCGAATCGGCGCAGTGGTTGCACATTTTGGGGACGAAGAAATACTTGCCGGATGTATCGGTCTCGACTGGAAACCCTTCCTTGCCGCCGTCGGGAGAGATGACGTGCGGTTCGGTCATGGGGTTGGTCATGATGTCCTGCGGATTCTTCATCTCCCAGTCGTCGACGTGATAACGCTCGACCCAGGTGCGGAAATAGCCGTCGGGGACATCGTTCTCAGTCTGGCAGGCGCGCACGCAGTTGCCGCAGCCAATGCACTTGGGGATGTCGATCAGCATGCCCCACCAGTGATCGGACATCTTGTAGTTGGGTGAGTCTTCGGGGGTTCCAGCCAGGACGGATTTCCAGGCGATGGCCGCGGCGGGCAGCAGGATCAGCATTTGACGGCGATTGATGTTCATTTCGCACCTCCTGCGGGCTTGGCGGGTGCATCGGCAGCCGGCGCGTCCATGCTCGGAGTGTGTGGCTGGTGGCAGGAGTCACAGGGCATTCCGTTGGAGTGGTCCGCGGGCACAACCTGGGGGAAGCCCTTGGGCTTGGCGGCGCTGGCGGTGTGGCAGCGGGCGCAGAGCACCGTGGTGTCGGGCAAGACCGGCTTGACGGTCGAAGGGTCGTCGGCAGAAGCGTGTTTGGCTTGCGCGCCGTGGCAGGCCTCGCAGTTGACGTGCGCGTGCTTGCCTTTATTCTTTTTGTCGGCTACATCGGAGTGGCAGGCTTCGCAGGTTTCGTGGCCGGCGAACTTTATGGGGTGCGACGCGATTTCACCGATGGCGGCGGCGCGATAGTGACCGTATTGGCCAAAGCTTGGCGGAACCACGAAGTGCCGGACCACCAGGAACACAACGAATGCGAGGACAAACAGCCCCGCAAACCGGAACAGATGGCCTGCATCCTTGAACACACTCATCAAGCCCTCTCCACAACCGCCTGATCATGGGCTGCGGACCTCGTACAGGTGATCTGCAACACTCACTTCGGACATGGCCTTATGCAGCTGTGACAGTACGTGGGCGATTGGACGTTGTATGTGAGAAGGATCACAAGGAGATGTGATTTGGGCCGCACATTGGCCAGTCTTAGGCGATGCTAATCACCTGAGCGCCGCCCGCGGCGAGGAATGCGGCGTGCGTTTCGCTGTGGCGCTGTTCCATTGCCTGCATGAGGTCGACGTACCGATGGCAGGAGCGCAAGGAGTCGAACCAAGGGTCGCGTGCTATGGCGGAGGCGCAAAGGAATCCGCGATCGATGGCTTTGCTGAGGGCTGCGATGGAGCGGTCAGTCTCGTTGATGCGGGCCAGGTGGCGGGCGGCGTAGAAGAGGATTTCCGGATCGCACAGCAGGCCCGTTTCTGCAGGGGTAAGCGCCGTGCTCGATTCCTTCCAATCACCTTCGAGGTATGCGCGAAGCGAGCGCATGAGGCTTCCGACCGCGCCCGTTGCGCCTCCGGACAACTCGCGTTCTCGAAGCATGGCGAGGGCGGAATGGTCTTCGCCCATGGCAGCGAGCGCGGCGCAATCGAGGTAAAAGGCGGTCTTCTTACCGTAAAGGTCAATCGCGCTGGGATAGTTCCCAAGCAGGAAATACGTATGCTCGATACTGGTAATAAGGTGGGGGTCCAGATGACAGCCGCGCAGGTGAGCGGCGACGGACGCATCCAGTTCGTCGCAATAGCGGCATGCCTGAACCAGCCCAGCAGACAATTCGGGATCGTTTCTGCGCGAGCGCGCCCGTTCCAGCAGTCTGACCATGGCTTCTTTGGGGTGGCCCTGGTCGCATTCTGCCTGGGTATGGAAGTTGTGCGCAATGGCGAGATCGGGATTGAGAGCAAAGGCGCGGCTGAAGGCATTTGCCGAACGCTCCGCATAGGCGCCCGCGTCGTTACCGAACTTTCCAAGGAAGTGGTAGACGCGACCCAGGCGCGCCCATGCAGGCGCGTAATTGGGGCTCTCTTCGAGACACTGGAGGTAAAGGTCGCGAGCCAGGCTCATGTTACCCAGGGTTCGAGTAACGGTGATCTGGTTGGCCCGGAGATAGTACTCATAGGCGCGGGCGCTGGCGGGGACGTCGCGATTGGAAGTGCGGCGCTCGCGTTCGTCGAGCGGGATGCGGAGAGAACTGAGGATGCGCTCGCTGAGCTCGTCTTGAACGTTGAAGAGATCCTGCATGGTGGAGTTCACCGACTCCGACCAGAGCACGGCGCCGCCGGGTGCTTCAATGAGCTGGCAGGTGAGGCGAAACCTGTCGCCGGCACGCAGCAATGAACCGGTGAGGAAGGAGTCGACATCTGCTTCAGTCGCCACGCGCCGCGGATCGGGCTGGCCTTCGAACCTGGTGGCCAGAAGACTGGAGCGAACGATCAGGTTGTCCATGGCCGAAAGCGAATTGCTGATGGCTTCAGGCAGTGTGAAGGTCAGGAAATCGGTTTGCTCGTCACTCTTGGGCGAGCGAAAAGGGAGCACGATGATGCGGGAGACAACGCGAGTTTGCTTTGCGACGGACGAACCTGCCGAAAGGGAAATGAGATCGAGTGATTCAACCATTTCCCGGGCCGAGGGGTAGCGGTCTTCGATGCGCTTGGCCATGGCGCGGCGAATGATGCGGTCAAAGGCCTCGATTTCACGCGACCCGCTCAGTGGAGGCGGATTCCGATGCAGGACGGCGTAAAGGATATCCACGATTGCAGTGCCTTCAAATGGGCGCTTGCCGGTGAGCAGTTCGTAAAAGATGGCGCCGACTGAGAAGATGTCCGCAGCGGGGCCGGCGGGGAGACCAAGGGCCTGCTCGGGCGCCATGTACCAGGGAGTGCCGACGATGCCGCCGGCGGCGGTGAATGTGGCCGTGTCTGCCTCATTGGACTCAGCGGTTGACTCAGGGATCATGGTTCGCGCCAAGCCGAAGTCCAGCAGCTTGACGCCGTGGCGCGTCAGGAACACATTGGAGGGTTTAAGGTCGCGGTGAACGATGTGCAGGTCGTGGAGCGCCTGCAACGCCTCCAGGATCTGGCGCTCGATGTTCAGCGCTTCCGAAACGGTAATCGTCTCTGCAAGCAGACGGTCTGCGAGAGACTGGCCATGAAGCAATTCCATGACCACGACGAGAGCTTCTCTTTCTTCCAGTACATCGTAAACCTGGCAGACATGCGGGTGATTTACGCGGGCCAGGGAACGCGCTTCGCGCCACAGGCGATTGCGGGCGGCGTTGCTTTCATTTGCTTCGCTGATGGTCTTGATGGCGACAGGCCGCTCGAGGCGATCATCCCATCCCTCGTAGACGACACCCATTGCACCCTGGCCGATCTTGCGCCGGATGCGATAGTGACCAATGGCTTCCAGCATGGAGCCATGATAGTCCGGGGTGAAGAATGGCTGCAATGAAACGGCTTTCCGGCTAGAAACTGTCTTGTCGATCAATACGCCGGCGGGAGGGTGGGGTCGCGGAAGACGGAGGTGGAGCGGCGGATGTCTCCGACGGATCCGAAGTTGGCGAGGGTGAAGCTGTAGAGATACTGGGTTTCGTCGCGGATGCTGCCTAGTTCGAAGCGGCGATAGCCGAAGGTGAGGCCGCAGCAATTCCAGTTGTAGACGGCCTGTACGCCGGCGTATTGCAGGGAGTTCTGCACGAAATCGTAGCCGGCGTTGGCGGCCATGTTAAAGCCGGCATTCGTCTGCTTGCCGATGGAGACGAAGGGCTGCACCTGCTGGCTCTGCACGGTGGCGGCGGCGCCATTGCTTTCGTCGACGGCGTTGAGCATGGCGTGGCCCACGCCGATGGTGGTGTTTCCCCAACTGTAACCGGCGAAGATGTTGTCGGAAGCGAGACGGCCGCTCTTGGGATCGAAGTCCAAGTCCCACTCGATGCGAAGGTTGTCGATGGCTTCAAAGCGCACGCGTGAGATGAGCGGGGAGAAGTTGCGCGGCCCAGTCAGGAAGGCCACGCCGGTGAGGTCGAGAGTGGAGTCAAAGACGTTGCGGCGATCGGGAATGATGGCGCCGCCGAAGTTGGGATCGAAGAAGAATTTCTGCGAGATTTGCCAACTGGCCCACTCGCGCGGCTTTGCGGGACACTCGCCGTCGGGCTGTTTCTGCTCAGGCGCGCAGGGCTGATCCTTGCTGGAGAGCAGGGTGGGGCGGAGGTAGAAGCGCTGCATGAGCGAGAAGCCCAATTCGTTGGTGTCGGTGGCGATGTCAGCGGTGTCGACCAGGAGCACATTGCGCGCCTTCGCACCGATTCCGCCCACAAAGCGATAGGTCAGTTCCGGTTCAATCACGTGGCGCAGCTCGCGGTTCCAACGATTGAGCGTGAAGTCGCGCTCAATCGCGGGTGGTCGAATGTCAAGGCCCGCTTCGACGTCGGTGCGATTCAGCGCGCTATGGTCGATGGTCGGTGTGCCGCTGCGTGCGCCGGCGAGGTCGGGATTCTGGCTGATGGAGTAACCCGTTTCGCGCAGCGCAACTTCGGGAACGATGCTCCAGCCGGCGGCGGACAGCGGCAAGGAAAGATGCGGATAGAAGTCGAAGCGGCCGACGTTGCGGGCGTGAAACTGGGGCTCTGAGCGGCTCAGATAGTCGAGCGACGAGCCGAGGCTCCAGTAGAGCGGCGACGCCCCGAGGGGGCGATCGAGCACGTCGTAGCGCAGGTTGGGCAGGTGGATGATTCTTGCCTCGTCGCCATTGGTGGAACTGGCGAAGGTCTGAAAACGGTCCAGCGATACGGAAGGGAGGAAGCCGTTGTGAGCGTTGGTGAGAGAAACATCGCTGGAGACTTCAGAACTGACGGCCTGCGAGTAGTTGTCGTTGAAGACAAGGCGGTAAACGTAGCTGGAGAGAAACTCAACGATGCCGGCGACGCGGGTCTCGGGGGAAAGATCCTTGCGGCCGGCGGCGGCGACATCGACGCCGCCCTGGTTGACCAGTTCGTATCCGACGGGGCTGGGGATGAAGCCGGCCGGCTGCAGGCTCGATTGCGGAGCCTGGTGCGCTGCGGCCTGCAAGGATACGGTGGGGCTTGTTGCTCCCACCTGCTCCTCGACGCCACGGTCTAACAGCGCGTTCCAGCGGACCGTGAGGTGGTCGAGACCGGGCCCCTTGTAGCGGAAGTCGCCGTTGGGAGCCCAGCCGCGCTTGGAGTAGTACTCCGTACCCACAATCATGTCCATGCTGCGGCTGATGACCCAGTAGATCTGTTCGCCGACAACGAAGCCCTTGATGGAGGAGTTACTGACGACGGGAATGAGTATGCCGCTTTCGCGGCCGGTCGAATCGACGGGATGACGCAGATACGGCAGATAGAAGAGCGGGATGCCGAGAAACCTGAAGATGGTGTTGTGAGTGGAGGCTTCTCCGTTGGAGAGCTTGATGGAGCGCGAGAGTAATTGCCAGTCAGGCTTGGGCAGGCGGCAGTTGGTCATGGCGCCGTCAACGATGCGGTAGTTGCCTTCGCCGGTCTGAATGAGGACGCGGCCGGAAAACAGAAATGGATTGGCCGTCGAGTAGACGACCGAGCGTCCGGCGGTGCGGATGCCCTGGGAGCCGTTCACCTTGTAGAACCGGGCGCTGTGCATGTTGAGCCGCATGTCGCCATGGTCGGCGTTGATGAGCACATCGTTGGGCCCGCCGGCAACCTGCACATGGCCCTCCGCCTGCACTTCGGTGGTGGTGCGGTCGTAGACCACCTTGTCGGCATGCAGAATGTAATTGCGGTAGTGAAACTCAACGTTGCCAATACCGGTCCAGACGTTGCCCTTCCAGCTTTGGTTGTCAGCGGCGGCCTGGACAGGAATGCCTGTAGCGGGCTGCGCTTCGGGCTGCGCAACGGGCAGCATTTCCTGGTCAGGAGCGTCGGGAAGATCGGCGGAGGGAACCGCATTGGTCAACGTCTGCCCGCTAACTTGCAGGTGACAGAGGACCAGCAGCGTGATAAACACAAGGTAACGAAAGCGCATCCCGGATTCAAGCACCCTTGCAAGGCTCAGGATAGCAAAAGCAAGCAGGCCTGATTGGGACGCGGGCCACCGAGCGCCGGCAGCAGGTGAATATCGAATTGAAATTACCGCTCAAGGATTTATCAACCCGGGCAACGCCTATAGATCCCCGCGAAACTTCCCTTCCATTGAGAGCAATGTACGTGACGCCCCGGACAGGGTTTCGCGGAGCCGAATTGCGGCACTGGATTTGCACAGGTGGACGCCTTGCCGCGCAGGAAGGAATGGGTAAACTTTGAGACAATCAGCACTGCAGGTTGACAGCACCGCCGCATGGAAGCAGGAAGTAAACCGGCGCCTGGCCGAGCACAACGAACGCAAGAACGCTGGAGCGAACGTGCCACAAACGGAAGCTAATACGCCGCCCGCGCCGGGCAGTCGCGCCGCCGCCGCAGCTGCACGCGTGGCCGCGCGCTACGCCAAGGCTCCCAGCTATAGCGAAATGCTGGCGGAAGAGGCTCGCGCAGCGGTGCGCGCTGCTGAGGCCGCTTCGAAGGCCGCGCTGGATGCGCAGGCCGCGGCTGAGTCGGTGCTGGCTGGGCTCGAGGCTGCGTCGTCTGCAACACCGACCTGGGAAGTGGAGTTTTTCACGCCTGCCGATGCAGAACCGGCGGAGACGCCTGCGGCCGAGCCTGCGGCTGTTTCCCCGCAGGCATCTATCCAGGCAGCAATGCAGCCGGCTGCGCAGCCCGCTGTAGCTTCTTCAGCGAGGCAATCGTTTGCAATCCGCTGGGATGCCGACTTGCCGATACGCGAGGCTGGACCTGCGGCTGGCCGCGCCTCCCATGGGAAGTCCGGGTTGGATGCCTCTATCGAGAATGCGCGCCAGACGGAGGCCGCCAGCACCTTGGAGGCGGAGGGTTTTGAGGTGGTGGAAGGGGCGCAGCCGATCCACGCCAACCTGATTGAATTCCCGCGGGAACTGGTGGCGACGCGCAAGGTGCGTCCGCGCCGCGCCGAGGGCCCCTACGCCGAATCGCTGGAGGCGTTGGGGCAGTTGAGCATCTTCGAAGTCGACCCGCGCAGCATCTCGACAGAGCCGGAGGCAGCAGGCGTCGCGGTCGAAGCGGGCACGGCGACATGGGTTGGGCCGGATTGGTCGGGCATTGAACTGGACGAGGAACCACAGGAAGAGATGGCGGTCCCCGCTCCGGCTGCGGCGGCGATGAAAAGGGAAGCGCCGGCTGCGGCGGACGCGACTTTGCAGGTGGCGTCGATGAATCGGCGGGCGCTGGCCGCGGTGGTGGACTTCTCCCTGATCGCATCCGCCTTCATGGCGGCGACGCTCCTGGCCTTAATCAACGTGAGGACGCTGCCCTCAATTCAAGCGATGGAAGTCGGATCGGCAGCGGCCCTGGCATTGACGGGCGCGTTCTATCTCGCCTTGTTTTTCATCCTGGCCAAAGCGACGCCGGGCATGAAGTATGCGCAACTGGAGTTGTCGACGCTGTCTGGGGCGCGTCCTACGCGCGCGCAGCGGTGCAGGCGCCTGGGGGCACTGATGCTGTCGCTGCTGCCGGCGGGGCTGGGAGTGGCTCTGGCCATCTTCGACGAGCAGAATCTCTGCTGGCACGACCGGCTTTCGGGGACTTACCTGCGCAGAGCATAGGCGAAAAGCGGATTCCAGATGGCGGCTCTGCCGCGGACTCGTCACTGGCGAGTGTTGAAGACCGGGCCTAAAGGCCCTTGATTCTTGCTGCATCCTTCAGGGGCATGAATGCCCCTGCTCCCTCCGAAAAGACTGCGCATGCCGAAAAGACTGCGCATGCCGAAAAGAATTCGCCTGCCAGGCCAGCGCCAGTGGCTGCCAGCGCGGCATCGATTTGCGCACGAAACGCCCTGAGGAACATTATCAATATTTGTTACGTACTCTGCTTTGGGTTGACATTCTACCCGAAAGAGAGAATACTTGGGTCGAATGGCTACCCAAGAGAACAACGACGACCGCATTGCCTTGTTGCAGGGGACGCTGGACCTGCTGATCCTGAAAACTCTGCTGCTGGGGCCTTGCCATGGGCAAGGCGTGGCGCGGATGATTCAGCGCCAGAGTGAAGATGTGTTTCTTGTCGACCACGGCTCGCTTTATGTCGCGCTGCAAAGGCTGGAAGACAGGAAGTGGATTCGCGCCAAGTGGGGGGTGAGCGAGAACAACCGCAAGGCGCGGTTCTACTCGCTTACGCCGAAGGGGCGCGAGCAGCTGGTGGAGAAGACCGGCGAGTGGCGAAGGCTGACGCGGGCGATGGGATTGATTCTGGACGCGAGCAGCGGGCTGGGCGAGGAGGCGTGAGCATGTTCAGACGGAAGCGCAGCGCGGAGGATTTTGCGGAAGAAATCAAGGCGCACCTGGAGCTGGAGGCCGATGAGTTGTGCGGCGAAGGCCTGAGCGCGGACGAAGCGCGGTGGAAGGCGCGGCGCGAGTTCGGCAATGTGCGCGCGGCCAAGGAGCGCTTCTATCTGAAAGGACGCTGGGTGGCGCTCGACAAGCTGGTGCGCGACCTGCGCTTCGGGCTGCGGTCGTTGCGGCAGAGCCCGGGGTTTGCCGCCACGGCGATTCTGACGCTGGCGCTGGGAATTGGCGCGAATACGGCGGTGTTCAGCGTGATGAATGCGGTGCTGCTGAAGTCGTTGCCGGTAAGCGATGCGGACCGGCTGGTTTATTTGCGGACTTCGAATCCGCCGCGGGGGACGGGGACGATCGATTCCAATGAGACGTTTTCGTATCCGGTTTACGACGCGCTGCGCAAAGAGAGCCGCGGGCTGTCGCCGGTGATGGCGTATGTGCCGCTCTCGGGCAGCAAGGTTGCGGTGCGCTATGGCGCCCAGCCGGAAGAGGCGGAAGGCGACATGGTGAGCGGCACATTCTTTTCCGGGCTAGGCGTGAATTTGCCGCTGGGGCGCGGGTTCAGCGATGACGATGAGACGAACCATGCGCCGCTTGCGGTGCTCAGCTACAACTACTGGACGCGGCGCTTTGCGCGCGACCCAGGCGTGCTGGGAAAGACACTGTATGTGAGCGGCGTGCCGATGACGATTGTGGGCGTTGCGGCGGAAGGTTTCGAGGGTGTTGAAGGCGGCGGGTCGACGGATTTCTGGATTCCCTTGCAGAATCGGCGGGAACTGAATGCGTGGGGCAATCCGCCGGACGACGGCAAGCTGTACTTTGCGGACCCGACCTGGTGGTGCCTGCGGATGATCGGGCGTCTCGCGCCGGGCATGAGCCGAGAGCAGGCGCTGGCGCAGTTGCAGCCGGTGTTTCAAACAGCGGCTTACGTGGGGCTTGGCGGGTCGCCGATGGAGGGCGAGAAGCGGCCGGTTCTGAGCCTGGCGGATGCGAAGAGCTTTCCCGGATACGACGCGATGTATGGCAATCCGCTGCGCATATTGATGGCCATGGTGGGCCTGGTGCTGCTGATTGCCCTGGCCAACGTGGCAATGCTGCTGATGGCGCGGAACGCGGCGCGGCAGCGGGAGTTCAGCCTGCGGCAGGCGCTGGGCGCGGGGCGCGGCGAGTTGCTGCGGCAACTGCTGACGGAAAGCTTGATTCTGGTGACGGCGGGCGGTGCGCTGGCGTGGGCCTTCGCGTTGATCGCGACGCGGCTGCTGGGGCAGTGGGCGCAGATCGAGACAAGCCTGGCGCCGGACCGGACGGTGCTGCTGTTTACTCTGGCTGTCCTGGTGCTGGCCGCGCTGCTGTTTGGGCTGGCGCCGCTGCGCGTGGCCCTTGCAGGAAAGGCAGAGCTGGCGCTGAAGACTTCCGCGGCGACGTCGAATACGGATGCGGGCAAATCGCGGACTGGGCGAATGATTGTTGCGCTGCAGATGGCCCTGTGCGTGGTGCTGCTGGTGGGCGGAGGGCTCCTGATTCGCACACTGCGGAATCTCGAGAATACGCCGCTGGGAATGCAGGTGGATGGGCTGGTGGTGTTCGGAGTGAAGCCGAACATTCCTTCGCTCGCCGAGGGGCGCGCTTTCTACGTGAACCTGTTGAACAAGCTGCGCGCGCTGCCGGGCGTGGAGTCAGTGACAGTAATGGAAGAGCGGCCGGGGTCGTGGTGGTCAGACAACAGCGACATGCAGGTGGACGGCAAGCTGCCGGACGTGGCCAACGGCGCGTCCAGAACTGTCCGCAGCAATGTGGTGGGACCGGACGTCTTTCACACGCTGGGTGTGCCGGTGCTGGCGGGGCGCGATTTTGCCGATTCCGACACGGCGGCGTCGCCGCATGTGGGGATTATCAACGAGCAGTTTGCGCAACGCTTCTTGCCCAATCAGAACCCGCTGGGGCACACCATCGGGACGGACGATGGGCGCTACACGATGACCATCGTAGGCGTGGTGAAGGACCACAAGTATCGCAGCATCGACGAAGAGCCAATTCCGATGGCGTGGTATGAGTACGCGCAGATCCCCATGGTCGGGGCCATGAGCGTGGAGATGCGGGTGCACGGCGATCCGCTGGCGATTCTGCCGGCGGCGCGTAAGGTGGTGCAGGAGCTTGACCCGAACCTGCCGCTGATTCGACCCATGACGCAGCGCGAGCAGTTTGAAACGACGATCGCCCACCAGGTGCTGTTTGCGCGGCTGGCGGGGTTCTTCGGGTTTCTGGCGGTGGTGCTGGTGGCGACAGGGCTGTATGGAACGCTGGACTACCGGGTGAGCCTGCGGACGGCGGAGATTGGCGTGCGCATGGCCGTGGGGGCGCGACGCGGGCAGGTGGTGTGGATGATCTTGAAGGACAGCCTGGTGCTGACGGTTGCCGGGGTTTTGATGGGGGTTCCATTGGCCATGCTGGTGGGGAAGGCGTTGACTTCCTCGCTCTATGGGGTGAAGGCGCTGGATGGGATGAGCTATGCGCTGGCGGTGGTGGGGCTGGCGGTCGTGGCGATGGTGGCGAGCGCGGTGCCGGCTGGACGCGCGGCGAGCGTGGATCCGATGAGGGCGCTGAGGACGGAGTAGGCACCGTGCGGAGCTACGAAATTCAACCGCAGAGGCTTCGGTTCTTTTCAGTCGCTCCGTCGAGAATCAATTGCGAGATTTCGGTCGCCCCTACGAGGCTTAGGGGTCTGCTCAGGCTGTTCTCCCAGGGCGGCCCCTTCGGCTTCGCTCAGGGTTGCCCCGGGCTATTGTCGGCCGCTCCCTCCGGGAGCGAAGGCGCCGGGACAGACTTTCATCTGCATTGATGGGCAATATGTCCATCGAACACTCGGGATGACATGGTAACTGGGAGTTATTGCGCCAGGGCGCGGATGGCGCTTACGCCGGCGCCTATGAGGGCGGTTTCGTCGTCGGGGGGGAGAACCTCCAGGGAAAAGCTTTGCAACGTGCTCATCTTGACCATCGAATCGATGTGGGGACGGAGGACGCTGAGGTCGAGGAAGCTTACGTTGTGGCCGGTGAAGTAGAAGCGGCCGGGGCCGGCGAGATGGATAAAGGAGGCCGTGGCCGCAGCCAGGGCGCGGTGCCATAGCTCCACAAACTCGCGGCAGCGCTGGTCGCCCTGCCGGGCGTGGGCGAAGACTTCTTCCGGCTCGAGGTCGAGGAAGCGCAGGCGCATGGCGCGATAGCCCATGATGCCTTCGAGATGGCCGATGCCGCCGCAGCCGCAGAATCTTTCCTTGGGATCGAGAGAGACGGTGACGTGGCCGCCTTCCCATACGCCTTCGACGTAGGGCCAGCGGCCGTAGCCGATGCCATTGCCGAGGGTCCAGACACGGGTGAGCTTGTTGAGCTGGCCGCGGGTGGCGGCCACTCCGGCGGCGATGGCGTCGGCGTCGTTGGCGATGTGGACGGGGGCTACGATGTTGCGTGCAGTGAGGGCGCGGGTGAGTTCGTCGGCCAGGCGCATGCCCTTGAGCTGGGTGAGATTGGGCGAGTCCTCGACCACGCCGTGGCGGATGATGCCGGGAACAGCGACGCCGATAGCGTCCACGGCGGTGGCCTCAGTTCCCGCCAGGGTTTCAATCTGCGTGGCGAGGAGTTCTACCATTTCGCTGCCGGGCATGGCGGTGAGGGCATCGAGCTCGTGTGTCTCGATGGGATAGCGGAGGGGTTTGCCGGTGATGCGCTGGTCAACGAGGCGGCCTGCTACAAGGTGTTCTGTGATTACGACGCCGATGGCGGTGGTCATGGTGATACTCCGAGCTTTCAGCTTCTAGCTTTTAGCCTCCAGCTTATTCTTGGGAGCTGGAAGCGGTGTCAACTCACTTTCCAAATCCCGGAAAACCGAACCTCAAGGGCTAAAGCCCCGCTTCCGTTGCTGCTTTAGCGGCACGACTGAAGTCGTGCCCTTTCAAAACAGATGCAACATTGAGATCCTTCAAAGCAGGTGCGAAGTTACCGCACATGCGCCAAATTGCCCCACAGGCGCAAATTAGCCTGTCTGGTAGCGGTTGAGACGGCCAATGCCGTTGAAGGCGGCGGCCTTGTAGCACTCGGCCAGGGTGGGGTAGTTGAAAACGGTGTCGATGAAATAGTCCACTGCGCCGTCGAGGATCATGACCGCCTGGCCGATGTGGACAAGTTCGCTGGCGCCCTCGCCGATAATGTGCACGCCGAGCACCTTGCGCGTGTCGCGATGGAAGACGAGCTTCAGGCGTCCCGTCGTGTCGCCGCGAATCTGGCCGCGCGCGGTCTCGCGATAGTAGGCCATGCCGACTTCGTAGGGGACGTCTTCGTCGGTGAGCTGTTCTTCCGTTTTGCCGATGAAGCTGATCTCGGGAATGGTGTAGATGCCGTAGGGATAGAAGCTGGGGTTGGAGTGGGCGGCCTGGTCGTTGAAGGCGCGGGCGGCGGCGATGCGGCCCTGCTCCATGGAGACCGAGGCGAGCGAGGGAAAGCCGACCACGTCGCCTACGGCGAAGATGTGCTCGACCGTGGTTTGGAAGTGCTCATCGACGGGGATGCGGCCGCGCTTGTCGGCTTCCAGGCCCGCAGCGGAAAGCATTAGGTCGTCGACGTTCCCCTGGCGGCCGACCGCATAGAGCAAGGCATCGCCGGAGACCTTCTTCTTGCTTTCCAGGTTGGCGACGACGGTGCCGTCGGGCAGCTCTTCGACGCTTTGTACTCCTTCACCCAGGCGCATGGTGACGCGGGCATCGCGGAGGTGATAGCTGAGGGCCTCGATAATCTCGCGGTCGGCGAACTCGAGCAGCCGGTCGCGTTTTTCGATGAGCGTGACGCGGACGCCGAGCACGGCGAACATGCAGGTGTACTCGACGCCGATGACGCCGCCGCCGACAACGATCAGGGAGCGGGGCAGTTCCGGCAGAGCGAGAATCTGGTCGCTGTTGACGATGGTGCGGCCGTTAATGGGCACGGTGGGGGAATCGGCGGGCTTGGTGCCGACGGCGATGATAATCTTCTCGGCTTCGAGGGTGGTGTCGGTACCGGGGCCCTCGACGCGAATCTGGTGCGGGTCAATGAAGTGGGCAATGCCATGGACAATGTCAATGCCGTTGCGCGAGAGCTGGGCTTCGGTTACGTCCGCTTCGGTCTTGATGACGGCCTGAACGCGAAAGGCCAGGTCGGCCATGGAGATCTTTTCCTTGACGCGGTAGTTCATGCCGTAGAGGGTGCGGTAGTTATAGCCGGAGAGGTGCAGGACGGCTTCGCGCATGGTTTTGGAGGGGATGGTGCCGGTGTTGATGCAGACGCCGCCAACGACGGAGCGGGCTTCGACGACGGCCACGCGCTTCTTCATCTTGGAAGCGGCTACGGCTGCGCGCTGGCCCGAGGGTCCGGAGCCAATGACTACCAGGTCATACTTGACGGCGCTCATGCGAGTGTCTCTCCAAGGGACCAGTACGGGGGTTCGATGCAACGCAGGCCGGTGAATTTCTTTCCAGGAGGCGGCGAAGTCCCACAACCGGAGGCTATCACGGCGCGGGGCGATGAGGATGCGAGGATTCTCAAGGTTCAAGAAAAATGCTGCCGGAATCCTGCATCTGCATCTGTTTGGGCCGGTTGCCCGGGGTTAAGCGTCGATGGAGTCCGAATTCGATCTTATTGCCGAATTTGACCACTCCAAGCGCTTGACGTTGTTTGGCATGGCACGGCTGGAAAACCGGCTCAGCGACCTGCTCGGCGTGAAGGTTGATTTATCGCCCGCGGGGTCGATGAAAGAGCGGGTGCGCGCGCGAGCTTCGCGCGAGGCTGCTCATGCCTTTTGAAGACGCGAGATCCTCCTTCGAAGACAATGCGGTGATCAAGGCGAGGGTTTGACGCGCAACCTTCCGCGCCGTAGGCTCATAACATGGAA
The DNA here is from genome assembly GCA_052145815.1 of Occallatibacter sp. Classification (GTDB taxonomy): domain Bacteria; phylum Acidobacteriota; class Terriglobia; order Terriglobales; family Acidobacteriaceae; genus Telmatobacter. The sequence goes on from JBKQNU010000084.1 coordinate 24,546, forward strand.
TTCAAGGTAAGCGAACTGGAGCGGGAACCGATCGACTTCGACCTGGAACTTCCGCCGGGCGCGGTGGATTTGGGCGAGGAAGCCGAGCAGGTAGGAAATCTGGCCACGGCGGGCCGGGCGGAGGTGCTGCATGAGCATCGCGGGCCCAAGGATATTGTGGCCGACATCCGGCTGAAGGGGGATTTTGCCGGGAAGTTTCAGGTGCCGTGCGCGCGGTGCGTGGAGCCGGTGGTGATTCCTCTGCGCGCGGATTTTGACCTGATCTTCCGGCCGGCGGAGGCCGATTCCGAGGCGCTGGAACGGTCGATTACAGCGCCGGAAACGGAAATCGGGTATTATCTAAAAGACAGTCTGTTGCTTGAAGATGTGCTGCGTGAGCAGGTGCTTTTGTCCCTGCCGGTCAGGACGCTGTGCAAGCCTGACTGCAAGGGACTTTGCCCGCGCTGCGGTGAGAACCGCAACAGCATTGCGTGTACCTGCGAAGAGGGTCCAGCCGACCCCCGCTGGGAAGCGCTGGCTGGGCTCCGCGGCCGGATCAAGTCCTGAACATAACTTCAAGAGATTGAGGGTGTTCCGCCGAGGGCCCTTCGGGCCGTTTTGGTTTCGGGGCGCAGTGCCGGCCCCAGGACTGAAGCGAGCGGAAACACGAAAGGAATTTGTCATGCCTAATCCGAAAAGGCGCCACTCGACGCGCCGTACCGCCAATCGCCGCGCGCACGACTTTCTGACTGCTGTCGGCGTTTCCGAGTGCCCCAATTGCCACGAGAAGAAGCTGCCCCATCGCGCCTGCCCGAAGTGCGGCGCATATAAGGGCCGTGCCGTTCTGGACATCAAAGAAGCAGCCAAGTAAACTTCAGCACCTATGCTCACAGACATCGTTCTTGACGCCGTAGGTTCCGATAAAGCTCCTGAGCCGGAGATTCGGGGGGCCATACAGGCCTGCCAGAGTCTGCCCGTGCGGGTCCACCTGGTTGGGCCGGAGGCAGAGCTGCGCGACCTTCTCGATGAACACCTGGAGAATGAAGACCTGCCTATCGTTATCCACCATGCCTCGGAACGGATTGGCATGGAGGAGAAGGCGGCGCATGCGGTGCGAAGCAAGAAAGACAGCTCCATGCGCGTCGGGCTTAAGCTGGTGCGCGAAGGCAAGGCGGCGGGTTTCGTCACTGCCGGCAACACCGGTGCGGCCATGGCGACGGCCAAGATGGTGCTTGGCGCGCTGCCTGGAGTGGACCGCCCGGCACTGGCCACGCCGATGCCTAGTTCTACCGGCAATCCATGTGTCCTGCTCGACGTGGGCGCGAACGTGGACTGCAAGCCGCACAACCTGGCGCAGTTTGCCGTGATGGGCGAGATTTATGCCCGCAGCGTGCTCAAGATCAGCAATCCGCGCGTGGGACTGCTCTCCATTGGCGAAGAAGAGACCAAGGGCAACGACCTGACGCGCGAGGCATTTCCGCTGCTGAAGGCGCTGCCAATCCGCTTCATCGGCAATGTTGAAGGGCGCGACATCTTCTCCGGCCTGGCCGACGTGATCGTTTGCGACGGTTTTGTGGGCAATGTGGCGCTAAAGACCAGCGAAGGCGTAGGGCGGTTTGTGCGCGATGTGCTGCGCGAGTCCCTTACGCGGACGGTGACGGCACAGGTGGGGGCGCTCCTGTCGCGGCGGGCGTTTAACGAATTCCGGCGCAGGTTGGATTACCGGGAGTACGGCGGTGCACCACTGCTGGGCGTGCGCGGTGTATGCATCATTGGGCACGGCTCCTCGAACGATCGCGCCATCTTCAACGGAATCCGCGTGGCGTACGAGTCTGCCCTGGCGGGGATGAATGCGCGTATCGAGCAGGAGTTTGCCAAGGTTCCCAAGCGCGCGACGGCGAGCACCGAAGCTGGCGCCGAAGCCGCGATTGTCCAGTAGGGCCTGATGCCTGCCGATTCAAGCAAGAAAATCACGTTTAATGCTTCGATTCTCGACCAGTTGGCTTGTCCTGTCTGCCTGGGCGCGTTGCGTTTGGACGGGGAACGGCTGGTGTGCGCGGGGTGCGGGCGGGGCTATCCGATTGTGGATGGGATTCCGGTGTTGATTGGATCGCGCGGTTCAGAACCGAGCCAGACGGTGTGGAGTGCGACTTCTTCCACTTCCGATTCGACCAGGCGGACCGAGTAGGCCCTGGCGGCTTCCCGTGAACTTACGACACCTTTCAACTTTTCGCCGATGAAGTGAAGAGCTGCGCCGTCGTCGGCGGCGTAGCCTGCGTCCAGTTTGCCGCTGTGGATGAAGCGATGATAGACGGGGCGGCGTTCCTGCTCGCCATCGTAATGAGGACAGTTGCTGCCGGGAAGGAAGCCGAGGCACGCGAGCGGCGCAAGGTCTCCCGGAATGACCGAATCGCTCAGTCCCTGCTGAAACCAGCAAATTGAACCTGCACTTATGCCTGCCATGACGATGCCGGAAAGCCATGCCTCGCGCAGAATCGAATCCAGGCCCCATTCCCGCCACATAGCAAGCAGAGCACGCGTGTTGCCGCCGCCGACGTAGATCACGTCCTGTTCGAAGACGAAGGAGCGCAGGTCGGCAGTGGGCGGCTTGAAAAGCGACAGTTCGGTGGGCACGCAGGCCAGGGTGTGGAATGCGGCATAAAACCGGTCGCTAAAGCTGGCTGCGTCGCCGCTCGCCGTGCCGACGAAGCAGACCTTGGGATGCGACGCTGCGGCCGTGGAAAGAATAAACCGGTCGAGCAGCAGGTTCTCGGGTTCCATGAGGAAGCCGCCGCCGCCCATTGCTATGATTTGTGGGGGCCTGGTCATTCGGTTTCCTCTTGCATAATTGTCACACGGCAATGATTTGCAGCTCGGGGAATGCGGCAGCGTAATGGCTCGAGTCTGTGGTGAGCAGGGCGTAACCGCAGACCAACGCGTGTGCGCCAATCAGAAAGTCTGTCAGGATGCGACGCGGAAGCAACCCTGTGTCGGCCAGCCTTCGTTCCACATATCCCTGAAATGCAACTCCCGCAGCCCTCCACGCAGATTCGTCGAAACGCCAGTCAACCTGGATGCCCCCGATGGTGAAGAACTCATCGAGAATTGCCTGAGTTCTTGACGGAAGGCCGAGCAATTCGGCGTAGACTGGGCCGGAAACCACGAGCAATCCTCTTTTTCTGGCCTGTTCGATTGCAGCCAAGGCGCGCAGGTTGAGAAGGCTGTCTTGATTCAGAAGGTAGACGAGGACGTTGGAATCAAGCGAGGTTGTCGTCGAACTCATCGTACCCTCGAATTTCACGCATATAGGCAGCCACGCCTTCTGCGCCGGGAGCTATTCCGTCAATGCCAATCCCACGCCATTTCTCGAAGACATTCTCTTCGATTTCCCGCACTACGCGAAAACCTCCGTCCTGCGGTTCAAAGCGCAGCTTGTCGCCCGGCTTGACGCCCAGCGATTTGCGGACTTCGACCGGGATGGTGACCTGGCCCTTGCTGGTGACTTTGGCGAGGCTGAATTGCGCGGGTGCGGGTTTAGCTGCGCTGGCCATTTCAGGACTCCTTACCTTTCTGATTGTACTCCTTACTCTTGTCTTCGGGCGTGAATTTCGCCGTCGGGCTACCGGAACGATGGCGGCCGGTCAGCTATGGCGGAGCCGCGCTGCTTGTCCGGCAATGGCGCGACTGTGAATTCAAGGCGGGTTGTACCGGGGTGCAGTTTGCCGAGCGGCAGCCAGGAGCTACGGTAATCTGCGCCATCGAGGATGACCTTCTGGACGTAAATCCCTTCTCCACTGCGCGTGATGACCAGCGTCCTTCCGCCGGACAGGTGGAGGGTGGCTTTCTCGAACATCGGCGTGCCAAAAACCACTCCGCCGACGCCGGGAATGGCAGGGTAGAAGCCGAGCCCGTCCCAGACGTAGACGCCAGACGTTGCACCGAGATCGTCGTTGCCGGGAATGCCGTCGGGGGAGTTCTTGAAGACTTCTTTGGCGATGCGGGTGACGACCTCCTGGGTCTTCCAGGGCTGGCCGGCGAAGACGTAGGCGTAGGGAACGACGAAATCGGGTTCGTTCTCGATGTTGTAGCAGGGCTCGCCCCAGCAGCGCAGCTTGAGGAAGAAGCGGTCGAGGCGCGGGATGACTTTGTCTTCCCCTCCCATGGCCGCGAAGAGAGCCGGGTAATCGAAGGGAATCATGAAGGAGTATTGCCAGGTGTTGCCTTCTTCAAAGCCTTTCTGATCGCCGCTGAGTCCGCCGTCCCAGTGCCGCTCGGGGAGCGAACGCTCGGAGTCGAAGTCAGGCTGCCAGGATCCGTCGGCGTTGCGGGGGCGAATCCATTGGGTGGTGGGGTCGAGAAGGTTTTTCCAGTTTTCGGATTTCTTGAGGAACGCCTGGTACTCGGCGTCGTGGCCAGTGGCTTTGGCGAATTGGGCGATGGCGAAGTCGTCGTTCGAGTATTCGAGGGTGCGGGAGGCGGAGATTTCGTCTTTGTCGTTGGGGCTGTAGCCGAGCTTTACATATTCGGCAAGCATGGGCCGCTCGGAGGTGTGGTGCGGGCCTTCGCCAGGCTGCGTTCCGGCTTTGACCATGTATTTGAGTGCGGTACCGGCGTCGATGTTTTGGGCGCCAAAGGCGTAGGCGGAGGCGATGACGGCGGCTGGCGAATCGCCGCCCATCACGTAGGTGACGTCGTTTGCGGCGGGCCAACGCGGGTACCAGCCGCTTTGCTCGGCATCATTGACGAGCGACTGAACGATATCGGATTCGCGGGCGGAATCGAGAAGGGCCTGGAGTTGGACGGTGTTGCGGTAGATGTCCCAATCGGAGAAGTTGGCGTATTGGGCTTTCTGCTTCGACCCAGCGAGAGAGTGGACCTGGTTGTCGAAGCCGATGTAGTTGCCGTCCTCGTCGCTGAAAAGCGTGGGCGAGAGCAGGGAATGGTAGAGGCCGGTGTAGAAGATGGTGCGCTGATCGGCGGTTCCTCCCTCGATGGAGATGCGGTCCAGCTGTTCATCCCAGATACGGCGGGCGCTCGAATGGACGCGGTCGAAATCGAAGGCGGGGATTTCTCTCTGCCGATTTGACGAGGCGCCTTCCTGGCTTACGAAGGAAATGCCAACCTTGAGGATGACTTCGTGCTCGCTGCCGAAATCGAGCCACGCGCCGGTGTGTTTGCCTTGAGCCGATTTGGCGTCGGGGAGAATCGCATCATTTTGCCACAGCTTTGAGACTTTGAAGGGCTTGTTGAACTGGCCGGTGACATAAAGCTTGTAATGCGAGTCGGAGGAGCAAAAGCCGCCGGCGGAAACTGAGCCGGTGTAGGAGGAGTCCGAGATGAGCTCGATCTGGTTGCCATAGGCCTCGTTGCCGGCTTGCTTGTGGTTATTGGTGTTGGCGCTGGAGCCGGCGTTGACCAGCAGGCGTGCTGAGGTTCCGGCGGGGAAAATGAAGCGGGCAATGCCGGAGCGCTCGGCAACCGTGATTTCGACGCGGATGCCGTTGGCGAGGGTGACGGCGTAGTAGCCGGGATGCGCTTCTTCCTGGCTGTGATCGAAGGCCGCGGCGTAGGGCGCGATGCCGGAGCCGGGACTGGAGGACAATTCGCTGGTGGTGGGCAGGACGGCGAAGTCGCCGTAGAGCGGGCAGCCGGCGCCGCTGACGTGAGTGAGGCCGAAGCCCGTGATCTGCTTGTCGTGGTGGTAGTACCAGGCATCGGTGTTGGTGTCTGGGCTCCACTGGATCATGCCGAAGGGCAGGGTGGCTCCGGGGAAGGTGTTGCCGCCGCCGTCGGTGCCGATGATGGGGTTGACTGCGTCGTAGGGGAGAGATACTTGTGCCTGGGATGCGACGGGGGATAGCAGGAAAAATGCAATGAAAGCGTGGCGAAGAACCTTGAACGGCGGCATAAAAAGTCCTTGGTGCAGGATTGGGAGCTGATGAAGCAAACAAACCATCCTAATCCCTCGGGTTCACCTTGGAAGTGGTGCCGCTCACCTTTCGAGGCACGAATGCCAGGTTTTCTACACTTGGCGCGAAAGACAAAGACGCATCAAGGACAGGTTCCGGCCAACTGAGGGATACACGGGCTCCAGCTGTCCATCAGCGGCGATGGTGGAAAGGCATCACGATCATAAGGGCAAAGCCGATGGCGGCGGCAAGGGCAAGCGCGATCAGGCTGTAAAGGAGTGTGAGGCTTGGGCCTGCGGATGGCGGATCTTCGGGCTCGGGTTGCTGAGGTTCGATTGGGGGTTCACTCATACTTCAACGCGTCCACGGGATTCAATTGCGCGGCGCGCGTGGCCGGCACGGTGCCGAAGATGACTCCGACGAGCATAGCCGAACTAAGCGCGATGATAGGCGCCCAAGGAGTGATGGGGATGGCGAAGTCGGTGAATACGCGGGCAGAGATGGGCAGGGCGAGCCCGACGATCGATCCCGCGATGCCCCCGGTGAGAGAGATGATGATCGCCTCGGTAAGGAATTGCAGCCTGATTTCGCGGGCGGTGGCGCCAAGGGCCTTGCGAATGCCGATTTCGCGGACACGGGCGCGCACGCCGGCCAGCATGATGTTCATGATGCCCACGCCGCCCACGGCGAGAGTGACAAAAGACACGGCGACCAGAAGGAGGGTCACCGCGGTCATGATGCTGGAAGCAACGGAGAGGTACTCCTGGAGGGTCTGCGCCTTGTAGACCGAGTCGGCACGGTGGCGGGCGTGGACGATGCGCACGATCTCCTTGGCGGCGTCGTTCACCTCGTCCATGTTGCGCATGGAGAAGTAAATCTGGTGGACATTCTCCGATCCCGTGAAGTAGCGGGCTACCGATTCGGGAATGAGGACGGTCTGGTCTTCGATTTCGGAGTTGCCGAAGTCGTCTACGGCTTCTTTGAAGACGCCGATGATGGTGAACGGGATGCGGCTGATTTCGAAGGTTCCACCGATGGCCGCGTTGTCGCTTCCAAAGCGTTCGCGGGCGAAGTCTTCACTGACCACGGCGCACTCGATGTGGGCGGAGTTGTCTTCGTCGTCGAAGAAGCGGCCGAAAGGAACGAGGAGGTTGCGGATCTTCTGGTACTGGGGGCTGACGCCGAGGACCAGGGTGTCTTTTGTCACGCCGCCGCCGAAGCTGATGCGGTCGTGCATCTGGATGATGGATGAGGAGAACTGGACGCCGGGAAGCTGATCGCGGACGGCCTTTTCGTCTTCGCGGGTGAGCGAGTCGTTGTAGATGACGCGCTCGGCAGCGGTGGCGCCCCCGCCGGAATACTCGAGTTCGATGGCGTTGGTCTCGATCTTCTGCAGTTCCTGGAGGATGAATTCCTTGCCGGTGAGTCCGATGGTGATGACCAGGATCACCGATGCCGTACCCATGACCATGCCCAGCGCAGTGAGGGCAAAGCGCATCTTGCTGGCGCGGAAGCTGTCAATGGCCAGCTTGAGCGTTTCAGTAAACAGCATGGTGCGGCGCGCGCTCAGCAGGGTCTGTTGGAAGGAGCTTAGGCGGGCCTGTTCGCTGGGAGTCGTGGGGTTCATTGCGTCCTGTTGGAAAGATGCGCCAGGAGAGGTTGCGGCTTCCTGGAATGGTGCAACCGGCCCAGCCTCTTTGCATTCGCTGCCGGGGCCTTTAGTAACTATAGGGCTTTGGGCCGGTGGCTGACCCCCGGAATAGCTAAAGCCGTGCAACTGTTTGAGCGGCTGTTGACACCGCTGAAGAGTGTGGAGCAGGGAATAAAGCCACGCTCCTTGGGCAGGCCCTTGGAAAGGCCTAGACTATCGAGCCAGCGCCGCTCCGTTAGACTTGAGATGCGATGAGAGCAATCGAGAGAAGGAGCATTCATGCAACGCTGCCTGGGCTTGCGGCGTGCATGGGGGCCGCATCAATTCTAATTAGTAGCTGCGGCACACCTGGCGCGCCGTTGCCGCCTTCGCTGAAGCTGCCCGATCCGGTCAGCGATCTTTCTGCCCTCCGCACCGGCGACCAGGTCACCCTCACCTGGACCATGCCCCGCAAGAACACAGACAAGCTGCTCATCAAAGGAAATATCCCGGTGCATGTTTGCCGCAAGGAATCTTCCGGCGCGTGCCAGGCGGTGACCGCCAGCCTGACCTTTGCGCCGGCGGCCAAAGCCACATTCACTGAAACGGTGCCGGCTGCATTAGCCTCCGGCGCGCCACGCCCGCTCACTTATTTTGTCGAGTTGCTCAGCCCGCATGGCCGTTCCGCGGGACCGTCGAACGGCGCGCCCGTTTTGGCTGGGGAAGCGCCTGCTCCCGTGACAGGCTTTTCCGCGACGCTGCGCAAAGAGGGCGTGGTGCTCCGCTGGGACCCCGAATCCGCCGCATCGAATAACACGGCAATCCACCTGCATCGCAAACTGCTCACACCGCGGCCCCAGGCCGCGTCCGGCGCCAAGCCCAACTCTCAGCAAGGGCTGCTTGCTCCGCCCAAAGAGCCTGTCGAGCAAAGTCTACTGGTCGACTCATCCGCGCAACCGGCCCGCACCATCGACAAGACCATCCGCTTCGGCGAGACCTATGAGTACCGCGCTCAGCGTGTCGCCCGCATCAACATCGAAGGCCAGACAGTGGAGCTGGCAGGCGCTCTCTCCGCGCCCATCCAAGTTGAAGCCATCGACACGTTTCCGCCCGCCGTTCCCGCCGGCCTGGCCGCAGTGGCAACGCCTGCAGACGCGGCTGCGGGTCCGTCCATTGACCTGAGCTGGCTGCCCCTCACCGAACCCGATTTGGCGGGCTACGCGGTCTACCGGCGTGAAGGCGATGGCGAGTGGCGGCGCATTTCGCCGCAACAGCCCGTCGTTGGCCCCGGCTTCCACGATCCGCAAGTGCAGCCCGGCCACACCTACCGCTACGCCGTCACCGCCATTGACCAGCTTGGCCACGAGAGCGCGCGGTCGGAGGAGGCGGAAGAGACGGTTCCGAGTCCGTAGCGATTGAGCATCCAGCTTTCGCTTGCCGTTCCCAAAACAATGGCTTTGGTAGAATCATTGTGCGTGGACGGGGCAACACAGTTGCCATCGGCACTCGAGAGGTGAAAGATGGCTATTCTCCTCAACCCGGATTTGGAGCATCGCATCGCCGCCAAGGTGCAGAGTGGACATTATCAGTCTCCTGCCGAGGTGATTCAGGAAGGGCTGGATCTTTTGGACGCTCGGGACTCCGCGACGCAGGTTCCGGCAGCCCAAAGCGAGGAATCTTTAAGTGAGATTTTTGTGCGGCTGGGGCAGCAGGTTCCTATGGAGGAGTGGTCGAAAATTCCGACCGATTTTTCGAAGAACTTGGACCATTACCTTTACGGCGCGCCGAAAGCCTCGGAATGAAGCGCATATTCGCCGACACGGGGTATTGGATTGCTCTGCTCATGCCTCAGGATGCATTGCACGAAGAAGCGCACAGACTCTTCGCAACACTTGCGGGAGTCGAGATCGTTACCAGCGATTGGGTTCTGATCGAGCTGTTGAATGGATTCTCCGCGAGGGGTCCCTACCTTCGCTCGCTAGTGTCAAATGCCGTCTCTGCTCTCAAAACAAACCCCAGGGTGACTGTGGAGCCTCAGGTCAGCGAGACGTTCGCCGATGCATTCCAGCTCTATCGCGACCGCCTTGACAAGGATTGGAGCATGACGGACTGCTCAAGCGTTCTTATCATGCGCCGGTACGGCATCGACTCCGCGCTCACTCACGACAAGCACTTCGAACAGGCCGGCTTCAACGCCCTGCTCATGTAGAGACTATTGAGAGCGCGCCATCGCCAGGCTGACGTGAGGGACCAGCCCCATGAAATATTGCCGCTTCCTGCTCGATGACGCGCCCTACTACGGCACGGTCGAAGATCGCTCCGGAACTACGGGAGAGCCGGAGCCCTGGATCGTCGACCTTAGAAGCGCTCCTGACGACGACTTCGAATTTCGCCGCCACCACTTCCGCTCCAATCCCATCAGCTTCAGTTTCGAGCCGGAGCCGCTCAGTGCCGCTGACCTGCTGGCGCCGGTTACTCCGACCAAGATCGTCTGCGTGGGGCGCAACTACCGCGACCACGCCAAGGAACTCGGGAATGAGGTTCCAACTGAGCCGTTGCTGTTCCTCAAGCCGCCGTCGTCGCTGCTCAAGCCGGGAGGAGTCGTGCGCATGCCGGCTGTTTCAGAGCGCGTTGACTTTGAAGGCGAGTTGGCGCTGATTATCGACAAGCGCACCACCAAATTGGCCCACGATGCAGACTGGCGTTCTGTGGTGCGGGGCTACACCATCGCCAACGACGTTACTGCGCGCGACCTGCAAAAAAAAGATGGGCAATGGACCCGCGCAAAAGGCTTTGACACGTTTTGCCCTGTCGGCCCCATTGTGAGCGACGAAGTGGACCCGCAAGGCGGCCTCACCGTCGAAACGCGCGTCAACGGCGAGTTGCGCCAGCACGGGTCGACGCTCGACTTCATCTTCTCCATCCCCGCCCTGCTCAGCTACATAACAGCCGCCATCACCCTGGAGCCCGGCGACCTGGTCCTGACCGGAACCCCCTCCGGGGTGGGCCCGCTCAAGGCTGGGGACTGTGTGGAAGTGAGCATTCCCGGGCTGGGCGTTCTCGCCAACACCTTTCAACCGGAACCAAAAGCGGGTCAACCGGAACCAAAAGCGGGTCAGCCGGAAAGAAAGGCGGGTCAGCCGGAATGAAAGGCGGGGCAGCCGGATTGAAGGCCGGCCGATGGAACCATCGGCTTTCATCCCGCATCGAAGTTTTTAGCTGTACACTAGTCCCGAATGGCCCTGTTGCGGGCCGCGCCCTTCCCCAAGGAGGAAATTATGGCGAATCTGCTCGAGCAATTGCGCAACTACACTGTGGTCGTCGCCGACACCGGCGACATCGATTCGATGGAAAAGTTCCGCCCGCAGGACGCGACCACCAACCCTTCGCTGATTACCGCCGCCGCGCAGTTGCCGCAGTACCAGCCCATCGTGGACGAGGTGCTCAAAGACGCGCGCAATACCCTGGGCGAAGGCGCCACCGACAAGGACGTGGCCAACCTGGCATTCAAGCACCTCGCCATCGCCTTCGGCAAAAAAATTCTTGCCATCGTGCCGGGACGCGTCTCCACTGAAGTAGACGCCCGCCTTTCCTACGACACTGCGGCCACCATCGAGCAGGGCCGCGCCATTATTGGCCTCTATGACAAGGAAGGCATCGGCCGCGAGCGCATCCTCATCAAGATCGCCTCCACCTGGGAAGGCATTCGCGCCGCCGAGGTGCTGGAGAAGGAAGGCATCCACTGCAACCTGACGCTGCTCTTCGGCCTGCACCAGGCGATCGCAGCCGCGGACGCCGGCGTCACTCTGGTCTCGCCGTTCGTCGGACGCATTCTCGACTGGTACAAGAAAGACACCGGCAAGGACTTCCACGGCGCCGACGATCCCGGCGTGCAATCCGTCACCAAGGTCTACAACTACTACAAGAAATTCGGATACAAGACGCTGGTCATGGGAGCGAGCTTCCGCAACATCGGCGAGATCAAGGAACTTGCCGGCTGCGACCTGCTGACCATCTCGCCGCAGTTGCTGGCCGAGCTTGAGGCCACGGAAGGCGAGCTGCCGCGCAAGCTCGATCCTGAAGCTGCGAAGCAGATGGTCATCGTCAAGCTCAACGTCGACAAGGCCACGTTTGACGCCATGCACGCCGCAGATCGCATGGCCACCGACAAGCTGAAGGAAGGCATCGAAGGCTTCTCTGCAGCACTGGTCAAGCTTGAGTCGCTGCTCGCCGACCGTTTGGCAAAACTCGAGCAGCGGCAGCCTGCCACGGTCTGATTGCATCGCATTGACAAGCAAAAGGGCAGCTCTCGGGCTGCCCTTTTTTATTTCCTTCTCGCTGTTTGCAATCGGGATGCCACACTGCTAAGAAAATGGGCATCCCCCTGTTCAAAAATCACAACTAATCCGATAAGCTCTGTGTCAAAGCGAGACAACTGGCACTTGGCTGGCGTACCCGGGGAGAAAAGCAAGCAACCGGCCAACGCCTAAAGCGACAGGCCGCGGGTGCGGCTTACAGGAGGTGTGTATGCAATCTCAGTCAGGACCGTCTCATCCGCTCGAACCGTTCTTCCAGCAGGCCGTGCGCAACAGCTACGAAGGCAAGCTGGGACTCAACGATCCCGACGTCACTGCTTACGTTGCCCGCCTGCTCTGCGAGTTCTCCGAGTCAGACAAGCTCTACCAGGTGCGCGACGAATTGGGCCATCCCATCGAAGAACTCACCGAGATGGTGCTCGCCTCCGATCCTGTCCACGGCTCCGCGCCTTCGTTCGATGCCGAGCGCGCACTGCGCAAGCACATTGGGGACTACGCGCTTTTTGTTGCCGGCATGTATCCCGAAGCCATCGCCTCCGAGCGCCGCATTCGCCGCCATCATCCATCGCTGGGCGAATTGATCGCCGCCGGGAAGGAGAGCTACTTCATCGTGAGCCAGTTCAATCTGTTCGAGTACGAACAGGAAGCGCCGCTGTTCGCGCGGCTCTCCGACCGATTCGAGCGCTGCATTCTGGGATTGACATTGGTCCGTGAAGAGCTAGGGCCGCGCAAGCCGCTGATGCTTCCGCCGACGGTCAATTAGGATGTCTGGATCTTAGAGCCTATCCGCAAATAGTATCGCGGGTCTCCAGACCGGCTGTACTGGCTGCTTCCTAGCCACCAGATGCGGTTTGTGCGGGTCCGGAGACCCGCACGACAGCCGCTCAGGAGAGCGGCGCTACAAAATTTTCTATTCGCGGATAAGCTCTTAATGTCTCGGTGCCCCAGGTCTCGTCCGCCGCGGCGGATGAGACCTGGATTCACTGTCCGCTGACAACTGATCACTGTCCAACCACCCTTACTCCGACCAAACCCCCAGCACATTCCCGACCCCATCGGAGAAGTGGAACCGCCGTCCGCCCGGAAACTCAAAGGTCGGCACAACCACTCCACCGCCTTCCAGCCTGACCGCGATCTCCGTGGCCGCAAGGTCAGAGGAGTAGAGAATGACCAACGGCGCGTACTTGCCCGGCGCCTCGTTCCCCTCGCGTTTGGCAAACCCTCCGTCGATACCGGCGCCCTGAAAGCTGACGTAGTCCGGCCCGTAGTCGACAAAGGTCCAGCCGAAGACTGCGCCATAAAACTTCTTGGCACGCTCAATGTCGGTCGCGGAAAACTCGATGTAATTGATCTTGTGGTGATTTCCTTTGTTGCTCATCGCTTCTCTCCTTGGTGTTGTGATGCACGTGGAGTCGAGGGAAAGGCGGATGCGGACCCCAGAATCGGGTGAGGAAGCGCAGGCACACCCTTCCCGGTGTGCTTCCGATGCGCCTCCATCCACATTCCCTCAGAAGCGGGAGAGTGCAGGTAGAGCCCGCTGCTTCACTTCAAGCCGCGGACTGCCGAGGTACGAGAAAAAAGTAGCAGAGGCCCGGGTTCGATGCAACCGAATAATTGCATTTTGGGAGTTATTTCCGAGCGGGCGGCCATCCACCCGGAACCCGAAAGGAAGTGAAGTGCCCGGCAAACACCGGGGTTGTCTTCGACGGTTGGCACCGCGCCTCAATTGTTACTATCCTGTAACAATTGTATTCGCTATCACTGCCCCGCGGGTCGCAGCGGAGTACAGTCCTTTCTGTGTAAAGGTCAGAAAGCGAGGGACTTATGTTGCAGCTCATGGTACTTGCAGCAACAATTGGCGCTCTCTCGATTGGATCGAACTCCGCTCAGGGTACCCCACCCAAGGTTTTGATTCCGGTTAGAAATGTATCTCCAGTCGATGGAAAGCAGATGTTTACAAGCTATTGCTCACCGTGCCACGGGAGGGACGGCAGCGGCGGAGGCCCCGTCGCCTCAGGCTTGCGAAAACCACCGGCCAATTTGACCCAGATTGCGAGGGACAACGGCGGCCGGTTTCCAGAGTTGCAAGTCGTTTCTGTGCTGGAAGCCGGGGTTCCCGCATCTCGAAATCACCCTTCTCAGATGCCGGTGTGGGGCCCGATATTCTCCGGAATCAGCCACTTGAGCCCCAATGACAAAGAGCTCAGAATCCTGAACCTGATACGGTACCTGGAAAGCATGCAGGCAAGGTAAGCGATATCCTCCGGCTCGAACAAGAGGATTGATGGCACTGCGGTTTCTCTTCGACGGCGCTGGCGGTGGTTGCATGCGGATCGCCAAACAGGAAACTGCGACACCACTCGAATCAAGGATGCCTACAGGATGTACGGGCTCAAATCCTGATCCTCTTCATTACGTCCAGCCCCAGACGAGGCAGCGCCTCATTCCAGCAACACGCTGTCGGCGACCCTTCCCGCCAGCGCACGGTCAAACGTGACGAGCATCAGGTTTGCCGCTTCAGCAAATGCGGACAGATAGGCATCCATCCACATCTTTGGAGCGACCACCTCATCAGCAGTTCTGTTCCTCAGCAACTTCGTCATTCCAGGCGGCTCATCCAGAAACCTGGCCTGGTCATTCTCAACCCACTCATCAAAAATCCGCCAGCATTGCCGCTGGGTGAGGACACCGTCTTCCATCACCACTGAGGTTGAGAGCAGACGGAAGAGGCCGAGCTGTGTTTGCCGGCAGAAAACGAGCGGCGGCGTTGGATCGAGTGAACGATACCAGCGATTCGCGGATGCATGGTGAACGTGCCTATCGGAATAGAGGGCCAGCCAAACGTTAATGTCCGGCAGAATCCAGGAGGTCGGAGTCGAGGATGTCATAGATCTGCTCGTTGGTCAGATCGAGTGTCCCGGGGTTCTTCGAACGGATAATGGGAAACTCGATCTTTTGGCGGCTCTTCGGGACGCGTGACCGCATCTTCAGACCCTCAATCACCAGCTGACGGAGCGTGGTGTCCTCTTCGAGAGCCTTGCGCTTGGCATCCTTCAAGAGTTCATCCGGAATGTCAATTGTGGTACGCATAAAAGCATAATAGCATATTCATGCCTTGTGCGGTCGCGGATGATGGAAGTGACTCATCGGTAAGGGATTACAGGATGTATCGGCTCAAATCCTGGTCCTTCACGACAGACGCGACCATCTGCTTTACGTACTCGGCGTCGATGAGGAAGAGCTTCTCCGGGCCTGAGGCGGTCATGCGCTCCTGGTAGGGAAGCGGTGTGGAAGACTCGGCCTTGATGGCGTCGCTGAGCACTGCGGCGGATTGGTCGTCAGGTGCGTGGCGGGCTATGTCCGGCGCAAGGAAGCTTACGTCTTCAAGCACGCGCTCCATGATGGTGTGCAGGCGGCGAGCACCGATGTTCTCGGTCTGCTCGTTCACCTTGAAGGCAAACTCGGCCATCTCGCGCAGAGCTTCGGGAGCAAACTCAAGCCGCATGCCTTCGGTTTCGAGTAGCGCCGAGTACTGCTTGGTGAGCGAGGCCTTGGGCTCGGTGAGGATGCGCAAAAAATCTTCGACCGTCAGCGAATGCAGCTCAACGCGGATCGGAAAGCGGCCCTGCAATTCGGGGATCAGATCGCTGGGCTTGGACACATGAAACGCGCCGGCGGCGATGAAAAGAATGTGGTCGGTGCGCACCATGCCGTAGCGGGTGTTGACTGTGGTGCCTTCGACGATGGGAAGAATGTCGCGCTGGACTCCTTCTCTTGACACATCGGGCCCGTGTCCACCCTCGCGGCCGGCGATCTTGTCAATCTCGTCGAGGAAGATGATGCCGCTCGACTCGACGCGCTCCACAGCCACGCGGTTCACCTGGTCCATGTCGATGAGGCGGCCTTCTTCTTCCTGCACCAGGTAGTCGAACGCGTCGCCTACCTTCATTTTTCTCTTCTTGGAGCCGCCGCCGAAGATGTTCGGGAGCATGTCCTTGAGGTTCATCTCCATGTCCTCAAGGTTCTGGTTGCTGATGATGCCGAACTGCGGCGTGTTGCGCTCGCGCACATCGAGCTCCACCATGCGCTCGTCCAGCTTGCCCTCGCGGAACTGCGTGCGCAGCTTCTCGCGCGAACGCTGATAGCTGTCGGAACCGGGCAGCGTGAGCTGGCCCTCCTGCGCGGGCGGCGTGGGCGGCGGAGGCGGCAGCAGAACATCGAGGAGGCGTTCCTCGGCGTTCATCTCGGCTTTGTCTTCCACCTCTTCGAGCCGCTCCTCGCGTACCATGTCGATCGCGATCTCGACCAAATCGCGAATCATCGATTCCACATCGCGGCCCACGTAGCCCACCTCGGTAAACTTCGAGGCTTCGACTTTGAGGAACGGCGAACCGGTGAGCTTGGCCAGGCGCCGCGCAATCTCCGTTTTGCCCACGCCCGTTGGCCCGATCATGATGATGTTCTTGGGCATGATGTCGTCGGCAATGTCGGGGGGCAGCTTCTGGCGGCGCTGGCGGTTGCGCAGCGCAATGGCCACGGCGCGCTTGGCGGCCTTCTGGCCGACGACGTGCTTGTCGAGTTCGGTGACGATTTCGCGCGGGGTCAACTCGTCCAGCGAGAGATCCTGTTCTTCAGCGGATGCGGGTAGATAAATGGCCATTCTCTTTTGAAACTCCAAGACTTTTCGGGAATTGCCGGGAAGGGACTTCTTTTTTGACCGCCCTTGTCCCTCAGGGGCTAAAGCCCACTTTCATTGTGCGAACATTGCGGCACGACTGAAGTCGTGCCCTTTCAAAACCCCTTCGCATCCAGCCGGCCTGAGAAACCATGCGACTTCCGTTCCGGCCTTCCGAAGTGAATCCTAGCCTTTCAACTCCTCGATGGTGACGCGGTCGTTGGTGTAGATGCAGATTTCGCCGGCGATCTTCATTGCCTTCTCAGCGATCTCGCGCGCGCTCAGATCTGTGTTCTCAAGCAATGCTCGCGCGGCGGCCGTGGCGTAGCTCCCGCCTGACCCAATTGCCGCCAGCGGCTCATCGGGATCGATCACGTCACCCGAGCCGGAGATCAAAAACGTCTGTCCCTTGTCGGCCACCAGCAGCAGAGCCTCAAGGTTGCGCAGCATCTTGTCGGTGCGCCAATCCTTTGCCAACTCTACGGCGGAACGGTTGAGGTTGCCCGCGTACTGCTCGAGCTTGGTTTCGAAGCGCGAGAAAAGGCTAAAGGCGTCAGCAGTCGAGCCGGCAAACCCGGCGAGAATCTTGTCCTGATAGAGGCGGCGAATTTTCTTGGCCGAGTGTTTCAGCACGTGATCGCCGAGCGTGACCTGGCCGTCCGCGGCCATCACCACGTCGCCGTTGCGGCGAACGCAGATCACGGTAGTGGAGCGGACGCGGCCGGCATTGCGATTGCTCGCCCGATTCGACGATTGGAAATCCTGAGCCGCTTTGGAACTGGTATGCGAAATCAAGCCAAAACCTCGGAAACAGAGACCCTCTTGCAGGGCGCGAACCGATGCAAGATGCAGTCACGAGTATATCGCAGCGGGAAACCCGGCCTGCCGCGATCCTCATGCGGGACGCGGCGATTTCCTTCTGCGGTATCCTTGAGTTGGGACCCTCCCCAGCAGCGTCCCGGAGCCCATGACCCTGCGCAGCATCAATCCATGGGATATCGCCGTGGGCGTCGCTCTCGTCGGCGCCGTCGCTCCGCTTGCCTGGTGGTATTTCCTGCGCAAGCGCCCCTCGGCGGAGGAATTGGAGCGCGCCCGGCGGCTGTTCCTGGTTCAGTCCGGCCGCATCGTCGACGGCATGCTGCTGGACGTGCGGGAAGTGGAAGCCGAGGACGGCCGCACCCTCACCATGCTGCTTTACCACTACCGCAACGGCGGCGTGGACTACGAGTGTTCTCAAGATATTACCGACATGCCGGGGGTGGTGGACGTCTCCCAGGTCCGCGCCGGTTTTCCCTGTTCGGTGCGCTATCAGCCGGGGAACCCGCAGAACTCGATTGTGGTGGCGGAGCAGTGGTCAGGGCTGCGCATCGGCCTGCCGCAGTTGCCGGTTTACGAGGACCCCGACCCCATCGACCTGAGCCACCTGCGGCCGGGGAGGGGATAAGGCGATCTGCCCTAAGGGGGGCACTATCGCGGGGCGGGAATCTCCGGATTGGCGACCAACCGCTCGGAACTCAAAACTAACCTAAGTGAAACATTGGGCTCCCTCATCTTATGAACGAAGCCACTAACTTGGGAACAAACGGTTGATACAATCTGCTTTTCCTTTGTCTTCCTAGGGGGTGCGATGCAAGCTGATCTAGTGAAGTCAGTGGCGAAATCCAGGTTGCCGTTCATATCGGTCTTCTTTGCTGCGATGCAGTTTTGGCCGACAGCCGTTCACTCTCAAGGGCAGGCTCAAGACATCACCTGCGAAAACGGAAACGGTGAGTACAGTACTAGATTCTCAACAGGAACGACCGTCAGCGTCGGTCCGTTACGAAATGGAGCCTTTGCCGAACGTGCCTGCGGCGCAAAGCTCATCTGGGATGGGCGGGAGATATCCGTCGCATCCGATGCCTCGCAAGTCGGAATCGATGTTTTAGGCGCGGATCTTGGTTTTGGCAAGCCCGTCGTCGCGTTTCAAATCGACAAGACCGGTGATGGGGTTAACCGCAGCTATCAAATCTATTCGCTGACGAAGCCACCCAGCCTCCTCTATACGATTACCGGCGCCGATTCCTACGCTGCCGCAGATACCGATCTGGACGGGCAAGTGGACATCTGGGCTGACGATGCGGCAGCCATTGATGGATTTGAAAGAGTGCCTCTAAAATCCTTCGATTTCGCCCCTACGGTGGTGTTGCGTTTCGAAAGAAAGCACATGGTGGACGTAAGTTCTGAATTCCTGTCGCACTACGATGCTCAGATTGCCGATCTTCGCCGGCAAATCGATCAACAAGAACTCGCCGCATTCAAGAACAGCGACGGCGTTCTCGCGTTGAATTTCACCCGCCCCAGCGATGAACTGCATCGGTTGGCAAGAACTAAGATTAAGGTGCTCGAGATCGTGTGGGCGTACTTGTACAGCGGACGCGATGCTGAAGCTTGGTCTGCGCTTCAGGACATGTGGCCCTCTCAAGATATCAAACGTATTCGGATGGCACTCTCCGACGTTCGCCAGCGGGGAATTCTTCGCGGCATTGATCGCGCGTCGAGGCGGTCGCGCCACAAACGCCAGGTTCATATTTATGACGCGACGGGCAGTTCGGGGACGGTCAGCTGGAATGTTCTCAATCCTGGTAGGGGTGCGCCCGATACTACGAACCAGGAACCTCCTGTTGTCCAGCCAAAGTCCATCCTGCTCCGCCGTCCGCCTCCAGACGAAGTCGAGCAGTTTCGCGCTACGGATGCGGCGATGGAACTTCTAGTCGACGACGCCGGAAAGGTGCGCTCGGCAAAACTGCTCAATGGGGCGGACAAACGGTGGATACAAGCCTCTGTTGGCTGGCACTTCATCCCCGCGCTTCGCGACGGGAATCCGGTTGCATGCCGTTTTCGCCTCTCAGTATGGGACCTGAAGTGATTGTCTTGCCCTAAAGGCGGGTTGGAGATCACGACGAGAATGTACCGGGCACCGTCTTCCGGTCCAGCCTCAATGTTCTTGGAAAGTTCCATCACGGCTTTCACGAGTTCCAGATTTGTGCAATCAACTCGAAGCATACATTCATGTCGTCGGTCCGGTTTTCGGGCAGGGGCATGCACCACATTCTCGCTGACTGCATCGAATCGACATCGCGGGCGAATAAGCGGCAACCCGGAAGTGACTGCTAGAGTGGCAATTTCGGCTGTGCCGACGCGTTGCGCGCAATACCCACCCCCGGTATACTACTTCCATGCATGTCCACGCAGCGCCTTCGTCTTCCGGCGCCAACCGAACCCAATCCGTGCTGCGCTTTTCGCTCGTGGCCACGCTCGTCTACGTCGTTGTCACCTTTGTCGCCGGACTGCGCGCGCATTCGCTGGCGCTGCTGTCGGAGGCGGGACACAATGCTTCGGATTTTCTTGCCCTGCTGCTCAGCTTTGCGGCAGTTTACTTCCAGACCCGGCCGGCGAGCGACTCGAAGACCTTCGGCTACCACCGCGCCGGCGTTTTGGCCGCCTTTATCAACGCGGCCACGCTGATCGTGATCTCTCTCTGGATCGGTATCGAAGCCGCCCATCGGCTCTCGGCTCCGGTGGTGGTGCAGCCGCAGCTGATGATGATTGTGGCCGCTGCCGGCGTGCTCATGAATGGGGTAATCGCGGGACTGCTCTGGGGAGTGGCGCGCGACGTCAACATGCGCTCCGCCTTTCTGCACATGGCTGGGGACACGCTCTCGACCGCGGCGGTGATCGCAGGAGGCGCGGGTATCCTGCTAACGGGCAAGAATTGGATCGACCCTGTGCTCTCGCTGCTGATTGCTGCGCTCATTCTCTGGTCAAGCTTCGGGATTGTCCGCGAGACATTGAACATTCTGCTCGAAGGCACGCCGCGCGGATGTTCCCTGCCTGAAATCCGCTCCGGCATGGAAGCCGTCGAGGGGGTCATCAACGTCCACGACCTGCATGTCTGGAGCCTCGGCTCGCAGTCTCGCGCATTGGCCTGCCATGTGTGCATTGCAGACATTCCGCCGTCAGAGAGCGCGTGCATCCTGGAGAAGCTGAACCACGTTTTGAAGGAGCATTTTCAGATTGCGCACACCACCATCCAGTTCGAGCACGTCGTCTGCGGGGAACTGGACGGCTGCGTAGTGCCGATGGAAGAACTGGCCGGCCCCGCTCAGGAACCCGGGCACCATCACGGGCATTCGCACTAATCTGCTCAAAGGCGGTCGCTGAGAATCTGTATAGAAACTCTCGGCTTTGAAAGGGCACGGCTTCAGCCGTGCCGCCAGAGGAGCAAATGAAGGGCTGGGCTTTAGCCCCTGAGGGAATCAATTTTCACCAACCTGCATTGCCTCAGCGGCTAAAGCCGCGTTCCGTGTACAGCCTCCATGGCACGGCTGAAGCCGTGCCCTTTCAAAGCAGACAAACTCGTCGCACCAGCGATTTTTTATACAGGTTCTAAGGGCCTGTCCAATATCTCGGCTGCGAATGGGCAACGGCAGGTCAAGGCTAAGACCCTGACCTGTTGTTTTCCCCAGGTTCCAGGCGAGTTTCCGCCGATTCCTGGCAGCGTTTGCCAAACTATTCCACGCGCAGGGCCTGCATGGGATCGAGTCTGGCGGCGCGGTTGGCAGGCAGCCACACGGCAAGCAGGGCCACGCCGGCGAGGATGATGGGCACGGACACGAAGACAAGCGGGTCCCACGACTTCACGCCAAACAGAAAGCTGGCGATGAGACGCGTGAGGGCGAAGGCTGCGGCGACGCCAACAGCCAAGCCCACCATGGCCAGCCTCATGCCCTGCCAGACGACCAGGTTGCGGATGGTGGAGCGGTCCGCGCCCAGCGCCATGCGGATGCCGATCTCCTGGGTGCGCTGCTGCACGGAGTAGGCCATGAGCCCGTAAATTCCGATGGCAGCCAGCACCAGCGCGACCCCGCCGAAGATGGTGAGAAGGAGCATGTTGAAGCTGTCGCGCGCGGTGGAGCGCACAATAACTTCATCCATGGAACGAATGCGCGTGACTGGAAACCCGCCGCTGGCCAGGCGCAACTGCTCGGCGATCAACGCAGTGAGCTGATGCGGGTCACCGTGTGTGCGCACGGCCCAGCGCAGCGGCACGATGCGGGCATTGAGCCCCGTCATGCCGTCGGTGACCTGCGCCTCGGGAACAATCATCATGGGGTTGGGGTCCCGGCCGAGGCCGTCGTCATGGGTGTTGCCGACGACGCCGATGATCTGCCGCGCGGGCTCGACAAAATCCGGCCCCACTTCTTTGCCGATCACGATCTGCTGGCCGACCGGATTTTCTTTTGGCCAGAATTGCTTGGCCATGGCCTCGTTGATGAGCACCACGCCGGGGGCGGCTGCTGTATCGCTCTCATTGAAATCGCGGCCACGCAGGATGGGAATCTTGAACAGTTCAAAGTAGCCGGGAGACGCGCTCATCCAGCCTCCGCCCGGCGTGTCGTCTCGCTTGACCGGCGGGCGTCCCACAATGGTGAAGGGCAGGCCGAATTCGCCTTCGATGGGCAGGCAGCAGGTTGACGCAGATATTTCGACGCCGGGAATGGCGTTGAGGCGGTCGCGGCCGTCGCGCGAGAGCTGCGCCACGCCGGCAGTCTTGTTGAATCGGTCTCCGGTGAGCGACATCTCCATGGTGAGGATGTTGTGCGCTTCGAAGCCGGGGCTGACGGCGCGCAGCGCGATGAATGTGCGAATGAGAAGCGCCGAACCCACCAGCAGCACCAGGGCGAGAGAGACCTCGCTGATGACCAGCAGCGAGCGCGCCTTGCTCTGGCGGAAGCCGGTGCCGGAGCGGTTGCTGCTCTCTTTGAGAGTGGAATTCAGATCGGTACGCGAAGCGCTGAACGCGGGAAAAAGTCCGAAGAGAATGCCGGTGAGAAGAGAGACAACGAGTGTGAAGGCGAGAACGCGCCAATCCACTCCAACAGATGAGCCGTCTTCCCCAATGCGGGGAAGCCCGGCGGAATTGACGGCGAGCAGTGCGCGCACGCCGAGGAAGCCGAGTCCCATTCCAAGAATGCCGCCGGTAACTGCAAGCAGCACGCTTTCAGTAAGCAATTGACGAATGATGCGTGCGCGTCCGGCACCGAGCGCGGAGCGGATGGCGAACTCGCGCTTGCGGCCGGTGGCGCGGACAAGCAGAAGATTGGCCACGTTGGCGCAGGCGATGAGCAGCACCAGGCTGACCGCGCCGAGCAGGATGAGCAGCGACTTGCGGGCGTCGCCCACGATCGAGTCGCGCAGTGGTTCGACGCCGAAACTTTCCTGCGGATCGGCTTCAGGATACGTGCGCTTGAATTGGCCGTAGGCAAGCTTCATTTGCGCGTTGGCCTGTGAGAGCGTCACGCCGAGCCTGAGCATGCCGGCGGCGCGGAAGTAGTGCCCCTGGTTGGTGCTGTTGGGTTCGAATTGAAACGGGACCCACAAGTCGGCTTCGGGGTCGGAAAGAAAGTCTCTTTCCACCACTCCGATGATGGTGTACGGCTCGTTGCCGAGTGAGAGTGCCTGGCCAACAACCTTTGGATTACCGCCGAACTTGCGCTGCCAAAGGCCATAGCTGATCACCACCACCTTGCCGCCGTTGGGCGTGTCTTCCTGCGGCGTGAAGCTGCGGCCAAGCATCAGGTGAGCGCCGAAGAGCCGGAAGTAGCCTTCCGTCACATGCAGGCCGTGGACCTGCTCCGGCCGGTCGCCGGTGATGTTGAAGCCGGGGCCCGAGGTGTCGTATGCGGCAACTTCCTCGAAGATGCTGGTCTGCTGCTGCCAGTTGTGAAACTTCGTGATGGACGCGCCCGGCCAGTTGCCATGCGGCCCGGTGTTCATAAATTGCATGATGCGATCGGCGTTGGGGTAGGAGAGCGGCTTGAGCACCACCGCATTGACCACCGTAAAAATGGCAGTGTTGGTTCCGATGCCCAGCGCCAGCGCGGCCAGGGCAGCAATGGTGAAGCCGGGGTTCTTGATGAACATATGCAGGGAGTGCTTGACGTCATTCCAGAAATTGGCCATGAGTGTCCTCGGCTCCCTAATCTACGCGCGGCATTGTTGGAATGTTCCCGTTTGGTCTACGAGCACTGGCGGGCAGTACAATTCTGACGAATCCAGATTGGAAATGTCACTCGTTGTGAATTGACCTTCGCCCACTCCATCCCGGTCATTGAAAGGAAGTCAGCCGCGTGTTGATCTTTGCAGCCATCCTGGCCATCTTTGTCTACGGAATGATTGCCGCAATGCTGGGCACCATTCTGCCCGATCTTTCCGAACGTTTTCGGCTGACCCCGACGCAGAATGGAACCATCGCATTCTCGCAAGCGCTGGGACTGATGATTGCCTCCCTCGGCGTGGGTCCATTGCTTGATACCGAGGGCGACAAGGCGGGTCTCATTCTTGGCCTGGCGTTCATCGCGATTGCGCTCTTCTGGCTGCCGCGATCGAAAGGCTACCGCAGCATCGTGTTCCTTCTGTTCCTGCTGGGCGTGGGCGGCGGAATCGTGGTCACCGGGGCCAACGCTCTGGTCAGCGGCGTCAGCGAAGCGCATCGCGCTACTGCGCTCAACCTGGTCAATCTCTTTTTCGGCCTGGGAGGACTGGCCACGCCGTTCATTTCCGCGAATCTTTTCAAAAGGAATTGGGTTCGGCTCTGCTATACCGTCGCGTCTCTTACAGTTGTTTCGATTGTCATCCAGGCAGTCGCAAAGATGCCCGCTCCCTCCGGAGCAGCGGGGTTTGTGCTTGCGGATGCGGGGCCGATCCTGGGACGGCCTCTGCTCTTTCTGCTGGGATTCTTCCTGTTTCTCTATGTCTCCTGCGAAGTGGGTGTGTGGAACTGGCTGCCGCGTCACCTCATCGCCCAGGGCATTCCGGAATCGCGCGCGCTCAACATTCTTTCGCTTGGATTCGCTCTCGGCCTGCTTGTCGGTCGCGTCGGCGTTTCGCAGATTCTCATTCAGGTGCCGGCTGTGACCGTCACGCTCGCCGCCTCAATTGCCATGGCCGTGACCACATTCCTCATGCTGCGGACGAGCAAGCCCTTTACCGCTGCGGTGCTCGTATTCATTGCCGGAGTTGCCATGGCTCCGGTCTTCCCCACCACCCTGGCCATGGTCGGCAACGCCTTCCCGCGCATGAGCGGCACGGCCATCGGCTTCGTGATCACGTGTGGATGGGCGGGCCTCGCGGTGAGCTCGCGGCTCATCGGCGCCATCGCCGGCGACGACCCCGTGCGGCTGAAGAGAGCCCTGCTGCTGATCCCCGGCGCCGCCGTATTGATGGTGGGCGTGAACCTGGCCATCTGGTCGTCGCTGCGATAGGGCTCGTGGGACTCAGGGCTAACAGCTAACAGCTAACAGCTAACAGCTAACAGCAAACAGCAGAAATGTCGGGATCGACGGGCGCGTTACTTCGACCAGGGCGGAACCACGCCAGTCATGCGCGCATAGGCGATTAGCTGGCCCATGTGTTCGTTGGCGTGGATGATGATGCGCAGATACATCCAGTCCACGGTCGACATCCGGTCCTCGATCTTCACCTTCAGCGCCAGGTGCTGCGGCGTCTCTTTCAAGTGCGCTTCCTTCACCGCGTCGAGTGAGCGCTTGAGCCAGCGGATGACGTCAGCCTTGGAGGTGACAGTCTTCTCTGCATCGTCTTTCAGGTCGGCGGGCATCTTGGGGCCTGTTACGCTCAGCAGAAAAAAATTGGCCATCACAATGTGCATGTAGACTTCGCTGGTGGAGCGGACTCCGGGCGCGGGCCGCCAGGCGAAGTTCTTTTCCGGAGTGGCCTCGGCAAGCGCGATCAACTGCGAGGAGACATGACGCCATTCCCCGTCATATCCCTGCCATACGCCGTCGAGAGGGTCCTGCGCGTGCAGCACAGGGGCGCCTGCCGACGCAATCAAAACAAGCAGGAGGCTCGTGGAGAGCAGGTTTGAGGTTTTGAGAGACCGAATGGCAAGGTGCGATCGTTGCATTTTGTTTCTCCAATTCGATACAGCATGGACTGTTGTTCGGTCAGTTCGGTTAGCTCTAGAGGCGTCTTAACCTCGCGCAAGCCTCGTCCAGATCTGCATCCTTCTTTGCGAAACAGAAGCGGAGCAGACTCTCTCCGCGTCCTGCGCGGAAGAATGCGGAGCCCGCCACCGAAGCGACTCCGGTCACTGACAGCAGATTCCGCGCCTTTTCGGCTGCGGTTTTGCCCGGGAGTTTGCCGGCATCCGCTAACACGTAGTAAGCGCCCGCCGGAGTGCCCGGAGTTAGTCCGGCGTCGTTCAGCGCGGATAACATGCGGGTGCGCTTGTCCTGGTGCGATGCGGCTAACTCGGTATAGAAGCTGGATGGAAGTTGCTCCAGGCCGGCGGCGGCTCCGTGCTGCAATGCGGAGGGCGCGCACACATAAGTCAGATCGTGGAAGTAACTCATTGCGCTCATCCACTTGCGGTCGGCAGTTACATAACCCAGTCGCCAGCCGGTAACTGAAAACGTTTTGGAAAAGCCGGAAATAACAATGGTTCTCTCATTCATTCCGGGCAGCGTTGCGGCAGCGATGTGGCGCGCGCCGTCGTAGACAAAATACTCGTAGATCTCATCCGTGATGAGAAACAGATCGTGGTCGATGCAGACAGCCGCAATCTCCTGAATTTCAGCCTGCGAGAAGACCTTGCCGCCAGGGTTTGACGGTGTATTGAGCACGATGGCGCGTGTCTTGGGGGTGATTGCTGCTTTCAGCGCGTCGGTGTCGAGGGCCCAATCCGGCTCTGCCAGCGGGACCAGGACAGGAGAGATACGCAGCGACTTGAGTGTGGAGAAGTGGTAGCCGTAGAAAGGCTCGAACAGAAGGACCTCGTCGCCGGGGTTGAGCAAGGCCATGGCCGCGGCATGGAAACCGCCGGTTGCGCCCGAGGCGACCAGGACCTCGGACTCGGGATCGTACACAAGTCCGTAATCCCGTTGCTGCTTTTCAGCGATGGCGTTGCGCAGCCGCGCGATGCCGTCGAGGCGCGTGTAGATGTTGTGGCCGGCGTGGATGGCCTGGATGGCTGCTTCCTGCACGGCAACAGGTACCGGCGTATCGCAGACGCCCTGGGCCAGGTTGATGCCGCCCATCTGTTCACAGGCCACGGACATGGCGCGGATTTCAGACTGTACAGTGCCGGGAGCGAGTTGGCTGAGGGTGAGGCGAGAGGCCGGAGCGGTAGTGGGCATGGGGAAGAATCCTTCTTGAGACATATTACAGCCAGCCACATTAATGGCTGACCGCCTGGGCTGGGATGGTGTTCGCAGAACCAGCCGGTCAGGGCGGATTACGGCAAAACCAGGGATACTGTGTCCTGATGGGCTTCATTGGAGGTCGCCGCTCCCTGTTGGTCGCGTCGACTTAATAGCCTCGGCCTCGGGAAACATCTTCCCTGGTTTTGCTATAAGACGCCTGCAAGGCGCCGCGGCGTAGAATTTGGTCTTTATGCATGAGCTATCCATCGTTGCGAGCGTAGTGGAGTCGGTAACGGAGTCGCTGGAAGCCTACCCGCGCACCCGTGTGGTCGAGGTGCGGCTGCGCGTGGGCGTCCTGTCCAGCGTTGTGGTGGATTCCCTGGAATTCTGCTGGGGGCTGGCGACGGAGGGTACGCCTCTGGAGGGAGCAAGGCTGGTGGTGAAGACCCTCCCGGTGGTGATGCACTGCGCATCGTGCGATGCGGACGTCGAATTGGATGGCGTTCAGAGCTTCCGCTGTTCCCAGTGCGGGGAACCTTGCAGCGACCTGCGCCAGGGGCGGGAGTTGGATATTGAATCGTTTGAGATTGAGGACGAAGCCGAAATGGAAAAGGCCGGAGCGGAGAAGAATGAGGGGCAGGCATGACGAGAATTGTGGAACTGCGGCAGGGGATTTTGAAGAAGAACGACGAGCTGGCACGCGGGTTGCGAGCGCGGTACGCGGCCGGCGGGGTGCTGGTGCTGAACCTGGTGTCGAGCCCTGGGACGGGAAAGACGGCGTTTCTTGAGCGGACTTTACGCGAACTTAGGGCGCGTGGCGCGCGAGTGGCCGCCCTGGTTGGCGATCTGGAGACGGACAACGACGCGCGCCGTCTTGCCGCCAGCGGCGCGCCCGTTCGCCAGATCAATACGCATGGGATTTGTCACCTGGATGCGGAAATGATCGACCGGCACCTGGCCGGCTGGGAGGGCGTGGAACTGAGCGGCCTCGACTACCTTTTTATTGAGAACGTGGGCAACCTGGTTTGCCCGTCGAGCTATGACCTGGGCGAGGGCATACGCGTGGCGCTATTGAGCGTGACCGAGGGCGAAGACAAGCCGCTGAAGTATCCCACGCTGTTTAACTCCGCTGACGCCGCGGTGATTACCAAGATGGATATTGCCGAGCCGTGCGCATTTGACCGCGAACTGGCGCTCAGGAACATCAACGAGATCCGGCCCGGGATCCGCATCTTTGAGACTTCATCGAAGACAGGCGTGGGTATGGACGCGTGGCTTGAATATTTGACCGAAGAGCGGGCAAAGAAGGGATAGCCGCGCCGAGGGAGAACGCGATGGCTGCGAAGAAGGCGAGCGCGAAGAAGACCAATCCGGAGACTGGACGTGAGGAAGTGGAGGCATACCTGGCGCAGGTTCCCGAGCCGGCGCGGACCACGCTCGAAAAGACGCGGGCCATGATCCGGGCCGCCGCGCCCAAAGATGCCAGCGAGGCGATCAGCTACAAAATTCCGTCGTTCCAGTACAAGGGAGGGCTGGTCTGGTATGCCGCGTTCAAGAACCATTGCAGCTTTTTCCCCATGGATCATTCGCTGGAAGAAGAATTCGCCGAAGAGCTGAAGAAGTACAACGTGTCGAAAGGGACGATTCAGTTCCCGGTGGACAAGCCGTTGCCCAAGGCGCTGGTGGCCAGGATTGTGAAGGCGCGCGTGACGCTCAATGAGGTGAAAGCCCGCGATCAATGAGGCGCTTCTTCCAATTTTTGCGCCGTCAAAACCCGTTTCAGGTGATTTAAATCACATTGTAAGGCGCATCTAAACGGGTATAAGGTAGTTGCCATGTGTTTAGCGATACCGGGAAAAGTGGTAGGAATTGCCGAGGAGAACGGCCTGCGGATGGGCCGGGTGGATTTTGGCGGCGTCGTCAAACGGGTCTGCCTGGACTATGTGCCGGAGGTTGGAGTGGGCGACTATACCATTGTCCACGTGGGGTTTGCGCTTTCCAAGATCGATGAAGAAGAGGCGGTGAGGACGCTGGAGGTCTTTCGCCAGATGGGCGTGTTGGAAGAGGAACTTGCCGACCCCGAAGAGGCGTTCGCGCGCGCGGCGGTCGGGCCGCAGTCCAATTGCCCGGATGGGAGTTGCACGACGGAAACTCTAAAAAGTTCGGTCAACTGAAGTTGGTCGTTTCCCAGGTCTCAGGTTCGAGACCTGGGGCACCCAGGTAGTGCGTTCGGAAAAGGTGAAAAAGCAGGTCCCCTTCGACTGCGCTCAGGGCAAGCTTTCGACTCCGGTCGCCGCGGCGACTGCGCTTCGCTCAGGATGACAGCGCTGTTTTGGTGGATGACAAATACGCTTCTTGGATTCGAGGCGGCAAATGAAGTATCTAACTGAATTTCGCAACGGCGAGATCGCGCAGCGGATGGCGCGGGAGATCCACTCCATCACCACCCGGCCATGGAAGATCATGGAGGTATGCGGCGGGCAGACGCACTCCATCATCAAGAACGGAATCGACCAGATGCTTCCGGCGGGCGTTGAAATGATCCACGGGCCCGGCTGCCCGGTCTGCGTGACCCCGCTGGAACTGATTGACAAGGCGCTGGCCATCGCCGCCCAGCCGGGCGTCATCTTCTGCTCGTTTGGCGACATGCTTCGTGTTCCCGGCACCGACGCCGACCTGTTCCAGATCAAGGGCGCGGGCGGTGACGTGCGCGTGGTCTATTCACCGCTGGACGCGGTGGAACTGGCCGCAAAGAATCCTGACAAGCAAGTGGTGTTCTTCGGTGTCGGCTTCGAGACTACGGCCCCGGCCAACGCCATGAGCGTGCACGTGGCCAAGCGGCGGGGCCTCAAGAATTATTCGCTGCTCGTCTCCCACGTGCTGGTTCCGCCGGCCATTGCCGCCATTCTTGAGTCGCCCGGCAACCAGGTGCAGGCGTTTCTGCTCGCCGGCCATGTGAACAGCGTCATGGGCTACTGGGAGTATCCGCCTGTTGCGGCAAAGTACAAGGTCCCGCTGGTGGTCACCGGCTTTGAGCCGCTCGACCTGCTCGATGGGATTCGCCGCGCAATCATCCAGCTTGAGGCGGGCACGCACGAGGTGGAGAACGCCTACGAGCGCATTGTGACGTTTGACGGAAACCAGCCAGCGCAGAAGATGCTGGCCGAGGTCTTCGAGGTCACGGATCGTGCCTGGCGGGGCATTGGCGTGATTCCCAAGAGCGGCTGGCGGCTGAGCGAGGCGTATCGCGAGTTCGACGCCGAGCAGCGGTTCCACATCACCGGCATTCACACCGTCGAGTCGGCGCTGTGCCGCGCCGGCGACGTGCTGCGCGGGGCCATCAAGCCTGCAGAGTGCGCGGCTTTTGGCAAGGAATGCACGCCGCGGCACCCGCTGGGCGCGACCATGGTATCGAGCGAAGGCGCCTGCGCGGCCTACTACAACTATGGGCGATTCCTGTCGGCGGAAGAGCTGGCGACGGCCGGGAGCGGGTTGACCCATGGCTGAGATTGCCCACCTCGAAGATGAGGCTCCTTCCAAGGGCACGCCCGACTTCTCCAACTGGTCGTGCCCGCTGCCGCTGGTCGGCTATCCCACCATCGTGATGGGCCACGGCGGCGGCGGCAAGCTCGGCAACGAACTGGTGGAGCACCTGTTTCTTCCAGCATTCCGCAATGCGGCGCTCGAAAACCTGGGCGATGCGGCGGTGCTTGAGCTGGCCGCGGGACGCCTCGCCATGAGCACCGATTCCTTCGTGGTGCAGCCGCTGTTTTTCCCCGGCGGCTGCATCGGTGACCTGGCCGTGAACGGGACCGTCAACGATCTGGCCGTCTCCGGCGCCATTCCGAAATATCTCAGCGCGAGCTTCATTTTGGAAGAGGGCTTTCCCCTGGCGCAGCTGGCGGCAATTGTCGAAGCAATGGCTGCCGCTGCCGCCACAGCCGGCATTCAAATCGTCACCGGCGACACCAAGGTCGTTGAGCGCGGACACGGCGACGGCTGCTACATCAATACCGCGGGCATCGGCGTGCTGCGCGAGGGGATTCAGGTGGGACCGCGGCAGGCCAAGCCGGGAGACGCGATTCTCGTTTCCGGCACTATCGGCGACCACGGCATGGCCATCATGAGCGTGCGCGAGGGCCTGGAGTTCGAGAGCCAGATCCGCTCCGATAGCGCCGCTCTGAACGGAATGATTGCAGCGGTGCTGGACGCCGCGGGCAGTGCAGTGCACGCCATGCGCGACCCCACGCGCGGCGGCCTTGCATCCACGCTGAACGAGATCGCGCAGGCTTCCGGCGTTGGCATTTCGATCGACGAGAGGCGGCTGCCGGTGCGCACCGAAGTGCAATCGGCGTGTGAGTTGCTCGGCCTCGACCCCGTCTACGTGGCGAATGAAGGCAAGGCAGTTTTCTTCGTCGCGCCCGAGGCTGCCGACCAGGTTCTGGCAATCCTGCGCGGCCATCCACTGGGCCGGAACGCTGCTGTGATTGGCCAGGTCACCGCCGAGCACAAGGGCATGCTGGTGGCGCGCACGCAGATGGGCGCCAACCGCGTGATCGCGCAGCAGATCGGCGAACAACTGCCGCGCATCTGCTGACACACGCGGAGTGCAACTCCGCATCTTGCAGAATTCCTACCTCAATTGCGAGAAGTGCCAGGGCACGGTTTTAGCCGCGCCGCACGATGCGCAAAGAATCGCCGTGAGCTTCAGACTCTGCGGCAGCATTCCCGTCCTTTCGGTTCAAAGGAATCGCTATTTGCGCCGTAGCAAGCGTGCAAACTGCGTATTGCAGTCGCACTGTTCTGGATTGCTCAGCATGGGAAACTCCCGAATGGGACACTCCTAATAGCGTAAAGGAGATCTACCATGGGATTGATTATCTTGATCGTGGTTCTGTTGCTGATTTTTGGCGGCGGCGGAGGATACTACGGCTACAGCCGCTGGGGCTACGCTGGTGGCGGCGGCATCGGACTGGGCACTGTTCTGGTGATTCTGCTGGTGTGCTATCTGCTCGGAGTCTTCTAGAAGAATCCGCTGTGGGTCTGGTTCGTCTCCTTGCGTAATCTCTCCGAGGCCGTCTCTCCCGCTGCGCTCATTCAGCCGACTTGTGCGTGAATTCCGAGCAACGTGAGAGAACATAAAGCCTGAAAATGGAGCTTTGGCTTCAGCATGCGGCTGAGCGACATGCTCGCGGTCGCCTGGCATGCAGCATTGCGGCGGAGGCCCGGGCCCGGCGAAGTTTGGCCAGTTTGCCTCCGCTTCAACCCCGCCCTGGCCGACGCGGCCCAGGACATTATCACCCCGCTCGAACAATGGGTGGAAAAGGGAACGGCGCCCGAAAAGGTAATTGCGCGTGGAAATAGAGACGCCAGCGGAGCCGGCAAAGGCGATTCATTTTCGCAGCCCATTTGCGCCTATCCGAAAGCGGCCAGTTACAAGGGCACCGGGAACTTGAAAGATGCCTCGAGCTACACCTGCGCCGTGAAGTAAGCGCGCCCGCATCGCCTGCGAATGGCACTCCAGGGCCATCTCCCACTTACTCCACAGTGGTATTGCCGATCCCTCACTGCGAGAGCTAGCATCCCCTCACCATTCAATATCCAGGGGCGGATGTCTTCACAGTGAGCGAACAAGAACAAATCGATGCGGGAATCCTGACAGTCGATGGTCCGCGGGGACTCCGCTCTCCCGTTGAAGTTGAAAAGAGCGATGAGTTCGCCAGCCGTTACGATTCGCACGATCCCGGGAATAATCATGCCGATGATTCAGGAACCCACTGGACCTATACCTATACAAAGATATTCAGCGCCATCATGTTTCTAATGATGACCCTTCTTTTCATTTACAGCTACTTCTTTCAAAACTGACATTATCCACTTTCGCAATCGTAAATCGCACAGTGCATCCTGGCGCGCATAGGCCTTCCCGAGTTCAGCATGGTCGAGTGGTCCGCGATAGCCAATGCAGCCTCCCAACGCGTTCATTCTGCTCGGATGCGTTTGGGGGCGCCGGGAAGGGGGGTAGTGTCCTAATTTCTATCTCCAGTGCGATGAACGGCATCTTGATTGGCAATGCGCCGGAATAGTAGAATCTTAGACGATTTCAGTAGTTCAGTCTGATGATCACCAGCATCCACACCCTGATTTATTCCGACGATGCTCCCGTAACGCGCGCATTCCTTCGCGACGTCCTCGGCTGGCCCTACGTCGAGGATGCGGCGGGCGGAGGCGCCGGTTGGCTGATCTTCAAGACCGGGCGGAGTGAGATGGGCGTGCACCCGACCCACAGCGTCTACGATGGCAAGACGTACGAATCGCCGAGGCACCATCTGATCTCCCTGATGTGCGACGACATCTCACGCACAGTTGCCGAACTGAAGGGCAAAGGAGCGGAGTTCCACGGCGAAGTTCAGGATCACGGGTACGGACTCGTGGTCATGATGGCCGTGCCAGGCGCGGACGACATCATGCTTTACGAGCCCAGGCATCCGCTGGCGTATCGCCATTGACCGATTGAAAGGGCGACTAACTCACTCCGACCGTTCACCATTCTCAATGCATTGTTTAAATCAGGACACTACCCCCGTCGCCGCGTTTCTCGCTTTCGGGC
>JBKQNU010000085.1:0-23542 GCA_052145815.1 Occallatibacter sp.
AAACGATCCATCGATGCCCTGTGGAAGGAAATCGGTGACCTCCTCAATGCCGTTACGCCAGACGAATGCTCGAACTTCTTTGCCTCATGCGGATATGTAAACACTTAAATCGAAAACGCTCTAGCCAGACCAACCGCCGGCTCGGTGAGCGTTTCGTCGCTGGCGAGATTCACGTCTAGATTATCCTCCGGTCCGTTGAGACTGGTGACGTATGGTTCGTATGCCTTGAGCGACACTCCCCCGACAATCACATCCGCGCCGATGGGCAGGATGAAACTGTGCTTGTCGGTGTTGTCGAGTCTGCGGAGGAGCCAGAGCGGGTCGTTCCCTCCCTTGTACGGTTTGAGCGCATCAATGGCCTCAATCGCTTCCCGCCGCGCACCTTGTATGCGTCTTCTCTTTCCGGCTTCCCAGCCGTCTTTGATGCGGCCACGTCTCTTGGCATGCATGTTCTTTGCTTTGCCGCCCACCCAGGTTTCATCAATCTCGACGGGACCGCCGCCAGTGCCGATCTTGAGCATGGATTTGTTTTTCATTGCCAGCCGGATACGGTGCAGCATGAACCACGCGGTTTTCTGAGTCACACCCAATGCGCGATGAAGTTCATAGCTACTGATGCCATTCTTGGCATTGCAGAGCAGCCACATGGCTGGGAGCCACTTTTGAAGGGATATGGGTGAGTCTTCAAAGATGGTTCCGACCTTGAGCGAGAATTTCTGCTTTTCGTGCTTCGCCGGGCAGAAATACAGCTTCGCCTTTTCGAGCCACGAGACGTTTTCCGATCCGCAGCGCGGGCAGCGCACTTTATCATCTGCCCAGCGCATCGAAACCATGAAATCGCGGCAATTCTTTTCGTCGCTAAAGTGTTGAATCGCTTGCTGTAAAGTCTTTGGGGTTCTCATGATGATTGAAGCATAGCAAAGAAATTAACTTCAGTCAAGTATATTATTACCCCAGAAACACCTGCAAAAACAAACAACTTACGATTGCCCTGCGCAGTTTCGACCATCGCTTTCCGAGCACCGGGTTCATGCCGTGGCCGCACCCATCCTCCTGTACACTGGAGTGTCTATGGCCATCAAAACAAAACTTCCCGTCGGGATTCTCGGTGCGACCGGAATGGTCGGCCAGCGCTTCATCCAACTGCTCGAAAACCACCCCTGGTTTGAGGTCGCGTGGCTTGCCGCCAGCGACCGGTCGAGTGGAAAGCCGTACGGCGAAGCTGCCAAGTGGCGCCTGGATACCCCGCTTCCCGAGCGCGTTGCGAACATGACCGTGCAGCCGGCTGAGCCAACTGGCGCCCCGAAGATCATCTTCGCCGCGCTCGACGCCGCCATTGCCCGCGAAATGGAACCCGCCTTTGCCAACGCCGGTTGCGCCGTTGTCTCCAACTCCAGCGCCTATCGCATGGCCCCCAACGTCCCACTGGTGATTCCGGAGATCAACGCCGAGCACCTGCACCTCATCGAAGAGCAGCCCTCGCGCGCGGACTCGGGCGGCTACATGGTCACCAATCCCAACTGCTCCACGATTGGATTGGTGATGGCTCTGAAGCCAATTGAGGCCCGATTCGGCATCGAGCAGATCTTCGTCACCACCATGCAGGCCGTCAGCGGCGCGGGCTACCCCGGCGTGGCCTCCATGGACATCCTCGGCAACGTGGTGCCCTATATCGGCAGCGAAGAAGAAAAAATGGAAGCTGAGACGCTGAAGCTCCTCGGCAAGCTGAATGGCCACATCGTCACGCCGCTTTCGGCAAAAATCAGCGCTCACTGCAACCGCGTTGCCGTCGAGGACGGCCACACTGAGAGTGTGTCCATCAAGCTGGGCAAAAAGCTGGGCCGTCCCGCCACGCACGAGGAACTTCTTGCCGCGTGGGCTGAATTCCGTCCCCTGGCCGGCCAGGGATTGCCCACCGCTCCCGATCAGCCTGTCCAGTGGACGCCGCAGAACGATCGTCCCCAGCCGCGGCTCGACCGCAATCGCGGCAACGGCATGGCGGTGACCGTCGGCCGCCTCCGCCCCTGCCCGGTTCTCGACTGGAAGTTCACCGTGCTCTCGCACAACACCATTCGCGGGGCCGCCGGCGCCGCCATCCTCAACGCTGAACTGCTCGCTAGTTTAGGAAAATTGGAGCCGGTCGCTGCAACCGCTGCGCGCGCTTAACAATCTGGGAAAGAATCAAATGAGCCTGGTTGTCATGAAGTTTGGCGGCACGTCGGTCGAGGATCCGGCCGCCATCAACCGCACCGCCGCTATCGTCGCCGGCCGCGTCGCTCAGGGCAAGAAACCGGTCGTCGTGGTCAGCGCCATGGCCAAGGTCACTGACCAGTTGCTGCGCGCCGCCGCCGCCGCCGCTTCCGGCGACCGAACCGGCGCCCTCGCCATCAGTTCGCGCCTGCGCTCGCGCCATCGCGACACCGCATGCGCCCTGGTGAAGGACCCCGCCGGCACCGCAACCCTGCAGAACCTCATCGATGAGAAATTCGATTCGCTCGATGAAATCCTGCGCGGCCTGGCCGCCATTCTCGAACTCACCCCGCGCATCTCCGACCTCATTGTCAGCTACGGCGAGCGCATCTCCAGCCGCATCGTGGCCGCTGCATTTCGTGAGCGCCAGATCG
Organism: Occallatibacter sp.; assembly: GCA_052145815.1. Taxonomy (GTDB): domain Bacteria; phylum Acidobacteriota; class Terriglobia; order Terriglobales; family Acidobacteriaceae; genus Telmatobacter. The sequence goes on from JBKQNU010000085.1 coordinate 2,625, forward strand.
ACGCCGCCCACATCGATGCACGCGACGTCATCGTCACCGATTCGCAGTTTCAAAAGGCTGTCCCCCAAGACAGCATCATCGAAAAGCGCGCCCACGAGCACCTGCGCCCACACCTCGAAGCGGGCCGCGTGCCGGTGATCGGCGGCTTCATCGCCTCCAACGAAGCGGGCATCACCACCACCCTCGGCCGAGGCGGTTCCGACTTCACCGGCGCACTCATCGGCGGCGCACTCTCCGCCGACGCCATCGAAATCTGGACCGACGTCGACGGCATCATGACCGCCGACCCGCGCGTCTGCCCCGATGCCCTGCGCGTCAAGACCATCAGCTTTGAAGAAGCCGCCGAGCTCGCCTACTTCGGCGCCAAGGTCCTGCACCCGGCCACTATCCTGCCCGCTGTCAAGAAGAACATTCCGGTCCATGTGCTCAACAGCCGCAACGCCGCCTGCGAAGGCACGCGCATCACCTCGCTTGCGCCGCCGTGCGGCAGCCCCTTCAAATCCATCGCCGTCAAAAAGAAGCTCTCCATCATCGACGTTGTGGCCAGCCGCATGCTCATGACGCATGGGTACATGAAAGACATCTTTACAATTTTCGATAAATATCAGTGCCCCGTCGATATGGTCTCGACCAGCGAAGTCAGCGTCTCGCTCAGTGTGGACTCAAACGACAAGCTCCCCGCCATTGCCGCCGACCTCAGCCACCTGGCCGATGTTAAATACGAAGGCCGCAAGGCTCTGATCTGCATGGTCGGCGACGACATCCGCGGCCGCAGCGGCATGGCCGCTCAGGTCTTCACCGCCATCCGCCACATCAACGTACGCATGATCTCCCAAGGCGCCAGCGAAATTAATATGAGCTTCATGATCGACGAAGACGACGCTGACGAAGCTGTCCGTTCCCTGCACGCCGCCTTCTTTAGAGATCCCGACCCTAACGTTTTCGATGTAGAAGCGCGCAAGGCTGTTGCGAGTTCATAGTTCACAGTTCGCAGTTCACAGTTAATGCCGGAGCATTCCCGACCAACCAGAGGCTGGAATCGAAGTAAAAGGACCGCGCCGCTGGCCCGAAGCGTAAACTGCCAACTAAGAACTACGAACTGTGAACTAAGAACTTTTAGCTGCCCCGGAGGTTCCCATGCTCGTCCTGGTCCTCGGCAAAGGCAAAACCGGCTCTCTCGTCGCCCAGGTAGCCCGCGAGCGCGGTCACGGCGTCCGCGTCTACGATCTCGCGGAGAATAACCATGCCTCCGCGCTCACCGCGCCCAACCTGGCCGGCGTCGACGTGGTCATCGACTTCACCACCGCCGAGGCCGCGCTTGAAAACATGCGCGCCATCCTCGCCCTCGGTTGCCGCATCGTCGTGGGCACAACAGGCTGGTACGCCCAGCTCAATGACATGAAAGCTCTCGCCGCCAAACGCGGCGGCGCACTGCTCTACGGCGCCAACTTCTCCATCGGCGTGCAAAAGCTCTTCCGCCTCACGGCTGAACTCGCCAAGCTTGACGGCTATAAATTCTCCATCGCCGAAACTCACCACGAGACCAAGATCGACGCCCCCTCCGGCACCGCCATCACCCTCAAGCAAATCATCGAGTCCGCGCAGCCAGGCACAAATGTGGAAGTCACCTCGCATCGCGTGGGCGACGCCAAGGGTGAGCACGTTGTCACCGCAGCCGGACCCGACGACATCCTCGAAATCCGCCATGACGCCCTCAACCGCCGCGGATTCGCGCTCGGGGCCGTCCGTGCCGCCGAGTGGCTCTACAACAAATCCGGCGCATTCGACTTCCGCGAAATCTTCGACCAGCTGTAGCGCAAACGTCGCGAATCCTGCTTGCCTTTGCTGCTACAAGATGCGATTGGAGTGAAACCCGCACCCGTGTATGATCTAGTCAGCTAGTCAGATCGAGTGGGAGAGTGAATTCCAGATGCCGTCGCCATTGACCAGAAGCGCAAAGCGCGCAGGAAAGTCTTCCCCTACCCTCGCCGGCCGGGAGCGCTGGAAACTCGAAGACGCCAAGGCAAAACTCAGTGAAGTTGTGCGCCTGGCAGCGACTAACGGTCCGCAATGGGTGACCATCCGCGGCAAGGAAGCTGCCGTGGTGATTGCTCCGGAGCAGTACCGGCAACTGCTCCCAAAGCCCAAAGGCCATCAGACGCTGGTTCGATTTCTGCAAGGCCTCGGGCTGGAAAAGCTGGACATCGAGCGGGAAAACGACACGGGACGGGAATTGACGTTGTGAACGGCTGGTTGCTCGACACTAACGTGATCGCCGAGCTGAGCGGGGCCAGACCCGACCGCCATGTTGAGCGGTGGATCGCATCGCAGCCCGAGCACACGCTCTTCCTCAGCATTCTCACCGTCGCTGAATATCAAAAGGGCATCCACCACATGCCTGTGGGAGACAAGCGCCGTCCTCGGCTGCAACAGTCGGTGCGTGCCCTGGAAGCGCGATTTTCCGGGCGCGTACTCCCCGTCTCAGACCAGATTGCCCTGCGCTGGGGAGCTATCAGCGGGGAGGTCAAGCGCCTCATCGGCCAATGGCCCTCGGTAATCGACACGCTGCTTGCGGCCACCGCGCTTGAGCACAGCCTATACCTCGCAACCCGAAACATCGCCCACGTCGCCCACAGCGGGGCGGCAGCCTTCAATCCCTGGACCGACGACCCAAACCGCTTTCCCCTGTAGCGCGAACTCCGCCAATCGCCCGGACGGGAAATCTCCGCTCGTCAGCAGAACATCTCCGTTCGCGCAACAGACCCAATCCGCGCGCACGCCCTGCGATCCGCCTGCGCCGCTATAATCTTTCCTGACATGGAAACAACAGGTTGCGGTACGGCAATCGTGACGCCCTTCAAGGCGGACGACTCAATTGACGAGGCGGCGCTGCGCGCGCTGGTGAACTGGCAAATCGACTCCGGGATTGACTTTATCGTGGCCTGCGGCTCCACCGGGGAAGCTGCCACGCTCGACGAAGAAGAGTGGTTGGCGGCCGTCCGAATTGTGGCCGAGGCAGCCGCTGGACGCGTCCCGGTATGGGCCGGCTGCACGCACAACTCGACGCGCACGCTGTTGCGCCACGCCGGCCGCCTTCGCCAGGTGCGCGGCATTGACGCCGTGCTCTCCGCCAATCCTTACTACAACAAGCCCTCGCAGGAAGGCCAGTTCCAGCATTTCCTGGCGCTAGCCCAGGTCGTCGCCCCGCTGCCCATTACGCTCTACAACATCCCCGGCCGCACCGGCGTCAATCTCGATCCCGAGACCGTTCTTCGCCTGGCCGATGGCGCGCCCAACATCCAGGCAATTAAAGAATCCAGCGGCAAGCTGCCGCAGGTTTCCGAACTGGTGCACATTCTCCCCCGCGGCTTCAAGATCTTCTCCGGCGACGACAATATGGCGCTGGCCTCCATCGGCGTCGGCGCGCACGGCCTCATCAGCGTAGCCGCCAACGAGATCCCTGCCCAGATGGGCCACATGATCCGCGCCGCCTTGCGCAATAACTGGGGTGAGGCCCGCGAACTGGAGCGCCGTTACGCCCGCCTGATCGACGCCAACTTCTGGGACTCCAATCCCACCCCCGTCAAGACCGTGCTGAACCTAATGGGCCGCTGCTCCGACCACGTCCGGCTGCCTCTTGTTCCGCCCTCCACCGCTACCCGCGCCCGGCTCGAGCGGCTGGCCGGCGAGCTCAGCCTGCTCAAATCCGCGCCCATCCCCGATGACCACGTAGGTCTGTTCTGAGAAATGTGAGCAGGCTCACAGCCCCAGTTACTCTCAACAGGCATATAATTCGGGCTGAAAAAAATCCATCAGCTGCAAGTTGCCTGTAAACGACACCTGCAACTGGGAGGGCTACCATGCTGAAGCCGTTCTTGCTCCTCTCCGCCGCGGTCCTTTTCGTGATTGCGCCCACTCCAACCCCCACCCTTGCTTCAGGGGGTTCACCTCAGGACAACAATCCCGTCAAGACAACTCCCGCCTCGCGTGAGAAGGCGAAGAAGCTCTACGGCGTGGACTGCGCCATGTGCCACGGAGACAACGGCAACGGCAAAACCGACCTGGCGACAAGTATGCAGTTGACGCTCGCCGACTGGACCGACCCGAAATCCCTGTCCACCGTTCAGGACAAGCAGTTGTTCGACGCCATCCGCAAGGGCAAGGGGGAAAAGATGCCCGCCGAGGACTCAAGCCGTGCCAAGGACGACGATGTCTGGGCGCTGGTCTCCTACATCCGCGGATTCTCCAAGGGCCAGCCTTCCGCTCCCGCTCCTGTTCCCGCTGAAGCCGCCCCAGCCGCTCCGGCCCCCGCCGATGCTGCCCCGCCCACCGCTCCACCTCCTCCAGCCCCGGCCAATCCCGGAAAATAGGGCCGTAAAGCCACACGCAAAGGTGACGCAAAGCATCCACGGTCGCAACAGCGGCTCCCTTGCTCACCACAAAAATCTGTCCGGTAGCGAAGGCCAAATACGTCGGTTGCCATTTGCCCAAGATCGAGCTAACGGGCGTCCACGCCGTCTTCCCCGACCATACGATTCGCATCGCAAAAGCCAGCGAGCCCTATCCGGATTAGCGATGAGAGCCGTGTGGGCGACAAGTCCTTCATTGCCAAGTAACGGCTCATGGAGCGCTGACATCTACGAAATGAACCTTTGCAGGGCGCGCGGCGTATATAGAGCATGCGCTTCCCCGCTGCTCTTCTCGCCCTCGTGATGTTTTTTGCATCGATTGCCCATCCTCAAACAACGGGTTCGATAGAACGTCTGGATGGTTCCCGGATTTCTGTTACGGACGCCGATGCATTTGCCAGAAAAACGCTGGCGGACGCCCACGTAACTGGAGCCGAAATCGCCGTTCTGAACCACGGACGGCTGGTGTGGAGCGCGGCCTTCGGAATGCGGCGCACCGATCCCCCGTTGCCGATGGACCGCGATACGACGACCTGGGCCGCTTCAATTACCAAGAGCGTGTTCGCGACTTATGTGATGACCCTGGTGGAGCGTGGCGAATTTGATCTGGACAAGCCCCTGGCCAACCAACTCGACAAACCTTTGAATGAATATGAGCCGTACAAAGACTCCGCTTCGGCGATTGTGGGCGACCCCGCCTGGGCGACAGTGACGCCGCGCATGCTCCTCTCGCACTCATCGGGATTGCAAAATTTCTCGTTTATCGAGCCTGACAAGAAGATGCACCTGCACTTCAAACCTGGGACGAGCTTTCTTTACTCGGGCGAGGGCTTCAACCTGGTGCAGTTTGCGATTGAACAGAAAATGCACAAGACGCTGGATTTTCTGATGCAGGATGCTCTGTTTACGCCTCTTGGGATGGCACGGACGGGAATTATCTATCGCGAAGATTTTGCGGGCGATGTGGCAGACCGTTTCGACTTAAACGAGAAGTTCCGCTCGCAAACCAAGCGATTTCCGGCGCGAGCAGCGGGATCGATGACCGCGAGTGCCGAGGACCTCGCCCGCTTTGCAACAGCGTTTCTGGATGGGAAGATCGTGAACCAGTCAACGCGAGATGCCATGCTGAAGCCAGTGCTGACGATCAATACGCTTCATGAGTTTGGCGCGCCCAACGAGGGCGAAGGCAAAGAGGCGGAGGCTGTCGGGCTGGCCTATGGCGTGGGCTGGGGATTGCTGACCAAAACGAAATTCGGCCCGGCGTTCTTCAAGGAAGGCCACGGCGACGGAGCGCAGAACTACATGATCTGCTTCGAGCGAAGCAAGTCATGCATGATCGTACTCACGAATAGCGACAATGGAGAGCTGGTATTCAGGCCACTGTTCGAGACCATTCTGGGCGATACCGTGACGCCGTGGGAGTGGGAAGGCTATACGCCGGCCCGGATTGAATACGCCCGCAAGAACGGCTACTAGCTGACGATTTGCTTCTTCACTTCCTCGCTGACGATACGTCCTTCCGCGCGCAGTCCAGAAGCCTGAAGCTTGCCCTGCACAGCTTTCATGATGGCGCCCATATCCTTCGGCGTTGGTTTCTGGCCCGTCGCGGCGGCAACTTCGGCGATTGCTTCAGCGACCAGCGCCTGCAGCGCAGACTCGTCCAGCGCCTTGGGCAGAAATTCCTCGATGACGGCGATCTCGGCGGCTTCCGCAGCGGCCAGTTCCGGCCTGTTGCCCTTGGTGAATTGTTCAATGGAGTCGCGGCGCTGCTTGATCATCGTGGCCAGGGCCTGCTGCTCCTCGGCTGGGGTGAGCAGAGCGCGCTTTTCAAGTGCTTTGTTCTTGAGCGCGTTCTTGATGAGGCGCAGCGTGGTGGTACGGACCGCATCGTGGGCCTTCATGGCGACGATGACTTGCTGGGTGATCTGGGCTTCGAGTGCGCCTGCGTCGGTCATTGGTTCCTTCCCGCCTTTTGTTGCTGAAATGCAAGCCGCCAGCGAGACGGCTCAAAGCAGAATTGTACGGCTTGCGGGCCGGCACCGCCCCGATCCGGATCGCCTGGCTTGCGGTTGATCGGACCGCCCGAGGCCTGGGCTGTGCGCCTGATCCAATGGTAAAATGTGCACATTCCACCTCTTAAGCAATGGAGATAACTGTACTCATGAACGCTCTTAACGGCTGTCTTCTTCACCTCAATGTGTCTCGCCGCGTGACCGCTTTGCTGCTCCTGTCGGCCGCGCTGGCATCCGCTTCACTCGGAATCTGCGGACCGATTCACGAGGCGGCTCGGGACGGCGACATCAAGAAGATGGAATTGCTACTCAAATCCCAACCCGATCTGGTTTCAAGCAAGGACGAAAAATATGGCCAGACCCCCCTGCACATAGCGGCCCTCAACGACCGCCTGGACGTGGCGAAACTGCTGCTGGCGAACAAGGCGGATGTCAACGCCAAGTCGAATAACGGATCGACGCCCCTGCACCTGGCGGCGGGGAAAGGCAACAAGGACATGGTGGAACTTCTCCTCGCCGGGAAGGCGGATGTCAACGCAGTGGACAATGACGGCTGGTCGCCTGCGCATTCCGCGATTACCTATGGGCACAAAGACATCGCAGACTTGTTGAGTCAGAATGGCGGAAAAGACCTTCCTGCCCCGAAACAGCCCCCTGCCGCCACTCCGCCGCAGGGCGCCGAAAAGAAAGCGCCAAAGGAAATCGGAAAGGATGGCCAATTCATTGCCTACGATGACGGAACGGTATTGGATACAAAGACGAACCTGATGTGGACGGCAAGGGACAACGGAGCTGCTCTAAGTTGGCCAGGCGCAAAGTCTTATGCCGGAAGCTACCACGTCGGCGGCTACACGGACTGGCGCCTGCCGGTCCTCAGTGAATTGGCGGGGTTGTACGATAAGGCCAAGACATTTAAGACTCGCTGTGCCTCGGCTGTTGACGAACTCGGCCAAGCTGCGGACGAAGTCCATTTAACGGAATTGATCCATCTTTCCTGCACCCGCCAATGGACAGCGCAGGAGGCCGAAGAAAAACCGGGGCACGCCACCATCTTCGATTTCCATTCGGGCAGCGATGCCTCGCGTCCCGGTTCCGATGGATTCACCGACACGGCGAGCCGGGTGCTCCTGGTGCGCACCGCCAAAAAGTAGGGGCTGCTGCCGAGAGCGGTGTCAATAAGAGCGGCACTGCCGGGCCCATTTGGTCCGGCAGTGCTTTATCGCGGGAGATGAGGCACGTTCTTCGACTTCCCCGATTCCATCCTCGACCACAGAGAATCCCAGGTCCCAAAAGCGAAAGTCTGGGCTGCCGGCTCGGTGAGCCTTCAACGTCTGTGCAAAACGGTCGAGAATACTCCTGTTTTACCAGGACACCAGCCGCTCTGTTAAAAAATGGCACTGTCTGAAGTTTCTTGGATCTCAGAAATCACAAAAAACACAAAATAGTGTATTCTGTGATTGTCCACAACCGCGATGAGGTTCGAATCTGGCCCGGAGTCCGGTTCCAAGACGAGGAGAAAATCCATGATTCGCAAGACGCGCCTGTTTACGCCCGGTCCGACGCCCCTGCTTCCCGCCGCCCAGTTTGCCATGGCGGCTGCGGACATCCACCACCGCACGCCTGAATTCCGCGCGCTCTTCCAGAAGGTGTTGGCTCAACTCAAGGTCTTTGTCGGCACAAAGAACCACGTGCTTCTGTTGTCGTGCTCAGGGACAGGTGCGATGGAAGCCTCGGTCTCCAACCTGACCTCGCCGGGGGACAAGGTTTTGGTGCTGACTGCCGGCAAGTTCGGCGAGCGCTGGGTGGGTCTGGCCAAGGCCTTTGGCTGCGAGCCTGACGTGGTGACCGCGCCTTACGGCGAGACCTTCGACTTGGCAGCGGTGAAGGCGGCGCTCAAGCCGGAGCACAAGGCCGTTTACGTGCAGGCAACGGAGACTTCGACCGCTGTCCGCCACGACGTGGAGGCAATCGCCAAACTGGTCAAGGAGACCGACGCTTTGCTGGTCGTCGACGGAATTACAGGCCTGGGCACCACACACTTTGATGTGGACGGCTGGGGCATTGACGTGCTGATCGGCGGCTCGCAAAAGGCAGTCATGATTCCCCCCGGGCTGGCGTACCTGAGTGTGAGCGAAAAGGCCTGGGCGGCGATGGAAAAATCCACCAATCCGCGCTATTACTTCGACCTGCGCAAGGAACGCAAAAATGCCGTGAAGGGCGAGAGCGCGTATACGCCGGCAGTGGCATTGATTGCCGGCCTCGGAGCAGCCCTCGACTATATTGCGGGACAGGCAGGCGGCGATCTCGAAAAAGGCCGCATCGCCCTGGTGGACAACGCGCAGGTGAACGCTGCTGCCACACGCGCCGGCCTCGTCGCGCTCGGCTTCACGCTCTTTGCTCCGACGGCGCCGGCAGCAGCGGCAACCGCAGTGGCCGTGCCGGAAGGTATGAACTCGGGCGACGTGGTGAAGGCACTGAAGACCCGCTTCGCACTGGTTACGGCCAATGGGCAGGGCGAGATGCAAGGCAAGATCTTCCGCGTGGCTCACCTCGGCTTCTTCGATTACCTAGACACTGTGGCGCTACTCGGCGCCATGGAGCACATCGCCAAGGACACGCTGGGGTTGCCGGTGGTTTATGGGCAAGCGGTGGCGGCGGCACAGGAAGTGTATGCGAAAAGCAGTGGTCAGTGAACAGTGATCAGCCCGGGCTCTTCACTGGTCACTCTCCGGTTTCCACTGACCACTGTCCACTGACGACCGGCAGCCAGGAGCTGTACTTATGGCAGAACTTAGTTTTGGAGAAAAGCTGCTGATCGCACGCAAGCAGCTTGACCTCTATCAATACGAGATGGCCGAGAAGTTAGGCGTACATCCTAACTCCATCACCAACTACGAGCGCGGCGAGGGCAAGCCGCATGCGGCCGTGGTGCGCATGTTCGATCTGCTCTGCGAACAGGAGGGCATCCGCTTTGACGCCTACGAAGCCGCCGAAAAAAGCAAGGGAGACAAGATGAAGATCGTTCTGGCAGAGAAGGTTTCTCCGGCAACCTTGGCCGTGTTTGCGGCCGAGCCGGGATGGGAAGTCCTCACGCACGACCAACTGCCCGACGGTCTGGCGGCTGCTCTCGCCGACGCCGACGCGCTGGTTGTGCGCAGCGCGGTGCAGGTGGACGATGCGCTCATGGAACACGCGCCGAAGCTGCGTGTGGTGGGTCGCGCCGGCGTGGGCGTGGATAACATTGACGCCGATGCGGCCACGCGCCGCGGCATCGTGGTGATGAACACGCCCGGAGCGAACGCCGTGGCCGTGGCCGAACTCACCATCGGCTTGATGCTGGCCTTGGCACGCAAATTGCCCTTGGCTAACAGCACCATGCATGAAGGCAAGTGGGAGAAGAAGAGTCTCCAAGGCGCGGAGTTGCGCGGCAAAACGCTGGGCATTCTCGGCCTGGGCCGCATTGGGCTCGAAGTTGCCAGGCGCGCCAAGGGCTTTGGCCTCGAAATCATCGGCAGCGATCCCTTTGTCTCCGCGGCGGTGGCGCGCGAGAACGGAATCAAGCTCGCGACGCTGGATGAGCTGATTGCCGGCTCCGACTACATCACGCTGCACGTCGGCCTGACGCAGCAGACCGCGGGCGTCATAAACGCCAGGTCGCTCGCGGCTATGAAGAAGGGCGTGCGTATCATCAACTGCGCGCGCGGTGAATTAATCGATGACGCAGCTTTGGTAGCGGCCTTGAAGAGCGGCCATGTGGCCGGGGCCGCGCTGGATGTGTTTGCCGCAGAGCCGCTCAAGGACTCGCCCTACTTCGAACTCGACAATGTGATTCTCACGCCGCACATTGCGGGATCAACGGGAGAAGCGCAGGAAGCGGTCGGAATACAAATTGCATGCCAGGTGCGCGAGTATCTCAAGCTCGGCGTGGTGCAGAATGCCGTGAATCTGCCTTCGCTGAGCCACGAGGAATATGTTGTGCTTGCACCCTACATAGATCTTGCAGGCCGGCTCGGGTCGTTCCTTGCGCAGGCAGGCAAGGGCGGCATTGAGGGCATCCATCTGACCTATGGTGGCGGCCTGGCCGAGGCCAAGACCGAGTTGGTGCGCAACGCAGCCATAGAAGGCCTGCTGCAAGGGTCGGAGAATGTGAACCGCATTAACGCAGCCGCTGTGGCCCAGGAGCGCGGCATTCGCGTGCATGAAGAGAAAACCGAAGCTCACCGTGGTGGAACCGCCAGCGTGCTGCAGATCGAGTTGCACACCGCGGCCGGTTCAAGCCACGCGACCGCAACCGTGATTCACGACGAGCAGCCGCGCCTGCTGGAATTCGACGGCATCGATATCGAGACGCCGCTGGAGGGCAATCTGCTGGTCTGCGGCAATCTCGACGTGCCCGGCGTCATCGGCAGAATCGGAACCATCCTGGGCGAGCACGGCGTCAACATTGCCAACTTTGCGCTCGGACGCCAACGCACGGGCGTGAAGCCTGTGAAAGCACTGGCCGTGGTCCAGGTGGATGCGCCGGTGCCGGGAGCTGTGCTGGAGGCGCTGCATACGATCGAAGCGCTGCTGGAAGCCAGGCCGGTGAGTCTGCCGGAGGCGAAGTTCTGAGGCCTCGCAAATTTGCAGGTTCGTGCCCCTCACTTCGTCGGATCGGTAACCCGCCCCATGAAGAGAATTGCGCCGGAACGATTGTCGCGAATAAGAAACAGGAACGGATGGTCCGCGCGGAAGACAATCGGCGGCTCCGGGCGCTGCATGGCCATCGACCGCATCACGATTCCAGTAGCCGCCGCGGCCTCGGTGCCCTCTTCGTTCACATCGATGTAGGCCTTGTGAATTGCAGCCGAAATCCATAAGTCGCGCTTGCCCGTCATGCCTGAAAAATCAGCGGCGTTTCTTGCAAATGCTTCCCCCATCCCCATCGCGCTCAGCGTGCCGCCAAGCTGAAACTGCTGCGTCATTTTGAACTTGGGCAGCGTGAGGACGATTTTGGAACCGGGCTGCAATTGGCTCAGCAATTGCTTCGCATTCGCGGTCGTCAGCGATTGCTCCAATGCAGGCAAGCCATCGGCATCGTTGGGCAGTAACACGACCATCGACAATTCGCCGCTCTTGTACGGTATATCGACAGCCTGAAACGTCCCGCCATTGAAGTAGCCGAGCTTGCTTGTCAGATGCATCAGCGGCGTCTTCACGGTCTGCGTCGCGGATAGATGGAAGTCTTCGTCTTTGGTCTGCGCTTTGTCGAACTGCGCCTGCCAGTCGCCTTTGAAATAAATCGCGTTGGTCAGCACCAGCCGAGTCGTCGGCGTAACCGATCCCGCCGGCAGCAGGTCCTTGATCTTGTCTTCGGTTTTCTCTTCGACCCATCGATTGATTGTTACGCGCACCGCTTCCGGCGAACCTTTGAAGTCCACCTTGTTGAACCCGGCGCCATAATCGCTGCTTGTCAGCTTGATAAAGTCGCCGAGGAACGTATAGTCCTGTTCGGCCCACAGCGCATCCGCAACGTGAAGCTGATAGCCCGCGTGCGGCCCGTTAAGTCCGGCGAGCAGCGCACCCATGGCCGGGTGCAGCTTTTCAGGCGGCAGCGTGAAATGCAGCGTGGCGGCCATTTGAGCAGCAGTTGTGCCGCGTGCCCCGGCATAGGCCATGGCAAACGCCGTCGAAATGCTCTCTGGCGAAAAGAAAAGGTTGCCGTCTTCCTTGCGAAGCTGTGCGTAAAGGTCCACTGCGAAGGCGTTATTGCCTTCGACAACAGCTGCCTGATCAGGGGTCGGGGATGGGTTGCTCTGCGCCACTGCGGTAGCCTCGGGCATGAATACGCATAGGACAAGGGCAGGAAGAAGGTGCTTCATCCAGACATCCATTCACTCGGGCGCAGCCATCATCAACGAATGCGGTAGACAAAAGCGTCTTCGAGGTACTTGTCACCGAACCTTTGTCCGCCGAGACGCATGCCTCGTGTGTCTCCCGCCGCAGAAAAGAGGCCCCGCAGTTCCTGAATGAACGGATTATCCATTGGCCGGAGAAGGATCGTTGGCTGCCTGTGCATCGGTATACCGGCCTTGTCAATCGCCTCGTTGATTTCAGAGTAACCCACGAACGGCGAGGATTGGTCAAGCCGGTCTGAAGCGAGAACCAGTCTCCAGTTCTCGTAGTCTGGGAGCTTGGCCCACAGGGCGACATTCGGAGCCTTCCCCGCCTGATCGAGTGCATCGATCACCTGCTGCCCATTTTCGATGTCGTAATTCACCAGCGTAGCCGTACCCACGGGAGCAGCCCTCCTTGCCGGTCTTCAATCGCCTTCAACAGATCCGTCGCTTCCTGGATGCTCTTCTTCTTTTCAAATCGGCTCTCTTCCGACCAGTTTCTCACGATTGTCCAGTTTGTCTTCAGGGCCGGATTTGTCTTCATGGCGTCATCGAGATCCACCTTCAACCGTGCAAAGCCGACGAGATCCTCCAGGTCGTGGACGAACCATTTTCTGGAGTCTTTGTCGGGAAAATCGTGCTGCTGAGTTCGCTTTGCAATGCACGCTTTGAGTGCGCACTCAACAGCATACCCTGCCAAATAGTATGCACCTTCCGGAATTCCCGCGGCGAGGAGAGCCTTCGATTCCCTGAGGCGGAGCTCGGCAATATCTTGAAAATCGATCCGATTCATGAACTTGCTCGACTCACGATTCGCGCAACAAATTCCCTAAGCGCGGCTCAGGTAAGCGCCTTCGCTGGTGTCGACGCGGATTTTCTCGCCTTCATTGATGAAGGCCGGCACCTGCACAACCAGTCCGGTTTCGAGCTTGGCCGGCTTGGTGACGCTTGACGCAGTGGCCGACTTGAGCCCCGGTTCGGTCTCGATCACTTCCAGTTCAACGGCTGACGGCAGCTCAATGCCTACGGCGGTGCCGTCGTGGTAGCTCACCTTGATCTGCAGATTCGGCGTCAGGTATTCGATTGCATCACCCAGCGTGGAACCCTTGAGCACGGTCTGCTCGTAGTCCACCGGATTCATGAAATAGTAGTCGTCGCCGTCGGCGTAGAGGAAGTCCATGGTGACTTCGTCCACCACCACCTTTTCAATGGCGTCGGCCGAACGGAAGCGGTGCTCGAACATGGCCCCGGTGCGCAAGTTGCGCAGCTTGGCCTGGATGAAGGCCCGCAGGTTGCCCGGCGTGCGGTGCTCTACCTTGAAAACCAGGTGCAGCTGGTCGTTATGCTTGATGATCATGCCGGGACGCATTTGTGTGGCGGGAATCGCCATAAAAGTGGAAGCTCCTTGCTTTTGTTGCGCTCCAAAGCGCAAGAGAATTCTGGCCTTAGCCCATCTTCGATTGTAAATTAAGAGTCTAAGCAAGGCGGGACAGAGAATTGCGGCACACGCGATTGAGCCCATGCCCCTCTCCGGGGCAAGATCGCGACCCGAAGTGTGTGCATCCGCGGCCTGAAGGCGCATGCGGGGCGGCCCAGCTCTCTCACAATCCTGAATGCCGGACCGGCGCGTTCACGGACGAGCTTCAAATACGAGATTGAACGGGGTTTGAGCGGCCCTGCGGAAGCGAGTAAATCCAGCTGCCGTCACCACATCGCGAATCCGCTCTTCACCTGCCTGTGCGCCGAGGGCGGCTCCAACCTCCTGCGCCAGCGAAGCCGGCGTGCAGATCATCGTCGAGGCGGAGTAGTAGATTCGACCAACGGGGTTGTGGTTCTCCTCAGGAGTATCATTGGCAAATGGCTCCACGATCATCCATGTGCCGTCCTTTTTGAGCGAGGATAGGACGTGAGAGGCCGCGCCGGTTGGGTCGCCCATGTCGTGAAGGCAATCGAAGAACGTGACCAGGTCGTAGCCGCCGTTGACGGGATAGCTTTTCGAGCTTGCAACCTCGAAGTTGATCTGGTCGAGGAGACCGTCCCGGCCCGCCACGTGGCGTGCGTATTCGATGGAACCGCTGTGATAATCGAAACCGCAAAAGCGGGATTTTGCAAACGCTTTCGCCATCAGCATCGTGGAGGCGCCGTGGCCGCAGCCGACATCGGCGACCGCCGCGCCCGTGGCAAGCTTCTCGCTCACACCTTCCAGGGCTGGAATCCAATTGCTTAACAAATTGCTTTCATAATTCGGACGGAAAAACCGCTCGGTGCCGAAAAACAAGTTGGCATCGTGCTCATGCCAGCCGACGCCTTCGCCGGTGCGAAAAGCCTGAGTGATTTTCGGCTCGTCTTTGAAACATGCTGAGATGATGTGAAACGCGCCCGGCAGGTCCTGAACGGTAAGCGCAAATGCCTGCTCTGGCGGCAGTTCATATCGTTTGCTGGCCGCGTCGTAGGTCACATAACCGCTCGCAGCATTGGCGTTCAACCATTCGCGCACATAGCGCTCGGAAGTGTTGGTTTTTGCCGCCAACTCCGCGGAAGTAAGCCATCCCGCGCCAGCCATCGCTTTATAGAGCCCCAGTTTGTCTCCGACCACAATTAACGTGGCGTGCAGTGCGGCGCCCATGTCCATTACCGCCTTCCCCATGAAGGCGTTTAACTTGGACTCATCAATCTGCTGGGATTGTCTCGGGGAATCCATGCATGACCTCCGCATTTCCGTGATCTCACCAAGAGGTTCTCGATAATACACGCGACAAAAAACTGCTGTCAAAGACTTTTCAACAAGCCAAATCGAGATGTGCGGCCGACAGAGTACAGCTCGGAAGCATGCGGTTTCGAGTCGGATGTTG
Organism: Occallatibacter sp.; assembly: GCA_052145815.1. GTDB lineage: Bacteria > Acidobacteriota > Terriglobia > Terriglobales > Acidobacteriaceae > Telmatobacter. The sequence goes on from JBKQNU010000085.1 coordinate 17,774, forward strand.
TTCGCATCCCGTCTCATCCGCTACGATGACCGTCGCGTGCGCGGTGAGCTACAAGCATCCGTCCGTCAGCCGGCACAATTGCCACCCGCAACGCCGCACCGATTCGCGTCGCCATCGAGAATCGTTTTTTGGAAATCGTGTACCGCCAGCCAAATGAAAGTGGAGTAGCGCGAGGACGGAGGACGCTGGAGTGGGCCGCAAAGGGGAAGGGATGCGAGCCGACTGGATTCCCAGCCCGCGCCTCAAAATCCGAGATTGGCTTCGCGCAGGGCGTCCTTGTATTGGTCTCTGGCGTCATTGGCCTTTTTTTGGGCATCCTGCTCAGCAAATCCCGCTGCGTCCCAATGCTCCCAGGCCACTTCAGAGTGATCGGCTGTCGCCAGCGCTTCTTCCGCGCGGATCGCGGCTACCCATTCGTCGGTTGCCTGTTTGTAGGCGAGGCGCAATGCATCGAGAGTTGAATTATCCATAGGTCCAAAGCCTAGACCGCGGCTATTCACCGGTCAATGCCGGATGAGATCGTTTCACAGAATGTTCATTAAGAGCCGAAATGCGTCGGTTCCGGCTGGACATAGCGGTTGCGCCCTGAACCGCCCCTGCCCGCCAATGTGTCTCGCGGCGAACCTGCATTTGTTTCCCTCTCCCACGATCCGTTACTATAGGCCTCGAATTTCCGGCGGGCTCTGATCCCGCTGCTGGAGCCCCATTGAAGCGCTCTGTCCGCGTTCTTATTTGCGCGCCTCTTCTTGCGTGCATGCCCGTTTTGGCGACCCTTGCTCCATCCGTTCTCCCAGCGCAGAGCGCCGTGCCGCCCGATGCGCCCTACAAGAGCCCGGCCACACCAGTGGAGCAGAGGGTGGGCGACCTGCTCGGCCGCATGACTACGGAAGAGAAAGCAGCCATGCTTTCCGGCTCGGGCTGGATGGAATCCGCGCCCATCGAGCGCCTCGGCATTCCCGCCATCAAAATGGCCGATGGCCCGCTGGGCGTCCGCTCCTGGGCAGGCAGCTCGGCCATTACAAACACAGCCAAGGGGCCGACGCAGGTGCTTGCCACCAGCTTTCCCTCCGGCGTGGACATGGCCGCAACATGGGACACGGCGCTCGTCGACCGCGAAGGTCAGGCCATTGCGCAGGAGGTCAAAGCATTGGGCCGCGACATGATTCTAGGCCCCACGGTCAACATCAATCGCGTGCCGCTGTGGGGGCGCAACTTCGAGGGCTACGGCGAAGACCCCTACCTGGCCGCGCGCCTGGGGGTGGCTTATATCAAGGGCGTTCAAGGCGAGGGCGTCATTCCCTCCATAAAGCACTTCGCCGCCAACAATGAAGAGTTCGAGCGCCATCGCATCGATGCGCATATCGACGAGCGCACGCTGCACGAAATCTACTTGCCCGCATTCAAAGCCGCCGTTGAAGAGGCAAATGTGTGGACGGTGATGTCCGCTTACAACAAGGTGAATGGCGTGCATTGTGCCGAGAGTTTGCCTCTGCTCACTGACATTCTGAAGAAGGAGTTTGACTTCAAGGGGTTTGTGGTTTCCGACTGGGGTAGCACCTACTCGACTGCGCCCACGGTCAACGCAGGAATGGATTTGGAGATGCCCGGCGGCCCTCCGATGCTGGAATGGATCTCGACCGGCAATACACAGGCGGCGGGCAACGGCGCCGGTTGGCTCACGGCAGACAAGGTAATGGCGGCGTTCAAGGCCGGCGAGATCACCGAGGCCACGCTCAACGACAACGTAAGCCGCATTCTGCGCGTGATGTTCGAGGCCGGATTGTTCGACCATCCGCATGAGGGCGGAGGCGAAGTGGATACACCGGCGCAGAAGGCCGTAGCGCTTCAAGGCGCGACCGAAGGCATCGTGCTGCTGAAGAATGCGGGCGGGCTGCTGCCGCTGGATGCGGCCAAGGTTCATTCGATCGCCGTGATCGGGCCGAATGCAGCCGTGGCGCGGACAGGCGGTGGCGGCAGTTCCCTGGTAAAGCCGAAATATTCCATTGCGCCGTTGGATGGCATCAAGGAGCGGGCCGGCGATTCCATCCACGTGCGCTACGAAATGGGCGTTGCAATGCAGGGTGAAAACGCGGCGTTGAATACACCGGAGGCGCACGCCAAAATGCTGCAAGCGGCCACTGAAGCGGCGGCGCAGGCGGATGTGGCCGTTATAGTGGTGGGCCGTTCCCCGAGGCTGGAGACCGAGAACTACGATGTGAAGAAGATGGACCTGCCTGCCGGGCAGGACGAGTTGATCGAAGCGGTAGAAAAAGCCAATCCACACACCGTTGTAGTGTTGAATACAGGCGACCCGGTGACCATGACCAAGTGGCTCGATTCAACTCCGGCACTGCTGGACATGTGGTACGGCGGGCAGGAAGGCGGCCACGCGCTTGCGTCAATCCTGTTCGGCGATGCCAATCCGTCTGGAAAGCTGCCGGTCACGTTGCCCAAACGCTTTGAAGACTCGCCGGCGTACGGGCACTATCCAGGCGAGAACCTGCGCGTGGATTATGCGGAAGGAATCTATGTCGGCTATCGCTACTTCGACACCAAGCATGTGGACCCTGCGTTTCCGTTCGGGTTCGGCTTGAGCTATACGACCTTCGAGTACAGCGATCTGAAGGTCCGACGATTTAAGGCGAACGGCAGCGAGCCCATCGACCTCAGTTTAGCTGTCAAGAACGCCGGATCGCGTGCCGGCGCCGAAGTGGTTCAGCTTTACATTCACGAGGACAACCCAAGAATCGATCGGCCGGTTCGTGAACTGAAGCGCTTTCAGCGCGTCGAATTGAAGCCAGGCGAGTCAAAGACCATTCGCTTCACGCTTGATCGCGCAGCCTTCTCTTACTGGAGTCCGGAAAAGAGGGACTGGGTCGCCGATCCCGGCACTTTCGAAATTCAGGTGGGCGCCTCGTCCCGAGATATTCGCCTGCGCGGATCGCTGGGGTTCAAAGACTAGCCTCTTACCGCGCCGGCATATAGGGCTCGGCACGCAACATATTGGACAGAATGTCCCGCTCCTCGGGGCTGAACTGGCCCTGGTAACGGCTGGAGTTGAGCACCATCTGGCGCTGATCGAGCGGGACTCCTCCCAAATCACGGAAGGCGCGGCCGACCATGGCCTGACGATCGGGAGCCAGAGCCGCCAGGCGGCGTCCGGCAAGATTCACTCCCATGCGCTCCTGTGGCGTCATGTGCTCCAGCATCTCATTGCGTGCCAGGCGGCGTTCGCGCTGCTGCTCAGGCATCTGGTTCACCTGGTGCAACTGCTGCACAAGCCGCTGCTGGTCGCCTGCAGGGAGCCGGTTGAAGTTGGGGTCGTTGCGCAGCATCCGCTCCTGGTCCTGGACAGGCACTCCGCGATGCTGATTGAGCCAGTCCCCCAAGTGACCCGGAGGCGCCGCGCCAGGGTAGCTGGAACCGGGCCGGACTTGCCCTGCATAGGGCGCGCCCGCGTAACCACGGTTAGGGCTCGACGGATACGCCGGGCGGGGTGCAGCGTAGTTGGGAACCGGGCGACCCTGGTATTGCGGGCCAAAGCGCCCCTGATTCTGATATTGCCTAGCGTTTCGGCCCTTTTCATTGGGATTTTGCTGCTTGTTCGGTTTGTTCTGCGCCGGGCGTGAGGGAGCCGCATATCGCGGAGCCGGTGCTGGGCGCGCCGGCGCGCCTTGACGTTGACCATGACCGGCCCACAACGCAGGAGCACAGGCGAGAGCGATGGCCGCAACCATCACGGCGCACCGCATCCTCCATCCCGCATTGTGTCTCCCGGTCATCGTTTCTTCCCTAATCTGATTGCTTGCCAGGCTTCTTCGCATTGATTCGAGCGCGGCCTGGCTATCCTTCCCTCAGCTTGCGGATCCCTCAGTCTCCGCCGTTGTCGGGAGCAGTCGACATGGCTTCCATCTGGTCAAGAAGCTGCGCGTTGTTATCCAGCGTCTGCAGGTCGTGAACCACGGCAGCCTGCCCTGGAGGCGGCATAGTCTGGTCCAAATCCGTAACGTCCAGATAAGCTCCCCCGCCCACCAGCAACACCACGGCAAGCGCCATCGCAGCAAGCGGGCGCACGTGCATCGAGGGTCCATAAGTCAAGCGGGCGCGCAGGCGGGCAAACCAGCCCTCCGGTTCGGCCTGGCGTTCCTCCCGCATGCGCGCATCAAGTCTGGTCAGGAAGTAGGGGCTTGGCTCCGGGCTCTCCCATGTGTCCAGCAGGGCCATGGTAGCCTGCAGTTCCGCAAGCTCTCCCTGGCAGTGCTCACACTGCTCCACATGCACTCGAACCTTGGCAGGCACCGAGCTTGGATCGAGCAGCAGGTCCGCCAGCTTCGATTCCATTCCAGTGCAATTGTGCTTCATGGTTTCCATGGTTACCTCCCCAACTCCCTGCCGGTGTTGCCCGGCTTGTTCCCTCACACGAAGTCCTTCAACTTGTCCCGCAGTGTCTGGTACGCGCGAAAAAGCAGCGACTTGGTCGCCGACTCGCTCAGCTTCAGCACGTCCCCGATCTGGCGGTAATCCATCCCCTGATACTTGTGCATCAACACCGCCATCCGCTGCCGCTCCGGTAGTTCCATCACGTGCTTGCGAATGGCCGCCATGCGCTCATCGCGCATCAATCTCTGTTCCACCGACGGCTCATCGTCGGCCACATCCGGCGTCGAGCCGGTTTCCTCGTCCGGCGCGTCCAGATAAATCGTCTGCGCCGACCGCTCGTGCTTGGTGTCGCGCGCATGATTCACTGCCAGGTTGGTCGCAATGCGATAAAGCCAGGTGCTGAACTTGGCCTCTGCACGATAGCTTTCCCGCGAGCGGTAAACGCGCAGGAACACTTCCTGCGCCATCTCTTCGGCAACCGCCTCGTTATGCACCATCCGGAAGAGAAAATGAATCATCGCCCGATGGTACTTCTGCACCAGAAAATTGAAGCTCGCCTCGTCTCCTGCAGCCACGCGCAGCATCGCTGCTGCGTCGCTTGAGGGATCCAGAGCGGCGTTCAGGACGGCATCGTCCGGCCTTGCTTCAGGCCGCGAAGCAGTGCCCGCTCCCATGGCCGAGTTGTCCAGCACCAGGGTTGCCATATCTTCTCGAACCCCGGTCGGCCCGGAAGGTTGCGCTCTTTGTTCACTTTCCTGGGCTGTTTCTCGGCCGGAAATGGGCTCGGAAACGGCTTTTGCGGCGCCGTTTGGCTCGCCGCCCTGCCGGCTGCCCCCGGGCCGCTCCGAAAACAACGCCGCGCCCGATCTGCCGGCTCTCGAATTGCCTGGGATTGATTTGGCCAGTCCGGCCTCCAAACCGCTCCCGCCCAGCCCTGGTCCAGCCAGTTCCACCCCGCCAAGCCCCGGCAACGGGCGCAAAGCCGCTTCCCCGTCGGGCGGGAAATCAGCGGAAAAACGGGTTGATCGTACTCTCGATAACATGAATGGCCGGCCACAAATTCAGCGCGACCCTTTACCCTACCCGCGCAGACGCAAGGGTTTGGCCGTAAAGCCTCGCTGGTGATACTCTAACCCATGGAATGCCCTCCGGAGCAGCCATTCCAACCCATCTTTTGGGGCGCTTAACTCAGCGGTAGAGTGCCACCTTCACACGGTGGAAGTCGCAGGTTCGAATCCTGCAGCGCCCACCATAAGCCCACCATTAGAGCGTTTTCGATTTAAGTGTTTACATATCCGCATGAGGCAAAGAAGTTCGAGCATTCGTCTGGCGTAACGGCATTGAGGAGGTCACCGATTTCCTTCCACAGGGCATCGATGGATCGTTTGG
>JBKQNU010000086.1:0-47488 GCA_052145815.1 Occallatibacter sp.
GCCGCGAGCTTCCCGAAAAGCAGGTCCCCTTCGACTACGCTCAGGGCAGGCTTTCGGCTCCGCTGAAGAACGCTTCGCTCAGGATGACAGGTCTTTTTTGATATGAACATTGGAGACAGGACGCTAGAGCCATACGATCAAATGGGAACGTCGCGCCGCTTCTATGTCTGCTGGGTTTTCCGGCGCATGTGCTTGTTCACGTACATGGCGGCATCGGCGCAGCTGAACAGGCTGTCTTTGGTGGCTCCATCCTCAGGGTAGACGGCTATGCCGAAGCTTGCCGATCCCTGCAGTGTGTACTCATCGATGAAAAACGGTTCATCGAAGCTGTGCACCAGCCGCCAGGCAATTTCTTCAACTTCGGCACGAGAGTGAACAACCGCAACGAGCGCCGCAAACTCGTCGCCACCCAGCCGCGCCAGCATATCGCCACCGCGGAGCTGCCGCTTCATGCGCAGCGCAACCTCCTGGAGATACAAGTCTCCGACGCGATGTCCGTAAAAATCGTTCACCTGCTTGAATTCATCGAGATCGATGTAAATGAGTCCGAATATGCTTGCCTGCTGCTTCGCCTCTTCGATGAGGTCGTCCATGTATTTGTCAAGGGAGAAGCGATTGTGAATATTCGTAAGCAGGTCAAATGCTGAGCGGTGATGTAATTCGGTATAAAGCCGCCGGGTTTCTATGGCGAGCGTGGCCAGGCCTGCCCCCATGGACAGAGCTTGAGCCTCGTTTTCAACTGGTTTGGAAAGCGGATCGAATCCGGCATAGATGGCGCCCAGCGGCGGTCCCGTGCGGGCGGCAATCTGCTCGTCGATGATTCGAAAGCGACTGACGTCTGTCGGGTAGGTTCCCAGCCGTGCCCCATCGGCAATCTGACACCAGCATGGCGCGCCACGCAGCTTGAGGGATACCAGTGCTGTGATCTGCTCAATGATTTCAGCGAGAGGCCGCGATCCGTTGATGTCCTCGAGGATGCTGCTGCGCCGCTGCTCGATGTAGCCCAAAGCAGCCGTTTGCCTGCGCATCTTTCGCTCCACAGCCCATCCTCTGGCGCCCACCATGATCACCACAAGCAACAAAAAGCCAATGAGGATGATCAGGTTGCGCGTATTCAGCAAGGAGGGGTTGGCGACGACCTCAATATCGTCGAAGGAACGCAGAAGGATGTTGAAGGGTACCTCTTGCTCGCTGGGGTCGATGGTATTGGCCTGCATCGCCATGCAGATACCGGTGACGCGTATCCTGGTTCCTGGCTGCACCTGCTTCATCGGCGGCTGTGGTCCGCCTGAGGGCGGATGACGGTAAATCGCGCTGAAGAGTTTGCCATCGGAGGCCAGGACAAACTCGTCCTGCGAGTCTTCCCGCACCGCGGTTACAACATTCCCCTCGAATGAGACAAGGTCGTTCTGGTGGCCATCGGGATCGCCGCTGTTCCAGGTAGCCAGTTGACGCCACGTCGACGGTTGCGGAGAGACCGGCTCGAAGATATTGCGGTCCTCGATCTCACCGTCGGTCAGGGCCAGATAGCTTGAGCGGGCGTCGGGAAAGCCGGTTGCCTCCGCAATGTCTCCGATCCGCATCGGGTTACTGGCGTGGGTCCAGATCCACAGGCTCTTGGAGCCATCCTGAAGCACGGCCGCCGAGCCAGGCTGGTAGTACGTAATCGTGCCCTTGACTCGAACCCTGCGCGTCAGATCGTGCACCGAGTAACTGGAAAGAACCTCGTCCATGGGCGTGATCGGGAGCGAGCTTGGACTCGCTAGGGCGCGCTTCAGGATCTTCACATCGGCAAGCCTGGAAACTTCGAGCAGGATGCCGGTCAGTTGCATCTTGCTGTCGAATTTGCCTGAAACAACCCCGGTTACATCCACCTCGGCGTCCAGCAAATCGTTGAGCGCGCCGGCGTCGCTGTCGACGGCCATTGCGTCAATGTAACCCTGGTCCATGAGCAGCTTGAGGTAAATGCCGTGCACATTCCCAAAATTCACTCTGTCCGCACTGCGCACGGTGGCGTGGACAGTCACCAGCATGCAATCGCGTTCAGCATGGTTCAGCTGCTCAAAATCAGCATCAGCAGCCTTGGGCAACAAACCGTGGTGAAGCAGGGTTACACTCTCGCTCAACACATCTGCTGTGAAGCTGTCGCGGGTCTTTCCCCGCACCAGCACTCGATCCCCCGGAGCCAAGTCTTCATCCGCTTTGGTTTCTACGTAAATGGCCTCGTCTCCATCCTGTACAAAAAGGTCGATGTCGGTCTTGTTGTAGTAGGTTACCGTGGCCTCGAAAGCTACCGGCACTCCTGCACGCGCCTCAGCCTTGGTCAGGCTACGGATCGCATGCAGCGTGGTCAGGGCGCCGGGTTCGGTGGCCGAGGCTGCCGCGGCCGAGCCTGCAGCGATCGCGACGGCGAGAGACAATGTTCGAATCATGCAGTTTCCAGTTTGAACCGAAAAGTCAAAGCGTATTCCATGCGCTGATCCTTCCAGACCGGGCTTGAGCGGAATCCTCCCAGGTCACGGCGTCGAATGCGGACTGAGACGGAAACAGAGGACAATTTGCAGGGCGAATCAAGCGGCCTCCCAGGGGATTTGGTACTACCCTACCACTGCTCCAGCAACCTTTCCATGACGATTCCATCGTTGTTGCCCTCCTGGTACTTTGCGTGTAAATCCCTCAGGGACCGCCAGGAGGCAGGGAACGATCCGGGCGTCTGAATCGACGCCGGAATTGATTCCGATGACCAGGCTGAATGAAGGATGCCGATGTGCCGGGGATGTCGCGATTCCGGTTGGTTCCGAAGTAAATCGGCGTGGGATAGGTCAGATCTGCGGATTCCTGACGGTTAATCGGCAATCCGGAAGCTTTTCGGTTCTGGCGTTGCGGGGCGTGGCTCGGGGTTGGCAAATTCTGAATCGCTTGACGGAACAACTGTGGGCTTTGCAGGTGGGCGAAGAAGGTTGGTTATGCCGCTGGGGGAGGCGGGACGACGCCGGCGGTTTTCTATTTCACTTTCGATCCTCCAGCTTTTTGATGGCTTTGACGATCGCTTCCAGGCAATCCTCGATGGCATCCAGTTGCTGATTGAGGTGGGGTGTATCGACCATCGTCGTGCCCAGCACGGGGCCGCCTTGGGGCGTGATGAAGCTGCCGGGCATCACCGTCAGGGGCAGTTTTGCGGCAATCATGCCCTTTGCAATTAGATATTTCTGTTCGACGTCTTGTGCTATGAGTCCCATGAATTTCTCTCCGTTTCTGTTTGGACTGCGTTCTGTTTTCGTCGATGCCGTGGGCCTCGGCGGGCGGGGTTTGCCTGTTGCTGCTGGTTTGGCCATTGAAGCATCCGCGTAGCGGGTTGTCCAGTTAAAATTCTTCTCTAATTGATGGATGCTTCGGACCTGCGCACGCGGGCTGTGAGAGAATCACTGGATTCCGGATTAGCGTCGTAAATAGGCATCCGTAGCATTCCCTCGGAGGCTAAAGCCCAGCCAATCGAGGCCAACTGGCGGCGCGGCTAAAGCCGTGCCCTTTCAAAGCAACATCCATTTTGACTTGATCACTTCCCTAGGAGGCATGATGGCTGAGGAAGCAGTTGCGAAGGTTCTTACCGTGTCGATAGAACGCCAGGAGGGTGTGGCGGTGGTGCGGCTGCGCGGCAAGCTGGTGGCGGGCATGGGCGGGCAGCTGTGCGGCTGCGTGACTCCGCTGATTGGAGACTACAAGCGGATTGTGCTGGACCTCGGCGAATTGGAGTACATGGACAGCCTGGGACTGGGCACGATGGTGCGATTGTACGTGTCGGCCAAGGCGGGCGGGTGCAGTCTGGAACTGATCCACCTGGGAAAACGCGTGCGCGAGTTACTGGGGATGACGAACCTGCTGGGGGTGTTCACGGTGATTGGGGAGAAGGGCGGAATGGTGCGGTTTTAGTAGCAAGTCAGCAAGTCAGCGGGTCAGCGGATTTCTCGCGCCGACTTGCTGACTCGCTGACTCGCTGACTCGCTGACCTGCTTGCCTCTTAGACTTTCACCTGGGGATGGGTGGCGTAGTGGAGCAGGACGGCTACGGCGCAACTCATGAGGCGCGTCTCCGCTGAATCCGCGCGGCTGGTGAGGATGGTGGGAACGCGGGCGCCCAGGACGATGCCGGCGAGCTGTGCGCCGCCGAGATATTCAAGCTGCTTGGCGAGCATGTTGCCGCTTTCGAGATCGGGGACGACGAGGATGTCGGCCTGGCCGGTGACCGGCGAGACGAGCTTCTTGATCTTGGCGGCCTTGAAGCTGACGGCGGTATCAAATGCGAGAGGCCCATCGAGGATGCCGCCGGTGATCTGGCCGCGATCGGCCATCTTGCAGAGGGCGGCGGCGTCGAGCGTGGACTTGATCTTGGGGTTGACGGTTTCAACGGCAGAGAGCAGAGCGACCTTGGGCTCGGGAATGCCGAGGGCGTGGGAAAGGTCGATGGCATTCTGGACGATGTCAACCTTGTCTTCGAGTTCGGGAGTGATGTTGATGGCGGCGTCAGTGATGAGTAGGGTGCGGGCGTAGGCGGGCGTATCCATGATGAAGACATGGGAGATGCGGCGGGTGGTGCGCAGGCCGGTATCGCGCGCCATGGCGGCCTTCATCAACTCGTCGGTGTGCAGGCTGCCCTTCATCATGGCGAGGGCGTTGCCGGAGCGGCACATGGCCACGCCGAGCTGGGCGGCTTTCTCTCCATCGTCGGCCTGAAGCATGGGGTAAGGGCTGATGTCGAGGCCGGCTCTTGCGGCGAGGGCCTTCATTTCGGCTACATCGCCGATGAGGGTGGGTTCAATGAGGCCTTCGACGGCGGCTTCGACAGTGCCGCGCAGGGCTACGTCAGAGAGCGGCCAGACGACGGCTGTCGACAGGGCAGGGAGATCTTTGCAGCGCTCGATGAACTGGTGGAAGACGTGGAAGTCGGCAGGATGGTTAACGAGGGTGTCGAGGGCAACGGCTTCAGCAAGCGGAGCTAGATCGCTCATGAGAGTTTTCTCCATGGCCAGCGCGGTGGTGGAAGGCCGGCCTCACGCATTCATTGTCTCCCGGCTGGGAATGAGCGCCTGTGCCGTTGATCACAGCGCGGTTTATTGTCCTGCATTGTGGTATTCGGACAAATTGGGGCACAAGCCATGCCGCGGCCGGCGCAATCGACTCGGTGACTCCGGAGGAATGGCGGGTTTGCGCTAATCCTCAAGCCAGACAGTCTCGAAGGTTGGATTAAGATGAATGTCGAACTGGCGGAGCGGTCCGTTGCCGCTGTTGATGAATTTGTGCGGCTCGCCGACGCGCACGATGAGAATGTCGCCGGCGGTTGCCTCCCGCACCTGATCGCCAACCGTCCATTGCGAGTGGCCTTCGATGACGTAAACGATCTCGTCGTAATCGTGTTTGTGCAGGCGCGTTCCGCGACCGGGTTCGCCAATGACGACAAAAAACGAGATGCCGACTGGGCCGTGATCTTTGCCTACGAATTCATGAGACATGCCGACAAAGGGGAGTGCTGACTGGTGTATGGCGTCCATGCCGGTTTGATTCGCAAAGGCGGAATGCGGACTCAGAAGCGAGACGCATTGGGAGGCCGCGTCCTTTATTTCACGAGTTCGGCGACGACTTCGATCTCCTGCTTGCGGGTGGTGCCGGGCACATCGAGCGAGCCGAGAATGAGCGGCTTGCCGGGAACCAGGGTCGAGGTGCCGTCGAGCACGGTTTGGCGGACGATGGGATCTTGCGTGCCTACGCCGGATTTCTCATCGGCAACATTGGTTTGCTCGACTTTTGAACGCAATCGCAGACCGTCCATGTAGCCGTCGGCGGATGCTTCGATATTGAGGCCCACATCCACGTATTGAACCTGGGTGCCTGACGCCGGGTCGCCGGAGACACCGGTGACGATGGGTACGCGGCTGCCTTGCTTGAAGGTTGTCTTGCCTCCCGAGGCGACGATCAACGTGAAGCTTTGCGCGCCGGTGTGTTTGCCGCTGTCACTCTCGTTGATGGTGTAGGTGAGGCGGTAGAGCTTTTTGCCGCGATCGAGATCGGAGAGAATCTTCTGCGCGGTTTGAATGTCTTCAGGCGTGGCGCGAATGGAGATGGCGTTCTGCGACGACATTCCATACAGGTGAGCCTTGGGGAGCATGTTGCGCAGGTCGGTCTGAATGTCGTTGAGATCGTTTTGCTGGGTGAGGTTGGTGAGATAGAGAGTCTGATAGGTTTCGGTGTCGGGCTTGGCGTCGGCGGCCTTGATGTCTGCAGACTGCGCATGGGCAACGGCGCACGGGGCAAGGCACGCAAGCGTGAGGGCAAAGAACGTACGGGCAGGGCTGAAGCCGCGCGATGCGGCTGCTTCACAATGGAATCTCATTTCTCGCCTCGCAAAGGGATCGATTCGAAGATCGGCTGGTGTCTCGCGCGATGGACGACCTGGGCTCTTCTATATCCACTGACGTTGAAGACGAGTTTCCGCTCGACAATTCATTTGGGCCTGCAAGCTTCTCCGCGTCTGGCAAACGGGCGTGCGTCGCGGCCTGAGGGTTTTTCCGGATTGTGTTTTGCTTCTTGCAGGGACAGTTCGAAAAGGAACCTCAGGCCTTCTATTCCCTTGCTTGACCTCTACCCGTCGCGTCGCCCCTACGGGGCGAAGGTGTTATGGGGGCGTGGAACCCAGCATTTCGTCCGCTGCGGCGGACTCCATACTGGGCTATTATCGTTCACTCCCTACGGGAGTGAGTGAAGGCTGTTGGAGTGAGCGAGGCTTGGAGTGAGTGAAGGCTATTGGAGTGAGCGAAGGCTCGCGGGAACAGTTGAACTTGATCGATCACATAAACCTGCGCTTCATGGAATGCAGGATGACTGCGAAGATGCGCTTCAGTTATGCATGCTGTTGCCGGAGCGCTTGAAGGTGATATGCTCGGTGCGCCGGAAAAAGCGATTTACACGAAGAGGAGAACGCGCATGTGGTTCCTTGGAATGGATGTGGGCACGGGCGGGACGCGGGCGGTGGTGGTGGATGGCGAAGGCAGGCTGATTGCCGGTGCGTCAAGCGAGCATGAACCGTTCAAGACCGAGCATCCGGGGTGGGCGGAGCAGGATCCGGAGGACTGGTGGCGCGCGGCACAGCAGGCGATCCAGATGGCGCTGGCCGCTGCTCCCGAGCCGCAGGAGCCGATTGCGGCGATCGGACTCACAGGGCAGATGCATGGCGCAGTGATGCTGGATGAGGATGGCGCCGTGCTGCGGCCGGCGCTGATCTGGTGCGATACGCGGACGCAGCCGCAGTGCGACTGGCTCACGGAAAAGATTGGCTATGAGCGGCTGATCGAGCTGACGTGCAATCCGGCGCTGCCGAATTTTACGCTGACCAAGCTGCTGTGGGTGAAGGAGCATCAGCCGGAGATCTTCGCGAAGATACGGCACGTCCTGTGTCCCAAGGATTATGTGCGCTACCGGTTGACGGGCGAGTTTGCAATCGATGTGCAGGAGGCTTCAGGCACGCTGCTGCTGGACGTGACGAATCGGCGCTGGTCGAAGGAAGTGGCGGAGGCAGCGGGGATCGATGAGAGCTGGCTGCCGAGAGTGTTCGAGTCACCGGAAGTGTGTGCGCAGATCAGCGAGACGGCCGCGGGGTTGACAGGGCTGGCCGCGGGAACGCCGGTGGTGGCGGGAGCAGGCGACCAGGGCGCGGGCGCTGTGGGGATGGGGATTCTTGAGGCGGGATCGGTGTCGGCGACGATTGGGACTTCGGGCGTGGTGTTCGCGGCGACGGCTGCGCCGACCAAGGACCCGCATGGAAGGCTGCATACTTTCTGCCACGCGGTGCCGGGGCTGTGGCACCTGATGGGCGTGACGCAGAGTGCGGGGCTCAGCTTTCACTGGCTGAAGGAGACGTTTTTCAGAGGGCTGGATTACGACGCGCTGACTTATGCGGCGGGGAAGATTCCGGCGGGGAGCGAGGGGCTGGAGTGGGCGCCTTATTTGCTGGGCGAGCGGACACCGCATCTTGATCCGGAGGTGAGGGCTGCGTTTGCCGGCATTTCGACAATTCACGGTGAGCCACATTTCATTCGTGCGGTTTTGGAGGGTGTGGCTTACTCGCTGAAGGACACGTTCACCTTGTTTGCCGAGTTGGGGATTCCGGTGACCGGGATCAGGCTGGGCGGCGGCGGAGCGCGCGGGCCGCTGTGGCGGAAGATTCAGGCGGGAGTTTATGGGCACGCTGTGGAGGTGCTGACGGCCGAAGAGGGTGGGGCGTTCGGTTGCGCGCTGATGGCAGGCGTGGGCGCAGGACACTGGGCGGATTTGGATGAGGCTTGCGCGCAGGCGATCGAGGTGGCGCAGACGATTGAGCCGGATGAAGGCGACGTGGCTGCCTACGAAGCGGGATATGCGCAGTGGAGGAAGCTGTATCCGGCGTTGAAGAGCTTGCGATGAACTCGAGAGATGGCGCGGTGATAGGCTAGGGTCACAAAGGAATCCCAATCCCCCATGGGAGCGTCGATGCGTCTTCATTTTCCCCTCGCCACAATTCTTCTAGGTGCTGGCATATTCGCTGGTGCGCAGACGTCGCCGATAGCCGCGCCAACCTGTGCCGACCTGCACCTGGTTCCGGCGCCGCGGGAGTGCGTTTCTGTTACGACGATTCCAATTGGCGGAGTGGGTTTTTTTGTGGCGGCGGGCGGGGCGGAGGACAGCTTCGCGGCTGAGGACCTTACCGAGCAAAGCCTGGGCAAGAGAAAGGTGCAGAAGGATGCGCCGTTTATACGGCTGGAGCGGGCGGATAGTGTGCCGGCGAAGGCGCTGCTCGAAAGCAATCATCTGACATTCGATGCGGAGATGCACGACGAGGGCTATGTGATTGTGCCCGACGGCAAGGGAAGCCTCGCGGTGATTGCGGAGACAGCGGCCGGCATTTTTTGCGGCGTGCAGACGGTGAAGCAACTGATCCGCGGAACGGGCAAGGATACGGTGCTGCTGGCGCCGGTGCTGCGCGACTGGCCGGCGATGGCGCACCGCGGAATTTCGGACGACTGGTCGCGTGGGCCGCTGCCGAATATGGATTTTCTGCGCCGCGAGATTCGCACGCTGGCGGCTTACAAGCTGAACACGTTTTCGCCTTACTTTGAGCACACGTTTGCGTATGCGAGCACGCCGGTGGCGGCGTTTCCGGGCGGATCGATCACGCCGGCGGAGGCGCGTGCGCTGGTGGAATACGCGGCGCAATATCACATCACGGTGATACCGGAGCAGGAGGCGTTTGGTCATCTGCATAATGTGCTCAAGTTCGAGCAGTACTCGGGGCTGGGCGAGACGGCGCATGGCGCGGTGCTGGCGCCGGGCGACCCTGGGACGCTGCCGGAGATCAAGGGTTGGTTTGATGAATTGGCGGATGTGTTTCCCGGGCCCTACGCGCACATTGGCGCCGATGAGACGTCGGAGTTGGGACTGGGCAGGACGCGCGACGACGTGAAGACGCGCGGGCTGGGCGCGGTGTACATGGATTTCCTTACCCAGATTCACACTGCGCTCGAGGACAATCACAAGCAGTTGCTGTTTTGGGGAGACATCGCGGTGAACTCGCCGGACCTGGTGGGGACGCTGCCCAAGGACATGATCGCGGTTCCGTGGCGCTACGACGCGGAGCCGGATTTCACCGCGATTATTCAGCCGTTTACGAACGCGGGCCTGGAGACGTGGGTGGCGCCCGGAGTGAACAACTGGAATCGGATTTATCCCAACAACAATGAGGCGCTGGGCAACATTCGCGCCTTTGTGCGCGATGGGCAGAAGCTGGGATCGAAGGGCATGCTGAACACGGTGTGGAACGACGATGGCGAGGGCATCTTCGACGAGAACTGGTTTGGAGTGCTGTTTGGCGCGGCGGCAAGCTGGCAGCCGGGCGAGAGCTCGGAGGATGCGTTCAAGGCTTCGTATGGGCTGGCGTTTCATGGCGACGCGACGGGAAAAATTGACCAGGCGCAGCAGGCGATGATGGCGGCGCATGCGCTGTTGAAGACGGCCGGCCTGGGCGATGCGCGGGACAGCTACTTCTGGGTTGATCCGTTTTCGGCGCAAGGGCAGCAGATCGCGGTGAAGCTGCGGCCGGTCGAGAGTGAGTTGAGGCTGGATGCTGAGCGGGCGATTACGTTGCTGGCGGAGGCGCGGGCGGCAGGGAAGCTGGAAAATCCTGAGGCACTGGATGCGCTGGAATTGGGCGCGCGGCGCATCGACTTTGTAGGCCTGAAGTTTCAGGCGGCGGACGATTGCGTGGCGTTGTACGACCAGGCACGCACGCTGGCGGCCATGAACGACAAAACGGTGCGCGGCCAGGTTGCGGAGCTGCTGTATACGATCGGGTCAAACAACGGGCGTATGCAGGACATTCGCGACGGGTACACGCTGCTGCGTGAGCTCTACCGGCAGGCGTGGCTCAAGGATAACCGGGTGTATTGGCTGCAGACGAACATGGATCGGTATGATCAGTCGGCGCAGTTGTGGATTGCGCGGGGAGACAAGTGGCAGAGCCAGGTGATCCAGCATTGGAATGACACGCAAACGCTGCTGACGCCGGAAGAGGCCGGGCTGCCGGCGGCGGTTGCGCCCGAAGTGCCGGCGCAGAAGCCGCCCAAGGCGAGGCATTGGTGGAAGATGTGAGAAGGGCAGGGAACAGGGAATAGGGATCAGGGAACAGGGATCAGGGAACAGGGAATGCATGGGCTCTCTGGCGTTCGACGAAGCAGCTATTGAAAATCGGCGAAGACAAAGCCGTCGCGGTTGACGATTTCGCCGGGCTCGATGTTGAGCGGCGCAGTGAACATGGGGCCGGCATAGACGCAGGTGTGGAACTCGCCGCGTTCGCCGCAGGGATCGGTCCCGGAGGGTAGATCTTTCAAGAGGCCTTCGTCGAAATCGCGGCCGGCGAAGGTGCCTGCGAGTTGTTTGGTATCGACACAGGCCAGCTTGGCGCGCAGGCCGCCGGCTATCATTTCGCGGGCCAGTTGGCCGGTAGGGATTTCCCATAAAGGAAAGATGGGTTCGAGGCCGGTGGGCTTGAGCTGCGTTTCGCGATAGGCACGGACGTCGGCGAGGAACAGATCACCGAAGGCTACAGCATCTACGCGCTCGGCGATGGCGCGATTGCAGGCTTCGCTCATGCGCTGCTCGTAAATCTCATTGGAACAAGGCCAGGGGAGTGGGACGATCCACAGCGGGAGTCCGGCGGCTGCGGCCTGGGCTTCTAGCACCGAGCGGCGAGTGCCGTGCATGGCGACGCGCTGGAATTCAGTGTTGAGGGTGGTGAGCAGGCCAACGACCTCGATGTCCGGCTGTCGGCGGAGGAGATGGAGGGTCCATGCGCTGTCTTTGCCGCTGCTCCAGGAGAGAAGGACTCGCTTCATGTTGGGATCATAAATTGCGGACTGGACTGGCGGGATTTTATGGGTCATAATGACCATAACGATCGATATGATTGGGAGCTTCGATGATTTCTGAAGTGAGCGCGGTCAACTTTCGCCAAAACCTGGGCGAGATGCTGAACCAGGTTCAGTACCGGAACGACAGCATCGTGATTTCGAAAGACGGCAAGCCGGTCGCGGCGCTGGTGGATGCGGAACTGTTCGCGCGCATTCGGCGGATGCGGGAACGGTTTGACGCGCTGAGCGCGAGGATTGCCGAGGATTGGGCGGATGTGCCGGCCGATGAGGGCATGGCTGAGATCGATGCGGCCGTGGCGCGCGCCCGACGGCGGGCAAAGCGGCGCTGATGGCCGGGCTACGCGTGGTGCTGGACACCAACGTGCTGGTTTCTGGACTGGCCTATCCGACAGGTGTGCCGGGGCGCATAGTCGGTTCCTGGCAACACGGCGGTTTAGACGTGGTGTTGTCCAAGTACATTCTTGACGAGATGATTCGTGTGTTGCCGAAGCTATCGAGCAACAGGCGGAGCGCTGCGGAGATCCGCGATCTTGCCGACAGCTTCCTGTTCATGGCGGAGATTGTGGAACCGGGCGGGGAAGTGGAAGAGGCGTTGCGAGACGCTGCGGATCAGCCGGTGCTGGGAACGTTGCTTGCTGCGAGGGCCGATTACCTGATTACAGGTGATAAGGATTTGCTGGCGCTGGCAGGCAAATATCCCATTGTTACTCCGGCGGATTTTTGGGAGCGGCATGGGGGTTAGCGCGCCACAAGTTCTACGTCACCGTTGTAAGCGACCGCCTTTCCGTTCACGATGTACGGCTTGAATTTGCATGTCTTCACGGAGAGGATTGCTTCCGCCAATCTCCCACATCCAACTGGACAACGCTCCGCAAATGTCAATCCTACAATCTCGCCAGACTCGTTCACTGTGACCCTTGCCGGAACGACTGTTCCTTTCGGCAGAACTCCCGCTTCTATGTTCTTCGGCTTACATTCGACGGTCTGCTGCGCCATCTCAGTAGGCCTCAGCAATGGGGTCTTGTCGCCGGTTGGCTCGACCGAGCCCCCTGACGCCACGGCCTGCCCGGCTAACGCGTTCCAATCTCCGCTGAGCGTTAAATCCGCGGTTAGCGGCGTGTTTTCGCTGGAGTCGCCGACACGGAGGACGAACTTGCCGGGGTCGATGGTCCACTTCTTGTTGGCTTCGTCCCAGTAGCTGAAGGAGCGGGCGTCGAGCGTGAGCGTGACGTGTTTGGTTTCGCCGGGGGCGAGGCGGACTTTCTGAAAGCCTTTCAACTCGCGCTCGGGGCGTTTGGCTTTGGCTGACGGGTCGGAGACGTAGAGCTGGGCTACTTCTGCGCCTGCTACGCTGCCGGTGTTGGTTACGTCGAAGGTGACGGTGACGGGTGTGCCGGATTGGGCGCTGGCGGGGGCTTGCAGGTTGGAGAACTTGAATGTTGTGTAGCTAAGGCCGAAGCCGAAGGGGTAGAGCGGGTGCTTGCCGGTGGTGGTCCAGTAGCGATAGCCGACCATCAGCTTGTCGTCGTATTTGACGTGCGGGATGACGTAATCGACTTTTCTTCCATCGGTTTCGGTGACGTGGAGCGTGGTGTCGGCGCCGGGGATGGGGTAGTAGAAGTTGTACGAAGGATTTTCTTCCCAACTGCGGTCGAAACTGACAGGGAGCTTGCCTTCGGGATTGTGCTTGCCGAAGAGGACTTCGGCTATCGCCGTTCCGTCTTCCTGGCCGGGATAGTAAACGTGGAGGAGCGCGGGAACGTGGTCGAGCCAGCGGCGGGTGTCCATGCCTCCGCCTCCGAAGAGAGCGACGATGGTGTGCGGGTTAGCGTGAGCTGCGGCTTCGATGAGCGCGTCCTGTCCCCAGGGCAGCTCGAAGGTGCGGTCGCCTCCTTCGCTCTCGGTGTTGGTGTTGAAGCCGACAGCCAGGACAACTACGTCGGCAGCGGCGGCAAACTGCTTGGCTTCTTCTGACACAAGGCTGGGCAAATAGGCGAGGCCGAGGGCGAAGCGAGTGCCGACAAAGCCAGGCAGATAATCGGCGACTACATTGACGGTCTGGCCGGCATTCAGATCGATGGTCCAGAATTCAGGGGCCTGGCCTTCGGCATGCGGAGGCGCAGACAGCGGCTTGCCGTCGATGCGGATGGTGTATTCGTCACTGCCGGAAGCGGCGGCGAGGACCAGATACCTTCCCGCATTGTCGGCCTTGAAGGTAGACGTATAGCGTATGCTGCGCGGGGTCTTGTCGGCGGGTCCCCACCACTCGTTCTTGTAATCGGCGATGGTGCGGGAGTCGGTGGTTTCGGGAGTTCCGGTGAAGTCCTTGCTGGGGTATGTGGCGATCTTCACGCCGCCTTCCCACCTGGTGTGCCAGAAGACTTCATTCATTTCCGGCAGGCCGCGGGAGTAAAGGACGTGAACGCCGGGGCCGACGAGGTTGGCGATGCCGGTGACTATCGAGACGGGCTCGAAGGCCTGCGCTTCCGATGAACCACCGCCGCCGGAGACAGCCGGCCAGGCGTTGGGGCCGATGATGGCGATGGTCTTCACCTTCGACACGTCGAGCGGGAGCAGGTGGTTTTCGTTCTTGAGCAACGTGATGCTTTCCAGCGCGCCTTGCAGGGCTACGGCGCGGTCAGCGACGGAATATGTCGAGTTGGAGGGATCGAACTGGGGGCGATCGAGGAAGCCGTAGCGGACCTCGGTGCGGAAGAGGCGCATGAGCTTGTCGTCGATTGTGGACTCTTTAATCTGGCCGGCCTGGATGGCGGCGAGAAGGGCCTTTGGATTCATGAATCGGGGGCCGGGCATCTCGAGGTCGAGGCCGTTGTTGGCGGCGCCGACGGTCGAATAGGTCGCGTCCCAGTCGGACATGAGAATGCCCTGGAATCCCCACTCGCCTTTGAGCACCTTGAGGTTGAGGAACTCGTTCTGCGTGGCGTGGGAGCCGTTGACGAGGTTGTAGGAGTTCATGACGGCGTCAACGTGGCCTTTGGTGACGGCGGCTTCAAAGGCGGGCAGGTAGATTTCGCGCATGGTGCGCTCGTCGGCTTCGGAGTCGACGTTGTGGCGGTTGTACTCCTGGTTGTTGAGGGCGTAGTGCTTGACGGTGGCGATGACGCCCTGGGACTGGACGCCTTCAATCCAGGGAACGACGATGGTCGCGTTCAGATAGGGATCTTCCGACAGGTACTCGAAGTTGCGGCCGTTGAGGGGCGAGCGGGCGATGTTGACGCCGGGGCCGAGCAGGAAGTTGACGCTGCGGGCGCGGGCATCCTTGCCGAGAGACTCGCCAAGTCTGCGGGAGAAATCCGTGTCCCAGGTGGCGGCAAGGGCGACACCACCGGCATAGGCGGTAGTGGGTCCCCAGGTGCGGACGCCGACGGAGGCGTCAGACATTTTGAAACGGGGCAGGCCAATGGCGGGGGCGGGGTGGGTGTACATTTCGTCGACTCCGCCGACAAGTTCGACTTTTTGTTCGAGGGTGAGTTTGGCCAGCCAGGCATGGGCCTTGGCTTCGATCTCGGGCGAGTCGGGAACGGGCGCCTGGGCGATAGCCGGGATGGATACGGTGAGAGCGGCAAGCAGCAGGACGGAGATGCGGCGGCGGGCGATGCGGACGAGCGAAATGGAGCGAGCAATGGAGCAATGTGTGTTTGTCATAACGCGGAGAAGGCTACCGCATTTGGCTTGGTCGTGTATATGACATTGGCCAACCCGTATGCCAAGCGGGTTTACCGGAAACCTTCACAAGGCAAGACGTGTGACACGAATCACAGCGCGGGGTGCATGTTGTCACTGCCTCCTATCTAATGCGAGGTGCAGACTCGGAGTCCAACAGGCATAAAGCGCCAGGGCGGCGGACCCGCGCCGGGAGGCATAGATGAGTTTTGAGAGCGGAATGAAAACTATTGTGGTTGCGACCGATCTGGGCGGCAAGTCAGAGGCGGCGTTCGAGTACGCGCGGAAACTCGCCAACGCGTATGGGGCGCGGATTGTGCTGGCGCACGGGCTCGATCCGGTGGACTATGCCGCGGTGGATGCAGTTCCGGGGCGCTTGCTGCGGGAGATGACCGACCAGGCGCGCGCTGCGCTGGCGGCGATGAGTGGCGACCTGCTGCGCGAAGGAATTCATAGCCACTCCGAGATTCGCCAGGGCGCGGTGGCGGAGATGCTGGTGAGTGTCGCCGACCAGTATGAAGCGGGCCTGATTGTGATTGGGACCGAGGGCCGGGAGGGCGCCGGGCCGGTGGTGGTGGGCGCAATTGCCGAGCAACTGGTGCGAATGTCGCCGTGCCCGGTGCTGGCTGTGGCGGCGGACTGGAATGCGGGCGAGTTTCGTCCCACGCCGGGCGGGCCGGTACTGCTGGCGATGGAGCGTAACGAAGCTACGGAGGCCGCCGTTTCTACGGCCCACTCGCTGGCGGAGACGTTTCATCGGACGCTGATTGTTCTTCATGCGCGCAGGCCGGAGGAAGCTGTGGCGTTTCTGAACCCGAGCGCGACCACGCTGGAGGAGTTCGGTATTCGGCCCAGCGGAAGATTTCCCGTCCGCTGCATTGTGAAGGACGGCAAGCCGGGCGATGCGGTGGCAGAGGCGATTGCCCAGTTCCATCCCAGCCTGCTGGTTGTGGGCGTGAAGCGGCAGAGCGGAACGCCGGGTCCGCATGGGACCGCATTCTCCCTGCTGGCGCGTTCCCGCGTGCCTGTTTTGTGCGTTCCTCCGGAACCGGTGGGCGCAGAGCGGGGGGGCGGCTCCAGGGTGAACGTGAAATTGGCGTAGCGTTACCAGGCGGCGCGGAGGGCGGCTTTTTCCGGAAGAAAAGAGCCGCTTAGGACAAATGGTTCCGAATCTCAGCAGTTCGAACTTCAATATGCCGCGCAGGCGGGGACCAGGGTGGGCTGAGCAGGGAGATGGAAGCATGCAACCTGAGGCAAGATCCGAGCGAACGGCTGCGGTGCAGGCACGTCCGCTGGCGGAGTTATTGCAGTGCCCGCCAGAGACAGGGGAACTGCTGAACGGTTCGGCGAAGTGCATCGACGTGGGTGTGGGGGAGATTGTCTTTCGCCAGTCGGAGCCTTGCCGGGGGCTTTATGTCGTGATTTCGGGGCAATATCTGCGCCGAACGGAGCGGCTTGAGGCGCGGCTGACCCTGGGAGTGGCGCGCGTTGGCGATCTACTGGAACTGGCGGCCGTGCTTGGCGATGGGCGGCACACGTACACGCTGAGCGCACAGATGGACGGATCGGTTCTGCTGCTGCCGATGGAGGCCCTGAATCGAGCATTTGAGTCTTATCCGCAGTTGCGGATGCAGTTGCTGGAAGAGCTGGCGCGGGAGGTTTCGCGGGGCTACGACGCAAGCTGCCGGAACCGGGCGCCGCGGATGCAACGGCGAGGCAGTGGAGTACAGGTGGACAAGCAGGACGGCCTAAGTATATAAATTCCGAGCCGGTAACCCCATAGGGTTGAGGAAAGCGAATTAAAATCCCTGCAACGTCCCCGGCTGAAGTGCGATATACTCCAGTGTAGCTCACGGGAATTCTATGGCATCGTTTCGCCCTCATCACCCACCGGAAGATTGCGTTAACTGTGAGCACCGCCATCTGCGGATGTTCTGCAATCTCACCCCGGAAGCCTTGCAAGACTACGACGGGATCGGGATCATGATGAGCCACGCGCGGGGCGCCAAGCTGTTTTCAGAAGGCGACGCGGCGCGGAACGTGTTTGTGATCTGTTATGGACAGGTAAAGATATCTTCCACCTCGCGGGACGGCAAGACCATGATTTTGAAGATCGCCGGTCCCGGCGATGTGATGGGGCTGAGCGCGGTTCTGGCAAACGTTCCCCATGAAGTGACGGCGGAAGCCATTGAACCCTGCCAGGTGAAGACGGTGCGTAAACAGGAGTTTGTGGACTTCCTGGGCCGGCACGGCATTGCCAGCATGCATGCGGCGCAATCTCTCTCAGGGGAATACCTGACGGTGTTTCACGATGCCAAGCGCCTGGCGCTTTCCGGCTCGGCCGCGGGACGGCTGGCGCGGCTACTGCTGGATTGGGGGCGGTCCGCATCCAACGGGAAGCCGGAGATTCGGTTTACGATGGCGCTGACGCACGAGGAGATCGCGAACATGGCGGGCACTTCGCGCGAGACCGTAACGCGATTGCTGAACCAGTTCCGGCGCGACCAATGGATCACCATCAAGGGGTCCAGCATGACCATCACCAAGCCGGATCAGCTGGAGCGGCTCACGGCGTAACCCCCCGGACCCCAAGCACACTGTAAATCGATTGATTGCTAATGCAGAGTCCCATTTTTTTGCTGGGACGATCTGTTCTCTTTTGCACACTCTTGGGCATTTTTTGCCGTGCCGCGAAGCCCGCGACCCCTCTATGGCAATTGCGGCCCGACTGAAGCCGTGCCCTGTTAAAGAACGCCCGAGAACGCCGGTTCATGTGCGTTCTTCGGCGGCTGTGAATCCGTTCCCTGATACAGGACCATTCGAATCGGTTATTGCTGCCAGTAGTCGATGGTGCGCCAGTCCTCTTCATAGAGAGCGGGGTCGCCTTGGTTGGAGGGGAAGACGGAGACGCGGCGATGGGTCCAGTTGCCGGCGGAGTCAACTTCGTACTCATAGTAGGCGGCGTAGAGCAGGTTACCGCTTTCGTCGCGCCATTCCACGCTGGTTGGATTGCGCTTTTTGGCCTGATCGAGATACTCGTAGTGGACACGGGAGCGCTCGCAATGGCCGTCGCTGTGGCAGCAATAGTTGTCGCGGTTGCCATTGCCTGCGTCTTCTACGAAGCCTTCGCCGAACTGCTGCTGCTCCGGTTTCTGATCCGGCTCCTGCCACTCCCAGAAGGATAGGACCTTTCCGTGATTGAAGGTCCAGGTGAGCTTCACGGCGCCGGATTCGTCGTAGGTGGTGAAGTGTTCCATGCCGGTTTCCGGATCGTACGTCTGCTGCCAATCGAGTTCGTCATTCTCCCCCCAGACCGAGGTCTCGATGACCTCCCCGTCCCTCGTGGTTTTGGTCAGCGTATGCGAAATCTGGTTTCCCAGGCTGTCAACAGTCAGCGCGTCGCTCATGCGGCCGTACTGATCGTAGACGTAGGTTTGCAGCCAATTCAGTTTGCCGTCGAGATAGTCGTATTCTTCGGTTTTGCCGAACGGCCCTATGACCTCCTCGCGGTCGACCAGGCCGGTAGAGGCATTGGTGACAACGCTCCCTGTCATGCGCCCACT
This sequence comes from Occallatibacter sp., assembly GCA_052145815.1. GTDB lineage: Bacteria > Acidobacteriota > Terriglobia > Terriglobales > Acidobacteriaceae > Telmatobacter. Next base: position 18,697 of record JBKQNU010000086.1, read on the forward strand.
GCCGTCGCGTTGGAGGGCAATGATCTGGCCGAAGAATTTGCCCTCCGCGACCTGGCCGCTAATGGTCTTGACGCCGTCCGGATCGTAGGTGCAATCCTGGCACTGGACTGGAAAAACCATGGCCGGCCCGCTGGGCTGGGTCCATTGGAGACCTGACCGTTTGATTGTGGTGGACACGGTTTTAACCGGCCCGAGGAAGCCGTCGAGCTGGGCATCCGTCTTGGGAGTCTGGGGAGCGGGATTGTCCCGATTGGACTGGTCCTGTTTCGGCGGGTTCTGCGCGGAGGCAAAGGGCGCGGAGAGAACCAGAGTCAGCGAAAGGACGCAAAGGACAGCTCGCATGGAAGGGGCTCCCACGGTATGGACGGACGGTGTATCCCGAAGGGAGCCGAGGCGTGCAATTTATCCCGGGAGCGGCGGCGACATGGCTCAGCGATGTGCGGCCAGGGCCGCGGGCTGGTGCGCACCGGGGTGCGGTTCAGGTTCGCGCAGGGTGAGCACGGGGCAGCGGGCGTGGGCCAGAACGCGGTAGACGGTGCGATCGCGGGTGAGGTTCTCGAAGGCGAAGTGGGGGCGGGCGCCAAGAACGATGAGGCTGGCGTGGAGTTCGACAGCCTGGGCGAGGATCTCGATGGAGGGGTTTCCGTGGATCACATGCGGCTCGACATCTGCCCCGGATTCGGCCGCGGTACGGGCGGCGAGTTCGCGGAGTTCCTGGAGCACATGCGAGTCAAATCTTGCGGATTGGCTGCTGCGGTCTGGTTCTTCGACGAAGAAATCGCTGGGAGCTGCGATGTTGAGGGGCGGGAAAAAGGGGACCGGCACGGCGGTGTGGCGAACAACGGGCGGCGGCAGGACATGGAGCATGACCAGTTTGGCTCCCTGACTGGCTGCAATTTGGCAGGCAAGCGCCGCGCTCGGGCGAGAGGTCTCTCTGAGTGTGGTGGCGAGGAGCACGACCCGTGCCTCGGCACATGAATCCACCGGGAGATGAGCCTCGGGTCCCACGGTAATGACCGGGAGGTTGACCGAGCGCAGCACTTGTTCTGCCACGGAACCAAGGAGCAGCTTGCCTAACTTGCTCCGGCTCCGGGTTCCTAGGAGCACGCGGTCGGCCTTGAACTGGCGCGCCGCAGCCCCAATCTGTTCGGCGGGATTGCCCTCGCGCAAGAGGGCTTCGCAAAGGATATTCGACTGGCGCGCCATGACGCAGACAGCATCCAACTCGCGGGCGGCATGGTCCAGTGCGCTGGCGGGATCGTAGTAGGGTCTTCCCGCCAAATCGGCGGAAAACGATTCGGCGGCGGAAACTACGTGGAGAAAGATCAGCCGCGCCCCGGTTTGAGTTGCCTGTTCGAAGGCAAACGGCATCATCCTGTCAAGATCGCTCAGATCTGTGGCCACGAGCAGAACGGAGGGATGACTCCAGCGGGCGAGATTCGGGTCGAGGACTGGGTCCGTGCCGAGTTCCGCGATGGGGTGCGGTTTGGTTTCCGGTTTCGGGCCTGGAGCTTGATCGGGGCGGGACGCCGGAGCTGAATCCGTCATGGCATTCACCTCAGAAGGAAAGCGTGGCACCGTGGAGATACGGGTAGATGTGCCGTTCAGCACGCTCCGGAGTGATTGGGATCACTTTTTTATCGACAAGACGGCGCGGATTAGAAATCTCCAAGGACGACCGGCACGCAACGGGGGCAGACTTTATTTTGCATTTCCTTATTGATTCCTTATTCGATGTCTCTTTATGCTTGGGCATGGAATTACATTTACCCAAATTCAATTCCTGTAGACATACCAAGAAAAAATAATCGCTTGTGCGTACATGAGCGCCCGCTCGTCTGCACTTATTTTTGTATTTTCCATGGGCGCATGACATTACAACACGACCCACAACTTTCGGAGGACAGTCGCAATGGCAAATCGAGCTACTCGAAGTGTATTTACGGGCCTTATGTTGGCGCTGGCGGTGCTTTTAGCACTGCCGGCGGCCGGCTTTGGCCAGACGTTTCGCGGCGGCATCAGCGGATCGGTCACCGACCAGTCGGGAGCCGTGGTGCCAGGGGCACAGATCACGGCGGTGGAAGCGGCCACCAACACGTCCTATAAGACGGTGAGTTCGAGCGCAGGCGAATTCTCATTCGCAAATCTGCCGCTCGGCAGCTACACGGTTTCGGTTGTCGCATCGGGATTCAAGAGCGAAAAGGTCGACAAAGTTCCGGTGACGGCAGGCGCCACGTATGCGCTGCCGGTAAAGCTCGCAGTGGCCTCCGCGGGTGAAACGGTTGAAGTCACGGCGGACTCGTTGAGCCTGGACACAATCACGGATATGCAATCCACGGCATTGCCGGAAGAAGTGGTGCAAAACCTTCCCAACAGCGGGCGTGACTTTACGCAGATGCTGGCGCAAACGCCGGGATTTGCAGGCCTTTCGACCGGCGGCGGCGCCGGTGTGGGCGCCGTGAACGGGACGCGATCGAATTCAGTGAACTGGCAGATTGAAGGCACAGACAATAACGATCTTTGGTGGAACATTCCCGCCGTGAATCAGGGCGGTGTTTCGTCGATTGCCGGCGTGATTCTGCCCATCGATGCGATTGAGAATTTCTCCTTCGTGACGGCGGGCTCGACGGAACTTGGCCGCAACTCGGGCGGCACGGCCAACCTGACCATCAAATCGGGCACCAACCAGCTGCATGGAACGACTTACTACTACAACCACAACGAGTTTTTCCAGAGGATGAACCCGTTTGAAAGCAGCAAGACGGCGACTCGGAATCAGCATATCGGCTTCTCGGTCGGCGGCCCGATCTGGAAAGACAAACTGTTCTTCTTCGCTGCAGGCGAGCATCAGGGCTTCCTGATTGGCGCTGAAACCAAGGGGACCGAACCCTCCGCTGCTTATCAGGCGGAGGCTTATGCGCTTCTTGATCAATACGCCGTGCCGCATAACGCAGTTGCTTCCAACCTGTTGAATGGCAATGGAACCCTCTCGGGTCTTTGGCCGACAAGCGCGCTTAGCGGACCGGCAAACTCCAACAACTACGCGGCTACGGGCGACCTGACCGGGCACAGCTACAACAGCCTGGTCAAGTTCGACTATCAGCTAAGCGACAAGGATCATCTTGCCGCCAGCTGGTTCGCCGGCGAAGGAACGCAAACGGCGCCAACTTCCTCCGCGCTCGCGCCATACTTCGAGAACGCTCCGATTCACGTGGAGAATTATTCGCTGGTCTACAATCGCGTGCTGACCAACAGCATTACCAACCAGTTATCCGCGGGCGTGAGCTACTTCAACCAAGTCTTCTCCGATGCGGATATCGCCTTCGATCCGGCTGGCCTGGGGCTTAATACGGGCATTACCGATCCGTCACTGGCTGGTTCGCCGCACCTGATCATCGGTCCTACCGCGGCCAGCGTGGGATTAACGGCAGGCGGCAGTGGATTTGATCCTCTGGGCGTCACAGCTCCCTCGGGCCGCAACGACATTACCGGCCACCTTGACGAAAACCTTGCCTGGACCAAGGGCGCGCACGAGTTCAAGTTTGGCGGCGAGTTCCGCCAGGCACAGGTGGACGATTTCTACCAGACGGGCGAGCGCGGCACGATTTACTTCGACGGATCGCAGGGACCTTGGGTCTCGACCACCACTGCCTGCGCCGCTTTGAGCGGGAACGGCATGGCTCCGCTGGCCAACGCTCCATCGGATCCGAACATCCTCTTCCTGGCCGACTTTCTTGCCGGCTGCTTTGACCCGTCCACGTCAGAAAACGTCGTAGGCGATCCCAAACGGCAGGTCTTCGTGAACACCTGGTCGCTTACCGGCGGAGACGCCTGGCAGGTCAGCAAACGGTTGAGCATGGACTATGGCGTTCGCTACGACTACGAAGGCCCGGTTCACTCGCAGTATCCGAACCTTTCGGTTTTCGATCCAACCAAGGCGACTGGGCTCGCGGTGGTTGGGCAGGATGTTCCGAATCTTTGGAACAAGTTCTACGGCGGCGTCAGCCCGCGCGTAGGCTTCTCCATGCAGGTCGACAACTCGGGTAAAACGGTATTGCGAGGCGGCTATGGGTTCTATTACGACTCCATCTACATGAAGTCCATTCTGCAGAACAATGGTGCGCAGAATATCTCGGTCTTCGGTCCCGGCCTGAACCCGGCGGGTTCGGAAGAAGTTGCCCAGGCTTCGGGAATTGCCAATACGGTCATCGAGCCCGGCGTCCCGATCTTCCAGACACTGGCCCAGGCCCTGGCGGGAGCGGGTGTGGTGAAAATCTCCACATTCGATAAGAACTTCCGGCCTTCCTATACCCAGGCAATCGATTTGAATGTCCAGCACAGCTTCACGCCTTCGGTGATCTTTCAGATGGGATATGTCGGCACCATGGGCAGGCACTTACTGGGCTTGTTCGACATCAATCCAGCCGCGGTGGGCACGGCTGGCCTTGCCAACCCGAACCTGACGCGGCCCTATTACAGCCAGTTCCCCAACTTTTCCGTGATTGACGAAGCGCGGAGCAACCTGGGCTCGTTCTATAACTCGCTGCAGACCACGTTGCGCGTGCAGAACTACCATAACCTGACCTCGCAACTGGCCTACACATGGGCCCATTCACTGGACTACGAAACTGGATTGCTGCCCTACGTTGCGCAAAATCCGCTGGACGAGAGCGCAGAATATGGCAACTCGGATTTTGACGTTCGAAACACCTTGACCGGCTATGCCGACTACCACGTTCCTACTTTCAAGGGACCTGAGCGCCTGTCCAAGGGATGGGAAGTCAACTCGGGATTCTCCTTCCACGGTGGAACGCCCTACACGGTCGTCTCCGCCACCAACCCCAGCGGCAACGGCGAGAGCGCTGACCGCGCCGTGCAAGTTGTCTCCGATCCAAAGGCTGGCGTCTCGCATGCCATCTCCGGCGGCGTCGTGCAGTGGTTCAGCCCAACTGCGTTTGTCGATGCTGCGCCAAATACCTACTCACCGACTCGCCGCGGACAGAATTACAATCCAGGCTACTCGTCGGTGGATGTGGCGTTCTTCAAAACGACGCCCATCACCGAGCGGATAGGGACTCAGTTCAGCATCAATGTGTTCAACATCTTCAACCGTGTGAACCTGGCGCCGGTGGGCTTCCCGCAGACAGGCGAGGGTGGCCAGATTGGATCGACGCTTGGACCGTACCTGGGCAATCCTGGCATCGGGCCGGGCGAGCCGCTGAATGCGGAGTTTGCGCTGAAGATTCTGTTTTGAAGGCGGTGGTCAGTTCTTAGTTCGCAGTTCACAGTTGTTCGTGAAATGGCCAGTAATTTGAACTTGCAGGACGGCCGGCGATTTGAATAATAACCTCGGCGCACAAAGAGAACCCCCGCTGTGAGGCGGGGGTTTTCTTTGGTCTGAGAATTACGAACTGGGAACCATTGGGTGTGAACTGAGAACTGTGAACTGTCTCTACGACAGGTGCGAGAACGGGTGCTCGGCGAGGTGGCCAGGCAGCGGTGCGGGAACCAGTCCGGCGGTGTTGGTGGCCATGACTTCCTTGAAGGCTTTGCGGAAGGCGAGCATCTCGTCGCGGGTGCCGACGGTGATGCGGACCTGGGTGGGCCAAGCCGGCCAGATGCGGCCGATGTAGATGTCCTTCGCTGCCATGGCGGCGAGCACTTGAGTGCCGGGGCGGCCGGTTTCGAGCATGAAGCAGTTGCTCTCTGACGGCGTGGTGGCATGGCCTTCGCTCTTCAGCCAGGCGATCGTGTCAACGCGGGTATCGCCGATGATCTTCTTGCGCGTGGCGACCAGATCGGGTTGCAGCAGGCTGGTCTTGGCCGCGGCCAGCGCGGTGATGGGCAGCGCGTTGAAGCCGCCATGCACCGAGATTTGCTTGAGCAGGTCGGGGCGTCCGATGGCGAAGCCCATGCGAAGCCCGGCCATGCCGTAGAGCTTGGAGAAGGTGCGCAGCACGATGACGTTCTTGCCTTCCTTGACGAAATCGAGCGAGCGCGGCGCATCGCAGAGGTGGATATAGGCTTCGTCAATCAGCAGGATTGTGCCCTTGGGCGCATTGGCCACGGCGTACTCGATGTCAGAGCGCGCGGTGCAGGTGCCGGTGGGATTATTGGGATTGCAGATGTAGATGACGCCGGGCGTGGAGGCGGCGGCGAGCATGGCCTTGATATCGTGCGAGGCTGCGCCCTTGGGGTCGGCCAGCGGCACCTTGATGACTTCGGCGCCGGCAATCTTGGCAGCCCACATCGGCGCTTCATAGCCGGGGTCGGCGACCACGAGCGGCTTGCTTGCGTTGGTAAATGTGAGCACCGTGTAGTGGAGGGGCTCGCTGGAGCCGGCAAACCCCAAGACGGATTCGGGATCGAGGCCTTCCATTTTGGCGAAGGTGGAGGTCAGATCTTCTTCCATGCCCATCAGGTAGCGGCCGCCCTTGGGAACGATATCGATCACGGCCTTGCGCGCGGCGTCGCAGGGACCAAGCGGATTCTCATTGGCGTCGATGTGAATGCCCTTGTTGGGATCTGCGAAGTGGGGGCGCTGCGCCATGGCGAGGTGGGCTTCAGTGAGGATGGGCATGCTGGCCAGGGCAGATGCGCCGGCGGCGAAGCGGAAGAAGGTGCGGCGGGAAACGCCACTACAGGCAATGGGTTCAACAATGGGCGAAGTCATATTTTAAAGCTCCAATGAACGAGGATGGGCTGGGCCGGGAACCGGCTCGAGGGGAATCGGGAGGACACGAAACGGCTGAATGTGCGGATGCGCAGCGATGACAGCAGTGTTGCGGAGTTTGCGGTTGGGGAAGACGGCTCCATATCTCAAGGTATCGCTGATTGGCGCGGAAGACAAGGGGAAATGCGCGAGGCGAAGACGAATGCTGTTTTCATTCAAGGCCGAGCGGGCTGCCATACTTGATGGCCAGGTCTTTGGGAAGAAAATTGGAGAGCCGTCCGACGTTGAATCCAGCGGCGCCCACCTGCTGGTCTGAATCGTCGAGCCCTCCCAGGCGGAAACTTTTCACTCCGCTACCAAGAAGAAACTGCGCCACCCGATCGGTGACCAGGACATAATGCGGCAACGGCCAGACCATGAAAAAGTCGTCGCCTGTCCACTGGCTCCAATCGATCAATTCTTCGTAATTCGTGATGCCGGTGTACTTCTTCCAATGACAGGCAGGGCAGCTCTTCTTCACTCGTATGCCGGATTGAGGAGCTGCGATTCCCGCCCACCCAGTGACGATGAATTCGCGGTAGTCAGTAGAGAGCGAACCATCGCGGAAGCGGACAGTGGCCGGCTCGGTTCGGTATCCCGTGAATCCCTGGCGCTCGAATTCGTTCAGCAGCCGTTGATGAACGACACGGCCTTCGACCCAGCACCAGATCATCATTTCATCGAAACGGTTGTGACTCACTTCGACGGAGAGCGGACCGATGCGGCGGCTTCCATCGAGATGTTCGGTCGTCAGCGGGCAGGGGAGCGATTCTCGATTGTCATAGCTGTTGCAGTCAGCGAGCAGTCGTTCCGAATCCGGAGCGTGCAGGTTGAAGTAGGTAATCATGGCTCGCTTGCGCTTGCTCCTGAGGGACTCCGCGCGGCTGCGGCTTCCGTTTTTGGACACGACAAGAATAGCTGAAAGCAATCTGAACGGAATCGATTTCTGCTAGGATGCTTTTAGCGAGAGGGACGCATCCGGTCCGCGGAAAGGGCTTCAAGCCCCCCTGATTCAATCCATCCTGCGAGCACCTTCTTTCAGCCCGAGTTGCGGACAACGGGCGCTGCAACAGGAAAGGAGGCTGCCATGCCCAATTTATCGCCACAAGAGTCGCGTCCGCTTCCCGAGCGGGCCAATCTGCGCCACCTGAAAGACGAGGCAAAGGCCCTATTGAAAGCGGGCGGAGCGTCGTCGCTGTCTGTGGCGCAATTTCAAATCGCACGGCTGTATGGGTTCGCCAGCTGGCCGAAACTCAAGGCGCATGTGGAGTCGCTTGAGGCGGCGCAGCGTGAGATTGCAGAGCTGAAACAAGTCATCGATGCGAACGATCTGGATCGGGTAAAGGGACTGATGACGCGCAATCCGGAACTGCACCACGCTCCGCTGGGCTACGGGAAAAACGGGCCGCTTACGTGGGTCGCGGAGTGCCGTGTGAGGTGGGAGGCGCCGACGGCCGTGCGCCTCGAGATGGCGCAGTGGATGATCGACAATGGGTCAGACGTGCACCAGGGCAGCGACGGGCCGCTGATGCGCGCGGCGCTGTTGGGTATGCGCATTCCGATGATGGAACTGCTGGTGCGAAACGGCGCGGATGTGAATGCGGAATGGAACGGCTACTACCCGATCATCTTTGCGCCGTGCGAAACGCTGGAGCCGGCAGCGCTGAAGTGGCTGCTGGATCATGGGGCGAATCCAAATTGCGCGCGGGATGGACGCAAGTATCCCGACTCGGCGCTGGATTTTGTGATTGGGACGTACTCGCGATCGGTGCAACTCGCTTCATGCATCGACATTCTTTTGGAAGCCGGATGCGCATCGCGGCGCAATATGCCGGCGGTGATGGATTTGCTGGGCGGTCGCATGGATCTGCTGTCCGAGCGTCTGGATCATGATCCATCCCTGATCGGCAAGCGCTTTCCTGACCTGGACTTTGGATCGACAGGAGCGCGCCGGCTGACGCTGCGGGGAGCGACGCTGCTGCACGTTGCGGCTGAGTACGGAAACCTGGATGCAGCTCGATTGCTTGTGGAGCGGGGCGCGGACGTGAATGCTCGGGCGGATCTGGATGAGGCGGCGGTGGGCGGGCAGACGCCGATCTTCCACGCGGCAACGCAATTCTATGATTGGGGGCTGCCGGTGGTGGAATTTCTGGCGAGGAAGGGCGCGGACCTATCGCTGCGGGCCAGGCTTCCCGGGCACTATGAACGGCCCGATGAGTTTGTGGAGTGCACGCCGCTGGGGTATGCGCGGCTGTTTCCGGGCAAGGAGAACGGGACGGTCGAGTTTTTGAGTGCGGCGGGGGCGGCGGAATGAGAGGCTTGTTTGCGGGCTGAAAAAGGGGCCGCCATACGGCGCTGCTCTTGTGCTAGACTTCCTTCGCTAAACGCATTCTCGATTGCCGGCGCCGGCAAGAACGCAAATGCCTGGCTTTTTAATCCTGCGCGGATTTGCTGCTTGACAACTAGAGCAGTAAAACCATTTACTTAAGGGCGAACGTCCGCAGCCTCCGCCGATGATTGGAAGGACGTATTCACCCCACTTCAGGTGACAAGAATGTTCGGATCGGTCCCAACCTCCATCGCCGCCGGAACTCCCGCCCATCTGCCGGCCTTCCTGGCGTTCAGCGCATCGCCCCTGGCGCAACTGAGTACGCTCGACATCGTCGTGATCGCCATCTACTTCGGAATGGTCATCTGGATCGGCTTTTACCTCAAGGGCAGGTCTAACACCAGCGAAGAGTTCTTCATGGCAGGCCGCGAGATGACCGCCTGGATCGCGGGTTTGAGCTTTGTGTCGGCCAACCTCGGCTCCCTGGAACTGATGGGCTGGGCCGGCTCTGCCTACCAGTACGGCATCCTCGCCACTCACTGGTATTGGATCGGCGCCATCCCTGCCATGCTCTTTCTCGGCCTGGTGATGATGCCCTTCTACTACGTGTGCAAGACGCACTCGGTACCGGGCTACCTTAATCTGCGCTACGGCGAGCACGCCCGCGTCCTGGCCGCAAGCTTCTTCGCTCTGGAAATGATCCTGATGAGCGGCGTGAACATGTTCGCCATGGCCGTGGTGATGAAGGTGGTGCTGGGCTGGAGCCTCACTTTCAGCATTCTGGTCTCGGCGTTCGCAGTTACGCTTTACGTGGCCTTGGGCGGGTTGCGCTCGGCCATCTTCAATGAGGTGCTGCAGTTTGTGCTGATTTGGGGCGGCGCATTGCTGGTGCCGATCCTGGGCATGATTCAGGCCGGCGGAATCAGCGGCCTGCAGACCAAGATCATCGCCAACATGCACTCCGATAGCTATTTCCACCTGTGGCGCGACACCGGCAGCTTCTCTGCCAACCCCATGGGCGTGCACTGGACGGGCATCGTCTTCGGCCTTGGCTTCGCCATCAGCTTCGGCTACTGGACCACCGACTTCCTGGTGGTGCAGCGCGTGTTGGCGGCGCACAACCTGCGCGCGGCGCGCATGGCCCCCATCATCGGTTCGTTCTTCAAGATGGCGGTCCCATTCATCGTCATCCTGCCCGGACTGCTGGGCCTGGTGTTGTTGCAGAATCCGGACGGCAGCCGCCGCCAACTGGTCGGCGAAGACGTTGTGAAATCCTGCACGGCGAACCTTTCCACAAACCGGATCGAAGATCCCGGCGCATGCACCAGCGCAATGCAAACCAAATCCACACTGCCCGCGGCCTACCAGCAGAGCGTCCTGTCCGGAGCGCCGGGAACTGAGTTGCACAGCTACAACGAAGTGCTGCCGCTGATGCTGGTGCGCTACTGCGGACCCGGCCTGCTGGGCCTGGGAATCACCGCGCTGATTGCCGGCTTTATGAGCGGCATGGCCGGAAATGTGAGCGCCTTCTCCACAGTATGGACCTACGACCTCTACAAGCCGCTTCTGAACAAGAAAGGCACCGACAGCCACTACGTGATGGTAGGAAGGATGTCGATCGTCATAGGCGTGCTGGTCTCCATCGCCGCAGGTTACCTGGTGCAGCGCGCGCATGGCATCATGGACTACGTGCAAGCGCTGTTCAGCATCTTTATCGCTCCGCTTCTGGCCACAATTCTCCTCGGCATGTTTTGGAAGCGCGCCAGCAGGATCGCAGGCTTTCTAGGCCTTCTGTTGGGGGTCGTCTTTTCAGCCGGCCTCTTCGAGTGGGTTCACCTCGATCCTTCGAACCTTCGCTACGTAGCGCTTTCGGAAGCCGCCAAGCCAATGGCCGAAAACGTATTTCGCGCCCTCTGGGCATTCATCTTCTCGGCCCTGGTCATTTTTGTGGTGAGCATGGTTACCAAGCCCAGGCCGGTGGCGGAACTGGAAGGACTGGTCTATGGCGCCACGATCTTGCCCAAAGAAGAACCGGTTCCGTTCTACAAGAACGAATACATGTGGGCGATTCTGGTGGTAGTCATCTTTGTGGTGCTTAACATCCTGTTCTGGTAACGAGAGAAGAAAGGATAGAGACATATGCATGGTTCTGGAATCCCCATCTGGTTCTTTATCGGAGTGCTGTTGCTGATTTATGGCTCAATGATCCTCGGCTATGGCATTTATCAATGGCTGAGCGGAATCTACCCGGTGGGGGTCGAGTTGACCAACCTGCACACTCCCGTCTGGTGGGGCGGCATTCTGGGGCTGCTGGGATTGTTTTACGTGATCAAGTTTCGTCCCGGCCGCGTAAAGTGAACGTCCAGAGCGAATCGCGGAGTCTGGTTGCAAAGTCAGCGCGTCACGCCGTCCAGGCGCGAGGAGCAGTTGAAAACGATTCCTGCGATGGGCGTCCCGGAACAAAGACGGTTTGTTCGGGCTCCATGCAGGCGATAGAAGCCGCAGACGCGGCGGAGATTTGAGGGAGTTGAAGACATGTCAGCGCAACGAGTAATGACTTTTGGGATTGTGGTAGGCAACCGCGGTTTTTTCCCTGGCCATTTGGCCAAGACGGGCCGCGAAGAGATCATCTCAGTACTGGAAGCAGCCGGAGCAAAGTCGGTGGTGTTGGGGCCTGAAGATTCGAAGTATGGCGCAGTGGAGACTTATGCCGAGTCAAAGAAATGCGCGGAACTTTTCAAGAAGCACGCGGAAGAGATTGACGGAATCATTATAACTTTGCCTAACTTCGGCGAAGAGCGCGGGATTGTGGATGCGATCCGGCTCTCCGGGCTGAAGGTTCCGGTGCTGGTGCAAGCTACCCCGGATCGCTCCGATGCTATGACGATCGCTACGCGCCGCGATAGCTTCTGCGGAAAGATGAGCGCCTGCAATAACCTGATGCAGTATGGCATTCCTTACTCGCTGACCACGCTGCATACGGAGAGCCTGAATTCGGCGGAATTCAAGGCGGACCTGGAGTGGTTTTCGCAGGTTTGCCGCATTGTAAAGGGGCTGAAGAATCTGCGCATCGGCGCGATCGGCGCGCGTCCCACGGCGTTCAACACGGTGCGCTACTCGGAGCGGATTCTTGAGACCAGCGGCATTACGATCGAGACGCTTGATTTGTCGGAGGTCTTCGGACGCATTAACAAGATGAGCGACACGAACGATGCCGCGCAGGCCAAGCTGGCGGCCATCAAGAGCTATGTTTCGACGCTCGGTATTGCCGACGCAGCGCTGATGAAGATGGCCAAGCTCGGGGCCGTCATCGACGGCTGGATGAAGCAGGCCAACGTGACCATCAGCGCGGTGCAATGCTGGACTTCGATGGAGGAATTCTTCGGCGTGGTGCCTTGCACGATCATGAGCATGATGAGCAATAACCTGATTCCCTCGGCTTGCGAAGTGGATGTGCCGGGCACGCTGAGCATGTACATGCTGGCGCTGGCCAGCGGTACGCCTTCTGCGCTGCTCGATTGGAACAATAACTACGGTAGCCATCCGGATAAGTGCGTGTGTTTCCACTGCTCTAACTTGCCCAAGCATTTCTTCAAGGATGTGAGGATGGACTACCAGGAGATTATTGCCGGCACAGTGGGCAAGGAGAATACGTTTGGGACCTGCGTGGGCCGCGTGAAGGCCGGCGCGATGAGTTATGCGCGCTATTCGACCGATGACAGGCGCGGCGTGGTTCGCGGCTACACGGGGCCGGGGAAGTTTACCGACGATCCGCTGGAGACGTTCGGCGGCGCGGGCGTGGCGGAGATTCCGCAACTGCAGAAGCTGCTGAAGTACATTTGCCGGGAAGGATTCGAGCACCACGTGGCGGCTAACTTCAGCGATGTTTCAAAGGCCATTCACGAAGCGGCGCGCTATATGGGCTGGGAGAGCCATTATCATCCGGCGCTGGAAGACTGACAGGACAGGGAACAGGGAACAGGGATTAGGGATTAGGGAACGGACTCCTAGCTGCATTGACGCGCCGTCATTTTCCGGCTTGTCTGTTCCCTGTTCCCTGTTCCCTAACCCTTGTTCCCTGCAGTTCAGGAAGGACATGCAATCATGAGCAAGAGAATTGGAAAGAGCCTGGTGGTGAGTGGCGCTACGCTGGTGACGGAAGCGGCGTGGAACGCGGAACTGGACGCGAAGCACGAGAAGTTAGTGGAGTGGCTGAAGACGAACGGACTTGCGGGCGTCCTCATCCGGCGGAACGAAAATGTGGCGTGGGTTACGGGCGGGGCAGTCGAGTTGCGTGTGCTTACGCCGGGCGAGACGGGCGTGGCTTCGCTGCTGGTGACAGCGGCGGGTAAACGCTACTACTTTACCACCGAGAATGAAGCGCCGCGCCTGCACGATGAGGAGTTTGGCACGCTGGATTTTGAGCCGATCCTGTTTCCGTGGTGGGCTGACGATACGGCTGCTACCGCGGCGAAACTGGCGGGCGGGCCGCTGGGGTCAGATACGCCAGGCGCGGGTGTGACGCAGGTTAATCTTTATCCACTGCGGGCGGCGCTGAGCGAGAGCGAGATTGCGCGCTACCGGTGGCTGGGCGCGGAGACTGCGGCGGCCACGGTAGAAGCGCTGCACGAGGTTGAGCCGGGGCTGAGCGAGTACGATCTTGAATCGATCACCGCGGCGGGATTGCTGCGGCGGGGAATTCTGCCTTCAGTGGCGCTTTATGCAGTGGATGAGAGGATAATCAACTACAAACATGCGGTGCCGCGGGGCAAGAGGCTGAAGCAGTACGGGATGTTGAATCTCTGTTCTCGCAAGTGGGGGCTGGCGATTTCGATTACGCGTTTTATTCATTTTGGGGCACTGCCTGCGGAGCTTGCGGCGCGCTTCAACGCTTCTGCTCATGTGAATGCTGCGCTGCTGAATGCGACGCGCGTAGGCGCGACTTCTGCGCAGTTGTTCAAGGTTGCGCAGGCGGCTTATGCGGCGCAGGGATTTCCCGGAGAAGAGCGCTTCCATCACCAGGGAGGGCCTACCGGTTACGGAGAGCGCGAGTGGGTGGCGACGCCTGCTGGAACTGAGGTCGTGGTCAACAACCAGGCGTTTGCGTGGAACCCGAGCATTCGCGGCGGCAAGGTGGAAGACACTGTGATTCTGCGCGATGGGGTGATCGAGAACCTGACGTCGACGCCGGAGTTGCCGCTGCTTACCGACGCTATTGTGGAAGGTAGCGCGTATTCGGCGGCTGGGGTGCTTGTGAAGTAGGGCAGCGAGTTAGCAAGTTAGCGAAAAGGCTCCGCCATGCGGGGCCTTTTCTGTTGGCAAGTTAGCGGGTGTCGCGGGTTCCCACCCTTGGCACAAGGACAAGGGCGTGCCAAGGATGGGGCACCCAGGCCACTTTTGTGCGCAAGGGAAAGTCCGCTTACAGCATTGTGTACAGTGTTGCTTGATGACTTAGTGACTGACCTCGCGTGGTTGCAGAGTTAGCCTTGCGGTCAAGACTACTAATGAGGCCCAGAGGGTATCGGCGGCCAGCAGGTGCGCTACTTGTATCCATAGTGGTCCTAAGAACACGACGTCGAGAATGCCGAGCGTATAGACGATGGCCAGCAAGAACAGCACCAACGCGGAAAGACGGCCATTTTTCCAGTGTGTTTGTTGCTGCGCTGCGCGCACCAGCAGCCAGATGAGAAAGATGCCGGCGAAGAAGGCGACGGTGGGGTGCATCCAGCGCCAGCGGACCAGCCAGCCACTGGTGGCGGAGAACTCCTGGGCAAGCGCCGCGCCCAGTGAGGATGCGGGGAAGAGCGTGTCACCGAGCGCGGCCAGCGAGCCGGTGACGCCGACGACCATGACAACCAAGACGGCTACACCGGCGCCGAAGGGAGCGACAAGGCGCACGCTTTCGCGCAGAAACGCTTGGCGGCGGCTGAGCAGATGCGCGGTGAGCGTGAGCGCGGCCAGCAGCAGCAGCGTGTTGGCAAGGTGCAGAGCGAGGAATGCGGGACGCAGGGGGGACTGGCTTTGCGCGGTGTAGCCGAGTTTGACGAGCAATGCGCCGAGTACTGCCTCCAGCAGCGTGAAAACGACAGAAGCGAAGGCTGCAGGCCGCGCAAGGTGGCCGCGGACCGTGCCGGCGTAGGTCCATGCGAGCAGGGCGACGACGGAGATGAGCGAGACGCCGCTGGTTATGCGGTGCGTGAACTCGATGATCGTGTCGACACGCGGCGAGTGCTGTAGCACGGTACCGTTGCAGAGCGGCCAATGAGCGCCGCAGCCTGCGCCGGAGCCGGTGGCGCGGACCAGCGTTCCCCACAGAATTACGGCGATGAAATACACCAGCACGCCCCAGGCGAAGCGGCAAAGGGCCGGGGTGGGCTGGCGTTTGGAATCGATGGAGATTGCAGCGGTGGGCATGAAAAAAACTCCGGATGGAACCCACTAGTGTAGAACAGTGGCGCAGATGGGGTTTTATTCGATCAAGTTTCGCGTGGGTGTCTGGGAGGTCTTTCCGAAGACCAGAAGCAGGTCCTTGGACTCCGCTGAGGTACGCTTCGCTCAGGATGACAGGTTTTGGGAGATAGAAAGGCTTAAGTAGTTACTTTGAGAGCAGCCGCACTACGTGGTTGACGATGATCAGGTCTTCGGCGGGGGGAATTACGCGGACCGTAACTGGCGAGCCTTCCGCGGAGATTACGGCGGGGCCGCGAACGTTGTTGCGCACCGGGTCGAGGACGATACCGAGAGCGCCGAGGCCGGCGCAGATCTCGGCGCGGCCGGCGATGTCGTTTTCGCCGATGCCGCCAGTGAAAACGAGCATGTCGAGCCCGTTGAGTTCAGCGACATAGCTGCCGATCCAGCGGGCGATGGTCCAGGTGAACTTATCCACGGCGAGGCGGGCTTTGGCGTTGCCGGCTTTGATGGCGTCGCGGAGGTCGCGCATGTCGTTGGAGAGATCGCTGACGCCGAGCAGGCCGGACTTTTTGCTGGCAACGGTTTCAAGCTGGTCGGCGGCGTCCGAGGGGGTCTTGGCTGTCTCGCAAATCTTGCGCAGGATGAAGAGAAGCACGCCGGGATCGATGTCGCCGGTGCGTGTACCGCTGATGATGCCGCCGGTGGGCGTCAATCCCATGGAGGTGTCGAGGCACTTGCCGATGCGGATTGCAGAGATTGAGGCGCCGTTCCCGAGGTGAGCGACGATGAGTTTTTCCGGGACGTCAGGCTCGAGCTGGTAGACGATCGACTCGTAAGAAATCCCATGAGCTCCGTAGCGGCGGACGCCCATGGCGGAGTATTCCTCGGGAATGGGCATGTGGGTTACGACTTCCGGCATGGTGCGGTGGAAATAGGAATCGAGACAGACGAAGTTGGGCACGCCGGGAAAGAGGCGCAGCGCTTCGCGCATGATGTAGATGGCGATGGGCGTGTGCAGCGGAGCGAAAGCGGTGTAGCTCTCCATCTCATCAATCAAGGCGGGCGTGATGAGCTGGTTCTCCTGCACGGTGGGACCGCCCGAGACCATGCGATGGCCGATGGCGGCAGGGGCAGGGAAGTCACTGGAGTGGAGCGCATCAGCCACGAGTTTGAAGGCGACGGCGCGGTTGGGCAGGGAAGGGGATTGGTCGACGAGCTTGTTGCCGTCTGCGTCCTTGATCCAGAAACTTCCCTGATCGGTGCCGATGCCGTCGACCGCGCCTTCGTGGAGCTTGCGGCGCTCGCTGTTGCCGGCTTCATAGACTGAAAACTTGATGGAGGAAGAACCGCTGTTGAGAACCAGGACGGGCAAAGACGACATGAAAGCGAACCTCGGTGAGTTAGTTAGCGAATTAGCAGGTTAGCGAGTCAGCAAGTTAGCAAGTCAGCGAGTTAGCAGACATCTAACTCGTCGGCCAGCGCCAGTCTTTTACTTCGGGTAAGTCGTCGCCGTTTTCAGCGACGTAGAGTTTGTGGCGTTGAATTTGTTCGGAGTACCACTGCTCGGTGGCGGATACTTTATCCTTGAGCCTGGGTACACGCTTGATGGCGTCGAGCGTGAGCTGGAATCGGTCAATGTTGTTGAGTACGCACATATCGAAGGGCGTAGTCGTTGTGCCCTCTTCCTTGTAGCCGCGCACGTGGATATTGTCGTGGTTGTGACGGCGGTATGTGAGCCTGTGGATCACCCACGGATAGCCGTGAAAGGCGAAGATGACTGGGACGCCGACGGGGAAGACCTGGTCGAACTCTTCGTCGGGCAGGCCGTGGGGATGCTCGGAGGTGGGCTGCAGGGTCATCAGGTCGACTACGTTGACCACGCGGACGCGCAGATCGGGGATGCGGGCGCGGAGCAGAGTAACGGCGGCGAGAGCTTCCAGGGTGGGGACGTCGCCGCAACAGGCCATTACAACTTCGGGGCCGTCTTCGTCGTTGGAGGCCCACTGCCAGATGCCGAGGCCGGTGGTGCAGTGCGCTACGGCTTCGTCGATGGTGAGCCATTGCGGAGCGGGCTGCTTGCCGGCGACGATGAGGTTGATATAGTTGCGGCTGCGCAGGCAGTGGTCGGCGACTGAGAGCAGGGTATTGGCGTCGGGCGGCAGATAGATACGGACGACGTCGGCCTTCTTGTTCAGCAGGTGGTCAATGAAGCCGGGGTCCTGGTGCGAGAAGCCGTTGTGGTCCTGCCGCCACACCAGCGATGAGAGCAGATAGTTGAGGCTGGCAATGGGTTTGCGCCAGGGGATTTCGCGCGTGGTTTTGAGCCACTTGGCGTGCTGGTTCACCATGCTGTCGATGATGTGGATAAAGGCTTCATAACACGAGAAGAAACCATGGCGGCCGGTGAGCAGGTAGCCCTCAAGCCAGCCCTGGCACATGTGCTCGCTCAACACTTCCATCACGTGGCCGGTCTGCGAAAGGTTCTCGTCGACGGGTAGAACCTCGGCCATCCAGGCTTTGCCGGTGCCCACTTCCACTTCGCCAATGCGGTTGGAGGCGGTTTCATCGGGGCCGAAGACGCGGAAGTTCTTGCTATCGAGATTGGACTGCATGATGGCGTGCAGCAGGTGGCCGAGGACGCGGGTCGACTCGGCATCGGTTTGGCCGGGGCTTTCGATCGTCAAGGCGAATTCGCGGAAGTGGGGAATTGTGAGCGGCTGCAGCAGCAGACCGCCGTTGGCGTGGGCGTTCATGCCCATGCGCTGGCGGCCTTTGGGAGCGATGTCGGCCAATTCGGCGATGAATTTGCCCTTTTCGTCGAAGAGCTCAGCGGGCTTGTAGCTGCGCATCCACTCGTCAAGCTGGTGCAGGTGCTCGGGATTGGTGCGGATGCCGTCGAGTGGGACCTGGTGGGCGCGCCAAGTGCCCTCGACAGGCTTGCCATCGACGAACTTGGGACCGGTCCAGCCTTTGGGGGTGCGCATGATGAGCATGGGCCAGGCGGGCCGATCAGTGGATCCGCCTTCGCGCGCGACCTTCTGGATGGCTGCGATGCGGTCGAACATGGTGTCGAACACAGCGGCAGCCTGTTGATGCATCACGGCGGGGTCGTCGCCTTCGAGCGTGAAGGGCTCATAGCCGTAGCCGCGCATCAGGCCTTCTAGTTCAGCCTGGGGAATGCGTGCCAACACGGTGGGGTTGGCGATCTTGTAGCCGTTGAGGTGGAGGATGGGCAGGACGGCGCCGTCGGTGGCGGGATTGAGGAATTTATTTGAGTGCCAACTGGTGGCGAGGGGGCCGGTTTCCGCTTCGCCGTCGCCGACAACGCAGGCGACGATGAGGCCGGGGTTATCAAATGCCGCGCCATAGGCGTGCACCAGCGAGTAGCCCAATTCGCCGCCCTCGTGGATGGAGCCCGGCGTCTCCGGGGCGACGTGGCTGGGAATGCCGTAAGGCCAGCTGAACTGGCGGAAGAGGCGCTTGATGCCGTCGGCGTTCTGCTCGATGTGGGGATAGATTTCGGAGTAGGAGCCCTCAAGATAGGTGTTGGCGACGATGCCTGGTCCGCCGTGGCCGGGGCCGATGATGTAGATCATGTTCAGGTTGCGCTCGCGGATGAGGCGATTCCAATGCACGTAGAGGAAGTTGAGGCCGGGGGTGGTGCCCCAGTGGCCGAGCAGGCGCGGCTTTACGTCGTCGAGCGTCAAGGGGCGCTCAAGCAGGGGATTGTCTTTCAGGTAGATCTGGCCGACGGAAAGATAGTTGGCGGCGCGCCAGTAGGCGTCCATTTTGGCCAGGACTTCAGGGCTCAACGGGCCATTGATCGCGGAGTGATTGCTCACATTGCACCTCATTGGTAAGGTTCGTCTGCCGATCAAAGCCTAGCAGTCGCAGGTTAAATTCAGGGTGACTCAAGTCACAGAATGATGAGACGGAGGACCATGATACGGGACTTGGAATTCGCCGCCTTGACGCGATGGGCGCTTGTTTGGTTGGATGCACGAATGTGACCGGGGTTCCCGCGATCAACCGATCTTGACATGAGCCGCGGTTGCTGGCGCCAGAAATTCATCTGCATCTAAACCAAAAAGAGAACCTGATGCGGCAGCGATGCATGGCCGTTTCAGGGCCAGCGACTGCAGTCCAGTTGAATGCGCGGGAGCGTACACGGAGCTGTGCCGTGCGGTCTTGACATTTGTCTCTCCGCAGGGTTCAATCGGTTGCTGGTAGAGACGGAATGGGCGTTCGCAGTACTTCGCCCAGGGTCGTAGCCCAGCGTCGGGCAGGGAAGGCAGGCAAAGGCATGAATACTGTGCTTTGGATTGCGCAGATTATCCTGGCAGGCGTTTTTCTTTTCACCGGATTTTCGAAGATTTTTGCTTACGGGCAAGTGGTGAAAGTGGTGGAAGCCAGGTCCAAGGCCGGCAAGATCGGCATGTCGCAAGGCCAGGCTACGCTGGTGGGGCTGGTCGAGGCTCTGGGAGGGGCAGCAATGCTGGTGCCTGTGGACATGTGGCCGCCTTATGTTTTTCTGCGGTTGGCAGCAGCGGGACTGGCGCTGCTGATGGTGGCCGCGGGCATCTATCACATTCGGCGGCAGGAGTCGGCCGCGCCCAGCGTCACGCTGTTTCTGCTGGCGCTGTTTGTGATTGTGGGACGGTGGCCGCGTTAGGGGTGAGCGCGGAGCCGGGCCATTGCGTTGTCAAAAGTAGCGCTTGAGTTTAAGGATCTGCGACTCGAAGCCGTACCACAGGATGGTTGCGGCGGCGGTGGAGGCGGCGAGGCGGAAGGCGACAACGGCCAGGTTGCCGGGGATGCCGTAGCGGTCCATGCTTGCGTCGAACCAGCCGAAGTAGATGAAGATAGCGATATGGATCATGTAGAGGCCGTAGCTTATGCGGCCGTAGAAGGCGAGCGGGCCGCGGCGCAGGATTGCGTTGAACGGGTTGCGGGCGCCGGTCGACGCTATGGCGGCGAGAACGGCGCCGGCGAAGGCGAGGGCGAGCGAGGAGTCGAGGAAAGCGGTGCCGCCGGCGACGGTGGCTGTGGCTGAGAAGCCGAGGAGCGTGGCGGCGAGGCCGATCCAGAGCCAGGTGCGGCGGCCGAGGGCGAGCTTGTACAGGCCGAGGGCGAGCAGGCTGCCGAGGGCGATGCCGTCGAGGTGGATGAGGGTATGGGTGAGCGTCATCCAATGCAGGTTGGCGAAACGGAAGGCCGGTGAGGCGATTAGCGCTGCGGCCAGAACGGTGGCGAGCATCCATGGGCGGCGCAGGAAGCGGACGATGGGCGCCCAGAGAAAGTAATACTGTTCCTCGATGGCCAGCGACCAGGTTTGTCCAATGGCGGGCGGGAGCGCCAGGTGAAAGAGATTCTGCACGAAACAGATGTAGGCGAGCCAGGGAGCGGTCTTGATGGCATGCGTGATTGTTGCGCCGATGAACCAGGGCGCGTTGAGATAGACGGCGATAAGGACGAGCACGTAGACGGGCCAGATGCGCAGGGCGCGGCGGCCGTAGAAATTTCGGAAGTAATGCGGTTTGTCGCGGGCTTCAAGAAGGATGGATGTGATGAGGAACCCGGAGAGGACAAAGAAGAGATTGACGCCTGCCCATCCCCACAGGCTGGCATAGTGGACTGGCGTGCCGACCAGGCGGGGTTGGCAATGGTAGAAAACCACTGCGAGGACGGCGAGGCCGCGCAGGCCCTGTAACTCGGGGATGTAAGTGGGCAGCCAGGTTGGGCGTTGGATGGGCAAGATAGCGGAGTTAGCGGTGTTAGCGCGGTTCGCGGAGTTAGTAAGTAGAGTCAGCTTCGTGGACTCCCAGGTCTTAGGATCGAGACCTGGGCCACCCTGCGGTCATGGGAGTTAGTAAGTCAGCAAGTTAGCTGGTTAGCGAACGGTTCCCGCGGGGCGGGAACTGTTCTGTTAGCGAGTTAGCAGTTGCGAATGTCAGCCGGCGGCTAACTCCTTGGCTCTTTGTGTGGCGCGCATCACGGCTTTGATCAGAGTTACGCGCAGGCCGCCTTCTTCTAACTCGAGAATGCCGTCGATGGTGCAGCCGGCAGGGGTGGTTACGGCGTCTTTGAGGAGGGCGGGGTGGTAGCCGGTTTCGAGCACCATTTTGGCCGCGCCGAAGGTGGTTTGCGCAGCTAACTGCGTGGCGGTGTCGCGGGGCAGGCCGACTTTAACGCCGGCTTCGGCAAGAGCTTCGATGATGATGTAGATGTAGGCAGGGCCGGAGGCAGACAGGCCGGTGACGGCGTCCATGTGCTTCTCGTCGACGACGACGGTGCGGCCTACGGTTTCGAAGATGCGCTCGGCGAGTTCCATTTGGGCGGCGGAGACGAAGCGGCCGCGGCATAGGCCGGCTGCGCCTGCTCCCAGGGCGGACGGCGTGTTGGGCATGGCGCGGATGACAGCGATGTCGATGCCTGCCGCCTCTTCAATGGAGCAGGTCTTGACCGATGCGGCGAAAGAGACGATGGTCTTTTCCTTGGTGAGCGCGGGACGAATCTCGGCGATCAGGTCAGGCACCTGGAAGGGCTTGACGCCGATCAGAATCAGGTCGGCCTGGCGAGCAGCTTCAAGATTGTTGGTGCTCACGTCCACGCCCCACTGGGTGCTGAGGGCGATGGCTTTTTCGGCATGGCCCACGGTGGCGTAGATCTGGTCGGGAGCAAACAGGTTCTGCTTCAAAAAGGCCTGCAACAGGATGCCGCCCATTTTGCCAGCGCCGAGAACGGCGACGCGGACGCGGGGCAGTTGCGCGGGTATTTTGGGGGCCTCAACGGCTATCTCCGCCATGGTCTTCCTTGTCTTGGATGAGAATTGTGGTGCTGGTTCAAGGATACTCGCATGGCGGACAGTTGCGCTGGTGGAAACCATTCGCGCCGACCCTGCGGGGCGGCTTCGCATTCTCTGGCGCAATTCCCAGGGTTTCGTCCGCCTGACGGCGGACTTCGCCCTGGGCTATTCTCGTGTTCTCCCTCCGGGAGACTTTCCCGGGGTTGGCTGCGCTGCACTTATGCCTTGATCGTGTTCTCCCTCCGGGAGACGGCGATGAATTGTACCTGCCGGTTGATGAGCGATCTACCGTGTGGCCGGGGCTTTCTGCGTTGCCGCTTTTTGAGCGGCGATCCAAGAGTCGATGCGGTCGCTGAGGACGTCGAGCGGCAGGGCGCCGGCGTCGAGGACTTCGTCGTGGAATGCGCGCAGGTCGAACTTGTCACCTAGCGCCTTCTTCGCACGGTCGCGGAGTTCGAGGATCTTGAGTTGGCCGATCTTGTAGGCGAGGGCCTGGGCGGGCCAACTGATATAGCGATCGGTCTCGGACTGAATGGTGGTTTCGTCGATGTTGGAATGTTCGTGGAAGTACTGGACCATCTGGTCGCGGGTCCAGTGTTGGGTATGGACGCCGGTGTCGACGACAAGGCGAATGGCGCGCCACATATCGGCTTGAAGGCGGCCGTAGTCGGACATCGGATCTTGATAGAAGCCGACTTCCTTTCCGAGGCGTTCGGAGTAGAGCGCCCAGCCTTCCACGAAGGCCGTGTAGCCCTCGTATTTGCGGAAGGTGGGAAGGTCCTGCAGTTCCTGGGCGATGGAGATTTGCAGGTGGTGGCCGGGAATGCCTTCGTGGTACGCGATGGCTTCGACGGCGTAGAGGTTACGGTCTTTGGCGTTGTATTCATTCACGCGCAGGCGGCCGGGGCGGCTGCCGTCGGGGGCGCCGTCCTCGTAGTAGGCGGGGTACATGGTCTTCTCCAGATAGGCCGGAACGGGAACCACTTCCAGCTTTGCCTTGGGCAGGCGGCCGAAAAGCTGAGGAAGTTTGGCCTGCATGGGAGCGATGTAGCCGCTATAGGCGGCAAGCAGCGCTTCGCCGGAGGACGCCTTTAGCTTGGGGTTGGAGTTCAGGCTGGCGCGGAAGGCGGCCAGATCTTGAAAGCCGAGCTTCTGCGCGATGACCAGCATTTCGGCTTCGTCCCGTTTTACCTCGTCGAGGCCGATCTGGTGAATCCGGTCAGGGGTCAGATTGGTGGTGGTGTTGCGGCGGATGAGGATCTGGTAGTACTTTGCTCCGTCGGCGAGGGCGGAGATTCCGGGATCGGTGCGGCAGGCGGGCACGTAGCTGACTTCAAGGAAGCGGGCGAAGCGCAGGTATGCGGGCAGCACTTCGTGGGCAATGGCGTCCAGCATCTCCTGCTTGATGCGTTCCTGGTCGAGCGGCTTGACGGTGGCGGGGAAACTCTTGAGGGGCTGCGCAAAGGGCGAGTCTTCGGGCTTCTGGGCGGCCATGGTCTTGACCTGGTCGAGCACCTTGGCAAGGAGGTATTGAGGCGGCGTGCGGTGGTCTTCGATGCCGATGGCCATGTTGGCGGTGACCTGGTCGAAGGCCTTGGGAATCTGGTGCAGCCGGGCGATCCAGTCGTCGTAGTCCTTCTCCGTAGTGAAGCTGAGCTGGGCAACCAGGTCGGCGTAGGTGGTCTGGATGCCGCCGAGCTGGGTCACGGGCATCTCCCATTCCTTGAACTCCGCGGCTTCCTGGTCTTCAGTGAACTGGCGCATGAGCAGATCGGCGCTGATCTTTTCCTGGCCGGTGAGGCCGGCGGTGTCAATGGCGGCGAGGCGCATGAGGAAGGCCTGTTCGCGGGCGAGGCTTTCGTTGTAGGCCTTCACGGAGTAGTCGCTGATCTGGTTGTTGAATCGCTTGTCGCCGAGGGTGGAGGCGAACTCGGGGGAGTGGACGAGATTGTCTTCCCAATAGTCCTTGAAGAGCTGGTTGAGGGCCTTGCGGTTGTCCTCGACAGAGGCGGGCGCGGTGGACGCTGTGGTGAGCGATTGCGGACGTAAGGACGGAGCAACGATGAACAGCATCAATGCGGGAACAACGAGGAGGGGGAGACGGGAACTTCTCAACGAATTTGAACCTCGGGGTGAAATGTGTCCTTGCAGTCGAGTGTAGAGCACGAAGGCAGGGAGCAGGGATGAGGGAACAGGGATCAGGGCGCTCGCGTCAAACGGCCGACGAAAGAGGCGATTTTGTCGTGGTGTAAGCCGACGAATTGGGGAGGGAAGCGGCTTCCTCGCCGAAAGTGGGTCCGTTGCCGTAACTATTTTGAACGGACGTCGTGCGCGTGGCGGACGAAAACCTTAGAAGGAGCCTTAAAGGGCTGTTTCCGGCATGTTTTTGGCTGTTTTTTGGCGCGGAAGGAGCGGCATCTTGGCTGTGTTGCACGATTCCAGTGTCCGTAAGGGCGTTTCTGAGGACCGATCCGAGTGGGAGATTCTCCGGATCTGCCCGGAGAGGCAGTTGAAGGACAGGATCTCACGGAATCTGAACTGTTTGGGTGGTAGCCCGTCTTCTCAAAAGTTGGACGCGCGGCCAACCGACGTGGCAATGAGTTTACGCTTGCCTTGTTGTAACAGGGCTCGCGAACGGTCTACTAACCCGAATAGAATCCTGCATGAACAATTGCCATTCACGCATTACATAGCGGACAATTCACAGCAACTTCACGGAATCTCTCCGCTAGATGAGCGACCGTGGAGATAGCATCTCCGCTGGGCTTCGCACGAACCCCGATAGAACCTGAACCCCCAATCGGCTTCTTTAAAGGAGAGAATCATGTCCCCCAAAACCACTGAGCACCACTCCGCCGAATCCGAACACAAGAAACACCCCGCCCCCAAGCCGGCTCCGACGCCCACACCCACACCTACTCCCACTCCCATACCTAAACCTACACCCACCCCTACCCCGGCGCCGGGCTCCACCACCTACACGCTCGTCACCGAGCCCGACCAAGGTCTCACGCCCATTTACGACCTCATATCCTCGGCCAAAAAGTCGATCGACATGACGATGTACGAGCTCACCGACACCACCGTCACCGGGCTACTCACCACCGCAGCGGCAAAGGGTCTCACCGTCCGCGTGATCCTCGACCAAAACAACGAAAAGGCAAATAACACCGCCGCATATAACGCTCTCACCGCCGGCAAAGTCGCGGCCCACTGGGCCAACCCGGTCTACCTGTACACCCACCAGAAGACCATCACGGTCGATGCGGCTACGACGGCTATCATGACGCTCAATCTCACCCCGGATTACTACGCGACTTCGCGCGACTTCGCCGTCATCACCAACAACGCCGCCGACATCGCCGCCATCGAGACAACTTTCAATGCAGACTTCACCAACGCCGCCATCACCCCGCCCAACGGCGCCAATCTCGTCTGGAGTCCCACCAACTCCCGCGTTTCCATGCTGAACCTCATCAATGGAGCCACCAAATCCCTGCTCATCGCGCAGCAGGAGATGGAGGACTCCGGTCTCGAATCGGCCCTGAAATCAGCCCTCCTACGCGGCGTCTCCGTAACCCTGGTTCAGGAAAACATCGGCGGCGTCAACTCTTCGATCCTCAATACATTCAAGAGCGACGGCGCCAATATCGCCATCTACAGCTCCCCCACCGGTCATTACATTCACAGCAAGGTCATCCTCGCTGACTACGGTACGCCCAATGCGAGTCTCATGGTGGGCAGCGAGAACTTTTCCACCGATTCGCTCGACAAGAACCGCGAACTGGGCCTGATCTTTAACGATCCAGGCTGCAT
Source organism: Occallatibacter sp. (assembly GCA_052145815.1). GTDB lineage: Bacteria > Acidobacteriota > Terriglobia > Terriglobales > Acidobacteriaceae > Telmatobacter. The sequence goes on from JBKQNU010000086.1 coordinate 44,770, forward strand.
GACCGGCGTCTACAACGCCATTACCGCGGACTACAACAGCGGCACTAAATTCTGAACTTCCGAGTGGTCCAGAGCAGACGGCGCTTGCGCGACGGAGGTGGCGAAGCCGGGCGGCTGATGCGGAGCTGACGGGCGGCGGGTTTTATTGCGGGTGGGTACGAGGCTCGGGGAACCCATTGCCCCGCAACACAATTTGGGTCGCGGGGCAACAGGCCAATGAGTTACAGGCAACGAAGTTATTTAGAGTCCAGGTCCCTGGGGCTGCCGAAGCCGGTGCAAAGATCCCAGCCGAAGCTGGAGAATGAGCCGGAGTAGTAGCCGCAGGCTCCATAGACGATGTCGTTGTAGCTGCCGAAATTGTCGAGGCGATAGAGCCGGGAGAGTTCGGCGGTGCTCGACGAAGCCAAGTGACCGGCCGCGTTCACGATGCCGGCCAAAGTCGGAGTCGCAACGCTGGTTCCACCCACAACGTACCAACCGGCTCCCGGTACGGGAAAGGTGTCCAGGACCCAGACACCTGTGTAGGGGTTGGAATCTGCGGAAATATCGGGAACTCCTCGATAGCCGCCAAGCTGGCGGGCAATGTCGTGTCTGGCGGCCTGGTAGCTGGGGATCGGTTCGTAAAAGCTGACGCCACCGCCTGCATCCGACCAGGCGATCTCCCAGATGAGGTTGCCGGTGTACTCGTTGCGGGCCGTGGTGGTGCCCCCGGCGCAGACGACGTTGGGCGAGGCACAAGGATAGATGACCCCCGGGCTATCCCCCGATGCGGCGAAATACACGACGCCGGGAGTCGTGAAAAAGGAGTCCAGAGACGATTCGCCAGGAAACTCGTCGCTGCCCCAACTAATAGAGACCTCGCCTCTGCCCTTGCTGTTGGCCGGGCAAGCCGTCGGAGATCCACAAAGCACCAGGTTGCTCGCCGTCTGGACGGCCGGAAGCAGGTCACTGAAATAGTTTGAATTGGCCTCGACCAGGTAGAGCGTGGCATTGGGCGCCATGGCGTGCGAGTATTCAATGTCTAGAGATTCCTCAACTTCCCAGCCACCGGTGGGATCCACCGGCGGCTCGCTTCCGCCTGCGTAGACCACCTGGAAATTCCCGGCCGGCAGGCCGAATTGCGCCGAAAAGGCCGCTAGATCGCTGGGCGCGTTGGGATCGTCGTAGGCATCCACGATGGCGATGGTCTGGCTGCCGCCGTTGGGGGTGTTGGTTGTCTGGTTGGGATTGCAGCCTGGAATGGGCGCCACGACACGATAGATACACGCAAGAGACGCAGGTGTTTCATAGCCATAACCGGCATAGGGCGGCACCTCGCTGGGAGAAGCGATCCCGGATAGGACGTAGCGCACATTGGCATGGGCGCGCGTGCCCCGGTCGCCTGCCTTGGCTTGGCTGGAGGCGGGGATAACCAGCGTTCGCGTTGCGCTGGCCTTGGTGAGAGCCGGGGCAGCCTGCTGCGCGCCAGCAGGGCCGGCCAGGATCAGGAAGAATGCGGCCACCGCCGCAGCCTGGAGCATCTTTGCGTTTCTGATGGCGCGAAAGCAATTCGAGTGGTGAGCAAAACCGGGCAGGCATTCGAGCATGATGAAACCTCCTTCAAGGTTTGCGGGTTGGGGGAGCAATTCAGGTTCCGGGAGATGAGCGCGTTTATCCTCTCGGGGTGCAGGCGAAGGGCCTGTCGCATGGGGACAGAGCGCCATGCCGGCACAAACCGTGGTTTGCCGGCCATGGATCCCTCCCACAACAGGACACTTCAATCAAAGTGGAATGTTCAAACCGGAACGCGTTGAGACAATGGCCCAGGAAGCCGATCAGTTTGGAAGTCGCAAACGATCTTCCGGATGCAGGTACGGTACGCAATAGGGTATGGGAAAGTCAAGACTGGCAAGGTTAATTAATATCTTCAAGATCTGAGTGCGACCGAGTTTCGATTCCGCAATGCCGCGGAGTTAGTCCAGCCCTTTCATTGTTATTGCGGCTTGCGCGGTCATTAGGCAGGTTCGCGGGAGGGGTGCGACACGGCTTGCGCGCCGGGGGGTGGCGGAGCCGGGGGGATTCCCACCTTTGTCACAAAGATCCGCCGCGGCGGATGACAAGGATGGGCACCGGGCTTTTTTCCATTAGCGGTTCAATGGGTGAGGATGGGTTCGTTGGCCAGGATGCGGTAGAGGGTGGAGCGGCTGATGCTGAGCTGGCGGGCGGCGCGGAGCTTGTTGCCGCGGTTGAGATCGAGGACATATTGGACGTGCTGGTGATGTCGTGGTGACGACGGTGTCGGCCGCTGCCGGCCGAAACACCGCCAGCGCGGCCATCGCTAGGAGCCAGACCCGCGGCAATCGCGTCATGGGGGAAGGGATGGAACCGCAGATGGACGGGGGTGCCACGGTGTGAACGGTTGCCAATCACTTGCTCACAGGAAACTCAAACACCTTTTTTCCCGAGGAATCGAAGTATTTGTGCCAGAAGATGACGCCCTCGCCCAGAGCGAGTTGCAACTGGGGATTTGCCAGGGTCTTGCCGGTTACGGCGTCCTTTACCGCGCGTTTTTGCGCTTCGGTGACGTTTACGCGCAGCGTGTAGATGTAGGAAAATGTCTTTCCCGGCCCCGCTTCGACACGATCCCAGCGCGTCACTTCGTCAACCTGTTTGGGAAGTTGGTGATTTACATTGGCGGCAAGCGTCTCAAGCTGCGTCTCTATCGAGTCGGCAAAAAGCG
>JBKQNU010000087.1:0-28902 GCA_052145815.1 Occallatibacter sp.
CGCCACGATCCAGCGCCCACAACACACGCTCACGCAAATCCTGCGAATACGATTGCATCCTGCCTCCTCTCTGCCGGCAGGAATATTATCGCACAAAATGTAAATAGTTAAATTAGAAATGCTCTAACCGCAGTCCGCAGAATTTGTACGGATCGTACGTACAAACTCGAATCCAGAATTCGGGGGCATTTTTGTACAAATCGCGGTTTCTTGTACGAAACTTGTAATTCCACCCGGCATTGTGGACTTTCTGGCATTTTGTAAGTTTCAGAAACTATTGATACTTAATGACTTATCCTGTGGAAAAAGCGTTCGACTCCCGCCGCCTCCACCAATAACTTGTTTATTATCAATAGTTTACAGACGAAAAGCGCAGGAAAAGCGAAGGACATTGCCACCGCTAAGTCCTTCCCAATCAGCTAGATAGATTCATTGATTTTGAAACCTGGTGAGCCCGCGTCCGAAAAAAGCAAACCGTTATTTTTCAGTTATCTAGATCAGCTATTCAGAGGGCGGATTTGTTCCGCGCGCCGGGACGACCCCGGCCCGCAAGGTGCTGCGGTATTTATGTGTAATTAAGTTGTTTTTTAGATGTGAAACGGTGTATATTTTGATTTGCAAGAGGCGTCCATTGGCAACCGTTCCCGCATCTCGTCCTGATCTTGCGGCGCATCGTGAAGCGCTCCGCCTCCCCATCCCGGAGATCGTCAAGCAGCTCGTCGGCCTTATCGGCCGCAAGCTCACGGCCTACGTAGGCGGTGTCCGGGACGTGCGCGCCGTTGATCGGTGGATGAACGGAAGCGAGCTTTACGGTGATGCCGAGCAGCGTCTGAGGTTTGCCTTCCAACTGGTCCGGATGCTCGCCGCAAGAGAAGATCCTACCGTGATCCAATCGTGGCTCACCGGTCTGAACCCTGAACTCGGTGACCGCGTCCCACTTCGGCTCATGAGGGAAAACGATCTGGAGACCGTGGCGCCGGAGATCATGAGCGCAGCCCGAGCTTTCCTCGTCGGCGGCTAAGAATCAGATCCTCTGGTGATTATGGTTATATCACTTCTGTGATAACATAGATCATTGAGGGTATGCAGATGGCGCATGCTAGTCAGCTTCTGAAGAATGGACCTGAAGTACTGGTGGGTACGGGTAGCGAGGTCAGTCGGCGCCTGAACCGCTCTTCTGCCCGAAGGGCTCTTGCCGTCACGTTTGCAGACGATGAGCAATCCGCCGTGCTGGAAGACGTGGTGCGAAAGGTCGCAGAATTCCTTCCCCATATTGTCCGGCAGCGTCAGCAGGACTCGCTGGAGAGAATTGTTGGAGCGCTTCTGCCTGAGATTGCAATTCCAGACGCGGCCCTCGCCCAGGCGAGGATGCTTGTGGATGCGAAAGCAACGATTCTAAGGAGTGGCGATTTCTTGCCCGCTGGAGAGATCGCAAAACTGGCAGGATACAGCGACAAGAATCCAAGTGCGCAGCCTAATAAGTGGAAGAAGGATGGCACGATCTTCGCAATCCAGCATAAGGGCGTGGACTACTTTCCGCTGTATGCGTTAGATCCAGACGAGAACTACAGGCCATACAAGGCAGTTGCGGAAGTTCTACGCGTCTTTGGCGATACCAAGACGGGATGGGGAGCGGCCTTCTGGTTCGCTGGACTGAACAGTTTTCTTGACGATCGCCGACCGCAGGATCTTTTGGCAAGCGACCCCGATTTTGTGATCTCCGCAGCCAAGGACGAGATGGATGGCGTGCAGCATGGCTAGGCGGGCGAAGACTTTTCTGCCGCCTGCCGATGAACTTGATGCGACAGTCGTCCTCTGGGGCAAAGGGGAAGAGTTTTATCGGGTTCATGACGCGGTCTACAAGGGAAACGAATTCAATCCGAGCCGCAAAGGGAACGCCCGATTCAGCCCAATTCGCGATTCAGACGGAAGAATCATTCCGACGCTCTATGCAGGAACTTCACTCGACTGCGCGTTGATGGAGACGATCTTCCACGACGTCCCGTTTGTCGCTGGCTTCAAGCCGCTGTCCTTCACGAAATTGGAGGGCAAAGTCCACACCGTTTTCACTCCAAAAGTTGATTTCAAGTTGGTCGATCTCGGCACTATCGCGTTGCGCCGGCTTGGAGTAGACCGTGCACACTTGATTGACACTACCAAGTGGCACTACCAGGAGACGCGAAAGTGGGCAGAACGTTTCTATGCACAGTTTGGGGACGTGCAGGGCTTGCGATGGACCTCGCGGCAGGACGATAGCGCCCAGGCAATCATGCTATTTGGGACGCGCGCGAATTCGAAGTATCTGGTGGTCAGTGGACCATCGACGCCATTGCTTGCAGGTGATCTGGTTTCGGCGGCTGTCATCAATCTTGCAATAAGGATCGGAGTTACTTTAGTGGAATGATTAGGTGCACCGCGCGGTCCCGTTCGGTCCGCACGGATTCAAACAAATAGCCGGAAGACAGCTTGCCTCATTCGAGCTTGCGCGTCCCGCGAGCTATCCGCATCGACGGCCGCGCAAAAGGGCTGTCCGGTCGCGCGCAGAAGCCTCTGAAGAAGAAATGATAATGCTGCGTCTCCCGGGTCGTAATGACTTGTGTAGAACGTGCTCGGCTTAAAGTGGCCGCACGGCGCTCGATCAGGATTCTTCGCCAAGGTGATGGCGATCCATATAGGCGCGAATTGCGAGCTGCTCCCAGGCTTCGTAGTCTCGGTCGGGGATTGGATGTTCCGGGTTGGCGCGGCAGAATTTCAGGATGCCCAGCTTCTCGACCCGAGGCCGCGACCACAGGACCATGAGAGACAAATTCGGGCCTTTGTCGAACTGCTCCCGCAGAACCTTCTCGACCTCCTCATCGAGGCCGCTTATGCCGACCGGCCGGATCTCGGCGACGTGGTGGTCGTCTTTGACAACCTTCTCGCCATTTTCATCCACCTTGTAATTGATAAAGTCCACCTCGACGTGCTCCACCTGAGGCTTCAGAAAGACTTCGCGCAACGAATCGAGCAGCTTCGCGAACAGCTTTTCTGGCGGGAAGAGCCGCTTCCTCAACTCGTCTTCATAGTTTTTGAGAATGATCTCCTTGGCAAAGCGCAGATAGCTTCCCTTGGCCGGCTTGATCCTTTTGGTGATCTGAAAAAAACCGAGTTCGCTCAGGTCGCGGATGCCGCTCTCGGCCAGCGGTGTCGACTGGGTGGTGAATTTGTCGACCAATTCTTTGAGAGCCTTTTGGATCTCGGGTGGCACATCCACGGGTTTGGAGTGCGCGCGCCACGCGGGAAGGTAGGCATCCCAGAGCTGCGCGGTCAGGCAGGCTGCGTCGTCGGGGGGACAGGCCGCAAATCCGCACAGCCCCTTCTCCCGTTCTTCCTCCGGCAATCCCAGGTACTGTTCGTTGAGTTGCTTGAGATCGGCTTTGAGAGCGTCGCCGTGCACGAATCGCTGATCGGAACGCAGAAAGAGCGGTGCAACTTCGACATGGAAGTTGTCGCGAGAGGAGAACACTGAGCAGAAGGGAAGGTAATAAAGATAGGCCAGATCCACTTGGTGGCTGGGCTTGACCTTTTTGAGCAGCTGCGCGGGCAGGACCAGGCTGAAAAAGATGTGGATCGAACGCATATGGTGGAAGTAGGGCCTTGCCTGGCGCAGGGGCTTGCGCCCCTCGGCGATCCACGCCCTTACCGCGAGATCCGCATTGCCCGCGACGCCCAGAAGATTCAAGCCAAAGTGCAGGAGCCACTCCGCGTCCAGATTATCGACTATCGTGTCGGTCAGGGTCCGCGCGTCCGCGAGAGACGTGGGCTTGCGCCAGTGACCCAGGGCTTTGAGCACATGGGTCGACATGGTGTCGAGATCAATGCGTGTGAGCATCTGGCGCCAGCTGCGGGCGATCTGCCGTTCGAGCTCAAAGAATTCGTGCCGCGACCAGCGCTGAAAAGCCTCCTCTTCCTCGCTCTGCCGGACGATCATCCCCTTCGAATCGCCGAGCTGTACCATTTCGCCCTGGGCAATCAGCGGTCGCGCCAGCGCACTCGCGAGATCGAACCGCCCGGCAAGTTCCTCTTCAAGAACGCGCATGTGGTACATGTTGACCGAGGATTGGGAGTCGGGGGTCCGTTCGGCGAGCGACGCGACCAGTTGTTCCGGAGTGCCCGATATCCGTTTGCGCCGCTTGATCTCGAATTCTAGATCGGCCAGGCACTCGACGAAGAAGATGGGCGGAATGTTGGCGCGATAAAAATGGTCGAGCAGCACCGACTCGTCGACCGACAGCCCTTCGAGACTCGATTTGTCGAAGATCAGCACTGGTCCCTGCGACATACTGCCATTTTAGTTTTGTCGGGATAGGGAGGGGAGGCGACGCTGGGCCATCCTCTCCCGCAACTCGGTTACGGCTTGTGCAGGAATTCAAAGGCGCCCGCGTCACCTTCGACTTGACCCGCGTTGGGTCAGCGAGAAGATCGACGATGGCCGGCGGCACCTCCATCTTCGGCTTGGCTAGCATCGCGAGGACAAAGGACAGAGCAACGGTTTCAAAACTGATCCAGGCCACATGCTGAAAGGCGGAGGGCACATAGATTGGGCCGTTACTCTCCCACAGATGCCCATGGGTATGCCCGGGGCGGGAATGAGAGTATTCGGATATCCCACTAAAGGCGCGGCGGAGAAAACCTCGGTCGTTCGTGGCCGTCTTCTGAGCAAACAGAGTGTCAGCGACCGCAATCATAAGATGCGACTCGAGTGCCGCGGCCCCCCGAATGAGCCCGTCGCACGCCTGGCCCAGCGAGAGGGTGATCTTACCAGTCTGCGCACACGTTCCATTTGCATCCACGTCAAACGCCTTCTACCTTTGATGAGGAAACAGCGCGTCGAACAGCTTCCCGAGGATCTGTTGAATCGCTCGATCGTACAGTTGCTGGGGGTAGAAGTTGCTCTCCAGAATCAGACCAGATAAAAGCGGACCTAAGGCAAGGAGTGCAAGGTCGACATTTGTCCGTTTTTCCGCCACCAGATTACCGAACATTTGAACGAAAAGCACTTCATCGGAAGTCGGAAGGATTTGTTCAAGAGATTTCTGCATGTGCTGCTTGGACTCGGGATGGCGCAGGGAATAGAGCTTGAATTCCAGTGTAAGGATCGGCCAGGTTTTGTCCTCAACAAGCTCGACATAGAACTCGCGGAACGCTTTCAGACGCTGCTGACGGCTCCGGCAATTCTCGACTTTCTGCCTGAATTTGTTGACGTAATCCTGGGTCCGATATTCGAAGAGCGCCAGGAACAGGTCCTCCTTGCTCTTGAAATGCCCATACAACGCACCCTTGGATCGGCCCGCGGTTGCCGCAATCTCTGCCAATTGCGCGCCATCGTAGCCGTCGCGGACGAAAACCTCTTCCGCCGCCGCAAGCAGTTTCTCGAGAGTTTCCTGGGTCCGGAGTTGGTTTTTGTTCACGATCAATTCTGTCATTTGTAGTTATTAGAAATCATTATCTTCAAAACTTGCAAATAAACCGGACAGCCGGTATATTTCTAATGTGCGCTTTTCGAACTCGAGAATGCGCACTCTTCCGTGCGGCGCGTTCGAACAGCCCACCAAGAAAGGATGAGGAATTTGCAGCCGGAAGCTGCCAATGTGGAGTGGAAACCGAGGTTCAACCCATGGCTGATTGCCGTTGTAGTTGCCATGGCGGCCTTTATGGAAGTGCTCGATACGAGCATTGCCAATGTCGCCTTGCCTCATATTTCGGGGAATCTCGGCGCCAGCATGAATCAGGGCACCTGGGTGTTGACCACCTACCTGGTGTCGAATGCGATCGTGCTCCCGATCACCGGCTGGTTTACCAGCGTTTTGGGGCGCAAGCGCTTCTTTCTTATCTGCATTGCGCTTTTCACCACCGCGTCCTTTTTGTGCGGCATCGCTCCCAGCTTTGGCTTTCTCCTCGTGGCCCGTGCGATCCAGGGCGCGGGTGGGGGCGGCATGCAGCCGATGGCCCAGGCCATCATGGTCGATTCCTTTCCGCACAGGCTACGAGGACTCGCTTTCGCGATCTTCGGTATCACGGTCATTGTGGCGCCTGCCCTCGGGCCCACGTTCGGCGGATGGATTACGGATAACTACTCCTGGCGATGGATCTTCCTTATCAACCTGCCGGTGGGCGCTATCGCACTTTCTCTGATCTCGCAGCTTGTCGAGGATCCTCCCTTCCTGAGACGGGTAAAAGCAGGGCAGCTGCGGCTGGACACCATGGGGCTCTCGATGCTGGTGTTGGGCGTAGGCGCTCTGCAGATCATGCTCGACAAGGGGCAGGAAGACGACTGGTTCTCCTCTCAGTTCATTCTGGTCCTGGCTATCGTCACGGTCGTTTGCCTGTCCTTCCTGGTGCTTTGGGAATGGGACGACAAGGGGCCAGTTGTCGATGTGCGATTGTTCAAGCGATTCAATTTCTCCAGTTCCTGCGCGATGATGTTTTTCGCCGGAATCATCTCCTTTACTTCCGGAGTGATCATGCCCCAGTTTCTGCAAGTTTTCATGGGGTATACGGCGCAAAAGGCGGGTCTTGTCGTTTCGGCGGGAGCGGCGGTCATGCTTGTGACCATGCCCATGGCCGGGGTGCTCACTGCCTTCATCCCGGCCAAGTACCTGATGGCTTTCGGATGGCTTGGGTCGGCGATCGCCATGTTCTGGTCGACGCGCGTCATGTCTATGCAAATCAGCATCGGAACCGCCTCCCAGATGATGGCGATTCAGTTTGCCCCCATCGCTTTCATCTTTGTGCCGGCGATCACGGCTTCCTATATCGGAGTACCACAAGACCACAGTGACTCGGTTTCCGGACTCTCGAATTTCATGCGCAATATCGGAAGCAGCGTCGGCACTTCCATGATTTTCACCGTTGTTGCCCGGCGGTCGCAGTTTCACCTCACGCGGATGGTGGACCACACGGCGCTCGGAAACACCGATTTCATCAACCAGATTCAGGGCCTTACGTATGCTCTGCACACACAGAGCGCGGGCGTTGGAATGGCGGATGCTCAGACGGGCGCCCTGACCGAGATTTATCAGCTTGTAGCCGCGCAGGCGGCAACGCTTTCTTACATCGACGCCTATTACCTGATGGGAGCAGCATCGGTCGTCATGCTCTTCCTATCGTTTTTTCTCAAAACCAACGATCCAAAACATACGGAGCAACATGCGGCACATTGATGAAGTCTGGATACCTGCGAAAGCTGAGGCCAAAGCCGCCTGCGTTCTGCTGGCGTTTGCACTGTGTAGCGGAACGGTTATTGCCCAGCAGGCTTCAGCAGGACAGACTCCGCAGGCTTTGCCGCTGCCAACTTCGGGACGCGGTTCACAGTCGGTTGGACTGGTCTATCCCCAGCAGATGACGTTGCCCGCCGGAGCCAGCGTGGTCCAGCCATTCATCATGGTGACCGGGAACTACCAGGGCAGCGTTCCCGGAACGCCCGTCGCCGGCGGGCCGCTGCTCCTCTCGATGGCCGATGCAGTCAGACGGGGCTTACAGACAAACCTCGGGGTGATTACTTCCGATGTTGCTTCTTCGACGGTGCGTGCGCAGCGCCTGGAGGTACTCAGCCAGATGCTTCCGCAAGTCAGCGCCAGCGCCGGAGAGAGTGTGATGCAGGTCAACTTGGCCAGCTATGGATTCAATGCCATATCCTCGTCCATTCCGCCGGTTATTGGTCCGTTCCAATACGTGCAGGCACAAGCGAACTTCAACTGGAACGCCTTGAGTCTCACCAATTTCCGGAATGTGCAAGCAGCCAATGCGGTTGATCGCGCCACGCGGTTGAACCTACGCGATGCGCGCGAACTCGTTGTGCTCGCGGTAGGCGGATCCTACTTGCAGGTTGTCTCGGCCGCTGCGCGCATTGAGTCGCAGCGCCGGCAAGTCGAGTATGCGCAGGCAATCTATGACCGCGCAAATACACAGTTGACTGCGGGGACCAATACCCGCGTCGACCTTACGCGCAGCCGGGTACAACTTCAGGCGGAGCAGGAGAGGTTGCTATCTCTCGAGGGCGAATACGACCAACAGAAGATTGCCTTCGCACGGTTAATCGGCCTTCCCCAGAACACCGACATCGTTTTCACGGAGCCTCTGGAACTGAAGGAGTCCCCAACTGTCGATGAGGCAGATGCTCTGCGCGCCGCCCTTGAACGCCGCTGGGATCTGCGCTCTGCCGCGGAGCAACGGACTGCTGCCGAACGCACTCTCTCAGCCGCTCGCGGCGAGCGGCTGCCGTCGGTTTCTTTCAACGGGTATTACGGTGTAAGTGGGACGCACCCGAACGAATCCCACGGCAATTTTGTCGCGCAAGGAACGGTCAATCTTCCCATCTTCGACGGTGGCAGGATCAGCGGCGATATCCGGCAGGCGCAGGCGACTCTGCAGCAGCGCCAGTCAGAATATGACGACCAGAAGGCCAGAGTCGAACAGGACGTACGGAACGCTTTGATTCAGCTCCGAGTGGCCGCTGGCCAGGTGAAGCTTGCGGAATCGAACCGCCAGTACGCGCAGGAAACCCTTACCCAGTCCAGGGATCGCTTTGAGGCGGGCGTAACCAACACTGTCGAGGTCGTCCAGGCGCAACAGCAGCAAGCCAGCGCCGAAAACGACTATATCTCCAGTCTCTTTGCGTGGAATCTTGCACGGCTCAGTCTGGCCCGCGCGATCGGCGATGCGGAGACAGAACTGACAACTCTTTTCCCAGGCGAAAAACACTGATCACGCAGGACGGGATCGCGAGGAACTTCGAATGAGCGCAGAACAGAATCTACAAGGACAGCACGCAACCGAACCGGATCAGCCGGCTGCACAGAACGGCAAGCGGAAACGCAACATAATCATCTTTTCTATTGTGCTTGCGGTCGCGGCGCTGGGCGCATTTCTCTATTGGCTGCATGCCCGCCAGTTCGAAGACACAGACGATGCCCAGATTGACGGAAATCTCAGCCCGATTGGAACCCGCGTGGACGGCACTATTCTGAAGGTCTACGTGGACAACAACCAAGTTGTCCATGCCGGCGATCCGCTGGTCGATCTCGATCCTCGCGACAATCAGGTGAGCTTGGATCAGGCGCAAGCGCAATTGGCTCAGGCGCAGAGTGGGCTATCGCAAGAGCGGCCCGGTGTGCCGATCATTGAAGTGCAAAACTCGACGAACATCCTCACAGACAAGGCTGAGGTCGCCAGTGCTCAGGCCGCAGTCGCTGCATCAGAACGCGACCGCGATCAAGCGGAGGCGCAAATGGTGCAGCAGGAAGCCGCAAATGCGCGTGCGCAGAATGACGTTCAGCGGTATCGCATGCTTGTTGTCAAACAGGAAATCTCGAAGATCGACTTTGATCAATACGACTCCACAGCGAAGCAGCAGGCAGCGAGCCTGCAAGCGGCCAAAGCAGCGTTGCTGGCCGCGGATCGGACGGTCGATCAGCGGAATGCGCAACTCGAACAGGCGCAGAGCAGACTTGTTCAGAGCGAGAAGAACGCGGGGCCGCAACTCTCGATCCGGCAGGCTTCAGTCGAGCGACAAAAGGCGAGCATTCAGAGCGCACATGCGCAACTGGAACAGGCACGGCTAAACCTTGAGTACACGAAGATTGTGGCTCCAGTAGACGGGATCGTGATGAAACGTTCCGCCCAGGTCGGAGCACGCGTTTCATCCGGTCAGCAGCTGCTTACAATATCCCAGATCAACGACGTCTGGGTCACGGCCAATTTCAAGGAAACACAACTTCTGCACATGAAGCCCGGCCAGCCAGTCACGATTCATGTCGAGGCCCTGGACCGCAATTTCACTGGGTCCGTCGAAACGATCGGCGGCGCAACCGGATCGGTGGCAAGCGTCTTGCCTCCGGAAAACGCTACCGGCAATTTCGTCAAGGTCGTTCAGAGGATTCCTGTCCGCATTAAGCTCGACACCAACCAGGCGGCGTTGGATCGGCTGCGGCCCGGTATGTCGGTAGAACCTACTGTTCGAGTCAGGTGAGCCGGCGGCAGTACTCAGCAGCCCGGATTTACAACGGTGAGATGGCCAGTGCCGTGTTGCATAGCCTCGATAGCTTGCGTAATGCACCGATTTGCCACTGCAATGAACGACTCGGACGGATCAACCGAACGAAATTAAAGATTCCACGCAAGCATGTGGTCGAATCCTCTCCCGCCCAAACGTCGGCGACAAAGTTTATCGTTTGTAGTGGCGTAAGTCCGAAAGACGAATCGCGGCTGCCATAGCCTCGTACCCCGCTGGGCTCGGATGGAGATGATCTCCTGATTGATAATCCTCACGGAATCGAGACGGATGGGATGGATCACGCACGACCGCGTCAAAATCGATGACTCCGTCGAACGCTCCACTTGTACGAATCCAGTCATTCAGTTCCTCCCTGGTCGATTCTCCATCTTGGGTGAAGTAATCTGCCCCTTCGTAAGGTGTAAGAGTCGCCCCGAAAACTCTGATCCCGTGTTGATGTGCCCGGTCGATAAGCTGTTGTAAAGCGCCGATAAGATCCTTTGAACTGACGCCCTGATGGGAGAACGGACTTGTCTTGGGAGCTGCGCCCTCCTTTGAAGACCCAAGCTGCATGTGCGGCCATCCGATGTCGTTGATTCCTTCCAGAATAATTAGATCCACAACACCCGGTTGTGCCAGCACATCCCTATCGAACCGAGCAAGGGCATTAACGCCTGCGATATCATGTAAAACGCGGTTCCCCCCGATCCCTTCATTGAGCACAGCGAGACAAGGGGATCCTTTGTCAGCCGTCAGTCGCTTCGCCAATTGGTCAGGCCAGTCGTTGTATTCTCCCGGTTTTGCACCTGCTCCGTCCGTAATCGAGTCGCCTAACGCCACAATCGCTGCACATTGGTCGGAAGTCGAGACCTCAACGCCGGCGAGCCAGAACCATGCCGCGGAGACGGTTGCGCTCGGCATTTCAGCCTTCCCGGTCAAGTCCCCCGGTCCGGCAATATAGGTTTCATGTTGCGCCAGGGCGTGTGTTGTCGACGCGCGCGTTTCGTTGGGGATAAAAACGCTGATTGTGAGCTCAGCGAGAGGAGCCACCTTGAAGTCAATCGGATCGCTTAGCATTGGTGCTCCGAGCGGAATCAGGACCGAGGTCGATCCATTAAACGTCAACTGGCGGTCCGAATCTGGAGAAATCGTTCCCCCGCGTTCCGTCAGGGCGATATGCACAGCGCCGATTTCCAAAGGCGAACTACCGAACGCATTCGAAAACCGAATGCGCACCCGCTGGCCCCCGATCGTCGGTCGGACGACCATTCTTATTGTTTGATTCTCGAACACCGGCACTGGCGGTAAGCCCGGAGCAACGATGGGGGCCTGAACCGCAGTACTCCACGCGCTTACCCAGTGTTCACTTAGTTTCTTAGTTTCAGCGCCGGATTGGAAAGCTAGCAGCGCTAATCCGAAAATTACGAGGACGGTTCTCGAGAATATCGCCTGCAAAATCTCTCTCATACTTCTTGCCCCATGTTGTACCCATCCATACTTTTCTGTTCGGGTGTGAACTGTCGTAGCCGGTCCAGCCTCAAGAAACACCAACTCGCCCCGGAACCTGCTGGCAGTCGTCATTTGGACAGACGTTTGAAAGCAAGCTCCAGCGCGTCAAGCTTCGCTCTCGATAGTTGCTCGGGAGAGTAGGCAGCGATCACCCGCAGGCTAACTTGGCGGGCCTCTTCCGGCATTTTGGCCAGGAAGTCCGGCCCGCAAATGGCGGCTACGGCTGCTGCGCCCCGCTCATCGCTGAGAATGTCGGCGATCCGGGAGTCTAGCGTGAGGGGCTCGCCGGCCTTTCTGGCAGGCGCAGTAACAGGCGCAGCGGTAGCCACTTTGGGATCCTTCGTAAGCAACCCCTGATCCCGTAACCACTGATCGAGTAGGACGGGCCACAAATCGAGAGCGGGATCTCCCACACCGAGTCCGGACCCATGCGCTCCATGTCGAAAGAGGTGCATTTCTACGGGCGCGCCGGCTTTGATCATCGCTGTATAAAACTCGACGCTCGCCCTGACAGGGACGGTAGTATCATCCGACGTCGAAAAAATGAATGTAGAAGGAGTATTGCTCGTGACATGAAGCTTGGGTGTATATTGATCGGTCAAAGCCGCACACTCTGTGGGTGGCTCGATGTGAAGCACGGAACAGTAGGTAATCTCATCCTTGATGGCAGGCTCCATTGCGTTGAGCCAGGGATATCCGAGTACCAGGAAATCCGGCCGGGCGCTGAGGGCATCAACAGGATCCGAGGAGCCCGGAGCTTGGCGATCGAACAGCGTGGCCGCGGAAGCTGCGAGGTGTCCCCCAGCAGAAAAGCCAACAATCCCGATTCGATTGGTCGACAGTGAATATGGCGTGGCGAGAGAACGCACAAGCCGGATGGCGCGCTGTGCATCAAGCAACGGCACTGGGAAAAGGTTGTGCTTTCCCAGACGGTAGTTAAGAACAAACGCTGTAAAGCCACGCGACGCGAACCAGTCCGCAACCTGCCGACCTTCGAGATTGCTAGCCCTCCCA
The DNA here is from genome assembly GCA_052145815.1 of Occallatibacter sp. Lineage (GTDB taxonomy): Bacteria > Acidobacteriota > Terriglobia > Terriglobales > Acidobacteriaceae > Telmatobacter. The sequence continues at coordinate 12,557 of JBKQNU010000087.1, forward strand.
ATGTAAGCGCCTCCCGGTGCAATGATGACCGCGCTTCCAGTTCCGAACCCCGGTTGTGGCTTGAAGACTGTCAAGGTCGGCTCACCTTCAGGAGAGATATCCTGAGCCATTTCTGTGGAAGGCTGGCTGTAAAGCGGAATCGTCGCAATTTGCAGGCCGGGATCAAGAGGGAGTGTGGATTGCGCTTGAAGGAGCAACCCTCCAGTGATCACCCATAGAGAAGCGAAGTATCTCGCTATTTTTAGCCAGCTTCCTTGCTCAAAATCTTTAAAGGGCACATTTCTCCTGGCGTCCCGGAGAGACGAGCGATTGGAAGAGTATCGAAGCATATCTTTCATTTCCGCCCCACATTTCGAAAAGTTCATTCAATATTCCCGAACGTTCAAGCCGCGACGCAGCGCTGTCGAATTCAAGGTTGCGGCCAATCCATGAGCCATTCAAATTTACGGACGCACGTCAAAACTTCCATGAAGAGTCGTCGAAGAATCGCCGCCAACCCAAACATCAAACCGGGACACGTCTTCGATCCATGACCTTGTTGCACTGCTCCAGTACGTGCGGTCCGCTTTCGTCAATGTGAACTGAACAGACTTCTTCTCATGTGGTGACAGCGAAACTCTTTTGAAACCCTTCAGTTCTCGGACTGGACGAGAACTAGTTCCATATTGCTGATGCACGTACAACTGGACAACTTCGTCAGCCGCAACATCGCTTGTGTTCTCGACATCGACCGACACATCGACGCTTTCGTCTTTCTTCACCAATGGCTTGCTGAGTTTCAGATTCGAGAAGTTGAATGTGGCGTAGCTTAGGCCAAATCCAAATGGGTAGAGGGGCGTACTTTCCTCATTCCAGTAGCGCTTGTTCTGGGTTAAGGGCGATTGAGTGTTGTTGTGCGAATAGAAGATCGGCACTTGACCTACGTTTCGAGGCCAGGTAAACGGGAGTTTGCCACCCGGAACGGCCTTTCCATAAAGCAAATTCACGATCGCATTTCCTCCCTGCGTTCCGGGATACCAAGCGTCGAGAACCGAAGTGACATGCACGGACGCCCAACTGATGTCCAATGGGCGGGCGCTCAAGAGCACCAGCACAACGGGTTTTCCAGTCGCCGCAACGGCCTCAAGAAGCTCCTCTTGTTTGCCGGGCAAGTCGAGGGAGGAACGTGAGGCGCTCTCACCGCTCATATTCTGGGCCTCCCCAAGAACGAGGATTGCGAGATCGGATCCCTTGACTAGCCGAACCGCGTTTTCAAATTCTTGATCTGCCTGGCTTTGCGTCCATGGTTCTTGCCGCTCAACTTTCGAAAGTGCATCGAAGGGTGACGGAAACATTCTTGCAATCTGCACTCCCTGTGCGTAGTGAACCTGCGTGCCTGGACCTAACTGCTCTTGAAGCGCTTCCAGAACCGATACGGTCTCCTTCGGATCATTGGCGAAGACCCAGGAGCCAGTGGTATCTACCTTGGAGTCCCCGAGAGGGCCCAAAACCGCGATGCTCTTGTAACGGGACGGTTGCAAAGGAAGACGACCTTCGCTGTTCCTAAGCAGGACTGCGGACTCTTCTGCCGCGTGAAGGGCCACCATTCTGTGTGCAGGGTCTCCAATAACCTCTTTTGCAATCGCTTCATCAACGTATGGGTGTTCGAATAATCCAAGTCTAATCTTCGTTTCGAGGATGGGACGTACGGCGTCATCCAACTGCATCTCGGAGATCCGCCCCTGCTGGTACGCCTCCGGAAGATTGGCGCCATAAGCTGTCTTTCCCAATGCCATCTCCATGTTTACCCCGGCATCGAACGCGCGAACGGCCGCATCGGGCAGATCCATTGCGAAACCATGGTTCTTTAGATCACTTACCGCATTGTTGTCGCTGACCACAAAACCTTGAAAATGCCATTGGTTTCGCAACACTTCCTGAAGAAGCCACTTGTTGCCGGTCGCCGGCACGCCGTTCAAATCCATATAGGCGCTCATAACGGTCCCAACGCCTGCGTGAACTGCGCGATTGAAGGGTGGTAGATACACATTCCAAAGTTGATCGTCCGAGATATCGACTCCGTCGTAATCGCGCCCGCCTTCGGCAGCTCCATATCCGGCAAGATGTTTGGCACAAGCGACAATGTGATTTGGAGAGCCGACATAATCGCCTTGAAATCCCCGAACCTGCGCCTCGGCCATGACGGAGCCGAGATAGGGATCTTCTCCGGCTCCCTCGACAATTCTTCCCCACCTTGGATCGCGGGTGATGTCGAGCATGGGAGCATACGTCCAACCAATACCGACGGACCTCGCCTCCTCAGCCGCGACTGACTGCGCGTTCTCCACGATCGAAGGATCCCATGTTGCCGCCATTCCAATGGGAACCGGGAAGATTGTTCGGAATCCGTGAATCACATCCAAGCCAAAGAGCAGGGGGATATGAAGGCGAGACCCCTCTACGGCCATATGTTGCATGGCGTTGATCTGCGCCGGGTCGGTGAGGAACAGCACGGCCCCCAGTTCTCCGGCGTGCAGCCGCTTTTCAAATGATTGCGGGGAGCCAAACGCGAAAACGGCGCTCAATTGGCCGATTTTTTCCTCGGGCGTCATCTGCTTCAACAGGTTGTTAGCGCGTTTTGCAACGGCCACATCGCTGGGCCTCGTTTGCTCTTTGTTTAGAATTGGAGCGTCAACAAGAGCGTGCCTGGATTTTGGCGCTTCGTGCGCCACATTCGGCGTCACGTTTTGCTGTGACCACGAAACCGATGGCGCCAGTACGACAGCACAAAACGCCAACGTCGCGCCTCGCACACTTCCGCATCGGCGCAGTGCTGGCACAGAATTTGTATCTCTTATTGTCAGTTCCAACCTCACTCAAATCTGTTGATGGCTACCGCGACATGAGATTGCTCAGACCCGAGCAGGCCGGGGAGCAAGGGCTCACCTTGGAGACACGCTGCGATTCTGGGCGGTTATCGACACGGAAGCCTGTTCAAGGCCGTCCGAAGCCGCCAGCAACGTGATCAACCCTGGTGCTCCCGTGGGGCGAACAATCGCCAGGCATCTTCCCTGGTATGTTCGTCGGCGTGGAACGTGAAAGCTGTCCGTTTCCCTGGGATTGGCGTTGCCAACCGCCGCCAGCTTTCCGGGGCCGGACACCTGAAATCTCACGTCAGCCACAGCATCCGGAACGAGATTGCCGTCCTTGTCTAATATGTGCACCATCACATATGAGAGGTCGTTGCGGTTTTGGTTGATCCTGGATCGATCCGGGGACAGGGCGACGCGGTATGGGGCGCCGACCGTCTTCAGGCTCATTTCTTCGAAAGGCTTACCGTCCTTGAGTGCGATGGCCTTCAGCTCTCCTGAAGCATAGTGAACAGGCAACTCGACGGTATAGTTGGTCTTCATCGAAACATCCGCACTCCCCACTTCCTTGCCGTTGAGCTGCAGCTTGACGTGATCTCCAGTCGTATAAATTCGGACCGTGAGCGCTTCGTCTTCATTCCCTGTCCACGTCCAACTGCGCAACTCGTCGAACCATCCCCACGCTGTAGGCCTCTCCGCTTTGCCCGAAGGGACCGGCCGCAATACTGCCATCTCCAGCTTGCTTCTTCCCCAGACCACGTCGCGGAAGTAGCTTTGCGGTTTTTTATTGCCGATTAAGTCGATGTCGCCACAGTACGCGTTGAACCATGGGTAGCTGGTCGAGCCGAACACGGTCCCAGCAGGAAAAACGAGTTCGAGTCCAGGCGGCATTTTGAAAGGCGGTGTGTCAGCCGCCACGAGGCGCGCGGTGCCAATTCCCGATTCTCCCAGGTAATCCATCGCAGTCCAGACGAAGTCTCCAATCGCGTTGGGTAGTCTGTTAATTGTGTCCCATACTGCTGCCGCCTCCAGGGGAAAGGATTCGGTTTCGATCATTACTCGGTCCGGCATGCGGCTATGGTCCGCATCAAATCGCTTGAACTCATAGTTGTACCCGCTTACGTCGAGATACTGGAAAGCAGCGTCCGTATCCGACCAAGGCCGTTGTTTGCCACCCTTTTTCAGTGCACCTTCAAACAATGCATTGACGGCGGCAGTGATCGGACGAGTCGAATCAAGTTGTCGGATCCTGTCAGTCAACTGCTTTGCGATTGCAACGCCTTCAGGATCGGCTCGCTCTGGGATCTCATTGCCGATACTCCACAGAATGACGCTAGAATGGTTTCGATCGCGAAGCACCATTGCATCGAGGTCCCGCTGCCACCAATCGTTGAAGTACAGATGGTAGTCATTCGGATTCTTTTGGACTTTCCACATATCGAATGCTTCGTCCATGACCATCATGCCTAGCCTGTCGCATGCATCCAAGAATGCCGGCGAGGGAGGATTGTGGCTGCAACGAATGGCATTGAACCCGTTCGCCTTCATTAATTCAACGCGGCGCTCTTCGGCGCGATCAATTGCAGCCGAACCCAACACTCCGTTGTCGTGGTGCATGCAACCACCCTTGAGTTTGAACGACTCACCGTTGATGCGAAGCCCATGCACAGCGTCGACTTCGATCTTGCGAATGCCAAAAGGAGTCGACACCTTATCAATAGGCCGGCCTTTGATGAGTATCTCGACGTCTGCACGATAGAGATGCGGGCTCACCGGGGACCAATGGCGTGGGTGATTCACGACCGGTGTCAGCTTGACTTCAGCGATCCTATCGGACTCCACGGTCTGTGTTGTATGTGCTGTGCCAGCTACGTGCCCATCGGCATCGAGGATCCGGAGCCGAACGTCGACATCACGTGCCTCCGAACCTCGATTCTGGATCTGAACCGAAACCGCCATACCTGCAGCCGCCGTCGATATCTCCGCAGGAGCAATGTGAACTCCCCACAAGGGCACATACACGTCCTCGGTGACCGTTAGCCAGACATGCCGGTAGATGCCGGACCCCGAATACCACCGGCTAGTCTTTCCCGAATTGTTCACCTTCACGGCTAGGACGTTGTGCCCCTGTTCTCTTAAGTGAGGCGTTAGTTCGAATTCGAACGTCGTGTAGCCATAGGGATGCGTACCCAATTGCTTGCCATTGATCCAGAAGTCGGCGTTCATGTAGACACCGTCGAAACGCACCGAAACCCGTCCTCCCTTTGACAGCTGCGGCGTGGGGAACGACTTCCGGTACCATCCGATACCACCAACTGTCCAGGCAGTCGCACCCTTGCCTTCGCTGCGGCTTTTACTGAAGGGGCCTATTTCCGTCGGGCAGGTGCAGTCATTCCATTCGGCTGACTGGCTGTCCGTCGCGAGCGGTGGAACGTCCTCAATGCTCCAGTCATGCGGCAGGTCGAGCTTGCGCCATGCCAGATCATTGAAGGCAGGGTCTTCGGCTCCGGGTGCGTCTCCACGGTTGAAGCGCCAGCCGTCATCGAAACTCCGCTCCCGCAGTTCGCTGGCCGTTTCGGATGAGATAGCAGGCGTTTCAGCCAATCCGTCTTTCGACAAAACCGCGGCAGAAGCGATGGTAGCGAGACCCTTGAGAGCAACGCGGCGACTGATGTTGTGTGACATAACACGTTCTCCCTAACTCAAGCCAATTCGACCAGAGCCACGCCGTTGGGTGGAATATTGACCGTAAGTTCTCCACGCGCAGTTAGCGTCGCATTCTCAGGCTTAGCGACTGCGGAGTTCTTCTTGAGTTCCTCAATTTGTTGCATTGTTGGATAGGCGGGACTGCCCATCTGCTCATACGCGCGACGGAGATCCCCGCTGTTCTCGTCGACGCGGGTGATCTGTCCTTTCAGGTGCTTGTGCTCCCCTTCAAAGACGAGCACGAATTCCTTGGTCGCTCCTTCAGTCGCGTACTGCGCGCCCGTTTGGAGCGCCGGATCGCCTTGGGCCGAATGCTGACCTGGAGGCTGCGGAATGAGATTCCAGAGCAGGACCGCCATCGATCCGTCCGTCCGCTTAGTGGCCAGCACCGGACCTTCACCGGTCTTCAACTGACTTTCCCCGAGTTTATGCAACAAGGTGAAGGTGTGATACGAAGGTCTCGGAATCCCTCGCATTCCGATAAGCCCAAATACATTGTTCAAGAACTGCCTTGGAATGCCCAACTCTTCGAACACGTTGTCGAATGTCCAATAAGAAAGGATGTCGGCGAGCCCGATTGTGCCCTTCACGGTATGCGCGATAAAAGCCGGATTCTGTGAACTCCATTCGGTGATGTAAAGGGGCAGAGACGGAAATTGGGACGATTTTATCTGCTCTTTCACCTTCCCCAGAGCCCGCGGAATTACCTCTTCGATTGGGTAAAGTGTATCGGTCCCAAAGACAATCTTTTGCGGGTCGTCTGGATAAATGTGGGTCGATGCAAAATTAATCGGCAGCTTTTCCTTGGCGCAGAAGTCGAGAAGGTCGCCCACCCAGGCAGCCTCAGCCGTAGATGGCCCTCCAACGCGCAGGCGATTGTCAACGCCCTTCAACGCCGTGGCGGCATGCCGGTACAACTCGAAGTAGTCAGCCTGAGTTCCCGCCCAAAAGAACTTGAGATTCGGCTCGTTCCAGACTTCAAAGGCCCACGCTTCAACTTCCTTGATTCCGTAACGGGTGACACAGTGCTCACCGAGACTTCGAATCAGTTCAGCCCAAGTCGTCATATCTGTTGGTGGAGTGGTGTTCCCCTTGTAGAAGAACGCTGTGCTCCTGCCACTGGCTAGTCCACCCGGCATGAAGCTCAGTTCCACAAATGGCCGTACACCGCGCTCCATCATGGCGTCAAACACCATATCGACATAGAGGAAGTTAGGCTGCTTCGTCCCCCCCGGCCAGACCCCCATCTCGTCATTGAAGAGCCCATGGAAGCGAACCGACTTAATGCCGATTTCACGTTTAGATCTCTCGAGATCGGAAAGCCACTGTTGGCGTAGTCCGACAATAGCCCGGTCTGAGCCAGCGCACTCTTCCCAAAAATGGGGAAGAGGCCCAGCGATTTCGTGGGGACGAATATTGATTCGATATGTATCTACCTTCGCGTCCTCCATCCCAAAGGCTGGAATTCGGCCGCTGGAAAGGGCCAAAGCGCCAGTGATGGCCGCTGACTGCACAAACATTCTCCGATCCATCTCAACGTCCTTCTCTCGTCAGTGAATTGCGCCGGATGTCGTTTCCGGATGCCCAGTCCCGCCGCGCTCGGGTAGGTGGGGCGGTTGCTTCCCGGAACTGACCCTGCGCGTAATTTACTTCTGTGCACCCGTGTCTGTCTTCGACGGGGTCGCTGTGAACTCACCGCTCACTCCAAAGGGCTCGACGTCAACGTCACCCTTCATATTTCCGGTGTCGTCGCAAGTTCCGGTGTAGCTCATAGTCAATGGGGTACCGTTGTATTCGGATTCATATTTCCAGGTGATCTTCTTGCCGTCGACCGTTCCTGTGATTTTGACCTCGCCGTTCTCGGTCTTGCAGCTGCCGGTGAGCGCTTTGTCATTTTGCGCGAACGTGCATTCCTGATCGCTTTCGTTCCCAGCGATATCGTTATGGATTTTCCACTTTCCAGCGGCACTAGATGAATCCGCGGCGAGAAGGGGCATTGTAGCGAGGACAAACATTGAAGCGATAAAGCTCTTTTTCATCGGTAAGTACCTTTCGGGTTGGCGAATACACTGCATTGTGGAATTGAGCGGTTACTACCCCCTGCACGTTTGTCCGGGTTGCGCCACTCCATCATTTCAATTCGGGTCTAGCAGTTGAGGGATTGCTGCGAATTTCAGCCTCGCTCGAATCGAGGCCGGTTGCTGTGGCAGACAGGCGGATTGATCCTGGTGTTCGCGACGTCCGCACCACGACAATCGCATGGCCGTCGAAGAGCGACCTGCGGCTCCCTTGGTATGGCTCGGCGCTCATTTCATCGCCATTTCCAACCGCAATAATCGTGCCCGGACCGCTGATTGTGAACTGTACTTCATTGGCGGCGTTCGGCTGCCAGCGCCCCTGGGCATCCTGGGCTTCGACGGTAATAAATGAAAGGTCCTCGCCGTCAGCTTGCAATACTGTCCTATCTGCGTGCAGGGCGAGCTTTGTGGCGCCTCCCACAGTTTGTAAGACATCCGTTGCGACTTCTCGATCGCCATTCAGTCCGACCGCCTTCAGGGAGCCCGGCGTAAAGGGTACGTGGAAGATCGCTTTGCGTTGATGCTCGACCGAGGTGGGCATCTCTCCAAGCAGTTTGTCATTGAGGTACAGACGTACCTTTTCGGTCCCGGCGTAGACCTCCACTTGCATTTCCTTCCCTTCGAGGCCGGGCCATGTCCAACTCGGGAGCGTCGGATAGTCAGTCCAGCCGATTGCGACGATCTTCTTGTCATCAGGCTCTGGCAATCGCACAGTGACGAAGACTCTGTTGCCACCGTTCCAAAGAATGTCTCGATAATGCGATTGTGGTTTTCGGTATCCGATCAGGTCCAGATCACCGGTAACTGCGCCGTGCCATGGCCAGCCGGGAAACAACGGACTCGTAGACAGACTCGGCTGCTGCGGCGAGATGCCGTCGAACGGGCTCTTGCCGTTAGCCCCAATACTCGCGAGCATCTGCCGCAACATCGAGTCGAATCGACCAAGCTGGTCCGCCTCCTTCGGCGCCTTGTAAGACCAGGACCCGGCGCCCGCCTCACCTAGATAGTCCATCGCTGTCCACACGAACTCCCCAATAATGTAGGAGTGTTCGTGCACGAGTTTCCACTCGTCGAAGACGGCTGGCGGCAGAGACTCCGTGGTCATCATCAATCTGCTCGGGACACGCTGATGGTCCCTTTCCTGATTCGCGCCGAGGTTGTAGTTGTACCCGGATACGTCCACCTGAGCCATGACCGCGTCGGTGCTCGGCGTATAGGTGGCGCCGGGAAACGCTTCGGTCAAAGGCCTCGTGCCGTCCAGTGAACGAACACGGTCGGCAAGACGCTTTGCGATCGACGCGCCTTCTTTCATCCACCCTTCTGGAATCTCATTGCCGATGCCCCAGAAAATGACGGAAGGGTGATTGCGATCGCGCAGCACCATGGAGTCGATGTCCGCCTGCCACCAGTCGGGGAAGAAGCGCGCGTAATCGAAGATCACCTTGGGTTTTGTCCACACGTCGAACGATTCGTCAAGAACAAGCATTCCGAGCCGGTCACAGGCATCCAGGAACGCGGGGGACGGCGGATTATGAGCGGAACGCACCGCATTGAACCCAGCGGCCTTGAGGAGTTCGATTTTTCGCACCTCAGCTCGATCAAAGGCTGCTGCTCCGAGCGGGCCGTTGTCATGGTGAACGCTCCCACCGGCGAGCTTGATGGAGTGCCCATTGAGAAGAAGCCCTTTTTCAGCAGACCACTTGAGAGCCCGGACGCCAAAGTTGGTTTCTACTCGGTCAATCACTTTTCCGTCCCGCAGGACTTCAGAAACAGCGCGATATAGATCAGGTGACTGAGGAGACCACAGTTCGGGATGAGCAATTGTAATCTTCTGAGTGACCTGCTTTTGTCCTGCTGAGCCAATTTCCAAAGTCTCCTGATCGCTCGCTACGAGTTTATTAAGCGTTGAGTAGATCGTCGTCTGCACGGTTACGGCAGCGCTGCTGGTGGTTTCGTTTTGCACCTCCGTTCGAACCAAAACTGTTGCGCTTTCTTCTCTGGCTTCGGGTGTGCTCAAGAAGACGCCCCACGGAGCGATGTGGACCCGGTCCGTGACAACTAACCGCACATGCCGGTAAATGCCCGCTCCGGTGTACCAACGGCTGCTTGGCTGTTGGGAATTGTCCACGCGAACGGCGAGGACATTCACCCCGTTGAAATCTAATCCGACAGAGAGATCAAAGCGGAAACTCGTGTAGGCATATGGATGGAACCCCAGCTTCTTCCCGTTCAAGTAGACGGTTGCATTCGAGGCGACTCCATCAAACTCGACGCTCACTCGTTTATTCATCCAGCTCGGCGAGGCGCTGAACGTCTTTCGATACCACCCGACACCCGCCGGGAAATAGCCTCCGCCCGCGCCAGTTAGATTCTTTTCATCGGGAGCTCCTTCGATGCTCCAATCGTGCGGCAGGTTCACGGTTCGCCAATGCGAAGCATCGAATGCACTCGCCTCCGCACCAGCAGGATCTCCCAGAAAGAACTGCCAGTCTGAGTCCGCAAACAATATTTGACGCGATAAGCCGGGCTCTGCGTGTCTTTGGGCGACGGCATACAGTGAAGCAGCGGCCAATACAATCGCTGCGGCTAAGCGAATCACTCGCTCCATTTAGAATCCTCTTCTGCACAGTAGGGCGTTTGAGCGATCGCGCGTTGCAAGCGTTTCAGTCACTTACAAATACAGATTCATTGCCATCCGGGGACAACGAAGGGTCGTCCTGATCAGCAGCGGCGGACCAGGACGGCCCAAACGCCTGTTGCAATGTCAGTAGCTGAATTTCACGGCAAACTGGAATACCCGTTGATCAGAGCCCACTAAAGAATCGCTGATAGTCCCGACGGCCGGATTACTAATGTCCGCATTAGGTTGGTCGAAGTTCGGCGAATTGGATACATCATAGGACTCCGCGCGGAACTGAAGCTTTGTCTTCTCGAAAAATGGGAAATCGCGGAAGATCGACAAGTCCACGCGTCTCTGGTGCGGTCCAGTCAGGATATTCTTGCCTGAATTGCCTGCCGTCCCGAAGGGCTGAGGTACGAACTGTGAAGTATTAAACCACTCTCTGATGCTAGGGTTAGAGAGATGGCCGCTGCCTGTGCGGTTGGGGCGGTCGGCGGTAACTATAGAGGTCGAGGCCACATTGATTTGCGGGTTGCCGTCCTCTACCGTAAATGGCGATCCCGACTGCCAGAAGGCCACTCCGTTCATCTGCCATCCGTTGAAGAACGCCTTCTTCATTCCGGTGAAGGATTTTGTGAAGGGAAAGGCGTACGTAGCACTTGCAGAGATGCGCTGGCGCAAATCGAGATCGCTGTTGCCCTTGTCATAGGTTGAAACCTGTCCAGGGAGCAGGCCATACGGCTCGACCGAATAAGTTGATCCCGCGACATCGTCGATCGAGTGCGCCCAGGTGTAGTTGACGTTGGCACTCCAGCCGTGGATGAAATGGCGAGTGAAGCTCGTTTGCAGGCCGTTATAGCCGGAGAACCCCTCCGACAGGTACTCGTAGATGGCGCCAACATCGGGCAGAGTGGCTGCGTATGGCGCCCGCGACGCCGGGTTAGGCAACGGTGAGGGTGCTGGAAGATCGATGTCGTAATTCCCGGCATTGAGGAGCTTACGTCCTAATTCGCCCACGTAGGCAATAGTAAGAACATTCTGTCCAAACTGCTGCTGAATGCTCAAGTTGAACTCCTCCATGTAGCTCGAGGGATAGCTCTTGGGCTTCACATACAGGTCACCAGAGTAGGTGCTCAGGTTCGTGCCCGGCGAAGTTGGCGCAGGCATATCGCCGAAGTAGGCGAAGAAAGCATTGCTCGAATCCAAGGTCAGCGGAGAGGCATTATACGACGACACGAATGGAGGGTCCCCAGGGATCAACTGCTGCGTATCCTTCGACAGAAAGCTCAGCGCAAAAGCCCCATGCACGACGGTCTTGTTGGTGAGAGACGCGGAGAAGCCAACGCGAGGAGCGAAGTTCGCGTAGTTGGGATTCACGCCCACGGTTTTATTGGAGTTGCTTGCAAGGACTAGCTGGGAGGTGGCCAAATTAAAATTTGCCTGGTTATTCTCCGCATCTGCCATTTGCGTCATGAAGTCGTAGCGCAGGCCCAGATTCAGGGTGATCTTCGGCGTCACACGCCAATCGTCCTGGATAAAATCGCCAGTCGCCCAAAAGCGACCGTACGTCGGAACGAGGTTCTCCTGCCGTGTCCCCGCAATGGACACACCATACAGCACATCAGCCAGCGAGTTAACGGGCAGGCCAATCGCCGCAAGCTGGGGCACATAAAGGAAGTAGAAGAGCCCCAGCGGGTACGATCCAAGGTTGTTCGAATCCGCTTGGCGGCGAAGCAGCGAAGCTCCGAGTTTTATGCTGTGTGATCCCTTCGAGTACGACAGGATCCCTGCCTCCTGGAAGGTATTGTAAGTAAACGTCCCGGGCTCAAACGTGGCATCGCCCAGCGAGGCGTAGCCTATGGGATAGATGCCGGTCAAGCCCGTGTTCGCGGAATTCACATTGATGTTGGAGACACCGAGAGTCTGGCTGGCGTTGTTCCCCTCGTTGAGGGTGACGTACTGGTTCACAAACCGCGTGTAGGACTCCTTTAGTTCCAAAATGAGGGTCGGCTTGATGATTCTCGTATAGTCAAGCATCCCGTTCATTGCTGTTTCGTGCGCGGTTCCTTGGAATCCGTAGACGTTCCCACCGGGTTGAATGCCATTCACTTCTGGAAAGAGTCCAGGCGTAAGCGTATCCGCTTTGTTGTAAGAGTATCGGCCAAACAGCAGATTATTCGCGTTGAAGTGGTGATCTACGCGCACATCTGAAGTGAACGAGTACTGCGTTCCCTTGGGCGAAGCGGTAAAGTTGTTGACGAATCCTGACGATGTCGGCGCTGGATAGAGCTTGAAGAACGCCAATCCCGCCGGATCGATCAGGAAGGAAGGGACGTAAGAGGAGGAACTAGCGTTATCGGTGAAATCTCCTGGATGCTGCTCTTCGTAAAGGGTGGGTACCGTGGCGGTGGTTGTTTGCGCTCTTACTTTTCGAAGATCCTCGGCGTCGACAAAGATGAACGTTTTGTCGTGACGGATTGGCCCGCCGAAGCTTCCCCCAAACTGATTCTGACGCAACTCCGGCTTAGGCAGGCCACCTGAGAAGTAGTCTCGACCGTCGAAAATGTCGTTGCGAAAGTACTCGTAAGCAGTACCGTGAAAGTCGTTCGAGCCACTCTTGGTCAACATATTCACCACCGCACCGGCGACGTTGCCAACCTCGGCGGGATAACTGCTGGTGAGGACACTCAATTCGGCGATGGCATCAATGGATGGACGCACTTCAATGGTGTTTTTTCCGACCGCGTTGTTGTCCATACCATCCAGAAGGTTGTTGTTCAGCGCGTCCGACTGACCATTGGCGGAAACCTCCGAAGCCTGACGACGGTCATCGGGGCGGTTGCCGCTCGATACTCCGTTGGCCGGCCCGCCGTTCGCGCCCGGCGCAAGTTGCACGAGGCTGTAGAGGTTGCGACCTTCGGTTGGGAGATCTTGCACCGCCTGGCTCTCGAGGGTTTGGCCGACAGTCGCGCTATCGGTCTGCAAGGCGGGAGCCTCGCTCGTTACCGTAACCTCTTCAGTTTGCGATCCCACCGTCATCTGAACATCCAGACGGTGGCGCTCACCAACCTGCAGGTCGAACGCGGGAACCTCGACACTCTTAAAGCCCGATGCTTCCACGCGAGCTTTGTAGGATCCTATTTGCAACAGATTAAAGGTGAAATCCCCTTGCTCGTTGGTTACCGTCTTTCGAGTTTCGTTTGTTCCGAGGTTGGTAATCGACACCTGTGCGTTCGGCATAACGGCGCCGCTGGGATCAGTCACTCTTCCGACAGCATCGGCCGTCACCTGCTGTGCATACGTCTTCGGGCAGACGGCAAAAACACTCAATGCGACGACACCCAAGACGATGCCTCGACCGAAGGTCGAGGGCTGGCGCAAGTGTTTTGAAAGCCTCCCAACAAGGTTATTCATTAGGTTTCCTCTCGTTGTCGGGGCTTTTGCCTACCGGAAGAATCTCGGAGGTCCGCCCTGAGCAAAGTTCCTGATCCGCTACACTGTTTTGAAAATCGAGGCTTCAGGAACGTGCCAAGACTATGCAGTCGAAGATTGAACGCGTAAGGGTGGTTCGGGTCCGATACACCACGTAACGAGCGATAAAACGATGAAATAATGGACTTTATCATCCGTTTCGTCGGGACTCGTTACGTCTTGATCGGTCACGTAACAAGCGAATTAGAATATAATGTGCGTCCAGTGCCAGACAGGGCGCGCTTCAATCCCCGTACCATCTGCAATGGCGGCCGCTTTAATGAGGATGACACCCGAAACCGAGGTTCTGAAATCCTGGCAAAAGGACGCCATCCAGGCAGAACTGGAGCAAATTGTCACCAGCCGTCACTTCATTCAGAGCCGAAGGTATCCCGCACTCCTGCGGTACATGGTGGAAGCTGCTCTAAGAGGCGATACCGATCTCCTGCGCGAGAGGGTCATAGGAACAGAGGTATTCGGCCGCGAAGCGGCCTATGATACCAACGCTGATCCCATTGTCCGCATGACAGCGGCCGAGGTTCGAAAGCGGATCGCCCAGTATTACCAAGAGATCGACGGCAAGAATCACGTCCAGATCGAAATCCGGACGGGGGGCTACGTTCCATCCTTTGTGTTTCCTGAGCCGGCCCAAATCGCAGCGACGGTCGGGCAGACATCTCAAGAGCACCCAGCGAGCCGTCCCGAACTCGAGCCCCAGAGGGTGATCGGGATCGTAGAGGAACATCCGACGAACTCCCCTTCGAGAGCAGTCGCAGTCGATCGCAGCCGGAAGTTCATTTACGTGGTACTTGCTTCGGCAGTTTTGCTTGCTGCCCTCGCAGTTGGATGGCTTATGTGGCCGCATAGTCGGCCTGTGGATGAGGTCTGGGCTCCGCTTTGGCAGCAAGGGCAGCCCGTGACAATCTGCATCGGGCAGCCCGTCGTCCCTTCAACAAAATCTCTTCAGGAACTTTCCTGGGCCGAATATGTGGCTGAGGTCAACATCATCAGTTTCGATGATGTCCAGGCACTAACGGGCATGGTGACGTTTCTCGATGCCAATGGGCGCAAATTCACGCTTAAGAAGAGCCCGGATACGAGCCTCGCAGATCTGCGAGCAACGCCGGTGCTGTTGCTCGGTGGACTCACGAATCAGTGGACACTGAGGGCACTCAGCCGGTTGCGATTCCGGATGGACTACACGGCAACGACAACCAGTGGCGAGCTTCGCATCTACGACAGCCAGAATCCGAGTGGCCGGGTCTGGCGGCTACCTCTTCACCAGACCAGCGCACAGCAGGTGCAGGACTTTGCGTTGATCGCTCGATTCACAGATCAGGAGACTGGGCAGCCAACAATCATCTCCGCAGGATTGGGTGGTGCCGGTAATAAGGCTGCGGTAGAGTTCCTGACCCATGGGAAGTACCTGAGCCAGCTGCTGCGAGCCATGCCCTCAGGTAAGAAGAACTTCGAGGCAGTCATAGGGTCTTCGGTCGTAAACGGGAACCAGGGCCAGCCTCAACTGCTTGCGTTAGAGACTTGGTAGTCCGCGTTAACTGCGATTTTGGAGCCTGCTTCTAGCAAACTCAGCTTTCAGTCCGGTGATTTCCTTGTAACCTCTCCTGTTTTCGACTGAAGGAAGGGAGTCGGACCGCGCGATGAGGGTAACAGAGTCCTTTCCGCTTGACGCGGCAGTTTACCTTGGCTACAAACAGCGCTTTCAGAATGCCGTCAATGATCAGATCGTCTTGTAACCTCCAAAGTGAGACTGAACCTCCGTTCTCTTTCGCCATGTGGTCCTGATCGCCGATTAGCTTCTTCATGTCAATGGAGCAGGTGCTGGGGAGACTCTGCTTGGCATTGCGCAGCAGGAAGGGCTCCGGGTTGACGGCTGCCCGGTATCGAGCATCGGAGTCGGCATGCACGGCACCCTTGGTCACCTCAAGCACGCAACCCTATCCGGCTCCTGCTTTCCTGCTCGGTTTGGCGAAGAGCATCGAGTGCCTGAAGATCGATCCGACGCTGACTATCTCTCTCGGGTACCGATTATTCTTGCCTGCAATTGAGGATGGGCAACGGGGTTCGCATGACAAGGGTGATCGGGTCTAGAGTGCTCGGTATCATGACAGACGATGACAATCGCTTCAATGGGCTTGATCCACGCTGCTCGTTTCCGGAGTCGACAATGCACTCCGGTTCTCAGCCACGTTTTTCGGAGCTCTGTCCGCACAATACGTTATCTCAATAGGCCATCAGGCGGCCCATTCATCGAATCGGCGCATGATCTTCATGAGCATGCATCCCAACAGGATGAGAGAGCCCCACAATATGAAGGGGACGCCATAGAGTAGGAGATGCTTGCGCGAACGGGCTAACTCAAACACCCGCACCTTCACGATGGCGTATACGTTTGCTGAGAAATAAGCAACGACCAAACAGCTCACTATCAAGTTATGCATCGTGTTTCTCCTCCTTTACCGTGGGCGGTTCCGCGGTAAGCGTACGCCGAGTCCCTCTTGACCGGAGGTAGAGTGTGTCATCAAGTGTCCGCTTGTTTTTTAGCGGACACTTGATGAGTGTGTCTTAGGCAGCTTGGGAAGCGTAGTTTTGGAGCGTAGGCGC